>NZ_JFHC01000030.1 GCF_000698595.1 Caballeronia glathei | reverse complement strand
CGGATAGGTACGCGGACCCACTGCGGCGTCGCGCCTTCACACAGAGTGGTAAGGCAATCATTCATCCGTCCTCGCTTCGCTCCGACGCGAAGTTCGCCACCACCAATCGCTTCGCTTTCTTGCCATGCACACCAAAGCGCCTCGCTTCGTTCGTGCCGCGTGCATCCGAAGGCGCTTCGTCATGTCGCGGCGCGTGCCCTACACCGTGCAAACCTGACGTCGGGCACGCAGTGCCCAGACGGATGAATGACTGCCTTACCACTCCGTTTGACGGCGCGATGACACAGTGGGTCCACGTACCAATTTGCTCGACAAACAGAGGTGGACACTCCTACGGTCGGGCCACTCTGAATGAACCAAACGTGGTCACCTCCTAACACCGCTTGCCCCATAGCTGTTTTCTTTGGTTACTTTCTTTGCAGCAGCAAAGAAAGTGACTGCCGCCCCGCACAGGGGCGAAGCTAATAAACCAATAGCAAAGCAAGTTTCACAGGAGCGCAGGCGCATCAAACGGTGTTAAACACCCCACCCAACCCCTGTCCCCTCACATCCTCAAATCAGGAAAATCCTCTTCCCAAAACTCAAACTCTCCGCGCGAAGCGCCTTCAGTCCGCGCCGCCTCCTGGCGCCTTAAATCGACGCGTCGGATCTTCCCCGAGATCGTCTTCGGCAGTTCCGCGAACTCGATGCGCCGAATCCGCTTGTACGGCGCGAGCCGCTCGCGCGAAAACGCGAACACGCTGCGCGCAACATCGGGCCCGATCGCAAAACCGTGGCGCAACGTGACAAAAGCCTTCGGCACGGACAAACGCAGCGCATCAGGACTCGGCACGACGGCCGCTTCGGCAATCGCCTCGTGCTCGATCAGCACGCTCTCCAGCTCGAACGGGCTCAGCCGGTAGTCGGACGACTTGAAGACGTCGTCGGCGCGGCCGATGTAGGTGAAGTAGCCGTCCGCCGTGCGCGCGGCGACATCCGACGTGCGGTAGTACCCGTCGCGCATCGCATTTGCCGTGGCGGCAGGATTGTCGGCGTAGCCGGTCATCAGGCCGAGCGGCGGTTCGTCCACGGGCAGCGCGATTTCGCCCTCGTCGGCCGGATGGCCGTCGGGATCGAGGAGCGTCACGCGATAGCCCGGCAGCGGCCGCCCCATCGATCCCGGCGCCACACGCTGCCCCGGCGTGTTGGCGATCTGCGCGGTGGTTTCCGTCTGGCCGTAGCCGTCGCGGATCGGCACGCCCCACGCCGCCTGCACACGCTCGACCACCTCGGGATTCAACGGCTCGCCCGCGCCGACGATCTCGCGCAGCTTCACGCGATACGACGCGAGCGGCTCCTGCACGAGCATGCGCCAGACGGTCGGCGGCGCGCAGAGCGTGGTGACGTCATGGCGCACGAGCGCATCGAGCGTGCGCGCGGCGTCGAAGCGGCTGAAGTTGTAGATGAACACGCACGCACCGGCATTCCACGGCGCAAAAAAGCAGCTCCACGCGTGCTTCGCCCAGCCGGGCGAGCTGATGTTCCAGTGCACGTCGCCGGGTTGCAGGCCGATCCAGTACATCGTCGACAGATGCCCGACCGGATAGCTCTGGTGCGTATGCTCGACGAGTTTCGGCTTCGACGTCGTGCCCGACGTGAAGTACAGCAGGTACGGGTCGGCGGCCATCGTTTCGGCTTCCGGAACGAAGTCCGCCGACGCTGCATACGCCGCATCGAACGGTAGCCACCCGGCGCGCTCGCCACCCACGGCGATCCGCAGCGACGGCACCGCCACTTCGTCGAACTTCTGCAGTTCGCTGCCATCGACGATCACATGCTGCACGCGCCCGAGCGCGACACGGTCGCGCAGGTCGGCGGGGGCGAGCTGCGTGGTCGCGGGCAGCACGATCGCGCCGAGCTTCATCGCGCCGAGCATCGTGTCCCACAGCTCGACGCGGTTCGGCAGCATCAGCAGGATGCGGTCGCCGCGCCCGACGCCGAGACCGCGCAGGTGATTGGCGACGCGCGCCGAGCGCTCGCTCATCTGCGCGAACGAGTAACGCGCCTTCCCGCCGCCTTCGTCGACGATCGCAAGCGCGGGCGCGTCGTTGCCGCGCGCCATCGGATCGAAGTAATCGAGCGCCCAGTTGAAGCGTTCGAGCACCGGCCATCTGAACTCGCGATACGCGGTGTCGTAGTCGGTGCGTTGGCGCAGCAGAAAGTCGCGTGCATCGGTAAAGGCGTCGGCCGGGTTCATCGTGTCTCCATGTCGTTATTTATGCGCCGCTCGGGCACGGCTTACAGGGCTCGCGCGATCACCATCCTCTGCACTTCGCTCGTGCCTTCGTAGATCTGCGTGATGCGGGCGTCGCGGTAATGGCGCTCGACCGGATAGTCCTGCAGGTAGCCGTAGCCGCCATGGATCTGGATCGCGTCGGAGCACACGCGCTCGGCCATCTCCGACGCGTAGAGCTTCGCCTGCGACGCCTCCGAGAGGCACGGAACGCCTTCCGTGCGCATGCGCGCCGCATGCAGCACGAGCAGGCGCGCGGCGTTCAGTTGCGTCTGCATGTCGGCGAGCATGTTGGCAACCGACTGATGCTCGCGGATCGGCTTGCCGAACTGCACGCGCTCGCGCGCATAGGCGCGGGCCGCGTCGAAGGCCGCGCGCGCGATGCCGAGCGCCTGCGCCGCGATGCCGATGCGCCCGCCCTCCAGATTCGACAGCGCGATCTTCAGGCCCTCGCCGCGCGCGCCGAGCAGGTTGGCGGCGGGGATCGCGCAGTCGTCGAAGGTGATCGGGCACGTATCCGACGCGCGGATGCCGAGCTTGTGCTCCGGCGGGCCGACGTTGAAGCCGGGCGTATCGGTCGGCACGATGAACGCGGAGATGCCCTTCTTGCCGAGATCCGGATCCGTGACCGCGAACACGATCGCGATGCCGGCGCGGCGGCCGTTGGTCACGAACTGCTTGCTGCCCGAAATCACCCATTTGCCGTCGCGCTCGATCGCCCGCGTGCGCAGGTTGTTCGCCTCCGAGCCCGCCTGCGGTTCCGTCAGACAAAAGGCGCCGATCATCTCGCCGCTCGCCAGTTTCGGCAGATACGCGGCTTTTTGCGCGTCGGTGCCGAATTTGAGGATCGGCCCGCAGCCGACGGAGTTATGCACGCTCATGAGCGTCGCGCACGATGCGCAGCCGGCCGCGATCTCCTCCATCGCGAGCGCGTAGGCGGTGTAGTCGCTGTACGTGCCGCCCAGTTCCGCCGGGACGATCATGCCGAGCAGGCCGAGTTCGCCCAGCTGGCGGACGACCGCGTCGGGGATCTTGCCGTCGCGGTCCCACTGGCCGGCGTTCGGCGCGAGCACTTCGCTCGAGAATTCGCGGGCGGCGTCGCGAATCATGCGCTGCTCTTCGGTGAGGAAACTGTCGATCATGATTGGGCTCGGGAATGGGGCAGGAACGGGGGCGGTCCGGGGCGCGGAATCAGGCTTGTCCGATCGTATACACTTTCGGCCCGAGGCCCGGCCGTCGCGCGGTTTCACGCGTTGCGAACGAGTCTAGGCAATCGCCGGACGTTAGCCGATGCCCAAAACGATCACGCTATCTGAGCGCTTTCGCCACCTAGTGACTACCCCAATCCACAAGACAGCCCCCGAGCGCGGAACGATCCCGGTGAGCCTCGTCGAGGAGGCGCTGCGCTGCGCCGAGGCGCGCGGCGGCTTGCGCGAATCGCTCCTCGCCGCCGCCGACATCGCGCCTGCGATGCTCGAATCGCCGCGCGCGCGGGTGTCGCCGGCGCAGTACGGCAAGCTCTGGCACGCCACCGCCGACGCGCTCGACGACGAATTCTTCGGCCAGGACAGCCATCCGATGCGCCGCGGCAGCTTCGTGCTGCTCTCGCACGCGGCGCTCGGCTCGCGCGACGGCGCGCAGGCGCTGACACGCATCGCGAACTTCCTGCGGCTCGTGCTCGACGACCTGACGCTCGAACCCGAGATCGACGCCACCCGGGTGCGCATCCGTCTTCGCGACCGCCGGGAGCCGAAGGGCATGTTCGCTTACGCCACCGCGTTCATCCTGGTGTACGGGCTGCTGTGCTGGCTCGTCGGACGGCGCATTCCGGTGCTCTCGGCCCACCTGCGCTGCCCGGAGCCCGCCGCGAGCGACGAGTACCGTCTGATGTTCTGCGACGATCTCCAATTCGGCCAGCCGGCGTCGCATGTCGATCTGTCGCCGGAAATCGCGGCGCTGCCGGTGGTGCAGACGGCGGCGTCGCTCAGGACGTTCCTGCGAGACGCGCCCGCGAATTTCATCGTCAAGTACCGCAATCCGGATTCGCTCGCGGCGCACGTGCGGCGCCGCCTGCGCCAGTTGCCGCCCGCCGACTGGCCCGACAGCGACCGCGTCGCCGCCGCGCTGAACATGGCAGAGGCGACGCTCAGGCGGCGCCTGAAGCAGGAAGGCGCGACCTATCAGGCGATCAAGGACGCGCTGCGGCGCGACCTTGCGATCTCGCGTCTCGCCGACACGAGCGCGACCATCGCGGAAATCGCCGACGCGCTCGGCTTCGCCGAGCCGAGCGCGTTTCGCCGCGCGTTTCGCAAGTGGACCGGCGTACGCCCGGCGGACTACCGGCGCACGGGATAGCGCAGGGGTAACGACGCACGGCGAATGCGCACGGGCATGCCGCCCGCGTGCTGCCGCCGGGACACTGCACGCCGGCGACACCGCTGTTATAGTGAAATTCCGTTGTTCCTTTCAGGAGCTGGCCATGAGCAAGCCGCGCCACACCGACGCGAAAACGAAGGAAGCCGATCGCAAGGACGCGCCGCTTCACGAGGAGGCATTGCTCGACGAAGCACTCGACGAGACCTTCCCCGCCAGCGATCCGATCGCGGTCCACCCCGAGCCCGAGCCGAAGCCCGCGAAGAAGTAGCTTCAGGCGTCGTCGGCATTCGAAAGCAGCGCGGCGAGTTTCTCCACGTGCTGCTGCAACAGCTTCTTGTGCTTGTCGATCTGTTCGAGACGGCCGGACAAGTCGGCTTTCACGGCTTCGCTCAGCTTGTCGGATGCGAGCAGTTCTTCCGCTTTCGGCGTCATGTTGTCGAGCTGGAGCAACGCGAGTTGTCGCTCCAGCCGCCGCAAATCCTGCACCAGCAGTTCGCGGTTGCGCCTGAACACCAGATCCCGCCGGTGTGTCTCGGCCTGCTGAAGCGCCTGATCCGCGATGCGCCGCGTCGCTTCCGTCTGCGACAGCAGCGGCTCCGGTCCGCGCAGCACCGGGCGCTTCGGCGCCGGATGCGCGGTGCCGCGAAATACCGCGACCGGCGTTTCCTCGTCCATCGCGCGCTGGGCTTCGGGGGGAATGTCGGCGGCGCTGCGGCGTTCGTCCATCCAGTGCGCCGGCAGGCCGGTCACTGTTTCGACGCCGCGCACGAACTCCTCGCTGAAAGCGCGCCGGCCGGCCACGATCAGCTTCATGTGCGACGGAGAAAAGGTCATCATCCGGGCAAGCCGCGACGCGCCGCCGGGAGAACCCGTCAGCACGTTCAGGTTGGCCTGCCAGACGTGATACAGCGCTTCGTCGAAATCTTCCATGGGCTAGTCTCCACGCAGACGGACGCGCTCGAGTGCGCTCATTTCGCTTCATACGCGGGTATTGACCGCGCGCACCCGTATCCAGTTCTGGCCCGCGCGCCGCGGACGGGCCTGAGTGCGCCTGTACCGCAATCTTACCGTCATCGCGGATGCGAGCGTCTATCGCGAAGCGCTATTGGCGTGCGCGCAACATGGGCGCGCGTGCATGAGCGTGCGGGATGCGGTGTCGCCGACGGAAGAAGCGCTCTGCCGCCCGCGCAAAAAAAGAAAAACCCCGCATCCAAATGAATGCGGGGTTGTCCGTAAGCGCGGCGCAATGATGCCCGGGCGTAAGCCTCAGGGTTCGTTGCGCAAATAGCCTTCCTTGCTCGGATCGCGCATGCGGAACGAAACGATGAGCGAAATCGCGCACATCGCCGTGACGTACCAGTAGAACGCGGACTCGCTGCCGATCGACTTCAGGAAAAGCGCAACGTACTCCGCCGAGCCGCCGAACACCGCATTGGCGACCGCGTACGACAGCCCCACGCCGAGCGCACGCACTTCCGGCGGGAACATTTCCGCCTTGATGAGGCCACTGATCGACGTATAGAAGCTGACGATCGCGAGCGCCACGACCACCATCGCGAACGCCATGACGGGGCTCGTCACGTCCTTCAGCGCATGCAGCAGCGGCACCGTGCAGATCGTGGCAAGCGCGCCGAAGCAGAGCATCGACTGGCGGCGGCCGATGCGGTCCGACAGCGCGCCGAACACCGGCTGCAACAGCATGTACACCAGGAGCGCCGCCGTCATCACGTTGCTGGCCGTCTTCGCCTCCATGTGCGCCGTGTTCACGAGGTACTTCTGCATGTAGGTCGTGAACGTGTAGAAGATGAGCGAGCCGCCGGCCGTGAAGCCGACCACCGTGAGGAACGCGCGCTTGTGCATCAGAAGGCCGCGCAGCGTGCCCGCTTCCTTGCGCTGACGGGTTTCGGCCGTCGTCGTTTCGTCGAGCGATTTACGCAGATAGAGCGAGACGAGTGCCGCGCACGCCCCGATGAAGAACGGGATGCGCCAGCCCCAGGCCTTCAGCTCCTCAGTGGAGAGAAAGAGCTGCAGCACGACGAGCACGAGCAGCGCGGCAAGCTGCCCGCCGATCAGCGTCACGTACTGGAACGACGCGAAAAAGCCGCGGCGGCCCTTGAGCGCCACTTCGCTCATGTAGGTCGCGCTCGTGCCGTATTCGCCGCCCACCGAGAGCCCCTGGAACAGCCGCGCAAGCAGCAGCAGGAACGGCGCCCATGCGCCGATGGTCGCGTAGGTCGGCAGGAAGCAGATCACGAGCGAGCCGCCGCACATCATCAGGACCGAGATCATCATCGCGTTGCGGCGGCCGTGCTTGTCGGCGATCCGGCCGAACAGCCAGCCGCCGATCGGGCGCATCAGGAAGCCCGCGGCGAACACACCGGCGGTGTTGAGGAGCTGCGTCGTCGAATTGCCGCTCGGGAAGAACGCCGCCGAAAAGTACAGCGCGAGAAACGAGTAGATGTAGAAGTCGAACCACTCGACGAGATTGCCCGAGGAGGCGCCGACGATCGCGAACACGCGCCGCCGGGTATCTGCTGCTTCGGAAAAAGTGAGGTCGGTCATGTAGCTTTCATCCCTTATGTTGCTTGTTGGATAGAGGGCGCGGGGCCGCTATCGGACCCGGTTCATCGAGGGAATCGACGCCGGATCGGAGCGCTCTGGGCGGCGTTCGGGCGCAAGTTTATACGACGATGTCCGTAATCGCCCGGTAAGGCGGCCCTCGAATGCGACCTGTGCAAGCATGAATCGCGCCGCCGTCACTCCTCCGATGTTTCGCTGCACGAGACCGTGCGACAGGGCGATCCGGCCGGCGCCGCCTGCTGACAGCCCGATTGGCAAAGGCTTTCGGAGACGTAACCCGCTGCGGCGAGCCAACTCCCGGGGCGCGGGATTTGCCCGCGTGAATCACGCGGAAATGCGGAATTTAGGTATTTACCCTTACTTCACACTTTATTGAGCTTTTATCGATAAAGTCCCGTGCTAGATTCATCGCCCGGCATTTCCGGACGCCTTGCGTTCGCGCCGGCACCCATCCATTTCTCACGACGAGGCGCGCATGAACACACGGCCCACCATCGCACTGGACGCGGCGCTCGCGTCGAAATTCGCCCGCGTCGCGCTGGGTCACCTGACGCGCGAGTATCCGAACAAGCTCGATCACGTGATGGCCGGCCCCGAGGACGTGAAAAGCCCCCGCGCGCTGCATCCCGTGTTCTACGGTAGCTACGACTGGCATTCGTGCGTGCACGGCTACTGGCTGATCGCGCGTCTTTACGACACGTTCCCGCAGTTGCCCGAAGCCGCGCAGATTCGCGCGCTGATCGATGCGCATCTGACCGACGCCAATGTCGCCGCTGAAGTGGCGTACCTGGAGCGCCCCGCCGCGCGCGGCTTCGAACGGCCGTACGGCTGGGCGTGGCTGCTCGCGCTGGCGGGCCAGCTGCATTCGATGCGCTCCGCCGAAGGCGCGCGCTGGGCGAAGACCCTGCAGCCGCTCGCCGACGCATTCGTCGCGCGCTTCGCGGAGTTCCTGCCGAAGTCGACGTATCCGCTCAGGGTCGGCACGCACTTCAACATGGCGTTTGCGCTGGCGCTGTCGATCGGCTATGCGCGGCAGGCGCGCGATGCCGCGTTCGAAACGCTGATCGTCGAGACGGCGAAGCGCTGGTTCCTGAACGACGAGGCGTGCCAGGCGTGGGAGCCCGCGGGCGACGAGTTCCTGTCGCCTGCTCTGATGGAGGCCGAGCTGATGCGGCGCGTGCTGCCGGCCGGCGAATTCGCCGGCTGGTTCGACCGGTTCCTGCCGAAGCTCGCCTCGCGCGAACCCGCGACGCTCTTCGTGCCCGCCACCGTCACCGATCGCAGCGACGGCAAGCTCGCCCACCTCGACGGCCTGAACCTGAGCCGCGCGTGGTGCCAGCGCTCGCTTGCGCGGGCGCTGCCTGCGGGCGACGCGCGCGTCGCGCTGCTGGAACGAGCCGCCGACGAGCACCTCGCCTCCGGCATCGCCCACGTGGCGGGCGACTACATGGGCGAGCACTGGCTCGCGACCTTCGCGCTGCTCGCGCTCGAAGCCTGACGCGAGGCTTCAGTGTTGCGCCGCGCTCAGACGCGCGGCTGGAACGCGATCACGCTCATGCCCGCGAGCGCGATCACCGCGCCCGCGACGTCCCACGCGGTCGGCCGGATGCGGTCGACCGCCCACAGCCACGCAATCGCCACGCCGATGTACACGCCGCCATACGCCGCGTAGATGCGCCCGGCGGCGGTATCGTGCAGCGTGAGCAGCCACGCGAAGAGCGCAAGCGACAACGCGCCCGGCACGAGAAGCCAAGGCGAGCCGCCGGCCTTCAGCCACCGGTACGGGAAGTAGCAGCCGGCAATCTCGGCGATCGCGGTGACGACGTAAAGCAGCAGGGTTTTCATGAGCGTGTAAGAAATACGAGGCGGCGGCCAGCGGCGATTATCGGCGGGTTCGTCTGATTGCGCAGGTTGTGCGCAGGTTGCGCGGCGCGGGCGCACTCGGGACAATGGCGCCTTCGCCGCCTCCGGACCCGCACTTGAACACCCCGCAGACCGACAAGCCGACGCCGCAGGCCGTGCCCGTCCACTGGCATCGGCGCGTGCTGACGCTCGCGTTTCCCATCGTCCTCGCTAACCTCACGCAGCCGATTCTCGGCGCGGTCGATACCGCCGTCGCCGGGCATCTCGACGGTCCGCAATACCTCGGCGGCGTGGCGCTCGGCGGGCTGGTCTTCAGCTTCGTGTTCTGGGGCTTCGGCTTTCTGCGCATGGGCACGACGGGCCTCGTCGCGCAGGCGTTCGGCGCGCGCGACGACAACGCGCTGCGCGCAAGCCTCCTGCGCGCGCTGCTGCTCGCCATCGGGATCGGCGCGGCCGTGCTCGCGCTGCAGACGCCGCTGATCGTGTACGGGCTGCGCGCGCTCGGCGGCACCGACGCCGTGCAGCAAACCGCGCAGGACTATTGCCACGCGCGCATCTGGGCCGCGCCGTTCGCGCTCGCCAACTACGTCGTGCTGGGCTTTCTGCTCGGCTGCCAGCGCGTGCGGCTCGCGCTCGTCACGCAGGTCTTCATCAACGTGGTGAACATCGTCGCGGTGCTCGTGTTCGTGTATCGCTTCGGCTGGGGCGTCGCGGGCATCGGCGCGGCGACGGCGGCCGCCGACGCCTGCGGCTTCGCGCTCGGCATGGCGATCCTGTGGTGGCTGCGCCCGCGCGGCCTGCCGCCGCTTTCATGGACGGCGCTCGCCGACGCCCGCGCGCTCGGGCGCCTCGTCGCGATCAACCGCGACATCTTCATCCGCACGCTGTGCCTGCTCGGGTCGTACGGCTGGTTCGCGCATCTCGGCGCGCGCCAGGGCGACGCGATCCTCGCCGCGAACGCGCTCCTGCTCAACTTCCAGACTTTCATGGCATTCGGCCTCGACGGCTTCGCGCACGCGGCCGAGGCGCTCGTCGGCGCGGCGACCGGCGCACGCGACCGCCACGCATTCCGGCAGGCGGTGAAGGTGACGATGCTGTGGTCCGTGATCGGCGCGGCGGGTTTTTCGCTCGTGTACTCGCTCGCAGGCGGCTGGATCGTCGCTCGCCTCACCGATCAGGCCGCCGTGCGCGATGCCGCGTTGCGCTTCCTGCCCTGGGCGGCCGTGCTGCCGCTCGCGTCGGTGGCGGGCTTCCAGCTCGACGGCGTGTTCATCGGCGCGACCCGCACGCACGCGCTGATGAACGCGATGGCCGCGTCGCTTGCCGTGTTCATGCTGGCCGCGTGGTCGCTCGCCGGGCCGATGGGCAATCACGGCCTGTGGCTCGCGCTCACCGTTTTCATGGTGGCGCGCGGCGTGACGCTGATCGTTCAGTTGCCCGCGCTCGAACGCGGCGTGGCCGCGAGCCCGTCGAGCAACGCCTTGTGAAACGCGGCCGGGTCCTGCATCTGGGGCGCGTGCCCGAGTTCCGGAAACTCGACCAGCTTCGCCCCCGCGATGCGCTCCGCCGCCAGCTTCGCGAGATCGGGATAGCGGCCGAGCGTCGGGCGAATCTCCGGCGGCGCGAAGTCCTTGCCGATGGCCGTCGTGTCCTTGTCGCCGATCAGCAGCAGCGTCGGCGTGTGCAACTGGTCGAATTCATGCACCACCGGCTGCGTGTAGATCATGTCGTAGAGCAGCGCGGAATTCCACGCCACCAGATCCTTGCCCGGGCCGCGATACATGCCCGCGAGCATCTGCACCCACGGCTCGTAGTCGGCGCGCCAGTGGCCCGCGTAATAGGTGCTCTGCTCGTAGCGCCGGATGCCGTCGGCGCTCGTCTTCAGTTCGCGCGCATACCAGTCGTCGATCGAAATCGACGGCACGCCCTTCGCCTTCCAGTCCTCCAGCCCGATCGGATTGACGAGCACGATCTGCTCCGTCTCGCGCGGGTACATCAGCGCGTAGCGCACGGCGAGCATGCCGCCCGTCGAATGCGCGATCAGCGTCGCCTGCTTCACGTTGAGCGCTTCGAGCAGCGCGTGCGTATTGCGCGCGAGCTGCTGGAAGCTGTACTGGTAGCGCGCCGGCTTGGTCGATTTGCAGAAACCGATCTGGTCCGGCGCGATCACGCGATAGCCGGCGTCGGTCAGCGTCTCGATGGTCTGGCGCCACGTCGCCGAGCAAAAGTTCTTGCCGTGCAGCAGCACAGCCGTGCGGCCGTTCGGACGCAGCGGATGCACGTCCATGTACGCCATGCGCACGATCTGGCGCTGCGACGTCAGCGCGAATCGCGCGACCGGATAGGGATAGTCGAAGCCCTGCAGCTCGGGGCCGTAGGCGGGGCCGTCGTTGCTGTCGGCCTGCGATGCGGGATCGTCGGCGAACGACGCAGGCGCGAACGTGAGTGCGGCGAGCGTCGCTACGAAAAGCACGGCGGACAGCGAACGGCGTAGAAAGGTCATGGCGGGCTGTTGGGGACTCGATGATGGAAGACGCGGATGCGGGCAGATTCTAACGCGCCCGATATTTCATCGTCGCATCTTGCCAACCGGCCAGGTACACCGCTTATACTTTGCGGCCTTCGCGTGCTGCACGCCTCACGCTTTCCACCCACGCACCGGTTCGACATCCCAGCATGAAAGCACGCTTCAAGGCATTCGCCGCCGCGCTTCTCGGCGCTTCGTGTCTCACGGCGGCGCTCGCCGCCTCCGCTTCCACCGATTGTCCGCAGTTCAGTCCGGACGGACGCGCGCCCGTCGTCGCCAATGCGAAGATGCGCGCCTCGACGCAGGAAATCTGCTATTCCGACTTCGCCGTGCTCCATTCCGGCGTGACGCACGGGCCGCTGTGGTCGGCGGAACATCTGACGGCGCGCCATGTCGACGACGCGAAGAACAACACGCGCACCAACCGTTTCTACGCCGAGCGCAAGCTCCCGCCCGGCGACAGCGCCCAGCTCTCCGACTACAAGCGAAGCGGCTACGACCGCGGCCACATGAGCCCGGCCGGCGACCGCTGGAGCAAGAAGGGCATGGCCGAATCGTTCTCGCTCGCGAACATCGTGCCGCAGAATCCGTCGAACAACCGGCGCATCTGGTCGCGCATCGAAGAGGCCGTGCGCCGGCTCGTCGAGGAATCGGGCGATGCCTATGTCGTGACCGGGCCGATCTTTTCCGGGCGCCAGTTGCAGACGATCGGCGAATCGCGCGTCTTCGTGCCGACGCAGCTGTACAAGGTCGTGTATCTGCCGTCGCGGCAGCTGGCGTTCGCGGTCGTCGTCGAGAATGTGCCGACCGACGACTACGCAATGAAGACCGTGCACGAACTGGAAGCGATGAGCGGGCTGCAGTTTCCCGGCATCCCGGAGGCACTGAAGGACAAACGACTTGGAGGACTGAAAGGTGTTTAAGCCATTTGCCAACGATAGCGACGCGCTCAACATCAACGGCGACGCACTCAGCGTGACCAACGGCACGACGCGCATCACGATCGCGGGAGACCTCTCGATTGCCCGCGACAAGACCGGACTCGCCACCGCGCTGGCGTTGCAGAAGGCGGTGAACGCCATCGTCGATGCATTGCAGAAGGACGCCGCGCTGCCCGCAAAGCTCGCGGACGAACCGCCCGCCCCCACCGGCACGGCCGACAACCCGTTCATCTGAGGCGGTTCTACAATCGTCTGCGCAGAGCGCTTCTGCACGGAGACGCGAATTGATCGAATGCCATGTGGCCCCGAGTCCGCTCGGGCACATCCTGTACCGCGCCGAGGGCGACAGCCTGACCGGCCTCTTTTTCGTGGGCCAGAAGCATTTCCCGGCGGGCCTTCCCGAGCCCACGCTCTCCGATGGCGGCCCGGCGTCGCGCGTGATCCGTGAGGCGCGCGAGCAGGTCGACGACTATTTCGCCGGCGAGCGGCGCGTGTTCTCGCTGAAGCTGCGGCTCGACGGCACCACGTTTCAGCAGCGCGTGTGGAGCGCGCTTCAGGAGATCGCTTTCGGCGACGCCTGGACCTACGGCGACCTCGCGCGCCGGCTGGGCTTGCCAGCGGGTTCGTCGCGCGCGGTGGGCGGCGCGAACGGACGCAATCCGGTGGCGATCATCGTGCCGTGTCACCGCGTGATCGGCGGCAATGGCGAGTTGACGGGATACGCGGGCGGTGTCGAGCGCAAGCAACATCTTCTGACGCTGGAAGGCGGCCCGGGACGCGCGCAGCTCACGCTGTTCTAAAGGCACGCGGATCGGCGGACCGGACGGACGCAAAAAAGCCCCGCAAGGCTCTCGCCTTGCGGGGCTTTTTTGCGCTGACGCTTCGCTTATTGCGTGGTGACGTGAATCTCGACGCGGCGGTTCTGTGCGCGGCCAGCGACGGTCGCGTTCGATGCCACCGGGTTCGACGCGCCATAACCCTCTGCGTGATAGCTCTGCGAACGCAGGCCATGATTCTTCAGATATTGAAGAACCGACTGCGCGCGACGCCCGGAAAGCCGCTTGTTGTGCGACGCCGAACCCGTCGAGTCCGTGTAGCCCGAGACCGTGACCGCCCTGAACGTCACGCCCTCCCCGGCGGCGATGAACTCGTCGAGCGTCGCCGTGGCCTTCGGCGTGAGGGTGGCGCTGTCGGTGGCGAAGTTGGCGTCGCCGCTCAGGTCGAGCTGGCGCGGAGCCGGCGGCACGGGAGCCGGCGCGGGCTGCGGAGCCGGTTCGGCCTGCACCGTCGGCGCGCCGCACTGGAACGTCAGGATGCGCGGATCATTCGCGGCTTCGTTGGGCGCGCGCAGACGCTCCATCGTGTCGAGCTTGTACGCGGGCTTGTCGCCGCAGACGCGCTGCGCCTGTGCCACGCACGCACTCACGCCTTCGAAAATGCCATGGCAATCCACGCGATACGCCTTCGCGCCATTCGCCGATTGAATCTCATACACGTTGTAGGTCGGCCCCGAGGCGGTCGTACAGCCGGCGAGCGCACCGATCGAAATAAGACTTGCAACGACTAGTTTTTTGTACATCCTGATTACCGTTCTGAAATTACTCTATGACTGAAAAATCGAGACAAATACGCACTGCATGGGCACGAGAGGACAACCCGATCTTCACAGCCACCTTATTCGCCTCAAGCCGCCGACTCACGTACCGAATTAATCGGGAATCCGAAAATCGCGCGGAATCTTAGCATGGGGTATTACGCGTTTTTCACGCGAAAACTCTTAAAGAGAAGCGCTTTTCAAGATGCGTAAGGCTGTGTGCGGGCGCACCCGAAACGAAACGCGAGACGGCCGCGCCATCTCGAATTTGCGCTTCAGGCGCTTGTGCGCCAGATCACTTGAGGGGAGCCGCCAGATCGCCGTCGGCCTGTTTCTGAAGTTCGTTCACTCGCTGCTGAAGCGCGCGCAATTGCGCCTGCGCGGCGGCCTGTTCGGCGCGCAGCGAGCGAATGGCCTCCTGCTGTTCCTGCTGGCGCTCCGCAACCTGGCCCTGCTGCGCCCGCGCGACCTCCAGATCGGCCTGCAGACGGTTGGCCCGGTTCTGTTGCGAGGCAATCAGGCGGTCGGCATAAGCCTTCTCGGCTTCGAGCTTGAGACGGCGTATTTCGGTATCGCCGAGAGAAGCGGTCGATTTGGAGAACTCCGCATACGTGGCTTCTGCGCGGGCATCGTTCTGCGTTTTCAGCACCCGCCAGAATTTCTTTTGCTGGAACAATGCGACGTAATAAAGCATTTCGTCGGGGTAGTACAGCAGTGCCGCGCCGTAACTCCCGTTATAAGTCGTGCGCAATTCGGTGAGCCTGCCGTCGCGAATCATTTGCTGCAATTCGGCGACGTCACCGGTGGTGGCGCCTTGTTGCGTCGTGTCGGCGGCGTTGCTCTGCAAAAGACCGCGGCGCGTGCCGGCCGCCGTCTGCGAATCGCTTGCGGGCCCTGCGGCCGTAGCCGTCGCCATTCCAAACAGACATCCCGCAATGATCAGCCCGCTCCAGGAAATAATTGTGGTTTTCATGAATGTCGATGTTCTCTTAATGAAGAAGCATGGCCTTCTTGATTATGGGACAGGAAACGCCGAATTCCAGTCATTTACAAAAGGCGGGCGTCGTCATTCGAAATCTCATTGGGCTTTTTAAACAGTTGGCGCCTTAAAGCGATTGACCGCGATCCCAGCGATGCTCCGGCTCGTCTGCGCGCGATCCGTGACCGGGAGGCTCCCAGCGCGAGAAGACGCGCGGGTCCGACGGAACAGCGCGCAACTCGGTGAAGATCCCGCGATCCGCCTTGAAGGCGAACGCGGCGGGCGCGAGGATGCGGGGGTCGACGGTGCCGACAGGGTCGGCGGCGATGGCCGCGCGCGGTGCCGGGTTGAATAGCGCGCCCACGGCGAGCAGGCCGGCGGCGACGAAAGTGTGTGAGATGGACATGACCGGATCGAAAACGCATCCGCACGCGCGGCGGCATTCGCCGGACATCGCATGAGACGCGGTAAGTGGAAGCGCGCACGGCGTCGGCCGAATGCGAGCGGCCGCCATGAGACCATCCGCGGCACCCGGGCGCCCATAGGACCGATCCTGATTCGCCGATTCACCGATTCGCCCGCATCCGGCGCGGGGTTCCCCGCCGCGCGATGCGGATCGCGGCAGCCCGGGCGCGAAAAATGCTGCTCTACGACGTTCGACGCGGCGGTCAGCCGCGTTTCCTTCCGACCGAGGACGGAAACGCGGCTGTTGCGCCCGCCGTCCCGGACTGGAAATTGCAACGCGAGCGACATGCTGCTTCCAGTCAGCCATAATTCGCGTTCGCGCGCTCTTGCGCCAGGCAATCCGGACATTCATGACCAAAAACGACACCGCATCGAACGAGCCGGCCAGGAAGCCGGACGACGACGCAACCAACATCACGACCGGCGTGCCCGGCCTCGACGACATCCTCGGCGGCGGGCTGGTGGAAGGCGGCCTGTATCTGATCGAGGGCATGGCAGGCGCGGGCAAGACCATCCTGTCCTCGCAGATCGGCTTTCATCGCGTGCGCGAGGGCGACACGGTGCTCTACGTGACGCTGATCGCGGAATCGCACTCGAAGCTGCTTTCGCATCTGAAAGGCCTGTCGTTCTACAACGCGGACGCGATCTCCGACCGCATGCTGTTCGTCTCCGGCTATCACGAGCTGATGCGCGACGGCCTGTCCGGCTTCCTCGCGCTCATCGCGTCGGCGATCAAGACGAGCCGGCCGCGCTTCATGGTGATCGACGGCTTTCGCAGCGCCCGCGAATTCAGCTCGACCGAGCTGGAGCTCTCGCAGTTCATCCACGAACTGAGCGCGTTCGTGAGCGCCGCGCGCTGCACGACGCTGATTCTCGCGCCGCTTTCGGGCAACGAGCCGCATCCGGAGCACACGCTCGTCGACGGCCTGGTCGAGCTGAACCGCTACAACACCGGCATGCGGCGCGCCCGCGAGATCGAAGTGCACAAGCTGCGCGCCCGCGATCACCTGCTCGGCAAGCACTTTTTCAGGATCACCGGCGACGGCCTCGTGACGTTCCCGCGCCTCGAAGCGCGTCCGTCGATGATGGAGGGCGCGCCCGACCTCAAGTCGAGACTCGGCTTCGGGATGCCGGACTTCGACGCGATGATGGGCGGCGGCGTGGTGAAAGGCTCGACCACGACGCTCATCGGGCCCTCGGGCGTCGGCAAGACGCTGCTCGGGCTCAAGTTTCTCGAAGCGGGCATCGAGCGCGGCGAGCGCTGCGTGTACTTCGGCTTCTACGAGTCGCCCGAGCGGCTGATCGCCAAGGCCGAAGCCGTGTCGATCAGGCTCGGCGCCGCCGCGAAGGACGGGCGCCTCGCGATCCAGTGGCAGCCGGCGGTGGAACTCGCCATCGACGAACTCGCCGCCGAGCTGATCGCGGCAGTCACGCGCACGAAGGCGTCGCGGCTCGTCGTGGACGGCATCGAGGGCTTTCACGATTCGGCCAACCGCGTCGAGCGCTTCGGCCTGTTCCTGAACGCGCTCACGCACCGGCTTCGGCAGGCCGGCGTCACGACGATCCTGACCGAGGAACTGCCGCTCTACACCGCAGCGGTCCCCGCCGCGGCCATGCGCGCCTCGGCGATGACCGAAAACATCGTACTGATGCGCTACGTGGAAGCGAATTCCGGGCTCTACCGGATGCTTTCGGTGATCAAGCAGCGCGAGAGCGCACACGACTCGGCGATCCGCCGCTTCATCATCGATGAGCGCGGGCTGCATGTGACCGAAGGGTTCATCGGCGGGACCGGGCTGCTGTCAGGACACGGCTCGGTCGCGCCGTCGCTGTCGGTGTCCGATGCCGGCGCGCGGACATGAAGAAGATCCTCGTTGTCGATGACGAATTCGACATCCTGACCACCTGGCGCCTCGTGCTGGAGATGGAAGGCTACGAGGTCGTCACGGCGTCGAACGGCGCGCTCGCGATCGACGCGGCGCGCCAGAACCGCCCCGACCTGATCGTCACCGACTGGATGATGCCGCGCATGGACGGCGTCGCCCTCGTGCGCGAACTTGCGCAGGACGAAGCGCTCGCGGACGTGCCCGTCGTGCTGACGAGCGCCGCGGCGAAGGCGCCGGCGCTCACCCATCGCGTGGCGGAGTTTCATCGCAAGCCGCTTTCCATCGACGACCTGATCGCGATCGTCACGCGCCTGATCGGGCCGCCGGCCTGACGCCGTCCGGGCCGCCGGGCACGAACCGTGCTGCATCATGCGTTCCGGCCACGCCGGAAACTTCGTTTAACCGCTTCAACCGGAACGGGAGGCACCATGGTGCAGGATCAGGTGGAAGGCGCGGCGCAAACCGTCGTGGGCAAGGTGCAGGACGCGGTCGGCGCACTCACGGGCGATGCGTCGACTCAGGCGGAAGGCAAGGCGCGCCAGACGCTCGGCTCGCTCCAGCAGACGTACGGCCAGACCATCGACAACGTGCGCACGGCCGTCATCAGCCAGCCGATCAACGGTCTGCTGATTGCGGGCGCCATCGGTTTCGTGCTCGGCGCGCTATGGAATCGCGACCGCGCGTGATGCGCTGAAAAGTCCTTCCGATGTAAAAAACGGCGGACCGCCATCAGGCGGACCGCCGTTTTCAGTTTGCGGCTGGCGCCGCATTATTTCGAATAGCTCGCGCGCGACTGCATCGCCCGTGCATGCGACGCCACGCAGCCGATCGAGAGCGCCACGCCTGTCACGAGCAGCACGCCGCTGCCGAGCCCCATCCCCGCCGCGACCACCGAGCACGCCGCATAGCCGTTCAACGTGGAGACGAGCGCGGGCCAGGCGTCGTCGGCGATGGCCTTGGTCAGATGCGCACCGATCAGCGCCGCCATCGCGCTCACGATGACCACCGCGAGCGCGCCCTGCTGCAACCCCGCCGTATAGGCGATCGCGGCGCAGGCGCCCGCGCACGCGAAATGCAGCGAGCTTGCGATGGACGCATCCGGCAACTTCACGCGAATCCGTGCAAGCGCCGCGCAACACGCCACGAAGAGCGCGAGCGCGCCGCCCGCCAGCGCCGCCTCCGGCGCCTTCCAGGCATCCGCATGCGCGAAGAGCGTCGAGCCGAGCGCGGCCGCGGCGATCAGGCTCT
Source organism: Caballeronia glathei (assembly GCF_000698595.1). Classification (GTDB taxonomy): domain Bacteria; phylum Pseudomonadota; class Gammaproteobacteria; order Burkholderiales; family Burkholderiaceae; genus Caballeronia; species Caballeronia glathei. Next base: position 74,740 of record NZ_JFHC01000030.1, on the reverse strand, counting down.
GCATCCACGCGCCGTGCGGCACACACTCGACGCGAAGCCGCGCGAACGCCGCCGCCGTGCCGCCCGCGAGCAGCAGCGCGACGATCATCGCGAACACCGCATCGGCGCTTCCGACGAGCGCGTGCGCCACCACCACGGCCGCGCCCATTCCGCCGACTTCCCACAGCACACGCCGGCGCGCCCGGGAAATGACGCCGCCCGTGCGCAGGGCGGCCATCATCGCGACGACCGCGAACACGCAGAGCGCGCCGCCGAAAGCGTCGAACATGGGCGCCTCCGGGGGCTTATTGCGCCAGCCGGTTCGTGAGCGTGCCGATTCCCTCGATCGAGACGCCGACGCTCGATCCGTCCTTGATCGAGCCGACGCCGATCGACGTGCCGCAGGCGATCACGTCGCCGGGCATGAGCGTCATGTCGGCCGAGATCATGCTCACCTGCTCGGCGGGCGAGAAGATCATGTCGTCGAGCGGGTAGTTCTGGCGCTCGACGCCGTCGAGCGTCGTCACGACGTGCGCCGAGCGCCAGTCGAGACCGCTCACGATCGACGGCCCGATGCAGCTGAACGTGTCGAAGCCCTTCGAGCGGCACCATTGCGCGAAGTTGGGATCTTCCTGGAGCAGCTCGATCGCGGTCACGTCGTTCACGCAGGTATAGCCGAAGATCGCCGCCTCGGCCTCCTCCACCGACGCGTTGCTGCACTCGCGTCCGATCACGATGCCAAGTTCGCCCTCGTACGCGATCTTGCCCTGATAGCTCTTCGGGCGGCGGATCGCCTCGTTCGGCCCGATCACCGACATCGGCGGCTTGATGAGAAAGAGCGGATGCTTCGGCGGCGCCTTGTCGAGCTTCTGCGACAGCGCGTAATAGTTGTTCCAGAGCGCGACCACCTTGCTCGGCTGGCAGGGAGCGAGGAGCGTCAGGTCGTCGGCGGCGAACGAAATGTCGGTCGGCCGCGGATTGTCGAAGAGCGCGCCGTCATGCTGCACCACACGGCCGGAATGTTGATCGAGCGTGCCGAAGCCGATATGGCCGCCGGCGTCGCGAAAGCGGATCCAGGTTGTCACTAGGTTGTCCTCGAAGGGGAGAGATACGCTGCCGCACGAACGGCGGCAGCGGCCATGCGCGAGACGGACCGGCGTGCGATCAGGCCGGTGCGTCCGCGCCCACTTGCTTGCGTGTACTTCGCGCCCGAAACCGCGCGGCGGGTAGCGGCTAGATCGCGCCGAGGCTCCTGAGCGTCGCGATCTGGTCGGCGTTGTAGCCGAGTTCCGCCATCACTTCGTCGGTGTGTTCGCCGAGGAGCGGCGAGCGGGTCACTTCGGTCGGGCTGTCGGAGAGCTTGATCGGATTGCCGACGGTCAGGTACTTGCCGCGCACCGGATGATCCACTTCGACGATCGTGCCGGTCTTGCGCAGCGACTCGTCCTCGGCGATTTCCTTCATCGAGAGAATCGGGCCGCACGGAATGTCGTGCTTGTTGAGAATGTCCATCACCTGGAACTTGGTCTTCGACATCGTCCAGCGCTCGATTTCCGCGAAAATGTCCTTCAGGTGCGGCAGGCGCGCGGCGGGCGTCTTGTAGTCCGGGTGGTCGATCCACTCTTCCCTGCCGATCACCTTGCAGATTTCGCCCCACACGGGCGCCTGCGTGATGAAGTAGATGTACGCGTTCGGATCGGTTTCCCAGCCCTTGCATTTCAGGATCCAGCCCGGCTGGCCGCCGCCCGATGCATTGCCGGCGCGCGGCACGGCGTCGCCGAACGTGCCGTTCGGGTATTGCGGATATTCCTTCATGACGCCGGTGCGCTCGAGGCGCTGCTGGTCGCGCAGCTTCACGCGGCACAGGTTCAGCACGCCGTCCTGCATCGCGGCGAGCACCTTCTGGCCGCGGCCGGTCGTCTTGCGCTGATAGAGCGCCGCGACGATGCCGAGCGCGAGATGCAGCCCCGTGCCGGAGTCGCCGATCTGCGCGCCGGACACGACCGGCGGGCCGTCGTCGAAACCGGTCGTCGATGCCGCGCCGCCCACGCACTGCGCGACGTTCTCGTAGACCTTGCAGTCCTCGTACGGGCCCGCGCCGAAGCCCTTGACGGAGGCGACGATCATCGACGGGTTCAGCTCCTGGATGCGTTCCCACGTGAAGCCCATGCGGTCGAGCGCGCCGGGCGCGAAGTTCTCGACGAGCACGTCGCACTTCTTCACCAGCGACTCGAGAACCTTCTTGCCTTCAGGATTCTTGGTGTCGATCGTGATCGAGCGCTTGTTGTGGTTGAGCATCGTGAAGTAGAGGCTGTCGGCCTCCGGAATATCGCGCAGCTGCTCCCGCGTGATATCGCCCGACCCGGCGCGCTCCACCTTGATGACATCCGCGCCGAACCACGCGAGCAGCTGCGTGCAGGTCGGACCCGACTGAACGTGCGTGAAATCGAGGATGCGCACTCCATCCAGTGCTTTGCTCATTGCTGTCTCCCATGCTCTTCAATGACTAATTATTTGTACGTCGTCCACGGCGCGATTCGCGGCACGAGGACAGCCGGATCGATCCGAAGGCTGTATGTAAGTAAGGCGCCCTGTGCGTGATAGCGCCCGGTTGCTGTGATATACAATATTCCACACACAGTATTAGTCAAGCGTATTCGAAATCTCGGAAACCCTGTATTGCACTGCAGCATGCCCCCACGGCGTTCGTGAACAGCCTTCCACGACCGATAATGCTGCACCGCAAACAAGCTAAAAGTGCGGGTATCACCACACATCCCCAGCTAAACATCCGCTTAATTCTCCAACTCGGCGGTAGTCCGGAAACGACTATTGTTCTCCGTGAAATGTGATATATCATATTTCAGCGCGTAGTTTGGAGGATGTCAACGACTGCGCGCTCATTCCCATCAGAGGACAGGAGACGCAATGAACATCCACGAATATCAGGCGAAGGCGCTGCTGCGAAAGTACGGCGTTGCCGTGCCCCAGGGCCGGGTCGCGTTTTCGGCGCAGGAAGCGACGGACGCGGCCAGGGCGCTCGGCGGCGCCGTATGGGTCGTGAAGTCGCAGATCCACGCGGGAGGGCGCGGCGCCGGGCGCTTCACCAACGACCCCGACGGCAAGGGCGGCGTGCGGGTCGTGAAATCGGTCGAGGACGTCGGCGCGAACGCGCAGAAGATGCTGTCGTCGGTGCTGGTCACGAAGCAGACCGGGCCGGCGGGAAAGGAAGTGAAGCGCCTCTATGTCGAAGAAGGATGCGACATTGCGCGCGAGCTGTATCTCGGCATGCTCGTCGATCGCGCGACCTCGCGCATCACGATCATGGCGTCCACCGAGGGCGGCATGGAGATCGAGGAGGTCGCGCATCACTCGCCTGAGAAAATTCTCAAGGTCGCGATCGATCCGGCCACGGGCCTGCAGCCGTTTCACACGCGCGAGGTCGCGTTCGGGCTCGGGCTGACCGGCAGGCAGGTCGGCGCGGCGTCGAAGTTCATCGGCGCGCTGTATCAGGCGTTCGTCGACCTGGATGCGTCGATCGTCGAAGTGAATCCGCTCGTCGTGACGCGCGCGGGCGACGTGATCGCACTCGACGCCAAGCTCAATTTCGACGACAACGCCCTCTTCCGGCATCCCGACATCGAGGCGCTGCGCGACGAGGACGAGGAAGATCCCGCCGAAATCGAGGCGGCGAAACACGGCCTGAACTACGTGAAGCTCGACGGCAACATCGGCTGCATGGTGAACGGCGCGGGCCTCGCGATGGCAACCATGGACATCATCAAGCTCTATGGCGGCGAACCGGCCAATTTCCTCGACGTCGGCGGCGGCGCGACGCAGGAGCGCGTCTCGACGGCGTTCAAGCTGATCCTGCGCGATCCGAAAGTCGAAGGGATTCTGGTCAACATCTTCGGCGGCATCATGCGCTGCGACGTGATCGCGCAGGGCGTGGTCGCGGCCGCGCGCGAAGTGGACCTGCACGTGCCGCTCGTCGTGCGCCTCGCCGGCACGAACGTGGACGCCGGCCGCGAAATCCTGCGCACCTCCGGCCTCACGATCATTCCCGCCGACAACCTCGCCGATGCCGCCGACAAGATCGTCGGCGCCGTCGCCGCCGCACGCCACTGAAAGGATCGCACCATGAGCGTATTGATCGACAAGAACACCAAGGTGATCTGCCAGGGCTTCACCGGTGCGCAGGGCACGTTCCACTCCGAGCAGGCGATCGCCTACGGCACGAAGATGGTCGGCGGCGTAACGCCAGGCAAGGGCGGCACGACGCATCTCGATTTGCCGGTATTCGACACCGTCGCGGATGCCGTCTCGAAAACGGGCGCCGATGCGTCCGTGATCTACGTGCCGCCGCCGTTCGCCGCCGATGCGATTCTCGAAGCCATCGACGCCGAAGTGCCGTTCATCGTCTGCATCACGGAGGGCATTCCGGTGCTCGACATGCTGCGCGTGAAGCGTGCGCTCGCCGGGTCGGCGAGCCGGCTCGTCGGGCCGAACTGCCCGGGCGTCATCACGCCGGGCGAATGCAAGATCGGCATCATGCCGGGGCATATCCACCAGCCGGGGAAGATCGGCGTGGTGTCGCGCTCGGGCACCCTCACCTATGAAGCGGTCGCGCAGACGACGGCCGCCGGGCTCGGCCAGACGACCTGCGTCGGCATCGGCGGCGATCCGGTGAACGGGACGAATTTCATCGATTGCCTCGAACTGTTCCTCGCCGACGACGCCACCGAAGGCATCATCATGATCGGCGAGATCGGCGGGTCGGCGGAGGAAGAAGCGGCGCAGTTTCTCAGGGACGCGCGCACGAAAAAGCCGGTGGTCGGGTTCATCGCGGGAACGACGGCGCCGCCCGGGCGCCGCATGGGCCACGCGGGCGCGATCATTTCGGGCGGGTCGGGCACCGCGAGCGCGAAGATCGACGCGATGAAGGCGGCGGGCATCCATGTCGCGGATTCGCCGGCGGCGCTCGGGGAAACGATGCTGCGGGCGATGCGCTGACGCGCGGCGCGCACGCGCAAACGCGCAAACAAAAGGCCGCCCGGCGATCACGCCGGGCGGCCTCCACTCATGACTATCATGACTCTCCGCGGAAACCGGGAAGCGGCTGCGGTGTCAATCCAGAAAGTCGCAGTTCGCCTCGACGAACGCGGCCAGGTCGAGCGAATGCTGCCTGACGAGCCGTTCGACCAGTTCCGTGTCGCGCTTCTCCAGCGCTTCGATGATGTTCATGTGGTCGACGATCGAGCGCGAGGCGCGGTCGCTCTGCGAGATCGTCATCTTCCGGATCGCGCGCACGTGCACGAAGATGTTCTTGATGGTGTCGAAAATGATCTGCGACTTGGCGAGCTGAACGATCGCCTGATGAAACGCGATGTTCGCCTCCGAGTACTCGTCGATATGTTCCGCCGGCGTGCTGTCGCGGAAGCTGTCGAACATGTGGCGCAACTGGGCGATTTCCTCGTCGCTTGCGCGCTGCGTGGCAAGGCGCGCGGCCATGCTCTCGAGCGCCGCCCACATGTGGATCATTTCGACGATTTCACGCTTCGTCTTGCGCAATATGTATACGCCCCGCCGCGGCACCGTGCGGAGGAACCCCTCCTGCTCGAGCAGCGTCATCGCTTCGCGAATCGGCGTGCGGCTTACGCCGAGCGCCTCGGTCAGTTCCTTTTCGTCGAGCCGGATCTCTTCGCGCGAGCGATAGATATCCGCTTCGGCGATAGCCTGCCGCAGTTTCGCGTACGCCTGGTCGCGCAGCGAAACCGTGGCATTGATCGGCTCCAGCGAAAGCGTCAGCCCGTTCGGACGGACGTCGGGTCTATCTACAGATTGAGTATCAGATGGCATTGATCGCTTGATTTCCCAAGTTCGGCCGGCCGGCGCTTACTTGCTTGCCCGAACCGCCGTTCTGATCGTCCGCCGCCAGACCGGCAAACCGACCATGTTCCTGTGCGCGCTGCAGCATGGGCTGCGGCACTGCCGATGCAATCATAAACGTAACGCTCACACCAGTGGCCACCAACGCGATACCAAAAACAATCAACATTGCGATGCTCATTTGAAGACTCCGGGTAAGTACCTAAGAGACTCCAGTATATGTTGCGTCGCAGCAGGACGCAACATATTTTGCATCTTGTATATCAGAAACCACAGCGGCGGCTTAATTCCAGTTTAGGCCGCTTTTTGCGTTTCCGTCAGGGGTCGAGGCTGGGCCGTTCCCTGGTTGACGGCCTCGCGCAGCTTGATCAATGCGAGGACCGCATCGATCATCGGGGTGTCGACTTTGACCAGCCGGCCGATCTCCTGCACGACGCTCATCAGCGGATCGATCTCCATCGGGCGGCCGGCTTCGCAGTCCATCAGCATCGAGGTCTTGTGCGCCCCCACCGCGCCCGCGCCGTTGATGCGCTTTTCCACGTCGACGCGGAAATTCACGCCGATCTTGTCGCCGATGTCCTTCGCCTCCAGCATCATCGCCTTCGACAGCGCGCGGGTGCCCGGATCGCTCGTGAGCACGTCGAGCGTGGCGTGCGTGAGCGCGCTGATCGGGTTGAAGCACAGGTTGCCCCACAGCTTCAGCCAGATTTCGTCGCGGATATTCTCGCGCATCGGTGCTTCCATGTCGGCGGCGGCCATGATGTCGTGGAACGCCTGCAGGCGCGGCGTGATCTTGCCGTTCGGCTCGCCGATCGGAAACTTCTTGCCGTAGACGTGCTTGATCACGCCCGGTTCCGAGATCTCGGCCGCGGGCAGCAGCACGCAGCCGATCGCGCGCTCCGGTCCGAGCACGTTCCACTGCTTGCCGCCCGGATCGACGCTTTGCAGCGTCGTGCCGGCGAACTCGCCGCCGTGCTCGTGGAAATACCAGTAAGGCAGGCCGTTGACCGCGGTGACCACGGCCGTGTCGGGACCGAGGAGCGGCGGCATCAGATCGACCACGCCCGGCACCGAGTGCGCCTTCAGCGCGATGATCACGTAGTCCTGCGGCCCGAGCTCCGCCGGGTTGTTGGTACAGCGCACCTTGACGGTGTGTTCCTCGCCGTCGACTTGCAGGCGCACGCCGTTTGCCTGCATCGCCGCGAGATGCGGCCCGCGCGCGACGAAGCTCACCTCCGCTCCCGCCCGCGCCAGTTGCGCGCCCATGTACCCGCCGATTGCTCCAGCGCCATATACGCAGATCTTCATGCTCGTCTCCTAAGGGTGTTTATAGCCGTCTGATATACAACATACTACATTCCGTATTGCCGTAGAACAAGGTGAAATGTGGTCCCGGAAACGCCGATTTTCGGGGTCCGCGGCGGGCCGCGAATTAAGGAAAATCTCGCTTCAATCCGTTGCTGCGCGCGGTGCGCGCGCGTTGTCCCACGCGGGTTTCGCGCGGGTCGGGTCGGTCAGGAGGGTGTTCGTTGCACGGTGCGCGCGGCGGGTAAAAGCCGCTCACCGGGAGCCGTCGGCGTCCGGACCTGGGCGTGTCCGGATGCGGCGGATTTCGCTATGAGAAATCGAATCGCACGTTGTTGCGATGAGCGCGGCGCGGGGGAAAATCGGACCTTCGGGGAAGGTCCGCGCGCCTTGCCGGAACGGTGCGGATGAGAAACCGCGGGAACTACAGGACCTGCAGAAACGACAGGGCCAAAGGAAACATCAGGCTTCGACGGCCTGAGGCGCGCTCTTGCGCAAATCAGCCGACGACGCGACAAAGTGCGCCCACACGCTCGCCGCACCCGGCCGCAGCGCGCGGCTGCGGCGCCGCACGAGCATGACCGTGCGGGCGACATCCGGTGCAAGCGCGACCGGCCGCACGCGCGATCCGGCGGCGGCACACGCATGCATCGGCATCACGCCGATGCCGAGCCCGGCCTCCACCATCTGCGACACCGCCGGCGCCTGCGCGAGCCGTTGCCGCGTCGCACCGGCGACGTCGTACATTGCGAGCGCCCGGTCGATAGCCGCGTGGCTGCTGGTGTCGTCGTCGAGAACGAGGAGCGTCGCGCCGCGCAGCTCGTGCCAGCGCACACTCGCGCGCGCCGCAAACGGATGCCCCGCGGGCACCGCCGCGCACAGCGAATCGGTGAAAAGCGGCTCGGCGACCAGCTCGTCCAGGTTCTCCGGCCCGATCACGATGCCCACGTCCACCTCGCCCGAGCGCACCAGTTGCAGCACGGCGCTCTGCGGCTTGTCGACCAGCGCAACCGAAATATCGGGATAGATCGCCCGGCACGACGCGAGGAGCGCCGGCAGCACGCTTGCGGTCAGGCTCGAACTGCTCGCGAGCTGCACGATGCCGGGCTCGCTGCCGTCGCCGGGGCGCGGCCGCAGCGTCGCCTCCAGTTCCTCGACGAGCGGCGCCACCCGCGCGAGCAGCTTGCGGCCGGTGTCGGTGAGCGCGACCTGGCGCGTGGTGCGATCGAAGAGCCGCAGCTCGAGTTCGTCTTCGAGTTCCCGGATGCTGCGGCTCACCGCGGACTGCGTGACGCCGAATTCGTCGCCCGCCCGCGTGAAGCTGCGGTGCCGTGCGAGCGTGACGAACAGTCTCAACTGATGCAGCGAAACGCTCAATGCCTTGCTGACATGCGCTTCCCCGGCCGAACAATCGCGCATGTCATGCCCTCTCATTGTGCGGAAGAATTGCGCGTCGCTTCGGGCCAGCCGCTCGACTGATACGAGGCGTCGATCGAGCCCGACGATTGCGCAACGGAATTTTCGATCCAGCGTTTTCTCATCGGCGCGAGGACGAACTTCGCGCACAGCCCCGCCGCGATCGAAATGACGGCAGCCGTGATGAACACCGCGTTCCACGAGCCGATCGCGGACAGCACCGAGGCGAGCGGCACCAGCATCGACGCCGTTCCCTTCGCCGTGTACAGCGTGCCGGCGTTCGCCGCCGCGTACTTGCCGCCGAACGTGTCGGCGCAGGTCGCCGGGAAGATCGAGAAGATCTCGCCCCAGCAGAGGAAGGTCATCGCCGCGAAGAACATGAAGAGATACGGGTTGTGGCCGAACTCCATCAGGCCCAGCAGCGCGACGCCCTCGCCGAGAAAGATGATGAACATCGTGTTCTCGCGGCCGATCTTGTCCGAGACGAAGCCGCAGAGCGGCCGCGTGAAGCCGTTGCACAGGTTGTCGATGGACAGCGCCATCGTGAGCAGCGGCAGCGTCACGCCGAGCAGGTTGATCGGCATCTTCGCGAAGCCGTACTCCTTCGCGATCGGCCCGAGCTGCGCCGTGGCGATCACGCCGCCCGCCGCGACGAACACGAACATCAGGTACATCACCCAGAAGAGCGGCGAGCGCACCATCTGCCCGGTCGTGTAGTCGACCTTCGTCGCGAACACGCGTTTCGCGGCGCCCGCGCTCACCGGCGGCTTCGGACGCACGAGCATCAGCGCGAGCAGGAAGATGCAGACGCCCTGGAAGATGCCGAAGAACATGAACGCGTGCTCGTAGCCCGAGCTCTGGATCATGTTGGAAATCGGAATCACGGTGACGGCCGCGCCCGCGCCGAAGCCCGCGGCCGTCAGGCCCGCCGCGAGGCCGCGCTTGTCCGGAAACCACTTGAGCGCCGTGCCGACGCACGTGCCGTAGACACAGCCCGCGCCGACGCCCGCGATCACCGCGGCGATATAGAGATGGACGAGGCTCGTGGCGTGAGCGTCGATGACCCAGCCGAGCGCGGCGCAGATCGAGCCGCCGATCACGACGGGCCGCGGGCCGAACTTGTCGACGAGCCAGCCTTCGACGGGAACCAGCCATGTTTCGGTGACGATGAATATGGTGAACGCGGTCTGGATCGCCGCCTGACCCCAGTGGTGCTTCGCATCCATTGGTACGACGAATAGCGTCCACGCGTACTGCAGATTGGCGACGAGCCCCATGCAGATGATGCCGATCGCCAGTTGAATCCAGCGGTTGTGGTGACGGCCGAGCGGATGCCCGGGCGCGACCGTGCCTGCGTTTGCCATGTCTGTCTCCGTTTTTCAGTTTTCAGCGCTCGTGCGGCGCTTGTGGCACTGCAAAATCACCGGCGCATTGTGCCGGTGCATAAAAGGTCGGTCTGTCAGGGAAAATGCTCAAGCCACGCGGCGCGGGCAGGCGGCCGCAAGGCAGATGGGGCGAAAGAGATCAACCGGTTGCGAACATCCGCGGATGGCGATCGAAGGATCATTGTCAGGCGAGTCCCAAGGTCCGAAGAAACCCGGAGGTGATGCCGTTTTTCTTCACTGCTTGCACCGCGCGTGGCCGGCGCTCATGGGCGAGCGTGACCGAAAACGGCGATGAACCATGTGCGGCTTACTACAAACGCCGGACGTGAAAGCATCGTGGGGGAGAAAAACGATTAAGGAAAGTTAGAAAAAATTATTGTATAAGTTAGCTATCGTGAATGGATGGAGGACGTTTGCCGTGATGCGCAATGCCACGCTGCGACAGTTGAAGATCTTCGAAACTGTCGCCCGCCGCCTCAGTTTCTCGCGCGCAGCCGAGGAACTGTACCTCACGCAGCCCGCGGTTTCGACGCAGGTGAAGCAACTGGAGGAACACGCGGGGCTCCCGCTTTTCGAGCAGCTCGGCAAGAAAATCTACCTGACGCCGGCCGGCGACGAGATGCTGCATTACAGCCGCGCCATCCTCGAGCAGTTCCGCGAAGCCGACGACGCCATGGCGCGCCTGAAAGGCATTTCCGGCGGCACGCTCAACGTCGCGGTGATCAGCGCGGGCGACTACTTCTTCCCGCGTCTGCTCGCCGCCTTCACGAAGCGCAATTCGGACGTCCGCCTGAACCTTGCGGTGCACAACCGCGAGGAACTGCTGCACCAGCTGACCGACAATCTCACCGATCTCGCCGTGATGGTCCGTCCCCCAAAGGACATGGACACCGAGAACATCTCCTTCGCGCCGCATCCCTACGTGATCGTGGCGCCGCCGGATCATCCGCTCGTCGGCAAAAAGGACATTCCGCTGGAGTCGCTCGCGGGCGAGCCGTTCATCGTCCGCGAAAAGGGCTCGGACACGTGGAACTCGATGGAGGAAGGCTTCGCCGGGCGGCTGCCCAACCTGAACGTCGCGATGGAGATCACCAGCACCGAAACGATCAAGCAGGCGGTGATCGCGGGCATGGGCATCAGCTTTCTCTCCGCGCACACCATCAGCATGGAACTGCAGGTCGGCAAGCTGGCCGTGCTCGATATCGCGGGCTTTCCCGTGATGCTCAGCTGGTTCCTCGTCCACCGGAACAACAAGCGGCTGCCGCCCGTCGCGGTGGCGTTCAAGGAATTCCTGATCGAAGAAGGCGCGGCGCAGATCGAAGCGATCACCCACATCGGCGCGGAGACGGGCAAGCCAAACATATAAATCTTTCTCTATAATAAGTCGAAAAAACTTTAACTATCCTATATGGGTCGATTTTCCTATCCTGTTTTCAAGCCCCCACGGCCATCCAGGAGACGGACATGACCCACGCAACTCACAGCGACGACCGCGAAGTGCAGGCACAACTGTGCGCTTACAACAGCGCATTCGAAGAACTCGATCTGATGTTCCGCTGGGACACGGACACGTATCGTTCGCTGGCTTCGGCCGACAGCGACTACGGAAGAATCGCGCAATACATCGAAACGCATTGCCCGCATCTGTTGAAGGCGTACAGCGCCGAATTCCTCTGCCAGGCGATCGTCGACAAGAAGAACGCCGCAATGGAAGCGTGCCGCGCCAACACCGTGCAATACGTCGACAGCACGCGCCGCGCACGCCTCTGGCGCGCACGTCACGAAAACGCCGCGCACGCCTGAACACACGCGACGCGGCACAAAAGGGCGGCCCGGGTTTCCCGGCCGCCCTTTTTCGTTGCTGCTCGCTTCGCTTCACTTCAGGGCGTGAGCGACACCCAGACGCTCTTCGGCTCCGTGAAGTTCTGGATCGCGACGTCGCCATGCTCGCGGCCGAAGCCCGAGTCGCCCGAGCCGCCCCATGGCAGGCGCACGTCGGTATAGCCGTACGTGTTCACCCACACCGTGCCCGCGCGCAATTCCGATGCCATGCGGTGCACCCGCCCGATGTCCGCGCTCCACACACCCGCCGCCAGGCTGTAGGCCGTGCCGTTGGCGATGCGCAGCGCGTCAGCTTCGTCGTCGAACGGAATCACGCTCGCCACCGGGCCGAAGATTTCCTCCTGGGAAATGCGCATCTCGTGCTCGACGTTCGCGAACACCGTCGGTTCAACGAAAAACCCGCGGTCGCCCACGCGCCGCCCGCCCGTGACGAGCGACGCGCCCTCGCCCTTGCCGATGTCGACGTAATCGAGCACCGTCTTCATCTGCCTGGCGGAAATCAGCGGCCCCATCGCGGTTTCGCGCTGCGACGGGTCGCCGAGCTTGATCGCCTGCGCGCGCTGCGCCAGCAATTCGACCGCCTGGTCGTACACCTCGCGCTGCACCAGCACGCGCGAGCCCGCCGAGCAGACCTGGCCCGCGTTGAAGAAGATGCCGGACGCGGTGGCGCGCACGGCGTTGTCGAGATTGGCGTCGGCGAAAATCACGTTGGCCGATTTGCCGCCAAGCTCCAGCGTCACGCGCTTGAAGTTGCCCGCCGCGCCTTGCAGGATGCCGCGCCCGACCGACGGCGAGCCGGTGAACGTCACCTTGTCGATGCCCGGATGCGCAACGAGCGCATCGCCGACAACCGAGCCCTTGCCCGTCACGATGTTCAGCACGCCCGGCGGCACGCCCGCTTCGAGCGCGAGCCGCCCGATCATTAGCGCCGAGAGCGGCGTGATCTCCGCGGGCTTGACGATCAGCGTGCAGCCGCACGCGAGCGCGGGCGCGATCTTCCACATGCCGATCATCAGCGGAAAATTCCAGGGCACGATCGCCGCGACCACGCCGACCGGCTCGCGCACTGTATACGTGAGCGCATCGGGGCGCGCGGGCACGACCTGGCCGTTGATCTTGTCGCACCAGCCGGCGTAATAGGCGAGCGTATCGATGGCGGCGGGCACGTCCTGCCGCTGCACGCCCGCGATCGGCTTGCCGGCGTCCAGGCTTTCGACGGCGGCGAGTTCGTCCTGATTTGCCCGCAGCAGCTCGGAAAACCGCATCAGGATACGGCCGCGCTCGGCGGCGCGAATCGCGTTCCACGGCTTGAGCGCGCCGCGCGCGACCTGCACCGCGCGGTCGACATCCGCGGACGTCCCCTGCGCTATGCGCGCGATCGGCGCCTCGGTCGCCGGATCGAGATCGACCGAATACTCGCCGCCGCCCGGCGGCACCGATTCGCCCCCGATCAGCAAGTCGTAGCGCTTCAGATCCGTATTGTTTTCCATTGCCCGTCTCCTTTAACGCGATAGATCGCTTTCATGCTGGCGGAGAAGATGCATAAACGATAGCAAAAGGTTTTTATCGTCAGCATAATGCATACGCTATGTCAGACGACGCACACCGGCGCCGGTCCACTCCGCGCACCATGCACTGACTATACGCATCCGCCGTGAAATGTTCAGGCAGCGGGCACGGCGCTTCGGCAAGGCATCTCGATCGCAGCGAATTCAATGCCCGCCGCTCATGCGCTCGTTCGTGACGTCTTTCGCCGCGAGCGCCGCGTTGATCGCGCGGGGAAAACCGGCGTAGGCGGCGATCTGGATCACCGTCTCGACGAGCTGTTCCGTCGTGCCGCCCACGTTCAGGAAGCCGTGCATGTGCACCTTGAGTTGCGGGGTGGCCGTGCCGAGCGCGGCGAGGGCCGCGACGGTAACCAGTTCGCGCGAGACGAGATCGAGGCCCGCTCGCGTGTAGATTTCGCCGAACGCGAACTCGATGACGAAACGACCGAGATCCGGCGCGATGCCGTTCAGCGACTCGATCACGCGCTCGCCCACGGCGCCGTCGATCGCGCGCAGGCAGGCGAGGCCGCGGTCGTAGCGATTGCCGGGCGTCTGCGTCTGCGTCGCGACGGCGCCGGGCGCCACGCCCCGCTCCCCGAACACGTCCTTCGTCACGAGGATGCCGTTCACCGCGGCAGGAAATCCCGCGTAGACGACCAGATGCGTCATCAGCTCGACGATTTCAGCCGGCGTGCAGCCGACATTCAGCGCCCCCGCGACATGAAAGCGCAACTGCGGCTCGAGCCCGCCCATCGCCGCAAGCGCCGCCACGGTGACGAACTGCCGTTGCCGCAGATCGAGCGCGGGCCGCGAGTAGATGTCTCCGTAGACGAATGCGATCGTCATCGTCGCCAGGTCGGGTGCGATGTCGCGCAATGCGCCGATAATCGACGGCTGCTCCGTTGCCTCGACCATGCCGATCTGACGCAGGCCGCGCGTCAGTGCGCTCGTGGGGTTCATCGTGGTGTCGTTCATGCTGGGCCTCGCCGGTTGGTTCAGGGTTGGCTGGCGTCGTGGCCAGCGTCGACGCAACGATAAGTCCGCACGGCGCGCACGCGCCAATTCCTTCGGCGTGATACCTTTTTCGTATCACATCGATCCGAACGCGTTCATGGAACTGTGGCAACTGAGATATTTCGTGGCGGTGGCCGAGGAATCGAGCTTCCGGCGCGCCGCCGAGCGGCTTTCGATCACCCAGCCGCCCCTGACGCGGCAGGTCCAGGCGCTGGAAGAAGTCGTCGGCGCGCGTCTCTTCGACCGCGACCGCGGCGGCGTGGCGCTGACAGCCGCGGGCAGCCACTTCCTCGCTGAAGCGCGCGAGTTGCTGGCAAGCGCCGATGCGATGCTCGCCCGCGTGCGGGAGCGGACGACGCGGCGCGTCGAGTTGCGGCTCGGCATCACGACGGTGCTCGACGCCGCGCTCTTCACGTGGCTCGCACCCGCTCTCGAAAAGCGCGCGCCGGGGCTGCGGCTCGTGCAGAAGCGCCAATACTCGCAGCAGTCGGTGGCCGACATCCGGCGCGGCGCGCTCGATGCCGCGCTGATCGGTCTGCCCTCGGCGACGGCCGACCTCACGGTGCAGCGTCTCTTCGCCGATCCGCTCGTCGCCGCGCTGCCGGAGCGGCATCGCCTGAGCAAGCGCCGCCGGATCTCGCTCCTCGAACTGCGCGATGACCGGCTCTTCTGGCCCGAGCGGCGCCTGAATCCGGCTTACCACGATCACTTCGAGAAACTGTTTCGCGCGCTGCGCTTCGACCCGCAGCGACTGCCGGAGCCCGCGGATCATCATGTGCTGCTGGGGCTGATCGCCGATGCGCAGGGCGTCGCGCTGATTCCCGCATCGCTCAAGACGATTGCGCGGGAAGGTGTGGTGTACCGGCGGCTGAAGGAAGAGCCGGAGCTGAAGATCGAGGTGGCGATCGCGTATGCGCCGCAAGCGGATAACGCCGCGCTCGGGCTGCTGCTGGACGTGCTCAAGACACGCTACGAGGGAAAGCTGGTGGGCCGGGTGGGACTCGAACCCACTATCGGTCGATTATGAGTCGACAGCTTATACCAATTAAGCTTCCGGCCCTTGGGCAGAAAAGGGCAAAAAGAAAGCGCCGGGCGGCGCTTTCTTCGATACATCGGATCATTGCGCTTGCTTCGCGAGGGTTGCGAGTTTGCCTCACAACGCCTCGCAAGACAAGAGCCGGTCAGTTCCCTTCGAGGAACGACTTCAGCTTGTCCGAGCGGCTCGGATGACGCAGCTTGCGCAGCGCCTTCGCTTCGATCTGACGAATCCGCTCACGCGTCACGTCGAACTGCTTGCCGACTTCCTCGAGCGTATGGTCCGTGCTCATCTCGATACCGAAGCGCATGCGCAGCACCTTCGCTTCGCGCGGCGTGAGCGAATCGAGCACGTCCTTCACCACGTCGCGCATGCTGGCGTGCAGCGCGGCGTCGGCCGGGGCGACGGTGTTCGTGTCCTCGATGAAATCGCCGAGATGCGAATCGTCGTCGTCGCCGATCGGCGTTTCCATCGAGATCGGCTCCTTCGCGATCTTCATGATCTTGCGGATCTTGTCTTCCGGCATTTCCATCTTTTCGGCAAGCGTTGCCGGATCCGGCTCGAGGCCAGTTTCCTGCAGGATCTGCCGCGAAATCCGGTTCATCTTGTTGATCGTCTCGATCATGTGAACCGGAATCCGGATGGTGCGCGCCTGGTCGGCAATCGAACGCGTAATCGCCTGGCGAATCCACCACGTCGCGTACGTCGAAAACTTGTAGCCGCGGCGATATTCGAACTTGTCCACCGCCTTCATCAGGCCGATGTTGCCTTCCTGGATCAGGTCGAGGAACTGCAGGCCGCGGTTCGTGTACTTCTTCGCAATCGAAATCACGAGACGCAGGTTTGCTTCCGTCATTTCGCGCTTCGCCTGGCGCGCCTTCAGTTCGCCCGCCGCCATCTGGCGGTTGGTTTCCTTCAGGTCCTTGAGCGGCAGCACGACGCGCGCCTGCAAGTCGAGCAGACGCTGCTGCTGTTCGCGGATCGCCGGAATGTTGCGCTCGAGAATCGCGCTGTACCCGTGGCCTTCCGCGACGACTTTGTCCGACCAGTCGAGATCCGTCTCATTGCCCGGGAAACGGGCAATGAACTCGGCGCGCGGCATGCCGCACTTGTCGACGACCGTGTGCAGGATCTGCCGCTCGACCTGGCGCACTTCATCCACCTGCGCGCGCAGCGTGTCGCACAGGCGCTCGACGGTGCGCGCGGTGAAGCGGATCGACATCAGTTCGGTCTGGATGGCTTCCTGCGCCTTCAGATACGCCTTCGACTTGTAGCCTTCCTTCTCGTAGGCGCGGCGCATCTTGTCGAACCACTCGCTGATCAGCGAGAACTTTTCGAGCGACGCGCGCTTGAGCGCTTCGAGCTGAGCGGCGTTGGCATTTGCCTGGGCGGTGCCTTCGTCCTCTTCTTCCTCGTCGTCGCTCTCTTCTTCCGCCTCGTCCTCTTCCTCGCTTTCGATCGCTTCCGCTTCCTGCTCGGAGAAACCGTCGGCGTCGGCGGCGTTTGGATCGATCAGGCCGTCGACGAGTTCGTCCACGCGCGTCTCTTCGTTCTGCACGCGCTCGGCCATCGCGAGGATGTCCGCGATCGTGGTCGGACAGGCGGAGATCGCCATGACCATGTGCTTCAGGCCGTCCTCGATCCGCTTCGCGATCTCGATTTCGCCTTCGCGCGTGAGCAGCTCGACCGTGCCCATTTCGCGCATGTACATGCGCACCGGGTCGGTCGTGCGGCCGAATTCGGAATCGACGGTCGACAGCGCGACTTCGGCCTCTTCCTCGACTTCGTCGTCGGAGGAGGCGGCGGGTGCGTTGTCGTTCAGGAGCAGCGTTTCCGCGTCGGGCGCCTGCTCGTAGACCGCGACGCCCATGTCGTTGAACGTGCTGATGATCCCTTCGATCGCTTCGGTTTCCGCGAAGTTGTCAGGAAGGTGGTCGTTGATTTCCGCGTACGTGAGGAAGCCGCGCTCCTTGCCGAGCTTGATCAGCGCGCGCAGTTTCGAGCGGCGCTCTTCGAGCTCTTCAGCCGTGCCGGGCGCGGCCGAGGCAAACGCATCCTTCAGCAGCGCCTTTTCCTTCGCGCGGCGGTCACGCGCCTTCACCTTTTCGACCTTGGCCACAGGAGCGGCGACAGGCTCGGGGTTTTGCGTTGCGTCGTCTTCGACGGGTACTTCGTTCAGCTTTTTCGTCATGGAGTTCGCCGTACCGGCTTTAGTCTCGACTCGCGGCTGCTGGACGACAGCCGATGGAACCGTGGATACTGAATTTGCGCGCGCTGCTTCGTCCTGCGTGCCCCCTGGGGTCGTATTGCGGGTCCCGCCCAATCCTGCGATGTCCACCCTCAATAGCAGCCGCTTCCCTTGCGCCCGTCTGTTCGTCTGCGTGCCTGTCTGCCTGTTCCAGCAGCTTTTCCGGCGATCTCGCGGCTTTCACCGCGGTTGCCGGCGCTGTCCTCGCAGCCGATTCAGCCTGCGCGCTCTTCCTGATGCAGGGCGCGGCCCGGGCCCTCGACGCTCCAGGGAGAAAAGCTGACCGACTGTGGGCCACTGCCCGTTTCGGCTCGTCCGAGCCGTGTTGTGTCGCTTCATTCCCGCCAGAAGTCTTCGCCATTGCCTTATTCGCCTGCCGCTCACCGACGTCTACCGACTCGCTGATGCACCTTGTGCTCATTGAACCTCTCATCAGTTTCATGACTGCAGCGCACGCTCCAGCTCATGTTTCAACTCATGCTTCAAATGAGGTACCGCACAGGAAAACAAACCAAAAAACAACTTGCTGAAAACCTTTTATTATAGCACCGGGGTTCAGCTCTCCCGGCTCACTACCCGTGCCGCCTTGATTTGAGCAGCTTTGGCGGATAATTCCGTAAATTCAGCAACTTCCTCCGCCGAAAGCGTCGCCTGGCGCGCCAACTGATCCAGCCGGCTGCGGTAGCTGTCGTGACGCAGCTTCACCACAGTCCCCTGCAATTCTTCCGCGAGCAGCTTCTTCTGCTCGGCTACGCGTTCTGTCGCGCTTTCGTCGGCCGGGTCGCGCAGCAGCAGATCCCGCACATTTTCATCATAGGCGAGAATTTCCTGGAAGATATCCTCGTACGTGGGTGCATTTGCAGCGTTTCTCAACAGGTCCGACAGCATTTGGAACTCGGCGCTCTCGCCCAGCTCGCGTGCATGGCCGATGACCTCGCTGAATAATTCGCCGTGCTCCGTCATGGTCACGAGGGTCTGCTCGCTCTCGTGATCGAGCGCCTGGGCGATGCCCGGGTACATCACGAGATTGCGCAGCGCCCGCTGCTCCTGCCCCGTCACCCGCCTGCGCTCGCTCTTCGGCAGCGCGCTTCTGGCGACCGCCGCCGCGCGTGAATCGATGTCGCACAGCGCGGCGATCTCCGTGAACGGCGTGTCGAGCCGGTCCGCCAGCATGTGTAGGATCTGCACCCGCAGCGCGTTGGCCGGCAGCGCCTGCAACAGGGGCTTCGCGTCGAACAGCGCCTTTGCGCGGCCTTCCGGCTGGTCGAGATCCTTGTCGTTCAGCACCTCGTTCAGCAAAAACTGTGACAGCGGCATCGCCCGGTCGACCTGCTCGCCGAAGCCGTCGGCGCCGAATTCGCGCACGTAGCTGTCCGGATCGTGCTCCTTCGGCAGGAACAGGAAACGGACCGTGCGGTTGTCGGCGGCGTGCGGCAAGGCGGCTTCCAGCGCGCGGCGCGCCGCGCGCCGTCCGGCCGAATCGCCGTCGAAGCTGAACACCACGGTATCCGTCTGGCGAAAGAGCTTCTGGACGTGCACCGGCGTGCAGGCCGTGCCAAGCGTCGCCACGGCGTTCGCAAACCCGAGTTGCGCGAGCGCGACGACATCCATATACCCTTCGACGACGAGCACATACCCCAGTTCGCGAATCGCAAGACGCGCCTCGAAAAGGCCGTAAAGCTCGCTGCCCTTGCTAAATAGCGGCGTTTCCGGGGAATTCAAATACTTCGGCTCGCCGCTGTCGAGCACGCGGCCGCCGAAGCCGATCACGCTGCCTTTCACATTGCGGATGGGGAACATGACGCGCTCGCGGAAGCGGTCGTAGCGGCGCGGCTGGCCCTGCGCGTCGTTCTTCTCGCTGACGATCACGAGGCCGGCTTCGACGAGGTTGTCGTTGCGATAGTCGGGAAAGGCGGTTTCGAGATTCTGCCAGCCATCGGGCGCATAGCCGAGGCCGAAGCGCGCGGCGATTTCCCCCGTCAGGCCGCGCTTCTTGAGGTAGGCGATCGCGTTCGGCGCGCCGCGCAGCTGCTTGCGGTAGAAATCGCAGGCGGTCTGCATGACTTCGGTCAGCGCGACGCTCACCGCCTTGCTCGGCGCGCTCGCGTAGCCGTCGCCCGCGCCCCTGAACGACGACGGCTCCTGCGGCACGGTCAGTCCGACCGACTGCGCAAGTTCCCTGACGGCTTCCGGAAACGTGAGCCCGCTGTGCTCCATCAGGAAGCTGATTGCCGTGCCGTGCGCGCCGCAGCCAAAGCAGTGGTAGAACTGCTTGGTCGGGCTGACCGTGAACGACGGGCTCTTTTCGTTGTGGAACGGGCACAGGCCCATGAAGTTCGCGCCGCCCTTCTTCAACTGGACGAAGCGTCCCACCGTGTCGACGATATCGACGCGGTTGAGCAAATCCTGCAGGAACGCGTGCGGGATCACCGTGAAACGCGCTTACTTCGACAGCGCCGCTTTCACCTGCGCCGACACGGCCGTCATGTCGGCTCGGCCCGCGAGTTTCGGCTTGAGCACGCCCATGACCTTGCCCATGTCCTGCGGACCGGCGGCACCCGTTGCAGCGACGGCGGCCTCAACCTCGGCGGCGATCGCCTCCGCCGACAGCTGCTCCGGCATGTAGGCGGACAGCACCGTCAGCTCGGCGCTCTCCTTCGCGACCAGATCGTCGCGGCCGGCCGTCTGGAACTGGCTGATCGAGTCCTTGCGCTGCTTGATCATCTTGTCGATGACGGCGGTGATGCCCGCGTCGTCGAGCGTCACGCGTTCGTCGACTTCACGCTGCTTGATCGCGGCGAGCAGCAGGCGAATCGTGCCGAGACGCTCCGTTTCGCGTGCGCGCATCGCGGCCTTCATGTCGTCGCTGATCTGGTCCTTGAGGCTCATCGTTCACCCGGTGCAATTGCAAGATTGAGTAGATCCGGCCGGCGGCCGCGCGTCGGACGCCGGGCACGGCGTTCATGAAAGCGCGATCCCGACGGTCAAGGCATCCGCGCGGTTGGCTGCGGCGTTGAGCGGCTCGCCGGCTTGTTTGACGGCGTCATTTTTACCAATGACACCATCGTGACGGTAACTTCTGAGTATAGCAGGTCAAACAGGGCATTTCGAGATTGCGGCGCGCGCCGCAGGCCGTCCCGCCGCCGCGCAAAAGCCTTGTGCCGTCTGGCTTTGCGGGCGACACGCTCAGGCGCGCACGGACATTTCGCGAGCAAATTCGGCGGCCGCCTGCCCCGCCGCGACACCCGATGCCCACGCCCACTGGAAGTTGTAGCCGCCCAGCCATCCGGTAACATCTACCGCCTCGCCGATGAAGTACAGGCCGGGCGTGCGCGCGCTCATCATCGTCGTCGACGACAGTTCGCGCGTGTCCACGCCGCCGCGCGTCACCTCGGCCTTGCGGTAGCCCTCGGTGCCGCTGGGGGTGAGCGTCCAGCGCGACAGCGACTCACCGACCGCCTTGAGTGTCCTGTCGGGGAGATCGGCGAGACGGGCCTCGGGCGGCACGCGCTGCGCTTCCAGCCAGGTGTGCGCGAGCCGCGCCGGAACGTGCTCGGCGAGAAACGTGGCGATCTGCTTCTTCGAGCCGGCTTTCGCGGCGAGCAGCGCTTCGGTTGCGTCGACGCCCGGCAGCAAATCGATCTGGATCGGCTCCGACGGATTCCAGTAGCTCGAAATCTGCAGCACGCCCGGGCCGGACAGCCCGCGGTGGGTGAGCAGCAGGTCTTCGGAAAATTCACCGCGCGCCCGGCCCTTCCCCGTGCTCAGCTCCACCTCCACGGACAGCCCCGACAGCGCCGCGAACGGCGCCCAGTCGCCGGCGGCGAAGGTGAGCGGCACGAGCGCCGGCCGCGTATCGACGAGCCTGTGGCCGAACTGCTTCGCCACGCGATAGCCGAAATCGGTCGCGCCGATCTTCGGGATCGACAGGCCGCCCGTCGCGATCACGAGCGCCGCCGCGCCGATCGTGCCGGCGGTCGTGTCGAGCGCAAAGTGCTCACCGCCGTGGCGGATCGCCTCGACCGTCACCGGACGGCGCCATGCCACCCGGCCGGCGTCGCATTCGCTTTTCAGGACGTCGATGACGGATTCGCTCGAGTCGTCGCAGAACAGCTGGCCCTTGTGCTTCTCGTGCCAGCTCACGCGGTATTGCTTGAGCAGCGCGAGGAAATCGCGCGGCGTGTAGCGCGCGAGCGCGGAGCGGCAGAAATGCGGATTCGCCGACAGAAAGTTCGCCGGTCCCGCATTGATGTTCGTGAAGTTGCAGCGCCCGCCGCCCGAGATGCGGATTTTTTCGGCGAGGCGTTCGGCGTGGTCGATCAGGACGACGCGGCGGCCGCTTTGCCCGGCGACCGCGGCGCACATCATGCCCGCCGCGCCGGCGCCAATGACGGCGATATCGAATGATTCCATGGCGCGCATTGTAACCGGCCCGACCGGCCCAACCCGCCGGCCCGCGCCCGCCCACCGCCGCTGATATACTTTGACGTTCCCCTGACGCCCAATCCCATGCTAGTCCTCGGCATCGAAAGCTCCTGCGACGAAACCGGCCTTGCGCTCTACGACACCGGGCGCGGCCTGCTCTCGCACGCGCTGCATTCGCAGATCGCGATGCATCGCGAATACGGCGGCGTCGTGCCGGAACTGGCGTCGCGCGATCACATCCGGCGCGCGCTGCCGCTTCTCGAGCAGGTGATGGGCGAAGCGGGCGCCGCGCGCGGCGATATCGACGCGATCGCGTTCACGCAGGGTCCCGGGCTCGCGGGCGCGCTGCTGGTGGGCGCGAGCATCGCGAACGCGCTCGCGATGGCGTGGGACAAGCCGACCGTCGGCATCCACCATCTGGAAGGGCATCTGCTGTCGCCGCTGCTCGTCGACGAGCCGCCGCCGTTTCCGTTCGTCGCGCTGCTCGTCTCGGGCGGGCACACGCAACTGATGCGTGTGACCGACGTCGGCGTGTACGAGACGCTCGGCGAAACGCTCGACGACGCCGCGGGCGAAGCCTTCGACAAGACCGCCAAGCTGCTCGGCCTCGGCTATCCGGGCGGACCGGAGGTGTCGCGGATGGCGGAATTCGGCACGCCCGGCGCCGTCACGCTGCCCCGCCCGATGCTCCATTCCGGCGACCTCGATTTCAGCTTCAGCGGCCTGAAAACGGCCGTGCTCACGCACAGCAGGAAGCTCGGCGCGAACGTCTGCGAACAGTCGAAGGCGGACCTGGCGCGCGGTTTCGTCGATGCCGCCGTAGACGTGCTGACCGCGAAATCGCTCGCGGCCCTGAAGCAGACGGGGCTGAAACGGCTCGTCGTGGCGGGCGGCGTGGGCGCGAACCGGCAACTGCGCGAGGCGCTCTCGGCGGCGGCGAAAAAGCGCCGCTTCGACGTGTACTACCCCGACCTCTCCCTTTGCACCGACAACGGCGCGATGATCGCGCTCGCCGGCGCGCTGCGCCTCTCGCGCTGGCCGGAGCAGGCCGTGCGCGACTACGCGTTCACCGTCAGGCCGCGCTGGGACCTCGCGTCGCTCGCTGCCGCCTAGTTCGGCGGATTGAACGGCTGGACGATCGCCTTGAACGCGGGCAGCGTCTCGCAGCGGTCGCCATGCGCGATCAGCGTCGGCCAGCGCGTTTGCGTGAAGAGCGCCGGAAGCGCCTCGCGGGCGAAGCGCAGCGCGCACGCCACCGCGATGTCCGCGTGACCGATGGCGTCGCCGAACCAGTATGGCGTCGGGCGTGCCGCGCGATCGGCTTCGAGCGCATCCAGCACGCGTTCGACCTGCCCCGTGCAGCGCTTCACCCACACTTCCGACTTCTCCTTGTGCAGGACGCGTTCGTAGACGAGCGCGACGGCCTTGTCGCCGAGGCCCGCCGCGAGCGCGCACACCTTCTGCGCCTGCCGGCGCGCGGGGCCCGCCGGCGCCATCATCCGCTTCGCGGCGCCCGCTTCCTCGTCGAGATAGTCGAGGATCATCGCGCTTTCGATCAGTACCTCGCCCGAATCAAGGACGAGCGTCGGCACGCGGATCAGCGGGTTGTATTGCGCGACCTTGCCGGCGTCGCCGAAGACGGACCACGGCTTCTGCTCGAAAGGCATCCCGTAGAGCGTGAGCGCGATGGCGGTGCGCCGCACGAACGGGGAGTCGTATTGGCCGATCAGGATCAAGGTGTGGCTCCGGCTGTCGTTTCGGGACAGCCAGTTTAATCGCGCCGCGCCCTCGGAAACAGGGGGAACGCAAAGAGCGCGCAGAGCGCCACCGCGAACCAGACGAGCGGCCACGACCCCAGCACGAGCAGGTGGGGAATCGCGAGCGGCGTGACGAACAGGCCGGCGTAGACCACCGTGTTCGCCATGCCCAGCGCGGTTCCGGCGCGGCGGGTTCCGGCGAGCGTCGCCAGCTCCGTGTAGGCGACGCCATGCCACGCCGACACGCAGATGCCCGCGAACGCGATCATCGCCATCAGCAGCGCACCCGGCGCCTGCGCGAAGCACTGCAGCACCAGCCCGAGCATGATGAACGACGCCACCGCGACGAGCGTCGAGCCGCGCAGATACGCGCGCCGGTTGCCGTGGCGGTCAGTGTGACGGCCGCTCCATATGCGCATCCCCATGGCGCCGAGCTGGACCGCGGCCATCGTGCCGCTGATCGCCGCAATGCCGAGATGGCCCGCGTCGTGCAGGAAGACGGTCGCGAAGGTGAGCACCGCCATTTGCGGCACGCACAAGAGGCCGATGCCGAGCACCACGCGCCACACCTCTTTGTCGCGCAAGGGCCCGGCCGCCGGATCGTCCTGCCTGGCGGCGGCATGCGCCCGTGTGGCCGGCGGCTCGTCGAGCCAGCGCCATGCGAACGCCGCCGACAGCGCGCACATCGCGGCGAGCACGCCGTAGACGGCCGCGAATCCGTATGACGCCGCGAGCCACGGCAGCATCAGCGCGCCCAGTCCGCCGCCGAGCGGCACGGCCGTCTGGCGGATGCTCATCGCGAGCCCGCGCTCGCCTTCGCGAAACCACGCCATCACCGCGCGCCCGCTCGATCCGTTGACGCTGCCGCCGAGCAGCCCGACGACGCACATCGCGAGCACGAGCCAACCGAGCCCGGGGACCGGATGATGCGCGGACGGCGCGGCGAAGAGCGTCATCGCGAGGAGCGCCGCCGCAGTGGTGAAGAGGCCGGTCAGGAGCACGGGGCGGTCGCCCCAGCGGTCGGTGAGCAGGCCCCACGGCAGTTCGGACAGCGCGACGCCCAGCCCCATCGCGCCGAGCACGAGCCCGAGTTCCGCGTTGCCGAGGTGGTAGCCCGCGCGCAGCCAGACGGCCGTCGTCGGAATGCCGGCAGACGCCGCCGAAAAGCTGGCGTTCGCCGCGACGCCGACGCCCAGCACCTTCCACCGGTGCGACTCGCCGCGCGCCTGCGCTCGCCATGTCAGGGGTGTAGCCATGATCGTCCTCTAGCGGATTTGACCCGGCCAGTTTCGCGGCATAAGATCATCCTGAATATCAGAAAGTATCGAACCAATCATTCGATAAAACAGGACGATTGATCATGAGTCAAGTCACGTTCGATCTCGCGGTGCTGCGCAGCTTTGTCGCGGGAATGGACCTCGGGAGTTTCGCGAAGGCGGCGGATCGCGTCGGGCGCTCTACATCCGCTGTCAGCGCGCAGATTCGCAAACTCGAGGAGCAGGCGGGCACGACGCTCTTTCGCAAGTCCGGCCGCGGGCTTGCCCTGACCGAAGCCGGCGAGACGATGCTGCAATATGCGCGACGTTTGATCGAACTGAACGACGAAGCCGCCGTGGCGATTCGGGGCGTCGATCTCGAAGGGTGGATCCGCCTTGGGCTTCAGGAGGATTTCGGCGAGTTCGTGCTGCCCGATGTGCTCGGGCGTTTTGCGCGGGCGCATCCGAAAGTGAGCATCGAGGCCCGCGTGGCGCGCAACGCCGATTTGATCGAGCGCGTGGAATCGAACCAGCTGGATCTCGCGCTCGTCTGGGGCGGCGCATCGACCGTTGCCGCCGATCCCCGTCAGCACGAGCGCATCGCCGAGCCGCAGATGAGCTGGATCGGCTCTTCGGCAGTGCCGTGGAGCCGCGGCGATGAAAGCGAGCCTTTGCCGCTCGTCGCGTTCGACCGCCAGTGCCTCTTTCGCAGCGCCGCGACGGAGGCGCTCGACCGGGCGGGCATCAAGTGGCGCGTGGCGTTCACGAGCGCGAGTCTCGCGGGCCTGTGGGCGGCGGCCGCCGCCGGGCTGGGGGTGACGGTGCGCACGCGCTACGGCCTGCCGGCGACCGTGCGCGCCCTCGATGCGGACTCGCACGGCCTGCCCGCGCTGCCGTCGATACCGCTCGTGCTGCAGCGCGCGTCGGCGACGGCTCCGGCGCCCGTCGAGCGGCTCGCGTCGATTCTGCTGGATTCCGTGCGCGGCGAACCGCTGGCGCTGGAACGCGCAGCGGCATAAAAAAAGGCCGATCGGTCGATCGGCCTTTCCTGCCGGGATCAGGCGGCTTTCAGACCCGCTTGTCCCGCTCGATCACGGCGTACGCGCTGTGGTTGTGGATCGACTCGAAATTCTCGGCTTCCAGCACATACGCGGCGATGCGCGCGTCGCCGTTCAGCCGGGTGGCGACATCGCGCACGAGATCCTCGACGAACTTCGGATTCTCGTAGGCGCGCTCCGTCACGAACTTCTCGTCCGGGCGCTTGAGCAGGCCCCACAGTTCGCACGACGCTTCCTCTTCCACAATGGCGATCAGGTCTTCAACCGGCATGTCAGCCGCGAGTTCGGCGGCGATCGTCACATGCGAGCGCTGATTGTGCGCGCCGTATTGCGAGATCTTCTTCGAGCAGGGGCACAGGCTCGTCACCGGCACGAGCACCTTCAGCGTGACGCGCGTTTCACCGTCGCGCAACTCGCCCGCCAGCGTGACCTCGTAGTCCATCAGGCTTTGCACGCCCGACACCGGCGCCGTCTTCATCACGAAATACGGGAACGACACTTCGATGCGCCCCGCGTGCGCCTCGAGCTTCTCCAGCATCGACACGAGCATCGCACGCAGCGACGCGAGTTCGAGCGGCTCGCGATGCTCGTCGAGCAGCGCGACGAAGCGCGACATGTGCGTGCCCTTCTGGTCGGCCGGAAGATGAACGTCGAGATTCCACACGCCGACGCTCGGCTGCGCTTCGCCGCTTCGCGTGCGCACGGTCAGCGGATGCCGCACGGCCTTCACGCCGACGCGCTGAATCGGGATCTGGCGCGTGTCGGGCGAGCTTTGCACGTCGGGCATCACGAAGGCGGGATTCATCTGATTCATTTGTTCATGTCCTCATTCACCGCGCGTAGCCGGGGCGCGGGGCGTGAAAGGGGTAGCGACCTCGCGCATTCGCCAAGGATCGTAGTGTCGGTTCGGGGGCCGGATGCACGCCTTCCCCGGGCGCGCATCCGTACGAAGATTCAGGCGACGCGCTTGGTCAGCTTGCCAGCCGCGACACCGACCGCGGCGACATCGACTGCGGCGAGAAAGCGCTCGTTGATCGACTTCGCGATGCCTGCGCCATCCAGCCCGACGCTCGCGAGCAGCTTGACCGGATCGCCGTGGTCGATGAACACGTCGGGCAGGCCGAGTTGCAGCACCGGCTTGACGACGCCGTTCGCCAGCAGCGCTTCCACGCAGGCCGAGCCCGCGCCGCCCATGATCGCGCCTTCCTCGACGGTCACGAGCGCATCGTGCGTCGCGGCGAGTTCGCGCAGCAGGTCGGTATCGATCGGCTTGACGAAGCGCATGTTGGCGACGGTCGCGTCCAGTTCCCCGGCCGCGGCGAGCGACGGCGCGACCATCGTGCCGAACGCGAGAATCGCGATGCGCTTGCCCGAGCCGAGCTTCTGCGACGATTCACGGCGGATTTCGCCCTTGCCGAGCGGAATCGCGGTCATCTGCTTGACCGTGGCGACACCCGTTCCGGCGCCGCGCGGATAGCGCACGGCAGTCGGATTCGGCTGCTGGAGCGCCGTGTAGAGCATCTGGCGGCATTCGTTTTCGTCGGACGCGGCCATTACCGTCATGTTCGGGATGCAGCGCAGGAACGCGAGATCGTAGTTGCCCGCGTGCGTCGCGCCGTCCGCGCCGACAAGGCCCGCGCGGTCGATGGCGAACACCACCGGCAGGTTTTGCAGCGCGACGTCGTGGATCAGCTGGTCGTAGGCGCGCTGCAGGAACGTCGAGTAGATCGCGACGACCGGCTTCATGCCGTCGGCGGCGAGCCCGCCCGCAAAGGTCACCGCATGCTGCTCGGCGATGCCGACGTCGAAATAGCGGTCCGGGAAGCGCTTTTCGAACTCGACCATGCCCGAGCCCTCGCGCATGGCCGGCGTGATGCCGACAACGCGCGAATCCTGCGCGGCGGCGTCGCAGAGCCACTCGCCGAACACCTGCGTGTAGGTCTTCTTCGACGGCGCGGCGGACGGCTTGATGCCTTCGGCCGGATTGAACTTGCCCGGTCCGTGGTACAGCACCGGATCGGCCTCGGCGAGCTTGTAGCCCTGGCCCTTCTTCGTCACGACGTGCAGGAACTGCGGGCCGCGCAGCTCCTTGATGTTCTGCAAGGTCGGGATCAGCGAATCGAGGTCGTGCCCGTCGATCGGGCCGATGTAGTTGAAGCCGAACTCCTCGAAGAGCGTGGCCGGCACGATCATGCCCTTCGCGTGCTCTTCGAGCTTGCGGGCGAGGTCGAGCATCGGCGGCGCGACGCGCAGCACGCGCTCGACACCGGCGCGCGCCGCGGCGTAGAAACGGCCCGACATCAGGCGCGCGAGATGGCGATTCAACGCGCCTACCGGCGGCGAAATCGACATGTCGTTGTCGTTCAGGATCACGAGCAGGGGCACGTCGTCGCAGACGCCGGCGTTGTTCATCGCCTCGAAGGCCATGCCGGCTGTCATCGCGCCGTCGCCGATCACGGCGATCGAGAAGCGGTTGTCGCCCTGCAGCTTGCTCGCGATCGCCATGCCGAGCGCCGCCGAAATCGACGTGCTCGAGTGCGCCGTGCCGAACGTGTCGTATTCGGACTCGCTGCGGCGCGGGAAGCCCGATATGCCGCCGAGCTGGCGCAGCGTGGGCATCTGGTCGCGGCGGCCGGTCAGGATCTTGTGCGGATAGGTCTGATGGCCGACGTCCCAGACGATACGGTCGCCGGGTGTGTCGAATACATAGTGCAGCGCGATCGTGAGCTCGACCGTGCCGAGATTCGACGACAGATGGCCGCCCGTTTGCGACACGCTGTCGAGCACGTAGGCCCGCAGTTCGTCGGCAAGCGGTTGTAGTTGGCGGCGATCGAGGGCGCGCAGGGCAGCCGGATCGTCGATGGTTTTCAGCAAGTCGTACATCGTCGTCCCATTGTAGGAAAACTGGCGCGGTTCCGTGGTCCGATCAAACGCCGTTTCGGCGCCGCCGGCGGATTTCACGCATTCAACGTTCAATGCACCCGGTTCACGACCAGGTCGGCAAGTTCGGCGAGGCGCTGGGCGCGCGCGCCGAAGGGTTCGAGGGCGGCATGCGCGTCGCGGCGCAGCTGGGCAGCAAGTTCGCGCGACGCGTCGAGTCCGATGATCGACACGTAGGTCGGTTTGTCGTCCTTCGCGTCCTTGCCGGCGGTCTTGCCGAGGGTCGCGGAGTCGGCGGTGACGTCGAGAATGTCGTCCACCACCTGGAACGCGAGGCCGACCGCGGCCGAATAATCGTCGAGCGCCCTGAGCGACGCCTCGGTGGGCGCCTCGCCCGCGAGCGCGCCCATGCGCACGGAGGCGCGCAGCAGCGCGCCCGTTTTCTTCCGATGCATTGTTTCCAGCTCGGGCCGCGACAGCTTTTGTCCGACGCTTCCGAGGTCGATCGCCTGCCCGCCGGCCATGCCGATCGAGCCGCTCGCCACCGCCAGTTCGCGCACGAGCGCGGCCTGCTGGCGGTCGGAGAGCGCGTTGCCGGCAGCCGTCAGCGTGATGAACGCCTGCGACTGCAGCGCATCGCCGACGAGCAGTGCCGTCGCTTCGTCATATTGGATGTGTACCGTGGGCTTTCCGCGACGCAGCGCGTCGTCGTCCATCGCAGGCATGTCGTCATGCACGAGCGAATACACATGGATCATTTCCAGCGCGGCGCTCGCCGCTTCCAGCGCGGCCGCCTCGGCGCCGGTCAGTTCGCCGGCGGCGTGGCAAAGAAGCGGCCGCACGCGCTTGCCGCCGCCGAGCACGGCGTAGCGCATCGCGTCGTGCAACCGGGCCGGGGCGACGTCGACGCCCGGCAGATAGTGTTCGAGGGCCGTCTCGACACGGTCGAGACTGGCGCGCATCCATTGTTCGAAGGTCATAGGTCGTCCCCGTTGTCGGCGGTTGGCCCGGCATTCTGGGTCGCACGCTGCACGTCGGCGGGCAGCGGCTTCAGTGTTTCACCATCGAGCACGCGCACCTGCTGCTCGACTTTTTCGAGCTGTTGTTGGCAAAAGCCCACAAGCGCCGCACCGCGGCGGTAGGCTGCGAGCGATTCCTCGAGACTCAGGGCGCCGCCTTCCATGCGCCCGACCAGTCCCTCGAGCTCTGCCAGCGCCGCCTCGTAATTGTCCGGAAGCGGCGCGCCGTCCGCGCCCGGCGTGCTGGCGGCAGCTTCCTGCGTTGCGGTTTTCGCCATGAATCGTTGGTCTGGAATCGGATTTTGGGAACAAGTCGCACATTCTACGGCAAAAGCCGATTTTTCGGCCTCGGCCCCCTTGCCATGACTGCCGGGACCCCGTCCGGCGTGCATGCGCCGCGCGTGCGGCCCCCGGCGGCCCGCGTCCGCAATCGCCCCTGACCGCGCGGAACTCCCGGCGCAATTTTGACCCAAATCAAGACCTTAAGCGCCCCAAGGAGGGGGATTTGGGTATAATCGCGGGCTCCCTAAATCGATTCTTCGATGGTTGGGTTGTTCACTGCTTTCACGTTTTCATCGGGAGTGGGAATGTCCAATCTGAGCAATGCATTGCAGCTGAAGGCTTTTCATAGCCAGCTGCCAGTCACGGCTTACTTTGACGAAGCGCTTCTTACGCGCGAACTCGAAACACTATTCAAGCAGGGCCCTCGCTACGTCGGGCACGAACTCATGGTTCCCGAAGCGGGGAACTATTTCGCTCTTCCTGGCGAAGGCGAAGGGCGCGTGCTCGTGCGCAATCAGCAATCGAATATCGAATTGCTGTCGAACGTCTGCCGGCACCGGCAGGCAATCATGCTGAACGGGCGCGGCAGTGCCGACAACATCGTCTGCCCGCTGCACCGCTGGACCTACGACCTGAACGGGCAGCTGCTCGGCGCGCCGCATTTCGCCGACAACCCCTGCCTCAACCTCGGCGCCACGCCGCTGCAGAACTGGCAGGGACTGCTCTTCGAGGCGCAGGGCCGCGACGTCGCGGCGGATCTGGCGCGCCTCGGCACGGCGAAACACTTCGATTTCTCGGGCTTCATGTTCGATCACGTCGAGGTGCACGAGTGCAACTACAACTGGAAGTCCTTCATCGAGGTGTATCTGGAGGACTACCACGTCGCGCCGTTCCATCCGGGCCTCGGCAGCTTCGTCTCGTGCGACGACCTGACCTGGGAATTCGGCGACTGGTACAGCGTCCAGACGGTCGGCGTGCACAAGAATCTCGAGAAGCCCGGCAGCCCGACGTACCGGAAGTGGCACGACCAGGTGCTGCGGTTCCGCAACGGCAGGCCGCCCGATTTCGGCGCGATCTGGATGGTGTACTACCCCGGCCTCATGATCGAGTGGTATCCGCACGTGCTGGTCGTGTCGTGGCTCATTCCGCGCGGCGCGCAGAAGACCACGAATATCGTCGAGTTCTACTACCCCGAGGAAATTGCGCTCTTCGAGCGCGAGTTCGTCGAAGCGGAACGCGCCGCGTACATGGAAACCGCCCGCGAAGACGACGAGATCGCCGAACGCATGGACGCCGGACGGCGCGCGCTGATGTCGCGCGGCGAATCGCAGGTCGGGCCGTATCAAAGCCCGATGGAATCGGGCATGCAGCACTTCCACGAATTCCTGCGGCATCAGCTGGGCACGATCTGAGCGGCAAGCGCTCATCAGGAAAAGACGGGCACCACGGGTTTTAGGCCCGTCTTGCCCGTCTTTTTTTGTTTAGACTAACTGGTACCACTATTCGAAAGCCCCGGCCCTTCTGCAATCCTTCTGCAACGGCAGCCGCGGCGTCCGCATCAGGAGCTGTCATGCCGCACACCCACCACACCACGCTGATTTCCGCCGCCAATCTGGCCGCACGCCTCGCCGCCGCGCCCGGCAGCGCGCTGATCTTCGATTGCCGCTTCGACCTCGCCGCACCCGGGGCGGGCGAGGCCGCGTACGCGACAGGCCATCTGCCGGGCGCGCACTACCTGCATCTCGACCGCGACCTGTCCGGCGTGAAGACCGGCACGAACGGGCGGCACCCGCTGCCGGACCGCGCGGCGCTCGTGGCAACGCTCGCGGGCTTCGGGCTGAACGAAGGGCAGCAGGTCATTGCCTACGACGCGCAGGACGGCATGTACGCCGCGCGCCTGTGGTGGCTGCTGCGCTGGCTCGGGCACGATTCCGTCGCGCTGCTCGACGGCGGCCTGCTGGCCTGGGAAGCCGCCGGCCAGCCGCTCGACACGCAGGTGCCGGCGAAGGCGCCGGGCAATTTCAAGGCGGGCAAGCCGCTCGCGGTGACCGTCGACGTCCAGGCTGTCGAGCGCAATCTGACCACGCGCGACCATCTGCTGATCGACGCCCGCGCCGCCGACCGGTATCGCGGCGAGAACGAGACCATCGACCCGGTGGGCGGCCACATCCCGGGCGCGCTGAATCATTACTTCAAGGACAACCTCGCCGCCGACGGCCGCTTCAAGAGCGCCCACGACCTGCGTGAGGTGTTCGGTGCGGCCATTGGCGGCACCGCGCCGGACCGCGTGGTGCTGCAATGCGGCTCGGGCGTGACCGCGTGCCACAACGCGCTCGCGATGGAGATCGCCGGCCTGCACGGCGCGGCGCTCTACCCCGGCTCGTGGAGCGAGTGGTGCGCGAATCCGTCGCGCCCCGTGGCAACGGGCGCGACGCCCTGATCGCGCGCTACTTGACGCCGTGCTCCTTGAACCAGGCAAGGGCGCGGCGCCAGCCGTCCTCGGCGTCGGCCTTGCGATAGCTCGGGCGGTAGTCGGCGAAAAACGCGTGCGGCGCGTCCTCGTAGACGACGAACTGCGAGCCCCGCGCGACCGCCGGACCGTTCGCGATCGCCTGCTTCATCTGCTCGAGCGTGTCCTGCGGGATGCTCTGGTCCTGCTTGCCGTAGAGGCCAAGCACAGGCGCCTTCAGCTCGGCGACGTTGTCGATCGGATAGCTGGGATTGTTGGCCGTCCTGTTGCCGGTGACCCGTCCGTACCAGACGACCGCCGCCTTCAGGCGCGGATTGTGTTCCGCGTAGAGCCATGCGTACTTCCCGCCCCAGCAGAACCCCGTGATGCCGAGCTTGTTCAGGTCGCCGCCGTGCTCGCCTGCCCATTTGACGGTGGCGTCGATGTCCGAAATCACCTGCGAGTCCGGTATCTTCGAGACGATCTGGTCGTTGATCTGCTGGATCGACTGCACGCTCGTCGCGTCGCCCTGCCGGGTGAAGAAATCCGGCGCGATCGCCAGATAGCCCAGCTTCGCGAAGCGCCGGCAGACGTCGGCGATGTGCTCGTGCACGCCGAAAATTTCATGGATCACGATGATGACGGGCAGCTTCGTCCTGCCTTTCGGCTGCGCGCGATAGGCGGGAATGAGCGTGCCGTCTGCGCCGCGCACGCCGATCGCCCCGGCTTCCAGCCCTTCGGTATCGGTATGGATGGTTTGCGCCGAGACCGGCAGCACGGCGGCCGCGAAGCCGGTGCCGAAGGTGGCCTTGAGGAAGGTGCGGCGGTTGAACGGGACGTGCGGGATAAGGCTGTCGACTTCAGGCGTAAGCATACGAAGCTCCTGCGGCGAAGGCCGCGACAAGCCGCAGCACGCGCTTCGCGAGCGGCGCGCAGGCGGCACTGAACCGGAAACCGCGCGCCGTGAATCCAGGCTTCCCCACGCGCGGCGCTGCAACGACGAAGGCTCGGCGTGGTTCGATCGACCGTTGAACCACGCCTTGGAACTTGCGCCACGCGCGGGCATTCGCCGCACGCCGCGAGCCGCGCGGCACAAGACGCAGAAACGCGCGCCGCTCATTCTAAACAGCTTTGCGGCCGGCCGACAAAAAGGCGGAGCGAGTCGAAGCAAGACGCCGGAAGCGGAGCCACCCGGCGCCCGCTGCGCTCAGTGCAGCTTGACCCGCGGCGCGGTGGAGCGCCGCAGCCAGTGCGCGAAGGTATCGAGCACCATGCGCGGATAGCCGTGCAGCGCCGCGACGTGCAGCCGGTACAGCGACATGTACATGAAGCGCGCGAAGAGCCCTTCGATCAGCATGTTCCCGCCGATCAGACCGCCCATCAGATTGCCGACCGCGCTGTAGTGCCCGAGCGACACGAGCGAGCCGAAATCGCGATACGTGTACTCGGGCAGCGGCTTGCCTTCGAGCCTGCGCGCGAGCGCATTGAGCAGAAAACTCGCCTGCTGGTGCGCCGCCTGGGCACGCGGCGGCACGTTGCGCTCGTTGCCCGGCCACGGGCAGGCCGCGCAGTCGCCAAGCGCGAAGATGTCGTTGTCGACTTCGGTCTGCAGCGTGCGCCGCACGTTGAGCTGGCCGAGACGGTTGGTGGGCAGGCCGCCGAGCTGGGCGAGCACGGCCGGCGCCTTGATGCCCGCGGCCCAGACCGTCAGGTCGGCGCGGATCGTCTTGCCGCTCGCCGTGCGGATCGAGTCGCGCGATACCTCGGCCACCGTCTCGCCCGTCAGGAGCGTTACGCCGAGCTTCGTGAGCAGGTCGGCGGTTGCCAACGACACGCGGTCCTGCAACGCCGGCAGGATGCGCGGTCCGGCTTCGATCAGCGCGATGCCGATGTCGTGTTTCGGATCGAGCTTGTGCAGGCCGTAGGCCGACAGCACGTGCGCCGTGTTGCGCAACTCCGCCGACAGTTCCACGCCTGTCGCGCCCGCGCCGACGATCGCCACCTGAATGCGCGGCTGACCGGCCCCGCCCTCGGCGACCGGCTCCGGCGCGCGATGCTCGGCGCGCATGCACGCCGCGATCAGGCGCTTGCGAAAGAGTTCGGCCTGACCGACGGTGTCGAGTGCGATTGAATATTCCTGCGCGCCCTGCACGCCGAAGTAATGCGTCGTGCTGCCGATGGCGAGCACGAGCGTGTCGTATTCGAGTTCGCGCTGCGGCAGCAGCTCGCCCGCCTCGTGATCGACGAGCGGACCGATCGTGATGCGCCTCGCCTCGCGGTCGAGCCCGATCAGGTCGCCCTGCTGGAACTCGAAGCCGTGCCAGTTCGCCTGCGCCGCGTATTCGAGTTCCTGCGTGAACGGGTCCATGCTGCCCGCGGCGACCTCGTGCAACAGCGGCTTCCAGATATGGGTCGGATTGCGGTCGATCAGGGTGACCTGAGCCTTCGGCGCCTTCTTGCTGCTCGTCGAACCGTACCGGTCGCCCAAACGCGTAGCGAGTTCGAGCCCTCCGGCGCCTCCGCCGACAATGATGAAGCGATGCATTGAAACTCTCCCTTGGCCGTTACTTGAATACGTTGATTCTTCGGACATCGGCGTTCCGGCTCGCCTCGACGGGCTCATTGTGCGCGAGCGCGCGGCGCGCTCGCAAGCCCGTGTCCCGCATGCACGGCATGCGGGCAGCAGACAATCAGTGCGCTTCCTCCCAGTTTGCGCCCGCGCCGACCTCCGCGACGAGCGGCACCTTCAGCGCAGCCACGCCGCACATCAGTTCCGGCAGCCGCTTGCGCACTTCGGGCAATTCGCCTTCGGGCACTTCGAGCACGAGTTCGTCGTGCACCTGCATGATCATCTTGGTCCCGATCTTCGATGCCTCGATCCAGTCCTGCACCGCGATCATCGAGAGCTTGATGAGATCGGCCGCGGTGCCCTGCATCGGCGCGTTGATCGCGGCGCGTTCGGCCGCCTGGCGGCGCGGCCCGCTGCCGCCGTTGATCTCGGGCAGCCAAAGCCGCCGCCCGAACACCGTCTCGACGAAGCCCTTCTGCCTGGCGCTCGCGCGCGTGTTCTCCATGTACGCGGCGACGCCCGGGTAGCGTGCGAAATAGCGGTCGATGTAGAGCTTCGCGGCGTCGCGCGTGATGCCGATGTTCGAGGCGAGACCGAACGAGCTCATGCCGTAGATCAGCCCGAAGTTGATGACCTTCGCGATGCGCCTCTGGTCGCTCGACACTTCGATCGGCGTGACGCTGAAGATCTCCGATGCCGTCGCGCGATGCACGTCCTCGCCCTTTGCGAACGCGCGCATGAGCGATGCGTCGCCGGAGATGTGGGCCATGATGCGCAACTCGATCTGCGAGTAGTCCGCCGACACGATCACGCTTCCCGGAGGCGCGATGAACGCTTCGCGGATGCGCCGGCCTTCGCCCGTGCGCACCGGGATGTTCTGCAGGTTCGGCTCGTTCGACGACAGGCGCCCCGTCACCGCGACCGCCTGCGCATAGTTCGTATGCACGCGGCCGGTAGCCGCGTTGACCATGCGCGGCAGCTTGTCGGTGTAGGTGGACTTGAGCTTCGACAGGCCGCGATGTTCGAGCAGGATCTTCGGCAGCGGATAGTCTTCCGCGAGCTTCTGCAGCACTTCTTCATCGGTTGAAGGCGCGCCGCTCGGAGTCTTCTTCACCACCGGCAGTTGCAGCTTCTCGAAGAAGATCTGCCCGATCTGCTTCGGCGACCCGAGGTTGAACTCGCCGCCCGCCAGTGCATACGCCTCACCTTCCAGTTCGATCAGCCGCGTGGCGATCTCGCTGCTCTGCCGGTTCAGCTTTTCGCGATCGATCAGCACGCCGTTGCGCTCCATCTTGCGCAGCACGCGCGAGGTCGGCATCTCGATGTCGCGATACACGCGCAGCAGACCTTCCTCGTCGGCCACTTGCGGATAGAGCGCCTGATGCAGCCGCAGCGTGATGTCCGCATCTTCGGCGGCGTACTCGGCAGCCTTGTCGAGCGCGACCTCGTCGAAGCCGATCTGCGACGCGCCCTTGCCTGCGACGTCCTCGTACTTGATCGTCTTCACGCCGAGATGGCGCAGCGCGAGGCTGTCCATGTCGTGCGGCCTGTGCGATTCGAGCACGTACGACTGCAAGAGCGTGTCGTGCACGACGCCGTTCAGCTCGATTCCATAGTTCGCGAGCACCTGCTCGTCGTATTTCAGGTGCTGGCCGACCTTCTTCTTCGACGCATCTTCCAGCCACGGCTTCAATTTCTGAAGCACTTCATCGCGAGGCAGTTGCACGGGCGCATCCGGCCCGCGATGCGCAACCGGAATGTACGCGGCATGCCCCGGTTCCACCGACACAGAGAGCCCCACGATCTGCGCGACCATCGGATCGAGCGAGGTGGTCTCGGTGTCGAAGGACGTGAGCTCGGCCGCGTCGATCTTCGCGAGCCACGCGTCGAACTGCTCCCACGTCTGCACCGCCTCGTAGTGGTGGACGATCTCGGTCGTTTCGGCGGGCGGCGTATCGGTCGGGCCTTCCACGGCGTCGGCAATTTCGACCTCGCGCAGCCACGTCTTGAAGCCATGCCGCGTGAAGAGGTCGCGCAGTTCGTCGCGCGCTTCGGGGCGGCTCGGCAAGGTGGCATCGATCGACTCGATCTGCGTGCTCAGGTCGCATTCCGTGCGTACCGTCACGAGCTTCTTCGCCATCGGAAGGAAGTCGAGAGCCTTGCGCAGATTGTCTCCTACCGCACCTTTGATCTCGCCCGCGTGTGCGACGATGCCATCAAGGGTTTCGTATTGCGTGAGCCATTTCAGCGCCGTCTTCGGACCGCACTTCTCGACGCCCGGCACGTTGTCGACCGTATCGCCGATGAGCGACAGATAATCGACGATCCGCTCCGGCGGCACGCCGAACTTCGCCAGCACGCCCGCTCGGTCGAGCGTCTCGTTGGTCATCGTATTGATGAGGGTGACATGATCCGTCACGAGCTGTGCCAAGTCCTTGTCGCCCGTCGACACGATCACCTTCATCCCGCGCTTCTCGGCCGCGACGGCAAGCGTGCCGATCACGTCGTCGGCCTCGACGCCCTCGATCATCACGAGCGGCCAGCCGAGCGCGCGCACCGTCACGTGGATGGGTTCGATCTGGCGCGAGAGGTCATCGGGCATCGAGGGCCGGTTGGCCTTGTACTCCGCGTACCAGTCGTCGCGAAACGTCTTGCCCTTTGCGTCGAACACGCACGCGCTATACTCTGCATTGATCTCGCGCCGCAGGCGGCGCAGCATGTTCACCATTCCATAAAGCGCGCCGGTCGGCCCACCATCGGGGCCGCGTAGATCAGGCATCGCGTGATAGGCCCGGTACAAGTAGCTAGAACCATCGACCAATAGCAGGGTCTTACCTTCAAGACTTAGTTCTTCAGGCATTATGAACAAGAGAAAAGTGATTCCGAGTCTGCGATCGCTCGCAGATCAAGAGCGCGCGACGGCCAAAAAGGCTCGCGCATCGTGGCAGATGTTCACGATTATGGCAGAGTTTATCGAGGCGACCGAGTACCTCTCGGAGATCCGGCCTGCCATCAGCATCTATGGTTCGGCGCGCCTGAAACCCGAGTCGCCCTACTACAAACTCGCCATCCAGATCGCGCAGAAGTTCTCCGATGCGGGCTTCGCCGTCATCTCCGGCGGCGGCCCCGGCATCATGGAAGCGGCCAACAAGGGCGCGCACGCGGGCAAGTCTCCGTCGGTCGGGCTGAACATCGAGCTGCCGCACGAACAGTCGGGCAACCAGTGGCAGGACATCTCGCTGCGCTTTCGCCATTTCTTCACGCGCAAGGTGACGTTCGTGAAGAACTCGGACGCGGTCGTCGTGATGCCCGGCGGCTTCGGCACGCTCGACGAACTCGCCGAAGTGCTCACGCTCATTCAGACCAAGAAGTCGCGCCATGTGCCGATCGTCCTCGTGGGCGCGGAGTTCTGGGAAGGCCTGCTCGGCTGGTTCAAGGACACGCTGCTCACGAACGGCGTGATCGGCGACAAGGACCTCAACCTGATGCAGGTCATCGACGACCCCGACCAGGTGCTCGAAGCGGTGCTCAAGTTCTACGAGGACCGCGAGGAAGCGGAGGAACAGCCGGCCGAAGGCAAGTCCGACGAAGACCGGATGTTCTATCTATGACATGACGGTGCGCGCGGCCCTGGCAAGTCCGCGCGCATTCGCCATTCGCCGGATCACTGAAACGCGACTTCCGCGAAGCTGCGAAGCTTGCGGCTGTGAAGCCTGGAGAGTCCGTTCATCCTCAGCAGCTCCATCGCCTTCACGCCGATCTGCAAGTGCTGGTCCACCTGCGCGCGATAGAACTGGTCGGCCATGCCGGGCAGCTTCAGCTCGCCGTGCAGCGGCTTGTCCGATACGCACAGCAGCGTGCCGTAGGGCACGCGAAAGCGAAAGCCGTTGGCCGCGATGGTCGCGCTTTCCATGTCGAGCGCAATCGCGCGGCTTTGCGAAAGCCGCTGCACCGGCTCGCGATGATCGCGCAGCTCCCAGTTGCGGTTGTCGACGCTCGCGACCGTTCCCGTGCGCATCACGCGCTTCAGTTCCGCGCCCTCCAGCTGCGTCACCTGTGCGACGGCCTTCTCCAGCGCGACCTGCACTTCGGCCAGCGCCGGAATCGGCACCCATAGCGGAAGATCGGCGTCGAGCACGTGATCCTCGCGCACATAGCCGTGCGCGAGCACGTAGTCGCCGAGACGCTGCGTGTTGCGCAGGCCCGCGCAGTGCCCGAGCATGATCCACGCATGCGGGCGCAGCACGGCGATGTGATCGGTGATCGTCTTCGCGTTCGATGGCCCGACGCC
Source organism: Caballeronia glathei (assembly GCF_000698595.1). Classification (GTDB taxonomy): domain Bacteria; phylum Pseudomonadota; class Gammaproteobacteria; order Burkholderiales; family Burkholderiaceae; genus Caballeronia; species Caballeronia glathei. Next base: position 35,093 of record NZ_JFHC01000030.1, on the reverse strand, counting down.
GATGTTCACCATCGTGATGCCGCTGCCGTCCGCACGCTTCAGGTGATACGCGGGCATCTGCGGCAGACGCGCCGGCGGCGTGCCTTCGTCCTCGAGCTGCTCGCCGAGATTCGCGTTGTAGGTGATGACGTCGCCGGGTTCGACGAACGACGAATACTCGCTGCGGTACGCACGCGTTTGCTCGTCGTCGGCGCGCGACATCATCGTGCGGCCGAGCTTCACGAACTCGTCGATATAGAACTGGTAGTTCGTGTAAAGCACGTAATTCTGGAAGTGCGTCGGCAGCGTCGCGGTGTAGTGCCGCAGCCGGTGCAGCGAGAAGTCCACCCGCGCGGCCGTGAAGAGCGCGAGCGGATGCGGCTCGCCGGGCGCGGGCTCGTAGGTGCCGTTGACGATGCGGTCATCCAGCAGCGCGAGGTCGGGCGTATCGAAGATGTTGCGCATCTCGAGCAGCCGGTCGCGGTCGAGATCGCCTTCCAGATGAATGCCCTCGGCGAAGGCGAAGTGAATCGGAACCGGCTGCGCCGATACGCCCACTTCGATCCCCACGTGATGGTTCTTCGCCAGAAGCCGCAATTGCTCGCGGTAATAGTCGCCGAAGAGATCGGGGCGCGTGAGCGTGGTTTCGAAGATGCCTGGCCCCGCGACGAAACCATACGAGCGGCGCGAATCGATCTGCGTATTGAGCTCGGTGCGAACGCGCACGAACGGGTAGCATGCGCGCACGCGATGCGTGAAATTCTCGTTGCGACGATAGCGCGCGAAGGCATCGCGCAAAAACGACGTGTTCGCCTCGTAGATCGCCGAAAGGCGCGTGACGGCGGCGACGGGATCATCGAAGGATTCAGTCGGGAAGTCGTTGGCTGGCGTGGCCTGAGTGCTTTGTGTCCGGTCGTTTGTCATGATCTTGTGCGCTCGTGTGATGAATCGACATTACCACGGAAGGACGCCGGGACCATGAAGCGAGCCTCTTCCGCGTGCGCGCTGCAACACGTTTGCGGCACGGCCGTCAAATTCCGCAAAAGCGGCGCAAAATAAGGCGTTGCGCGTCCCTTTGCGGGTGCGTTTTGCTAAAATCCGGCCACTCATTTGGAGAATCATCATGAAGCCGCTTCTTTCTGCCGTCGTCGCGGCAGTCCTTGCCGCCGGCACCCTGAGCGCGATCGCGCAGCCGGCGCCCGCGGCAGACCAGCCACCGGCGCGCACGATGTCGCCAGAAGAAGCCGCGGGACTCCCCGATCTCAAGGCGATCAACCGCCCGCCCGCGCAGGCGCACTCGCAGGTCGAGATTTCGCCGCCGCGCCTGCCGAGCTATCACGAAAAAAGCACGAATGGCACGGAAATCACCGAGTATCGCGACAAGGGCAAGCCCGTCGAGATCAACGTGCAGTCGAATTTCGGCACGCGCTACCAGATGAGCGCCCCTGCCGACACCTCGCCCACCGTGCGCGACAACGGCAAGGCGAGCACGCGCCTGCCGTCCGTGAATCTGCGCTATTGACGCCGTCGGCGGATTCGCCCGCGAAGTTCCCCGAGCCGCTTCGGGCCGCAGCCGCGCGCGGCCCGCGAGACTGGCGGCGTCGCGCGTCATGCGCCGATCGCGCCAGCCGTAAAACCTGACCGACGTTCCCTGCATGGCCGTATTTACTCCTGTCACCGCTTCCCAGCTCGAAGACTGGCTGCAAAACTACGATCTCGGCGATGTCGTCGAATTTCGCGGCATCCAGTCCGGCATCGAAAACAGCAACTTCTTCCTGACGACGACGCACGGCCAGTACGTGCTGACAATCTTCGAAAACCTGAGCGCCACGCAACTGCCGTTCTACCTCGACCTGATGCGGCATCTGGCGTCGCATCGCGTGCCGGTGCCCGATCCGATGCCGCGCCGCGACGGGTCGCTCTCCGGCGAGCTGAACGGCAAGCCCGCGACGATCGTAACGAAGCTCGAAGGCGCGCCCGAACTCTCGCCCACGCCTGCGCACTGCATCGAGGTCGGCCAGATGCTCGCGCGCCTGCACCTCGCCGGCCGCGACTTCGCGCAGCATCAGCACAATCTGCGCAGCCTGTCGTGGTGGCAGGCGAACGCGCCGGCCGTCGTGCCGTTCCTGAGCGACGACCAGCGCGCGCTGATCGACTCCGAACTCGCGCACCAGGCCGCGTTCTTCGGCTCGGCCGACTACGCGTCGCTGCCCGAAGGCCCGTGCCACTGCGACCTCTTCCGCGACAACGTGCTCTTTTCGCACACGGCGGATCACGTGCGCCTCGGAGGCTTCTTCGACTTCTACTTCGCGGGCGTCGACAAATGGCTCTTCGATGTCGCCGTGTGCGTGAACGACTGGTGCATCGACCTCGCAACGGGCGTGCTCGACCGCGCGCGCGTCGATGCGATGCTGCGGGCCTACCAGACCGTGCGGCCGTTCACGCCCGCCGAGGAGCGGCACTGGAACGACATGCTGCGCGCCGGCGCGATGCGGTTCTGGATCTCGCGACTCTACGACTTCTATCGTCCGCGCGAAGCCGAGATGCTCAAACCGCACGATCCGGGTCATTTCGAACGCATCCTGCGCGAGCGCGTCAAAGCCGCGCCCTCTCCCGTCACACGGTAAGCCATCCATGCAACTGATCGAAGTCCCCGCCAAAACCGGTTACGTGTGGTTCCGCCAGGGTATCTGGCTGTTCCGCCGAAACCCGCTTGCGTTTCTTACGGTGTTCTTCGCGTATCTGTTCGTCATGACGCTGATCTCGCGCATTCCGGTGATCGGCCCGATCCTCCCGCTCCTGGTCATTCCGGGCGTGGCCGTCGGCTTCATGGCCGCGTGCCGCAATACGATCGCGGGCAAGCCCGTCTGGCCGACCATTCTCGTCGACGGATTCCGCTCTTACGGCAACGTCGTTTCGCGGCGGCTCCTGATCCTCGGCGCGATCTACATCGTTGCGATGGGCGTGATCTTCGCGCTGTCGGCGCTCGTCGACGGCGGCGTCCTGCTGAGCATGATGCTCGGCAGCGGCCCGACCGGAGATCCGGAAACCGTGGCGGCAAGCTTCAGCCCGCTCGCCGTGCTGCTCGCGATGGCCTGCTACATCCCGGTCGCGATGCTGTTCTGGTTCGCGCCGATCCTCGTCGCCTGGCACGATGTCTCGCCGGCGAAGGCGCTTTTCTTCAGCTTCGTCAGTTGCTGGCGCAACCGCGGCGCGTTCGTGTTCTATGGCGTGCTCTGGATCGTGATCGCGCTGGCGGTGTCGTTCGGACTGACCGCGCTGATGCAGGCGCTCGGCGCGGGGCAGGAGATGGCGCTCGCGGTGCTGATGCCCGCGTCGATTCTCATCACCACCGCCCTCTACTGCTCGTTTTACGCCACGTATCGCGGCTGCTTCGGCGTGCAATCGCCGGATACGCCGGACATTCCCGGCGCCTCGGACGCGCCGGGCGTCTGACGCCGCCAGAAAGCATTTGCGGGCGCCTCCGGGCGCCCATATTCATTTGCACGCGAAGGATTACGTACACTAGCGTTATCGGCCGCTTCGGCCATTCGACGCTTCCGGCGCTCCCGGGCCTTCTGCCATGACTTCGCCTCAGAATTTCCCGCTCGAACTCGATCAGCAGTTGTGCTTTGCGCTCTACTCGACGTCGCTCGCGATGACGAAAGCCTACAAGCCGTTGCTGGAAAGGCTCGGGCTGACCTATCCGCAATATCTGGCGATGCTCGTGCTCTGGGAGGGCGACGACCTGACGGTGAAGGAGATCGCGGGCCGCCTGAGCCTCGATTCCGCGACGATGACGCCCCTGCTCAAGCGCCTCGAAGCACAAGGCTACGTTGAGCGGGTGCGCGGCGTCGCAGACGAACGCCAGGTCCATATCCGCCTCACCGACGCGGGCCGCGCGCTCAAACAGTCCGCGCACGACATTCCGCCTGAAATCTTCTGCGCGGCGGGCTCGGATGCCATAAGCCTGATGCGTCTGCGCGACGAACTGGTTCGGCTGCGCGCGTCGCTGAACGAATACATCGGCAACTAGAATTACCTTCGATAAATGCAATCAACCGCATCCATTGGCAAAATTTACTTTGTACACTAATTATTAGCACGGTATATTTCTCCCCGTGGTGATGCAGCATCGAACTCAGGCAGTACCGAAATCAATCGGCCGCAATGGCGGCTACCCATCCAAGGAGAAAGTCATGAGCATTCTGTACACGGCGACGGCAACGAGCACAGGCGGCCGCGATGGCCGGGCGGTATCGTCGGATGAACAACTCGACGTGAAACTGAGCGCGCCGAAAGCGCTGGGAGGCACGGGCGCGCCGGGCACGAATCCGGAGCAGCTCTTCGCAGCCGGTTACTCGGCGTGTTTCCTGAGCGCAATGAAATTCGTCGCCGGACAGCAGAAGCGCGCGCTGCCCGCGGACACCACGGTCACCGCGGACGTGGGCGTCGGCCCGAACGACAAGGGCGGATTCGCGCTCGACATCGAATTGCGCGTCGCGCTGCCGGGCCTGCCCTCCGACGAAGCGCAAAAGCTCGTCGACGCGGCCCACCAGGTCTGCCCGTACTCGAATGCGACGCGCAACAATGTGCCCGTGCGCGTGAAGCTGGCCTGACGCTGGGCCAAAGCCGGGCTGAGGTCGGCCCGGTTTTCGTCGCCCGTGCCAGAAACGCAAATGCCGGCTGGGAAGCCGGCATTTGCGTTCAACATGCGCTCGATGTGAAGCGCCGCGCCTGAAGGCGCCTGATGCTTACTGCGAAAGCCACGACGGATGACGCGGCGAAGCACGGCGGTCCAGCTTCTTCATACGATATTCGAGATCGTAGATGTCGGTGGCTTCTGCCAGATAGGCGTCGTCGCGTTCCTTTTCGCGCTGGTCGAACGACTTGGTCAGGAAAAGGAAGAGCTGGCTAAGCAGATACATGGGGACCTCCGGAATCAGGGTAATTACCTACAATGGACACAGTATAGGGTATTCCCTAATCAAACACCACTCCTTTGCTTTAGTGCGCTGATCCCAAACGCAAAATTGCAACACCGGTCGCGCTGGAAGACCGTCAGGCGAGCAGTTCGTCGGGGCTGCCCTGCTTCAGGCGCCGCTGATGCTTGAAGAAATCCCACATCACGGCCGCGGAGTCCGGCCCCTTCGATGAATGGAACGCGACCGTATCGTCGCCGCCGGCCCACGAATGGCCGAGTCCACGCACGATGCAGGTCTTCACCACGCGGCGCCCGCTCTTCACGAAGTCCCGTACGACGCCGTCCGGCTGCACCTCTTCCCGCGTTTCCCCGGCGCGGCGCGCACCCGTGGCGTCGATGAAGCCGTTGAGCCGCAGAAATTGCGACGTCAGCTGATCCGCATTCGCCGACGCGACCACCGAATCCAGTTCGCCATGCACGATGACCGCCGGCATGCCGGGGTAGCTGCGGACATCGACGGCGGCATCGATCAGCGCAACCGGGTCGCTGCGGCTGCCGCGCCGCATGACGTCCATTGCGCTGATCGCGGAGTGCGCCTCGCCGAAGACCACGCCCGAATGCAGCCCCACGGCCGCGAACACCGACGGATAGCGCACCGCCAAAAGCGCAGCCAGGCCCGCACCCGCCGACATTCCGGCGAGATACACGCGCTCACCGTCGAGCCGGTGCTGGGCGACGACCGCCTTCACCAGCGACACGACCGACGCCGCCTCGCCGCCGCCCGCGGCGCCCGATTCGTCGTACCAGCGCCAGCAGCGGTGCGCGTGCTCGTGCTTCGATTGCTCGGGATACAGGACGGCAAAGCCGTAACGGTCGGCGAGCAGGTTGATGCGCGTGCCCTGCGCGAATTGATCGGCGTTCTGCTTGCAGCCGTGCAGCATCACGACGAGCGGCATGCGTTCGAGCGCCGCGCCGGGCGGCAGATAGAGCGCGTACGACAGGTGATTGACGAAGCGGCCGGCCGTCGGCGGCGCGGAATGAAACGAGCGTGCCCACTTTCCGCGCGCCCACGCCGAGGCGCGGGGCCGCACCCGCGATTCGTGCGGGACGGGCCGGGTGGCCGAACGCTGGGCCGGCGCCGCTTTGGGCGCGCTCGCCGGTTTCACCGGTTGCACCGGCTTCGCCGTCTTGGCGCGCTTCGGTTTCGCAGGGGCGCGGGTCTTCGGCGCGCGCAGCGGTTCGGTATTGCTCGAAATCAGCCGGCGCAAACCGCGCAGCCAGAGGTTGGTCAGACTTTTTGGCATCGAAAGTGCCTCCACAAACTTGCAGATCGGACGGCGCGACATCCAGCACGCGCCTCAGGTTGTGCGATGCACAATAACATCGTTCGGGCGCCGTTGGGCGCACGCCTTTGTTGCAAGATGCGGATTAATATCGAGTAATAAAGAAAATTGCCGTTATATGGCAGAAATTAGCGACAATTTATCGACCAAGCCTGCGATCGTTGGGGGAAAATTCAGCAAAGACTTAGACCGTTATACTGTCGAGTCCCGTCAACGCGCCGCCGGCCGCACGTCCGGCGAGCCTGTCGGCGGCCGCGCGTTACCGCGTTGCAGCAACGTTCGTTCCCGTCCCGAATCCAACGTAAATGCCCGATTTCCCGCTTTCGCTCTGGCTTTCGATTACCGCGCTCGGCAGCGTCGGCGTGATGATTCCGCTCGCGCTCGCCGCTGCCGCATGGCTCGCATTCGGCTATCCGTGGCGCTACGCGTGCAGCTGGCTCGCGCTCCTCGCCGCCGCGAGCGGCGCCGTCTGCCTCACGAAAATCGCCTTCCTGGGCTGGGGCATCGGCCTGCGCGACTGGGATTTCACCGGCATCAGCGGGCACGCGATGGTCGCCACCGCCGTCCTGCCGGTCGCCCTCTTCGTCGCGCTGTTGCCTGCGCGCTCGGCGATCCGCGCGTCGGGCGTGCTGCTCGGGCTCGTCGCCGGCGTGGTGGTGGGCGTGTCGCGGATCGTGCTGAACGCGCACTCGATATCGGAGGTCGTCGCGGGCTGCGGGCTCGGCGCGATCGTCGCGCTGCTGTTCGCGCGGCTCGCCTGGCAGGCGGAGGCGGGCAAGCTGTCGGCGACGCCCGTCGCGGCCAGCCTCGCGCTGGTCGCGATCACGCTGCACGGCATTCCGGTGCCCACGCAGCACTGGATCACCGAAATCGCGCTCCACTTGTCGGGACACGAGCGCCCGTACGTGCGCGCGCGCTGGAAGGCCGAGCGCCACTACACGCCTACGCGCCGCACCGACGCGCCTCTCACGCATCCCGCAATCGTCTGAACGCGCGGCGCTTTTGCAGCGCGTCAGTCGTTCACACCGAGAATCACGCTCGACGCCTTGAACACCGCGACAGCCCGCTCGCCCTCGGAAAGCGCGAGCATATCGAGGCTCTGATTGGTGATGACGGCCGTGACCGTCGTCGATTCGTCGAGCGCGAGCGACACCTCCGCGTTCACGGCGCCCCGCGTCACGCGCGAGACGGTTCCGCGCAGCTGGTTGCGCGCGGACAGCCGGGCCGGCTCATCCGCCATCAGCAGCACCCACGACGCCTTGATGAGCGCGAACGCGTCGCTGCCCGGCGTGAGACCGAGCGCTTCGGTGCTCTCGTGCGTGAGCACGGCGACGATCGCCTGCCCGCCTGCGAGCGCGAGTTCGACCTCGTCGTTGACCGCGCCGCGCGTCACCCTCGTCACCTTGCCGGCCAGCTGATTGCGCGCGCTCGTGCGCATGCCGATTCTTCCGATGAGTTGCCAGTCCGCCGCGAAGCCTTCTATCGCTGCCCCCGCGCGTTCAAGAAACCTGCGATGCTCGCGCTCGATCGTGCGGAACGTTTCGATCAGGCGCAGCGCCGGCGCGGTCAGCGTCGTGCCGCCGCCGCCCTTGCCGCCGCTCGCGCGCACGACGAGCGGCTCGCCCGCGAGATTGTTCATGGTGTCGATCGCGTCCCACGCCGCCTTGTAGCTCATGCCGACCGCCTTCGCCGCGCCCGTGATCGAGCCGGTTTCGCGGATCGCCGCGAGCAGCGCGATGCGCGCCGCGCCGCCGAGTGTCTGCGTGCCGCTTTGCAGCCATACGGAGCCGCCGACTTCGAGCGGGTCGCGGGACGGGCGGGTCGGGTGGGTCGGGTGGGTCATGGTTCGGCGCTGAAGGAATGCGCCAGACGGCGCGGTGACGATGGCGGTGACGGAGTTCGCGCCGATTATAGCGACGCCCTCACGCGCGGACGTCCGACCGAGCGCAGCACGCGCTCGCCTTCCTCCGCGTCGCGCCGTTGCGCCGCGGCGGCCCAGGCGCGCGCGAATCCGCGCTGGTAATCGGTTGCCTCGGCGATGCGCGCAAGACGCTGCGCGGCGACGGCGGCGTCGTTCGCTTCGCCGAGCACCGTCTGCAGGCGTCCGAGCTGCCTCGCCACCTTGTCGCGCGTGCGCTGCGTCGTGAGCGAGCGGAAGAATTCGAGCGCATAGCGCAGGCGCTTGGCGTGGATGCGCACGCGGTGCCGCGCGTGCGCATCGAGCGTCGTCAAGTCTGGCACGCCCTCGATCTTCCGGAACTGCTTGCGGATGCGCCTGCGCGCGTAGTGCGCAAGCGTCGCGGACTCGTCGCCGCCGCGCATCGCGAGACGCGCGAGCCACGCGATGAAATGCAGCGTGAGCCGCGTGTAGCGCTTCGAATGCAGCGCCTCGCGAGCCGCCTCGCGAGCCGCGCGGCGGCGTGCGTCCGCGGCGTCGATCGCGGGCCGCCACGATTCGGGATCATCGTCGGCGCCGGCATACGCGGGGAGCGTCGTATCGGTGAAGACGTCCCAGTCGCGGGCGTCGGCGAGCACGCCGCCGAACCATTTCAGGTCGGGCGCGATGGTCTCGTTCCACGCGTCGTCGACGTATTCGGGAAATATCTTGAGCGCCGTCCTGAGCCGCCGCTGCGCGACGCGCAATTGATGCACATGCTCGACATCGAGCGACGTGCGCCCCGCGAAGTCGTTGCCGAACCAGTGCGACGCCACCGATGCCAGGATCGCCGCGAACGCCTCGCGCGGCGTCGCGTCGAGCGGCAGATCGAGCTTCGACGCATGCACCGGCTCCGCGCTCGCGGCATGCGCGTCGCGGGCCGCGACGAAAAACGGCGCGCGGTCGATCACTTCGTACGCGAGCCTGACGAGCGATTCGGGCACATCGGGCGACTCCGGCGCGCCGGCGCCGTCCGCAAGCGGCACTGCGAGCCGCAGCGCCGCCCGCTCGCCGCGTCCGGATTCGAGTCTCGCGAGGATGCTCGTGCCGTTCATCTGCGCCCGCCATTCGATGCGCAGGATGTCGCGCCCGGCGCCGCGCGGCGCGTCCCCGGCTTTTGCCAGCGGTTTCGCGAGGGCGTCGTCGGACGCGATGAGATCCTGCAGCGACTCGGCGGTGCTGCCGCTCACGGGCCGCGCGAATACCCGATAGCGCGACAGGCCGGGCAAGGCGGGCTGCATGCAGTGGACAGCGCGAACGGTGCGCGCGGCGCCTTCGGTGTCGACGCTCAGTTGCCAGTCCGGCACGCCGATGTCGATTTCCTGCGAGAACACCTCGATGCGCACGCCCTTCGCGCCGCCGAACGACGCGAGCGAATCGAGCGCGGCGGCAAGCTGATCCGCAGGTTCATCCAATGCGTAGAGCGCCAGTTCCAGCCACACCGTCATAGACACCTCGAGAAAAACGCGCCCGCCACCGATCCTGGATCCGACAAATTCGCGCGGTCCGCCGCGTCATCAAAGGGACACAAAGCGCATGCAAACATGACCGTTCGCCGCACCCGGAAGCGCCGTCCCATCGCAACGCCCACCCAAGGACGTACCATGACCGACCTCGCCTTTCCCAAGCCCCGAGAAGGCCGCTCGACCGGGCAACGGCTCGCGCTGCTGCTGTTCCTGCTGATCATCGCCGTTGGCGCCATTTACTGCGTCACCCATCTGCTGCAGGACCTCGAACCGGTGCGGCAGGCGTCGATCCTTCCGTATGTGCTGCTCGGCGTCGCGCTCCTGATCGCGCTCGGCTTCGAATTCGTCAACGGCTTCCACGATACCGCGAACGCCGTCGCAACCGTGATCTATACCCACTCGCTCACGCCGAACCTCGCTGTCGTCTGGTCCGGCGCGTGGAATTTCATCGGCGTGCTGGTCTCGAGCGGCGCGGTCGCGTTCGGTATTCTCCAGTTGCTGCCGGTCGAGCTGATCATCGGCGTCGGCTCGTCGCAGGGTTTCGCGATGGTATTCGCGCTCCTGATCGCCGCGATCATCTGGAACCTCGGCACGTGGGCGCTCGGCATACCTTCTTCGAGTTCGCATACGCTGATCGGTTCGGTGATCGGCGTCGGGCTGATGAATCAGATGCTCCACGGCACGAACGGCACGTCGGGCGTCGACTGGAGCCAGGCGCTGTCGGTCGGCAAGTCGCTGCTGTTCTCGCCGCTGATCGGCTTCATTCTGGCGGGCTTCCTGCTGTACGTGCTCAAGCTCGTGGTGCGGGTGCCGGCGCTCTACAAGGAGCCCGAAAAGAACACGCCGCCGCCGTTCTGGATTCGCTGCCTGCTGATCCTGACCTGCACCGGCGTGTCGTTCGCGCACGGATCGAACGACGGCCAGAAGGGCATGGGCCTCATCATGCTGATCCTGATCGGCACCGTGCCGACCGCCTACGCATTGAACAAGGCCGTCACGGCCGGCGAGATGCAGACGTTCCTCTCGGTGAGCCATCACGCGTCGGAAGTGCTCGGGCGCAACACCGGCGGCGCGGCGCCGGTTGCCGATCCGCGCGCCGATGTCGAACACTACGTGCAGACGAAGACGCTCGGACCGGACACGGTGATCGCGCTCAGGCAGGTCGTCGAGGGCATCGACGCGCAGGTCCGCCCGAGCGGCTCGATGGCAAGCGTGCCGCAAGGCAGCGTGAGCAACGTGCGCAACGACATGTACATCGCCTCGGAAGCGCTGCGCCTGATGGACAAGCAGCATGCGCCCGCCTTCTCCGCCGACGACGCCGCGGTCCTCCACAACTACAAGTCGCAGCTCGATCACGCGACGAAGTTCATTCCCACGTGGGTCAAGGTGGCCGTCGCCGTCGCGCTCGGCCTCGGCACGATGGTCGGCTGGAAGCGGATCGTCGTGACGGTCGGCGAGCGCATCGGCAAGACGCACCTGACCTACGGGCAGGGCGCGTCGGCCGAGCTCGTCGCGATGCTGACGATCGGCGCCGCCGACGCCTACGGCCTGCCCGTCAGCACGACGCACGTGCTCTCCTCCGGCGTCGCGGGGACGATGGCCGCGAACGGCTCCGGCCTGCAATGGCGCACGGTGCGCAGCCTCGCGATGGCGTGGGTGCTGACGCTGCCGGTATCCATCGCGCTTGCGGGCCTGCTGTTCTGGGTGTTCCGCAGCCTGTTCTGAATCTCGAACCGTTGCGCGCGGCGAAGCTTGCAAAACGCTCTCGCCCGCATGCAATTCTTGCCGATCCTCTCCCTGCCCGCGTGACGCGCGCCGCGACCCGCGTCGCGCGTCCCTTTTCGCACAAGCCTTGCCGGCGCATGGCACAGGGCTTGCTGAATCCTTGTCGTCGATCGCAACCATGAGGCATCGCGGCGTCGGACCTGACGCCGCGGGGCGTGGCGTTGCCCACAAGGAGCGCGCGCGAGTGCCGTCGAATCCTGCGGTCTTTGAATAAGGAGAAGTCGAAATGACGATCGGAACCATCTTGCTGATCATCCTGATCCTGCTGCTGATCGGGGCCGTTCCGTCCTGGCCGCACAGCCGGGCGTGGGGTTACGGGCCGAGCGGGATTCTCGGCGTCGTGCTGATCGTGGTGATCGTCCTGCTGCTCATGGGACGACTGTAGGGCGCGCTGCGCCAAGTGGAGAACGGTGCTAACTTCCTCGATTGACCGTTAATCACGACACGGTTGACCGGCCGCGACGCGGCCCGTCAACCGTGCGTTTTTTTGAGGAGTCGATCGATGAACCTGCACCTCGGCAACAAACTCGCGCTCGTGTCCGGCTCGACGAAAGGCATCGGATTCGCAATCGCCCTGGGGCTCGCGCGCGAAGGCGCGCGCGTGATCGTCAATGGCCGCTCGCAGGAGTCCGTCGACGAGGCGCTCGCGCTCCTTCGCAAGGAGCAACCCGACGCAAAGCTCGAAGGCTTCGCCGGCGACCTGTCGCGGCGCGAGGACATCGATGCGCTCGTCGCGCGCCATCCGTCGGTGGACGTGCTGGTGAACAACCTCGGCATCTTCGATCCGAAGCCGTTCGAGGATATCCCCGACGAGGACTGGCAACGCTTCTACGACGTCAACGTGATGTCCGGCGTGCGTCTGTCGCGCGCATATCTGCCGAAGATGAAGGAGAAGAACTGGGGCCGCGTGGTGTTCATCAGCAGCGAGAGCGGCATTCAGATTCCGGTCGAGATGATCCACTACGGCATGACGAAGACCGCGCAGCTCGCGCTGTCGCGCGGACTGGCGGAGAGCTGCGCGGGCACGGGCGTGACCGTCAATTCGGTGCTGCCGGGGCCGACGCATTCGGAAGGCGTCAGCGAAATGGCGACGAAAATGGCGGCCGGAAAATCGTTCGCCGAGTTCGAGAAGATCTTTTTCGAGACGGCGCGGCCGAGTTCGCTGATCAAGCGCTTCGCGACCACCGAGGAAGTGGCGAACATGGTGGTCTACGTGTGCTCGGAAGCGTCGTCGGCGACGAACGGCGCGGCGTTGCGCGTGGACGGCGGCGTGGTGCGGTCCGCGTTCTGATCGGCCGCACCCGTCAAAGCAGAAGGGGCGCTCGTTCGAGCGCCCCTTCTGCTTTCAACCGTTGGCGGATTGCGTGTCGCGCATCAGCCGCCCGGGTACGCCACGCGCAGCACCTGCCCGTTCGGACCGATCTTGCGCGGCAGGATCAACGACGGCTCCGACTGCTTCGGCGCCGTCTTTGTGCGCGGCACCGGGGCCGTTTGCGCGACGGACGTCTTGTCGGCGACCTTCTTGACGGTCGTCATGCTCTTGCGCTTTTTCTTCGTCTGCACCGGCACGACATTGCGAGCCTTGGCCTTGCTCTTCGAAGCCTGTGCCTCGGGCGGATTCCAGACTTCGGTGTATCGCTCGGCCGCGAATACCGTCGACGAAACCAGCAAGGGCAACACGATGAGGATGTGGGGCTTCAAGGCAATCGCTCCATGAATTTAGTGACCGGCACCGGCAGCGCGCGAAAGTATAGCGTCGAGCGAGCGCTCCGAGGTCTCGAGTTCCTGCAAGGCGGCATCGAGGCGTTTCAGCGCGTGTGCGACGGACTTGCCGCCGCGCGAGAAATCAGGCTCGCCGCGTGTGGCGTCGAATGCGGCCGATACGGCCCGCGTGGCGCGCATGAAGCGTTCGAGCGCGGCAGCTTCAACGGAATCATTGCGTGCATTCATCGTTTGATGTGCCTCTTCTTGCAACTAAGCTGTATGAATATACAGTAATGTCGGGCGATCGAAAAGAAGACGTGAAGAGCGTGGCGAAAATGCCTAAAGCTAATATGCCTGACGCAAAAGAGGCTTGAAGACGCCTGCACACGGCGGCAAATCTACCGCCGTGTGCAGGCGGAGATCACGCGGCGCTCAGTCCCGAGCCCGCCGCCCGCACGCGTTCGCCGACCTGCACCGGCGGGACGGTATCGTAGGTGAAGTCGCGGTAGCTGCCGTCGCCCATGCGCACCTGGACGCGGTACGTGGTCTGTTTGCGCACCGCGTGCTCGATGCCGTTGCCCGCCAGCCCGCCGCCGATCGCGCCGACGACAGTCGTCGCCACCTTCCCGCGCCCGCCGCCGAACTGATTGCCGATGAGTCCGCCCGCCACCGCGCCGCCCAGCGCGCCAAGGCCGGTGGTCGGCTGCGACGCCTGCACCGGCGTCACCGATACCACCTCGCCGACATTCGGGTCCATCGCAGGCGCGCGTTCCCCGGCGTACTGGTTTCCCTGGGCGGGGGCCGTCGCGGGATGGGCGCTCGCCGGGCGATGCGCCGGCGCACGCGGCTTGACGGGCGCCTGTGCGAGAACGGGCGGCGCGACCGCCGGCCCTGCGACGGCCGGCGAAACAGCCGGCTGCGGCGCAGCCTGAGTCATTGCGGGCGGCGCGGGCGGCACGGCTGACGGCACGGTGCCGACGGCTTTCGACGTCGGCAGGATGCCGGTGATCGCGGCGACCGCGGTCACGCTCGCCAGGATCACGGCTACCGATGCGCCGGCAATCAGCGGATGGATGCGGCTTCCGCCCGAATTCGAATTGATCTGTGCGCTCATTCTCAAACTCCGCTCGACATGAATGCACCCAAAAACGCCGGATCAACGAGCGCGGTGGACACGCGGCCGCAATACAGTTGTAAGCGTTTGTAGCGCCCGTGTCGGCGAAAAGAAGGCGCGCAGACTTTAAGTTGCCTTTAATTCTCGGCGGCGACACTGAATTCGCGACCATTTTGCCGCCGCCTCGTGCGGCGGTTCTTTTTGTCGGCTTGCGGCCGCGCGCCGCGCCCAACGGCAACGAACATCGAGAGGGGGAGGTATGACTGGAAAGGCATCGTTTCAGAATCTCGCGCCGGCGATGAGGGCCGAACACGCGCTTTCGCTGCACGAATGCAGGCTGTCGGCGCCGGTCGAGCGGCCATGGGGACGGCCCTACCGGCTCGTCGAATGGGTGCTGAAGAACGATCCGTGCGTGCAGCGCCGCGTGGTTCCGGCGGACTCGACCACCTCGCAGATCGCCGACGTCATGCGAACGCACATTCCCGGACGGCGGTATGGACCGGATGACGCGGATGCGGATTGAGCGGCTACCCCGCCGCGCCAAAACAACGGACGCTTGACAAACCGCTTGAACAAATCCACATATGGACTATCATAAAAATCAAGTTCCGTTGGAGACTATCTCACATGTCAAACGCCGCCCGCGCCATTTCCCCGCCGCCCGGCCAGCCGGCCGCGCGTCCCGCGCTGAATCCGGGCGACCTGTCGGCCGCCGGCCTACGCGCGTTCTTCAACATCGCCCACGACTGGTCGCTATCCGCTGACGAGCAGATCGTCCTGCTCGGCTCCCCCGGCCGCTCCACGTTCTTCAAATGGAAAGCCGCGCCGCAAACCGCGAGACTCGGGCGCGACACGCTGGAGCGGCTGTCGCTGATTCTCGGCATCTACAAGGCGCTGCAAATCCTCCTGCCGCAGCCCGAAGCCGCCGATACCTGGGTGAAGCGCCCGAACAGCGCCCCGCCTTTCGGCGGGCGTCCGGCGCTCGAGCGGATGCTGGCCGGCAATGTCAGCGATCTCGTCGCGGTCCGCCAGTATCTCGACGCTATGCGGGGCGGATGGGCGTGACAGAACGACATGCTGCACCCGGGCATCGCGATTCACACGATCCGCGCGACGTTCGGCACGATGACTGGCGAGAACGCTGGCCGCATGGCGAACTCGACTGGTCGCCCGCGTATCGCGTGATTCCCACCCGCTTTCCGGCCGTCAACCTGTTCGACCGCGTGGCGTCGCCGGAGGATTTCGAGGCGCTCTACGCGCTCGAGGCCATGACCAACGACCGCCTGCGCACCGAAGTCGGCGAATTCGACCTCGTGCCGCCCGACGAGCGCTGTTTCGGCCCGGGCTGCGGTCCGATCATGGCCGCGTTCACGCACCTGAACCCGAACGGCAGCCGCTTCTCCGACGGCAGCTACGGCGTGTTCTACTGCGCACGCGACAGGCAGACCGCGATTGCGGAAACGCGCTATCACTCGGGGCTCTTTCTCGCCGCGACAAACGAGGCGCCGCTGCGCCAGCAGATGCGCCTCTACTCGGTGCTCGCGCGCGGCGAGGTGGTGGACCTGCGCGGCGACCGGATCACCGGGGCGGCGCTCGATCCGCGCATTCTCGCGCCCGACGACTACGGCCCCGGCAAGGCGCTCGGCGGCGCGGCGCGCAAGGCAGGCGCGCCGGGGATCGCGTATCCGTCGGTGCGCGACGCGGGCGGCGAGTGTCTCGCGGCGTTTCGCACGACGATGCTGCGCGACTGCCGCCACGCGGCGCATCTCGAATACAACTGGAACGGCGAGACGATCGACTACGTGCTGGAGATGAATCAAGTCGGCTGAAGGCAGTCAGCCGATCGCGAGCGCGGTCGGCGAGCGCGTGCGGACGAGCTTCTTCGCTGCGGGGCGCGCGGCCTTGCGGGCGCTCTTGCGCGCGACCGTCTGCAGCGCCTGCGCGGCCGCATCCTTCGCGCTGCCCTTCAGCGCGGCTGCCTTCGCCTTCCTGCTCGACTTCGCGAGCAGGCCGGTCAGGCGCGCATCGCTTGCCGCGGCGCCGTTGCGGCCGCTGCGCTCCTTGCGCGCCGCTTCGCGCGCACGGCGCTTCGCGTCCTTGTCGAGAAAGATGGCGAGCGCCGCCTCGTCGGCCTTGAGTCCGCGGCGGCGCGACGCCGGAATCGAACCGGCGAGTTCGCCCGCCTCGAACGCCTCGATCACCGCGGGGTGCACGTAGCACTTGCGGCATACGGCGGGCGTGTTGCGCAGCACCTGCGCGACCTCCCTGATCGTGCCGACCACGTGCTTGCGCGCCTCCGCCACCGTTTCCCACGCCAACCGCCGCAGCGCCGCGAGCGCGAACACGCTGCCCGCCCAGGTGCGGTAGTCCTTCGCGGTGAAGTCGGCGCCGGTGATCTCGCGCAGATAGTCGTTGATATCCGAGGACGTCACCGCATGGCGCGCGCCGTCGGCGTCGAGATACTGGAACAGTTCCTGGCCCGGCAGGTCCATGCAGCGCCTGACGATTTTCGCGACGCGCGGATCGCTCACCGCCACGTCATGCTCGATCCCGCTCTTGCCGCGAAACTGGAAGCGCAGCGTGCCGGCGCTCATCTTGAGGTGCTTCTTGCGCAGCGTCGTGAGGCCGTACGAGCGGTTCTCGCGTGCGTATTCCTCGCTGCCGACGCGAATGAGCGTCGTGTCGAGCAGGCGCACGACCGTGGCGAGCACCTTGTCACGGGTCATGCCGCCGAGCGCCAGATCGCGCGCGACGCGTGCGCGCAGCTTCGGCAGCACCGCGCCGAAGGCGAGCAGGCGCTCGTACTTGGTGGCGTCGCGCGTCTCGCGCCACTGCGGGTGATAGCGGTACTGCTTGCGCCCGCGCGCGTCGCGGCCCGTCGCCTGAAGATGGCCGCGCGAATCGGGGCAGATCCACACCTCGACGTAGGCGGGCGGAACCGCGAGCGCGTTGATGCGCCGGATCTCGGCTTCGTCCTCGATGCGCCGCCCCTGCGTGTTGAAGTACGCGAACGCGCCGCCGATCCATTGCCGCGTGTAGCCGGGGCGTGAATCGTCGACGTAGCGCAGGCCGGGCGGCAAATCTTCGGGGCACCCGTCGAGGCCGCCCTCAGGGCCGCCGTTCGCTTTCGATGCGTCTTGTCGTTCCGTGGATGCCACCGCGCGCCTCGCCGTTGCGTTACCGAAGTCCCGACGAGACGAGCAATACGCGTGCCGCCCCGGCGGGCGGCGCGGGATGTCAGGGCAGCGCGAGTTCGCGCGCGCCTTCCGAAGCGGCCCAGCGCTCCTTCACCGACCAGCGCTGGCCGGTGCGCGGTTCGACGATCGTGAGACGGCCGTCGGATGAAAACGCGCCGGTGTCGATGAACACCTGCGAGCCGATCTGCTTTACCGCGCGCATGGGCGTATGGCCGCAGTACGTGAGCGAAAGCCCCTGCTGGCGCAGCGGATTGGCGCTGCCGAGCGCGAGGCCCCGGCCCCACAGCAACTGGTTGCGCACTTCGTCGGGGAAATCGGCGACTTCGAGATCCGCGTCGCCGCCGAAGAACTCCGCGTGCAGCACGTTGAAGCGCTCGGGACCGTCGCCGACGATACGCACGAGCGGCAGCACCGAAAGCCGCGCGGCAAGTTCGGAAAGCTGATCGTCGGCGAGGGTTTCGGCCCACGCGCCGCCGATCGCGTACCACGCCTGGCGGCGCATCTTGCCCGCGGCCACCGCGATAAGCGCGTCCTCGTGATTGCCGAGCACCGGAAAGAACCACGGCTTGTCGACGAGATCGATGGCCGCGAGCGAATCGGTGCCGCGATCCACCAGATCGCCGACGGAGAACAGCCGGTCGCATGAAGCGTCGAAGGCGATTTCCACCAGCAGATAGCGCAGCGCATCGACGCAACCATGCAGGTCGCCGACGACGAAGTCGCGACCGGTCTGGTTGGCCGGATGCCAGCGCACAACGGGATGTGTCAAAGCGTTATTCATGCGACCAATCTTAGCTTCATAAACATCAAGCATGTGCGCGCTCGGTCGCTTTCGCAACGCTATTTCGGCGCAACTTTTCACTCGCGCAAACGTCAACCCGCGAAAGCGCGGGCCATTCACGTAAAACGTTCCACATGAACCGCTTATTCCCGCCCGCGCGAGCAGAAATTGCCCGCAGCGGTTACCGCGGATTACCGCGCCTGACGCAGTTTCGCGACCTGCTCCGCGCTCGTCGCCGCCTGCGGATTGCCGAAGCGAATCGTTACGTAACCGGCGATCGCGGCGATCTGCGCATCGGTCAGCACCGGGCCGAACGCGGGCATGAATGCGGCGGTGTCCTTCGTGGTGCGGTTCACGCCGTGCAGGATCACGAGCGTCAGGTTGTTCGCGGCATTCGCGCCCGTCGCGCTGTTGCGGATCAGCGGCGGATACGCGCCCGGCGCGCGCCCTCCGGCGCCCTCGCCGGTCCAGTGGTGGCAGCTCGCGCAATTCGCAATGAAGAGCCGCGCGCCGTCCGCGGTGTTTGCCGCGGTGCCGCGTATTCCGGTGACGTCGTCGGGGGCGGGCCGGCCGAAGCTGTCGCGTGGACGCGCCGCACCGCCGCCGATCGCAGGCACCGAGCGCAGATACACGACGATCGAGCGCAAGTCCTCCTGCGTCAGATGCTGCGTGCTGTTCACGACCACATCGGCCATCGGCCCGGCGGCGTTCGCGCGGCCGGGCGCGACGCCGGTCGCGAGATAGTGGATCAGGTCGTCGTCGCTCCAGTGACCGACGCCGCCGTTCTTGTCCGGCGTGATGTTGTACGCCTGCCAGCCCGCGACCGCGCCGCCGCCCAGGCGCTCGCCGGTGCGCAAGCCTTGCATGACGTTGCGCGGCGTGTGGCATTCCCCGCAATGCGCGAGCCCTTCGACCAGATACGCGCCGCGATTGAATTCGGCGCTCTTCTTCGGATCGGGGACGAACCGGCCCTCGCTGAAATTGAAGAGGTTCCAGAGCGCCATCAGCCAGCGCTGATTGAACGGAAACATCAGATCGTTGCGCGGCGGCGTGCTGTGGATCGGCGCGACCGTCGTCAGATACGCGCGGATCGCGAGCACGTCCTCGGTGGTGACGCGCGTGTATTCGACGTACGGAAACGCGGGGTACAGCCGCTCGCCGCCCTTGCCGATGCCTTCGTGCATCGCGCGCAGAAAATCGGCGTCGGTCCAGCGGCCGATGCCGGTGTCCGGGTCGCTCGTGATGTTCGGCGTGTAGATCGTGCCGAACGGCGTCGCGACCGGCACGCCGCCCGCGAAGGGGCGCGCCGGATCGGCGGTATGGCACGCGATGCAGTCGCCCGCGCGCGCGAGATACTCGCCGCGTTTCACGAGCTCGGCCTGCGTGACCGTGTCGGTCTTGACGACCGCCGGCGGCACCTGCGCGGCCACGGCCACGCGCGCCGGAAGGTTCGCGGCGGCGCCATGCGTGGCGCCATACGCGGCGGCAAGCACCGCAAACACGACGAGCGCCGCGCTGGCGAATCGCGCCATGCGTTGCCGGACCGGTGCGTGCCGTCGCGCGGACATCAGAGTTCCTGCTTGAGCCTGCCGGCGAGACGCAGCGACAGTGCCGCCAGCGTGAGCGTGCAGTTCACCGACCCCGCCGACGGCATCACCGCGCTGCCCGCGATGAACAGATTGGGATGATCGTGCGTGCGGCACTGGTCGTCGACGACCGAATCCTTCGGGTCCGCGCCCATGATCGCCGTACCCATGATGTGGCTGTTCGGCGCGAAGGTGTCGTCGAACGAGACCTCGGTGCCGTTGAAGAGCGCGGCGATCCGCGCGTATTGCTCGTGCGTGTCGGCGGCGCTTTGCTTCACGTAGTCGTTGATCGAATAGTAGATCTCGGGCCGCGCGATGCCGAGCGCATCCCGGTGATCCGGCGACGGCACCACGCGGTTGCCCGGCTCCGGCAGATGCTCGTGAAAGCTCGCGATGCTGACCGTGCGCGCGGCGCGGTTGCGGATCTGGCGGTCGAGCTCGCCGCCCGTCATGCCGCGTGCGAGCAGGTCGGCGGTGATCGAAAGCGTGGGCGTCGCGTTCGACACATGCAGCTTCTTCGCCGCGTACTGCGAACGGAACGCGCCGTCGCGGAAATTCACGACCGAGGTCATTTCCACCGGCCCGCGCCCCGGCCAGAGCGCCTCGCCCGCGAGGAACGTGACGCCCGTCCCCGGGTGGTCCATCAGGTTGCGCCCCACCTGGTCCGAGCTGTTGCCGATGCCGCCGCGAAACCGCTCCGAGGTGGACTGGAGCATCAGCTTGGGCGTCTCGATGCCGTTCGCGGCGATCACGAACAGCCGGCCCGTCACGCGCGTGCTGTTGCCGTTCGGGTCCTTGTAATGGACGGCGGCGATCGCGCCCCGGTCGTCGGCTTCGATGCGGTAGACCACCGCCTGCGCGATCAGCGCGGCGCCCGCGCGCTCGGCCTTCTCCGCATGCGTGACGCCGTTGTACATCGCGCCGATCGGGCAGATCGGCATGCAGCTGTTGTTGCCGCAGCACGTCGGACGCGCGTCGTACGGCCGGCTGTTGCGCGCGACCGGCTCCGGCACGACGCGAAACGACTGCGCGTTGAGCACGTCGGCGAAGCGCCGGTCGAGCCAGGAAAGCGGCAGCATGTCCATCGGATAGGGCTTCGCGCGCGGCGAGCCGAGATCGACGTCGCTGCCCGGGCCCGACACGCCCAGCTCCACTTCGGCCGCGTAATACCAGGGTTCGAGCGTTTCGTAGGGAAACGGCCAGTCGCGGCCGACGCCATAGAGCGTCTTCAGCCTGAAGTCGGACGGCAGCAGGCGCCACGCGGCCGCGGCCCAGTGCCAGGTCGTGCCGCCCACGAGCCGCAGATACTGCGAGTTGTACGGATGCTCGCCCTTGTGAATGAGGTAGTTGTTCTCAGGCGAGTACATCGGATGCGGCGCGTACGGCGTCGACGGATACGGCGACGTGAAGTCCTGCTTCGCGGGCGAATTGCGAAAGTTTTCGACGATCTGCCAGCGCGCCATGCGCGGCCCGGCTTCCAGCAGGATCACGGACGCGCCCGCGGTCGCGAGCTGATGCGCGACGAGACTGCCCGCCACCCCCGATCCGACGACCACCACATCGGCCGACCTGGAACTAGCCATCGTTGCTGTCCTTCCGGTTTGGCGGGTTGCGGCGGCTCACGCCGCGGACTCGGGCTTTTGCGTCCAGTAGAACGGCACGTCGCGGCAATACGAGGGAATTGTCAGGACGTCGTTCACGGGGTCGAACATCAGCGCGCGCTCGTAGGCGATCACGGTGGCGCGGGGCGCCTCGCCGACGATCCCCAGATACCACGCGCGCATCACCGTGCCGACCGTCGCGGCGAGCTTCGGATGCTCGACGCGCAGCGCCGCTGTGATGACATCGGACGGCGTGCCGCCGTGCGTCGCGATCCATTTGTCGAGCGCGGCGACGTTCGCGGCGAATTCGCCATCGGCCTTCGAAAGCGCGCCGTACACGCGCTGCGCGAGCGGCCGGTCGAAGCCCGGGCGGCCCGTGAGCTTCTGCGACAGCGCGAGAAAGGCGTCGAGCCCCGAGGGCGGCGTGGCGGCCGCCGCCGATCCTGCCGATCCTGCCGATCCTGCCGATGCCGGTGCACCGGCACTCCCGGCCGGACCGAACGCAAGCACGGCCGCCGACGCGCACGCGCCGAGAACGAAGCGCCGGCGCGGCGGACGATCCGCGCGCGCCGTGGCGTGGTGAAACTGTGTCATGTGGGCTCCCGATGAGCGGCGCTCCGCCGGACGGCGGCGCCCGGTGCACGCACGAGCCAGGGGTCGCCGCGCCGTCGCCCAAACCGCCTGGCAGGCGACTGAAAGGCGCATGGGCAATAATCGGCGGGGCATCGCGCATCACGGTTTTCTTACACACCCCTTGGCCGAGACAATGAATTTCATCCCGCCTGTCTTTCGCTACCGCCCGCGCGCGCTGATCGCACTCGTGATTGGTGTGCTCGTCTCGATTTTGGTTCCGATACGCATGTCCGCCATCGCGCGCGGGCTGATCGGCTGGGACACGGCCGTGTGGCTCTATCTCGTCCTGATCTGGGTGAAGATGGCGCGGGCGCATCAGGCGAGCGTGCAGGAACTCGCCGAACGCGAGGACGAGAGCGCCGCGACGGTGCTGATGGTCGTGAGCCTGGCAGCGGTGACGAGCCTGGTTGCGATCGTCGTGGAACTGGCGGCGGTGAAGAGTCTCGGCGTCGAGAGCGCGCTGCCGAACATCCTGCTGACCGGCGCCACGATGCTGGGCGCGTGGTTCCTGATCCCGACGATGTACACGCTGCACTACGCGCGGCATTACTACCGGTCGCCGGAAAACGAGACGTCGCTGAAATTCCCCGACCGGCACCTCAAGCCCGACTACTGGGACTTCCTGTACTTCTCGTTCACGATCGCGGTGGCCTCGCAGACCTCCGACGTCGTGCTGCGTTCAACAGCGGTGCGGCGCACGGCGCTCGCGCAGTCGGTGCTGTCGTTCTTCTTCAACGTGGCCGTGCTGGGCCTGAGCGTGAACATCGCGGCCGGGATGGTCGGATCGTAAGATCGCGAGGCCGCAAGGCCGCGTCCTTCGCGCAACACGACTGTAATATCCGCCGCCTAAGCTTTTCAAAAGAGACCGTGTAAAAAGGCGCCAGGCGCCGCTGTCAGTTTTACACGCAGCGCGAGGGTCTTTTTTTCGGCATCGCCGCCGGGTTCGAGCGCCAGCCGCTTTCCCCTGACCAATCCCTCCGGTGACGCATGGCACGAGCCTTGCTGTTTGCCTCCGGCCATTCCTGAAAACAAACTTGATGAAGCGTCGCGCGGCCCGCTTCGTGACGCGCCGCCTGCACCGCTTCCTCTCTTGCACGGGAGCCAGACTTTGTCCTTGAACGTTCTGCTGGTCGCCTCGGAGGCGGTCCCGCTTGCCAAGACCGGAGGCCTCGGCGACATGGTGAGCGCCTACGCCGCCGCGCTTCGCCAGGCCGGCGTCGATGCAACGATCCTCATGCCTGCCTACCCCGCGGCGGTCGCGCTGGCCGAAGGCCTGCACAAGCTCGCCACGCTGCCGGGGCTGCCCGGCGGCGACGGCGCGCTCCTGCGCGGCCGCATGCCCGGCACCGGCGTGCCGGTCCTGCTCCTGCGCTCCGATGCGCTCTACGCCCGCGCGGGCCTCTATCAGGATGAACAGGGACGCGACTACACCGACAACGCAATCCGCTTCGCGGCGCTTTCGACGGCGGCCGCGCGCATCGCGCAGGGCGTTCGCGGCGTGAAGACGCCCGACATCGTCCACGCGCACGACTGGCATTGCGGCCTGACGCCGCTGCTCATGAAGCGCGCGGGCGTGCACGCAAAAAGCGTGTTCACGATCCACAATCTGGCGTTCCAGGGCAACTATTCGCTCTCGCTTGGTGCGGCGCTCGGCGTACCCGCCGCGTGGCTCGTGCCCGCGCTGACCCGGCCCGAGAGCATCGAGTTCTACGGCGCGCTGAGTCTGATGAAAGCGGGGATCGTGCATGCCGATCACGTCACGACGGTCAGCGAAACCTATGCCCGCGAGATCCTCACGCCGCGCTTCGGCCATCTGATGGAAGGCGTGCTGCAAAGCTGCGCCGGCAAGCTGACGGGCGTGATCAACGGCATCGACGGCGAGACCTGGAACCCGGCCACCGATCCGCTCATCGCCCGCAACTATTCGTTCGACGACATGCGCGGCAAGCACGTCTGCAAGCGCGCGCTGCAGCAGATGTTCGGCCTGCCCGCCGATCCGTTCGTGCCGCTCATGGCCATCGGCAGCCGGATGACGGGCCAGAAGCTCGCAGACGTCGCCGTCGACGCCATTCCGCCCTTGCTGGAAAAGCATCCGCGCCTCCAGATCGCCGTGATCGGCAAGGGCGACGCGTACATCGAAAGCGGCTTCAGGCGGCTCGCGCAGGCGTGGCCGGACCGCGTCGGCGTTCATATCGGCTACGACGAGCGGCGCGCGCACGCGCTGCACGCGGGCGCGGACATCCTCCTGCACGGCAGCCGCTTCGAGCCCTGCGGCCTCACGCAGATCTACGCGATGCGTTACGGCACGCTGCCGGTAGCCTCGCGCGTGGGCGGGCTGGCCGATACGATCGTCGACGCCGGCGGCGAACCGTGCACGCAGCCGGCCGGCCCCACCGGATTTCTCTTCGACGGCGACTCCGCCCACGATGTGATCGCCGGCGCAACCCGGGCAATCGATGCCTTCATGCGGCCCCAGCAATGGCGCACACTGCAACGCAACGCGATGTCGCGCGACTACGGCTGGAGTCGGGCCGTCGAAAGGTTCGTCGGGCTGTACGCCGGGCTGACCGGCGCCCGCCCGGCAAAGAGCGCGCTCAGGCCGCGCCGCGCGCCGCAGGCCGCCGCGCCGGCATTCGTGGAGCGCACGCCGGACGCCGCAGCGCCGCTCGTCGCGCGAAGTGCTTGAGGAATTGCGCCAGGTGCGGCACGCTCCATGCTGCTACCCCCCGTGCGACCCTGGCGCCGCACCGGACGGCGCACCGCGAAAACGCGGTGCGCGCCGCACGCGTGACCCCGGAAAGGTAGATCGAAGTTTTGTCTGAGGCTCGCCTGCCGCAGCCGTTCGACGCGGACTGGCTCTTTGCCGCCCGTGAGCGTGATCGCGACCGATTGCCCGCATCCCCGCCACCGCAGGACGACTCTGGAAAAGACGAACGATGGAAAACCATCCCGCCCACCATGCGTACGCGCCGCGTATTTACTACATCGACCCGCTTCTCGTCGGCCCCCTCTCCCGCTGGCCCGCTCAGTTCGAGCACGCAGCCGCGCTCGGCTTCGACCACGTTCTGATCGGCTCGCCGTTCGTGCCCGGCGCGAACGGCCACCGGCAGGCCGTTGCCGATCACCACCGGCTGCATCCCGTGTTCGGGCACGAAGGCAGCGCGAGCGACGGCCTGCGCCAGCTCGCCGACGCCGCGAAAAAGCACGGCCTTGCGCTTCTCGTCGACATGGTGATCGACCGCGTGAGCGCCGACGGCGGCCTGTATCACGAGAACCGGCACTGGTTCCAGCCGTTCGAGAGCGCCGACGCGCGCCTCGACCCGCGTCACGCGCCGCGCGAGGAAAACGTGGCCCATGCGAACTTCGGTGACGGCGAAGCGGCACAACACCTCACCGAATGGTGGTCGCGCGAACTGCTGCTGCTCGCCGACGCCGGCATCGGCGGATTTCGCTTCGACGCGCCCCACAAGGTGCCCGCGCACGTGTGGCGGCGCCTCGGCGCGGCGGTGCGCGAGCGGCACCCGCAAACACGCTGGCTCGCGTGGACGATCGGCATCAGCCGGCACGACCTGCACGGCCTCGGCGACGCCGGCTTCGACGCCGTGTTTTCTTCGTCGCGCTGGTGGGACTTCAAAAGCTCGTGGCTCTTCGACGAGCACGCGGCGCTCGTGCGCATCGCGCCGCCGATCGCGTTCCCCGAGGAGCCGTTCGGCACGCGTCTCATCGGCGATCTGCCCGATACGAGCGACACGGCGCTCGTCGAGCGCGCCTATGTCCGCGCACTCGACACGGCCGCCGCGCTCGGCACCGGCATGCTCGTGCCGATGGGTTTCGAATACGGCGTCGGGCTGCCGATGTCGTACCAGTACGGGGTTGCCGCCGAATACGAACGCGCGCGCGAGCAGGCGCGCTTCAACCTGTCGGCGCAGGTGAAGCGCGCCAACGCGTTGCAGCGCGACACCGGCGCGCTTTCGAGCGCGGGCGAACTGCGCCCGCTCACCGGCGCGGGCACGCCGTACGCGGCGCTGATGCGCGCGAACGGCACCGTCCTCTCCCACGCGGGCGCCGCCGTGCTCGTCGCCGTCAACCCGGATCTCGCGACGCCGGTCCACGTCGATGCGCTGCATCTGCTCGACGGCGTGCCCGGCAACTTCACGCGCTTTCGTCCGATAGATGACCCGTCCGCCACGCCCGCGCCGCTCGCGCCGTTCACCTTGCGCGCGGGCGAAGTGCGCCTCTTGCGCGGCGCGGCCGAGCCGTTCGTGCTGCTCGCGCAGCCGCAGGTCAAGCGCGGCTCGAAGGCCGCCGACAAGAAAGCCGTCAGCGAAGCGGTCACCGCCCCGCGCGTGGCGATCGAGAGCGTGACGCCCTCGGTCGATCACGGACGCTTTCCGGCGAAGCGCATCGTCGGCGAGGCGACAGAGATCCGCGCGGCGATCTTCGCGGAAGGACACGACAAGATCGCGGCGGCCGTCCAGTGGCGCGCCGCCGACGAAACCGACTGGCACGAAGCGCCGATGGTCGCCGTGCAGCCGGCCGGCAATGATCTGTGGTCGACGCGCATCCCGCTGGAGCGCGTGGGCCGTCACGAATTCACGGTGATGGCGTGGCGCGACGACTACGCGTCGCTCGTCGATCACATGCAGAAGAAGCTGAAGGCCGGGCAGACGGCGGAGCTGGAGATCGAGGAGGCGCGGCATCTGTTCGCGCTGATGCTCGCCGAGGTGCAGACGGCCGAGGGCGCCGCGAAGGAGCCGCTCGAAGGCATCGTCAAGGAGTTCACGAAGGCGGACAACGGCAGGAAGCTCGAGATCGTGCTCGCGCCGGAGACCGCGCAGGCGGTGGCCGCGGCGCGCCACCGGCCGTTCCTGTCGCGCGACCCGGTGACGTACCGCATCGACGCCGAGCGGGCCGCCGCGCGCTTCGCGAGCTGGTACGAAATCTTCCCGCGCTCGATGAGCGACGACGAGAACCGCCACGGCACGTTCATCGACGTGATCGGCAAGATGCCGCGCATCCGCGAGATGGGCTTCGACGTGCTGTACTTTCCGCCGATCCATCCGATCGGCGTCGCGAACCGCAAGGGCAAGAACAACACGCTGACGGCCGGGCCGGGCGACGTGGGCAGCCCCTATGCGATCGGCGGCAAGGAAGGCGGGCATACGGCGGTGCATCCGGAACTCGGCTCGCTCGAGGACTTTGGGCAGATGCTGGAGGCCGCGCAAGCGCACGGGCTCGAAATCGCACTCGACTTCGCGGTGCAGTGCTCGCCCGACCATCCGTGGCTCAAGGAGCATCCGACATGGTTCGCTTGGCGTCCCGACGGCACGCTCCGCTATGCGGAAAATCCGCCGAAGAAGTACCAGGACATCGTGAATCCGGACTTCTACGCGCAGGACGCGAAGCCGGACCTGTGGGTGTCGCTGCGCGACGTGTTCCTGTTCTGGGTCGCGGCGGGCGTGAAGATTTTCCGCGTCGACAATCCGCATACGAAACCGTTTCCGTTCTGGGAGTGGGCGATCAACGATGTGCGCGCGCGCCATCCCGACGTGATCTTTCTCTCCGAGGCCTTCACGCGGCCGCGCGTGATGAACCGGCTCGCGAAGCTCGGCTTTTCGCAGTCGTATACGTACTTCACGTGGCGCGAGTCGAAGCGTGACTTCATCGAGTACATGCACGACCTCACGCAGACTGACGCGAAGGATTATTTCCGGCCGAACTTTTTCGTCAATACGCCGGACATCAATCCGCGCTTCCTGCAGAGCTCGGGGCGGGCGGGATTCATGATCCGCGCGGCGCTTGCGGCGACCCTGTCCGGACTGTGGGGTGTCTATAGCGGATTCGAGCTGTGCGAGGCCGCGGCGCTGCCCAACAGCGAGGAGTATCTCGATTCCGAGAAGTACCAGTTGCGCGCGTGGGACTGGAACCGGCCGGGCAATATCGTCGGCGAGGTGACGGCGCTCAATCGCATCCGGCGCGCGAATCCGGCCTTGCAGACGCATCTGGGCGTGAATTTCCTGCCGGCGCACAATGAGCACATCCTGTTCTTCGAGAAGTCGAATGCGGCGGGCGACAACGTGGTGCTCGTCGCGATCAATCTCGATCCGTTCAACGAGCAGGGCGCGGATATCGACTTGCCGTGGCAGACGCTCGAACGATGGGGCGTGCATGAATGGGACGCTGTCGCCGTGGAGGATCAGGTGACGGGCGAACGGTTCGAATGGCGCGGACGCCGCCAGCACGTGCGGCTCGATCCGAACTCGCTGCCGTTTGCGATATGGCGCATCGCGCCTGTTTGGGGTTTGCCGAAGGCTTCCGGGTGAGGACCGGTCGGAGTTGCTGGCGCGCGGGCCCGATGGCTATGGCGGTTTGATGCGCTCGCGCCCGTGCACAAGGGGGTCGCTGGCGCTTTGGCTGGGTTGGGTTGGGCTGGGCTGGTGTTAGTTGTTTGAACCCTCTGATGCGCTTGTGCTCCTATGAAACTTGTTTTGTCTTTGGTCTATTCGCTTCGCCCCTGTACGGGGCGGCTGTCACACAGGGATGTCGCTGGCGCTTGGGTTGGGCGGTCATAGAACCGTTTGATGTTTTTGCGCTTCCATGAAACTTGCTTTGTTATTGGTCTATTAGCTTCGCCCCTGTGCGGGGCGGCAGTCACTTTCTTTGCTGCTGCAAAGAAAGTGACCAAAGAAA
The DNA here is from genome assembly GCF_000698595.1 of Caballeronia glathei. GTDB lineage: Bacteria > Pseudomonadota > Gammaproteobacteria > Burkholderiales > Burkholderiaceae > Caballeronia > Caballeronia glathei. The sequence goes on along the minus strand of NZ_JFHC01000030.1, from coordinate 6,354 downwards.
GCAGCTATGGGGTCAGCGGTGTTAGGACGTGACCACGTTTGAGCTTCTCAGAGTGGCCCGACCGTGGGAGTGTCCACCTCTGTTTGTCGAGCAGATTGGTACGCGGACCCACTGCGTCATCGCACCGTTGAACGGAGTGGTAAGGCAGTCATTCATCCGTCCCGGCACTGCGTGCCCGACGAAGGGTCAATCGGGTGGGGGATAAGCGTAGTGCGTAGCCTGCATAACGTGCGGCGCCCTGGATGGTAGCGAAGCGATGGCTGGAGTGGACCGTGCCTGCGAGCGAAGCGACGGTTGAAGTGGACCTTGCGTCCGAGCGAAGCGAGGAGGGAGGAATGATTGCTTTACCACTCGGTTGGGTGGTGCGATGGCGCGGTGGGTCCGCGTACCGATCCGGGTGACGGGTTGGGGGCGACACTCCCACGGTCGGGCCACTCTGAACGAATGGGGCATGGTTACGTCGTAATACTGTGGGCCTGATAGCTGCTTTCTTTGGTTACTTTCTTTGCAGCAGCAAAGAAAGTGACTGCCGCCCCGCACAGGGGCGAAGCTAATAAACCAATATCAAAGCAAGTTTCATAGGAGCGCAAGCGCATCAGACGGTTCAAGAAACACCAACCCCGAGCGCCAGCGACCGAGCAAGAGCACCGGCTGCCAAGCCAAAAAAACGAACGGAGCGATATTGTGAAGCGCAACAAGACCTCGACTCTCAGCGACGATCCGCTCTGGTACAAGGACGCGATCATCTATCAGGTTCACATCAAGTCCTTCTTCGATGCGAACAACGACGGCATCGGCGACTTCCCCGGCCTGCTCGCGAAGCTCGACTACATCGCGGAACTGGGCGTCGACACGATCTGGCTGCTGCCGTTCTACCCGTCGCCGCGCCGCGACGACGGCTACGACATCGCGGACTATCGCAACGTGCACCCGGACTACGGCACGATCGCGGACGTGAAGCGCTTCATTCAGGAAGCGCACGCGCGCGGCATCCGCGTGATCTCGGAACTGGTCATCAACCACACCTCCGACCAGCACCCGTGGTTCCAGCGCGCGCGGCACGCGAAACCCGGCTCGAATCACCGCAACTACTACGTCTGGTCCAACACGGACAAGAAGTACGAAGAAACCCGCATCATCTTCATCGATTCGGAACCGTCGAACTGGACCCACGACCCCGTCGCCGGACAGTACTACTGGCATCGCTTCTATGCGCACCAGCCGGACCTGAACTTCGACAACCCGGCCGTGCTGAAGGAAGTGCTCCAGGTAATGCGCTTCTGGCTCGACATGGGCATCGACGGGCTGCGGCTCGACGCCGTGCCGTACCTCGTCGAGCGCGAAGGCACGAACAACGAGAACCTGCCCGAAACGCACGCGGTCCTGAAGAAGATCCGCGCGACCATCGACGCCGAGTACCCGAACCGCATGCTGCTCGCGGAAGCGAACCAGTGGCCGGAGGACGTGAAGGAATATTTCGGCGACGAAGACGAATGCCACATGGCGTTCCACTTTCCGCTGATGCCGCGCATCTACATGTCGATCGCGAGCGAGGACCGCTTCCCGATCACCGACATCATGCGCCAGACGCCGGATCTCCCCGATTCGAACCAGTGGGCGATCTTCCTGCGCAACCACGATGAACTGACGCTCGAAATGGTCACGGATTCGGAGCGCGACTACCTCTGGAACACCTACGCGAGCGACCGCCGCGCGCGCCTGAACCTCGGCATCCGGCGCCGCCTCGCGCCGCTCATGGAACGCGACAGAAGGCGCATCGAACTCATCAATTCGCTGCTGCTCTCGATGCCGGGCACGCCCGTCATCTATTACGGCGACGAGCTCGGCATGGGCGACAACATCCACCTCGGCGACCGCGACGGCGTGCGCACGCCGATGCAGTGGTCCTCCGACAGAAACGGCGGATTCTCGCGCGCCGATCCGGAGCAGCTCGTGCTGCCGCCCGTGATGGGCTCGCTCTACGGCTACGACGCGGTCAACGTCGAATCGCAGAGCCGCGACCCGCATTCGCTCCTCAACTGGACGCGCAAGATGCTCGCCGTGCGCCGCTCGAAGCACGCGTTCGGGCGCGGCGGCATCCGTTTCCTGCGTCCGAACAACCGCAAGATCCTGGCTTACGTGCGCGAGCTGCCGGGCGAGCCGGCGATCCTGTGCGTCGCGAACCTGTCGCGCGCGCCGCAGGCCGTGGAGCTCGACCTGTCCGAATTCGCGGGCTCGGTGCCGCTCGAAATGACCGCCGACTCGCCCTTCCCGGCGATCGGGCAGCTCACCTACCTGCTGACCTTCCCGCCCTACGGCTTCCTGTGGTTCCAGCTGTGCCCGGGCAACCTGCGGCCGTCGTGGAGCCAGGCGCCGTCGGAACAGTTGCCGGAGTTCGTCACGATGGTGATCCGCGCCGGGCAGACCGGCCCGACCCCGGAAAACGTGCGCCTGCTCGAATCGGAAGTGCTGCCGTCCTACCTCAGCAAACGGCGCTGGTTCGCGTCGAAGGACCAGAAACTGAAGAGCGTGCGCCTTGCCGCGCTGACGACGATCGAAGGCGCCGGCTTCGCGTTCACCGAGATCGAAGCCGACGTCGGCGACCACACCGAGCGCTACGTGCTGCCGCTTTCGATCGCGTGGGGCACCGAGACGACCTCGCCGCTCTATATGCAGCTCGCGCTCGCGCGCGTGCGCCGCAACCGCAACATCGGCCATCTGACGGACGCGTTCGCCGTGCCGCACTTCGCGTACGGCGTGCTGAGGAAGCTGCGCGAGCGCGCCGTCGTGACGACCGTGCAGAAGAGCGAGATCCGCTTCATTCCGACCGAGCGCCTGGCCGACCTAGATTTCAACGTCGAGGCGCCTCCCGAAATCCGCTGGCTCGCGGCCGAGCAGAGCAACAGCTCGCTCGTGGTCGGCGACCAGGTCGTGCTGAAGCTCGTGCGGCGGCTCGTCGGCGGGATTCATCCGGAAGCGGAAATGAGCCGCTATCTGACGAAGCTCGGCTACGCGAACACCGGGCCGCTCTTCGGCGAAGTGGTGCGCGTCGATCCGCAGAACGTGCCGCATACGCTGGCGATCCTGCAGGGCTACATCGACAATCAGGGCGACGCCTGGAACTACGCGCTCGACTATTTGCGCCGCACCGTCGACGAACTCGTGGTCGCCGTCGATTCAGACGAGCACTCGCCCGAGCACGAGACCGCGGTCGAGGCTTTCGAAGGCTATGGGAACATCGCGGGGATCATCGGCAGGCGCCTCGGCGAGCTGCACGTCGCGCTCGCCTCGCCGACGGGCGACGACGCATTCGCGCCGCGGCGCTCGACGCCAGAAGACGCGCGCGAATGGACGGGCGGCACGCTCGCGCTCCTCAGGAACGCGCTCGACATCGTCGCGCAGAAGATGGGCGAGTTCAGCGAGCACGACCGGTTCCTCGCGCAAAGCCTCGTCGATCGCCGCGAGATGCTGGTCGAAGCGGTCTCGAAACTCGTGCCTGAAGACGTCGACGCGCTCTGCATCCGCATTCACGGCGACTTCCACCTGGGGCAGGTCCTGATGGCGCAGGGCGACGCGTACCTGATCGACTTCGAGGGCGAGCCCGCCCGGCCGCTCGACGAGCGGCGCCGCAAGACGAGCCCGCTGCGCGACGTGGCGGGCCTCCTGCGCTCGCTCTCGTATGCGAGCGCGGCGGCCCAGCCGACCACGGAGAACGCGCCGGCGCAGACCGCCGATCGCAAGCGCGCGTTGTTCGAGAGGCTGCGCGCGCATGCCGAGGCGAGTTTCTTGCGTGAGTACGGTGAAGCCGTGGCCCAGTCGCCCGAACCGGTCGCGAGTGAAGCCGCCCAGGCGGCGCTGCTCGACCTTTTCCTGATTGAAAAGGCCGCCTACGAAATCCGCTACGAAGCCGCGAACCGGCCGACCTGGATCGGCCTTCCGCTGCGGGGTCTCGCGTCGCTCGCGAGCCGCCTGCTCGGCGACACGGGCACGCCGCCCGCGCCCGGCACGCGCACCGTGATCGAAGCAACCAAGGACACCACCGATGGAACCCAACATGAATAAGCGCACCGATCCCGGCACGGACGCGAAGGACCCGGCAGAGGGCCTGCATCCGCTCGACATCGACGCGCTCGTCGAGGCGCGCCATCCCGATCCGTTCTCGAAGCTCGGACTTCATCAGACGGATGCGGGACCGGTCGTGCGCGCGCTCTTGCCGGGCGCGGCGTCGGTGACGGTGCTCGACCGCGCGAACGGCGCGCCGCTCGGCACCCTGACGAAGATCCACGAAGCGGGCCTCTATGCCGGTTTCATCGACAGACCGGCGGGCTACCGGCTCGCGATCGACTGGCACGGCACGCCGCAGGAGACGCACGATCCGTATTCGTTCGGCCCGGTGCTGTCGGATGAGTGGCTCAACCGGCTCGCGAGCGCCGATCCGTACGCGGTGCTCGAATGCCTCGGCTCGCGGCCGGTCACGCACGAAGGCGTCGCCGGCGCGTGCTTCGCCGTGTGGGCGCCGAATGCGCGGCGCGTCTCCGTGGTCGGCGACTTCAACTCGTGGGACGGCCGGCGTCATCCGATGCGGCTGCGCCATAACGCGGGCGTCTGGGAACTGTTCATTCCGGGCCTCGGCGCGGGCACGCGCTACAAGTACGAGATCGTCACGCGCGACGGCCACACGCTGCCGCTCAAGGCCGATCCGTGCGCGATGCAGAGCGAGAAACCGCCGGCGACCGCGTCGGTGGTCGCGGATGCGGATGCCATCGACAGCTTCGCCTGGACCGACGCCGACTGGATGCAGACCCGCGGCGCGAAGCAGACGGCGCAGTCGCCGGTTTCGATCTACGAGGTGCACGCAGAATCGTGGCTGCGCGTGGCCGAGGAAGGCAACCGCGGCATGAACTGGCACGAGCTCGCCGAGCGCCTGATTCCGTATGCAAAGGGGATGGGCTTCACGCATCTCGAGTTCATGCCAATCGCGGAGCATCCGTTCGGCGGCTCGTGGGGCTACCAGCCGCTCGGGCAGTTCGCGCCGTCCGCGCGTTTCGGCACGCCGGAGCAGTTCGCGGAGTTCGTGAACCGCGCGCACGAGGCGGGGCTCGGCGTGCTGCTCGACTGGGTTCCCGCGCATTTTCCGAACGATGCGCACGGGCTCGTCCAGTTCGACGGCACGCCGCTCTACGAGCATGCCGATCCGCGCGAGGGCTACCACCAGGACTGGAACACGATGATCTACAACCTCGGGCGCAACGAGGTGAGCGCGTTCCTGATCGCGTCGGGGCTTGCGTGGCTCAAGCGCTATCACGTCGACGGGCTGCGCGTCGACGCGGTGGCGTCGATGCTCTATCGCGACTATTCGCGCAAGGCCGGCGAATGGGTGCCGAACATCTACGGCGGGCGCGAGAATCTGGAGTCGATCGCGTTTCTCAAGCGGCTCAATCATGAAGTGCGGCAGATACCCGGCGCGATCACGGTGGCGGAGGAATCGACGGCCTGGCCGGGCGTCACCGCGCCGGTCGAGGATGGCGGCCTCGGGTTCGACTTCAAGTGGAACATGGGCTGGATGCACGACACGCTGCATTACATGGAAGAGGACCCGGTCTATCGGCAGTATCACCATCACATGTACACGTTCGGCATGGTGTACGCCTACTCCGAGCGCTTCGTGCTGCCGCTCTCGCATGACGAGGTGGTGCATGGCAAGGGGTCGCTGATCGGCAAGATGCCCGGTGACAGGTGGCAGAAGTTCGCGAACCTGCGTGCGTATCTCGGGTTCATGTGGACGCATCCGGGCAAGAAGCTGCTTTTCATGGGCGGCGAGTTCGGTCAGTTCGCGGAGTTCAACCACGACGAATCGCCGCACTGGCATCTGCTCGACGATTCCCTTCACGGTGGCCTGCAGAAGCTCGTGCGCGACCTGAACCGCCTGTATGGCGACGAACCTGCGCTGCACAAGCTCGACAGCGACCCGCGCGGCTTTGAGTGGCTCGTCGGTGATGACAACGCCAACAGCGTCTATGCGTACCGGCGCACGGATGGCGAGGGGCGCGACCTGGTGGTGGCGTGCAACCTGACACCGGTGCCCCGGCACGGATACCGGATCGGGCTGCCTCGCGGCGGGCGCTGGGGCGAGATACTCAATTCGGATGCTTCGATCTATGGCGGATCGAATCTGGGCAATGGAGGCGTCATTCACGCGGACGATCTTGCGAGTCACGGGCGACAGCATTCTGCGGCACTGACCTTGCCGCCGCTCGCGACCATTGTTCTGCGTGCCGACTGAGGGAGCGCCGCTTCGGTTTTGTTTCGCTGGCGCTCGGGGTTGGGATTTGTTGAACCGTCTGATGCGCCTGC
>NZ_JFHC01000029.1 GCF_000698595.1 Caballeronia glathei | reverse complement strand
CCGGATCGATTCATCATCGTCAATGACATACACAACGGGCGTTTTGCTTTCACCGACTCTTCTGTTCGAAACCGGATGCGGTTCTGAAACCATCTCGCCTCCTTGTGAACCGAAACGTGTCGATACCTTCTTCGGCTTGTGTCAGACCATTGCGACGCGCGCATAGCCAACTGGGCGCAACCGGCGCGTATGCTCTTGGTCCGTCAAATGGTCTGACGCATGGCCTGAATGATACGGCCAATACATTATTGTCCTAGACCGCAACGGGCGCAAAAACAAAGTGCAGGCTCGCTTGCACGTACTGGCCCGGACTGAGGGTTGAGCGGCAAATGCACCGCAAGGGGCCAGCATCCCGATTATTTAAACATTGAATCCAACGACATCCCGCAGTGCACGTTTCGGCATCGGCGTTTTTGAATGAATTCACCTGAGGGAGTTTGCGCGCGCAATCGGGAAGTGCTGGGCGCAATTGGCAGGATAAAACCGACATTCCGATAGCAACTGACGCCGGCAACGCGTTCGCGGGATAAGGCACGGCAGCGTGTAATCAAGCGTGCTTGAGTCAGGACGCATGACTCGCGAGCGAGCACGCGTGATCGTCTGGGCGCATTCACGCCAACGCGCACGGAGCCAGCGACAAGCGTCAGCAGGTCATATGCGACCGCCCTGCTCCTGTAAGGCCGAACTCTGCGCCTGCCGCCGAGCACTCATCGAATAGCTGTTGGATCCGTCCGACTTAATCGTCGGCGTGGCCGGCCGAATGTGCCTTCGACTTCTGTCGTTCAAGAAACCCGCGGATCAGTCCGGCAATCTCATCCGGCTTCTCGTCCAGCGCGAAATGGCCCGCGTCCAGGACGTGAATTTCCGCCTTCGGAACATCACGCCGATAGGCTTGCGCTTCTACCGGCAGGAACGAGGGATCATAGCGTCCCCATACCACCAGCGTTTCCGGCTGTTTCGCCCGTAACCAGGCTTGCCATTTCGGGTAAGACGCGACGTTGGTTCGATAATCATAAAAAAGGTCGCTTTGAATTTCGGTCTGTCCTGGACGGCTCAGGAACGCGTACTCGTCTGTCCAGAGATCCGGGTCGAACAACTCGGCGTTCGGGCTGGTTCCAACGTGCCGCTGCTTCGCCGCCTGCAACGACATCAGGTTCTGCTCTACCGCCGCTTCGTTTGCACGACGGTCTGCCCAGAAAGCCCGACGCGTGTTCCACAACGGTCCAAGCCCCTCCTCATGCGCGACCGCATTTTGAATGATCAGCGCGTCGACCCGCTCCGGGTGAGCTATTGCAAGCCGAAATCCCACGGGTCCGCCATAGTCCTGCATATAGATCACATAGGAGTTGAGTCCGAGCGTCTCCACGAATCGGTTCGTCACAGCGGCAATATGGTCGAACGTGTACGAAAAGCTCGCAGGTGGTGGTGCATCGCTATGCCCGAACCCGGGATAGTCGGGCGCAATCATGTGGTATCGATCGCCGATTCGCCTCAACAACGGCTCGAACATGCGGGATGACGAGGGAAATCCGTGCAGCAGCAGAATGGTTGGCGCATTCTTCGGGCCAGCTTCGCGATAGAAGATGGACAGTCCATCCACTTTCACTGACTGATAGCGCACCTGACTTTCCCCGGACGCCTGACCCACGGCGAGAGAACCACTGACGACCGTTGCCAGCAGTATTCGCGTCAGCGACTTCACCCAGAATGTTTCCATATGGATTTGCTCCTGGTTGTCCGCCCTCTGTCAATCCGCACGACCCGCCTTTGACCGTGCGCCTTCAACGAAGGCGAGCATCGCGCTCGACAGGTAGGCGTCATGTCGTCGAATGAAGAGCGTCTCGACGTGCGCCATTTCAGAAGCAATTGGATGGATTGCGACGAGATTCTGCGCGGCCACATTCGACACGGCACTTCTAGGCAGCAGCGTGATCCCGATCCCGGCTGCAACGCTCGAGATGATCGCATCCATCGAGCCGAATTCCAGAACCGCCGCCGTCCGTACGCCCATGTCAGCGAGTAGCGACTCCAGTCGCTGGCGATATGAACAGCCCAGACTGAACACGATCGTTTTGAGGCTCTGAATGGATTCGAGCCGCTTCAACGAGCGCAAGGCACTCGGTGTCACAAGAACCAGTTCTTCCCGAGAAATCGTCTCGGCTTCGAGGTCGGGATGATTTTGCGGCCCCGCGACAAACGCGCCATCGAGCCGGCACTCGGTGACCGCGGTCGCCAGGGTGCGGCTCGTGCCGGTCGTCAACGACAATGCAACCTGCGGATACCTGCTTGCAAAATCGCTGAGTATCCGGGAAAGCTGCAGTGTCCCCATTGTCCAGAGCGCCCCTATTGCAAGCGTCCCGCTTGGAGGGCCGTCATCCAGCGCAGCGAGGCGCGCGTCCGCCAGAAGCTTCGTGATCCGCGCGGCGTAGGGAAGCATCCGCTTGCCGGCCGGCGTCATGCTCACCCCGCGTACATGACGCAGAAAGAGTGCAACGCCGACCTCTCCTTCCAATGACCGGATCCGCCCTGTGACGTTCGACTGAACCGTGTGGAGTTCGATCGCGGCCCGGCTCATGCTTCCGTTGCGGGCAACCGCATCGAATACTCTCAGATCCGCAACGTCCATGTTTTGCACCTATACGAAGCGCCATCGACTTCACACGGCAAGCGTCACCCACGGCGCATGCCGCAGCGGTCTGGCCGCTGGCGGCATGCACTCCACGCGTACTAGACGAGCGTAAGGGTCACGTCGATGTTGTTTCGCGTTGCGTTTGAATACGGACACACCTTGTGAGCCTTGTTGATGAGATCCTGCGCGGCTTCGCGTGGCATGCCGGGCAGCGAAATTTTCAGTTCGGCTTCAATTCCGAAGCCATCGGGAATGGGGCCGATGCCAACGCTTCCCTCCACCGACGTATCCGGGGGAATAGCGATCTTCTCGCGCGCGGCAACGAACTGCATTGCGCCGATGAAGCACGCGCTGTAGCCGGCAGCGAACAGCTGTTCCGGGTTGGCGCCCTCTCCGCCTCGTCCACCCAGTTCCTTCGGCGTGGTCAGCTTCAGATCCAGTCCGCTTGCAGGGACGACCGCGCGGCCGTCACGGCCTCCGGTGGCACGAGCATGACCGACATAAAGCACCTTTTCGATTGTCATAGCAGACTCCCATAGTGACGTTACATGCACCCACAGAAGCAGTGGATCGGGCCGCAAAGCGGTGCGGCCTTCCGTCCCGCGATGATGGTTCTATCACTTGAGCGGCTACGCTCTTCGGCTCGACCTCAGGACCTAGCCTATCGATTGCGCCACCCGTGCACCACCCTACCATTGACTGACGTTTGGCAAACCATCGCATGGTCGGCTCATACCGTCGTATGCCCTCTTCAGCATCGGATCGGCGGCATTCTTCGCCGATCGCTTAACACCCTGCGCCACGACACGTTGCGTCGGAGCCGACCCTTATAAGGCGGTGGCGCCCGCCGAAGGCAGCGTGAAGTAGAGGCGCGCACCGCCGTGGACAGACGCATTGTCCGCTGCAATGCGTCCGCCGTGAGCATCGACGATGGAGCGGCAGATCGGCAAGCCCATCCCCATGCCGTTTTCCTTGGTCGTGAAAAAGCTCTGGAAGAGACGGTTGAGATCGTCCGGGGCAACGCCCGGTCCGCTGTCTTCGGCTGCGCAGAAAACCGTGGCGGCATCCGGCGTTTCGGTACGGATCGTGATCTTGCGCTCGGGGCTTCCCGCCTGTTCCATCGCCTGCATCGCATTGACCATCAGGTTGACAATCACCTGCTGCAGCTGGATGCGGTCGGCAAACACCACAGGCGCGGCCGCGGCACGCTGGCGCAACACGGTGACGCCTCGCGAGTGGATCTCCTGATGCAGAAAAATGAGCGCCTCATCGATCAGTTCGTCGAGCGGTGCGGCCGTACGTGTTGGAGATCGCCTCAGCGCCATCCCGCGAATGCGTTCGACGATATCCACGGCGCGCCGCGCATCCACGGCGATGCGCTGGTTGATCCGCTGCGCCTCGCCGACATCGGGAACTGCGCGGTCGAGCCATCGAATGCCGACCGCGCTGTTCATTGCGATTGCGGCAAGCGGCTGATTCAGTTCGTGCGCGATGGAAGCCGTCAGCTCTCCCAGCATCGAGATACGCGCAGCGTGCGCGAAGTCCGCCTGGAGCCGCTGCAACATGTCCTGGGTGCGAATGCGCTCGGTCAGGTCGACCAGGCTGATGAGCGCGATGCCCAGATCCGCTGCCGAACCGGGGCGAGCGATGGTGAAGAGGACATCGATGATCCGACCGTCGAGCGTTGCGAGTTTGGTCGTTTCCTGGAAGATCGCTTCTCCGCAATAGCGGCTCTCGAGCGCGCGCCGAAAGGTGCCGGGACTCTCTCTCCAGACCCACGGCAGAGGGCCGAGCAACGCGCTCCTGTCCTTGGCGCCGAACATCTGCGCCGCATGGTGGTTGACCTCCTCGACGACAAGCATTTCCATCGCACGGTTCAGCCAGCCGGGATGATCGTCGATGTAGCTCGACAGATCCTGTACTCCTTGCGAGCGCAACTCCGTGAGCAATGTGATCAAGGGCTGGGCTTCGATTTGCCACAGGCCGACCGGCATGTCGAAAAAGAGGCTTCGATAACGATGCTCGCTGCGCTCGAGCGCAGCATGGGCCTGTTTGCGCACGGTGATGTCCTTAAGCGCACCCAATATCCGCAACTGGCTTTGATCGTCCACTACGACGTGCGCCACCACCTGCAGGTGCCTGACCGAGCCGTCGGGCATCAGCAGCCGATGTTCGATGTCGAAGGCTTGCCTGTCGTGCGTCGCGCGATCGAATACCAGGCGAACGAACATGACGTCGTTCGGATGGACGCGGGCAAGCATCGTGTCCAGGGTAGGCGCGGTTCCCGGGTCATAGCCGAAGATCCGGAAGCTCTCTTTCGACCAGAAAAGTTCGCCACTCGTCACGTGCCAGTCGAAGCTGCCCGTGTGGCTGAGCCGCTGGGCGTCGGCGAGCAAGGCTTCCGCGTCCTGCAAGTCGGCGTAAAGACGTGCGGTTTCGAGCGACATGGCGGCCTGCGACGCCAGCAGGCGCAGCACGGCGGCACGGGCGGGCGTGAACACGTCCGAGCTCAGGTTGTTCTCGAGGTACAGCACGCCGATCAGTCTGGTCTGCTTGACGAGCGGCAGGCAGAGAATCGAACGGCAGTCGTGACGGCGAATATACTCGTCCGACGAAAACGGGCTCTGAGCCGATGCGTCATCGAGCAACAGGCTGTCCCGGGTCCGTATGACGTAGCGCAGAACAGATTCGGGCAGGTCGTCACCGGTAGCAGGCATTCTCGGCAAGCGGACCTCGACAGCGTCTTTCGCCGTCGTCGCTTCCGCTTCGATACGCATGGCGTTGGCTCGCCTGAGGATCAGCAAGCCGCGGTTCGCGCCCGCGTGTTCGAGCGCGAGCACCATGAGCGTGTGGATCAGTTCGTTCAGGTCGATGCCGCTGAAGATCGCTCGCGACACGTTCACGACCGTGGCAAGGTCCAGTTGCTCGTTGGACGTTGCGATCGTGCCGTCATGGCTCGATGGGTCGTGGCGCAACTGCGCATATACACGCGCCAATTGACGAACCTTGCCCTTTGCCCCCCAGCGTTCGTAGCAGGACCGTGCATTGAAAAGATAGGTATCGGCGATTGTTTCGAGACCACGGTCCGCATGAAACCGCGCGGCCAGTTCGTAAGCCAGCGCCTGGTACTGAATGAATCCGTGCTCGCGGGCCGAGCGTATCGCTTCTTCGTAATGATGCATGGCTTCTGAATCGCGGCCTTCGATACGTGCAAACTCCGCCAGGACCAGCGCATGACGATGGCGGAAATTCTCGGGACAGTGCCCGGTCCACGATTCGAACTTCTTCACCGTGACGTCGAGAATGCGCGCCCACGCCTGCTGTTGTTCGGCGGCTGCGCCTGGATAGAGCGCCGCCAGCGTGAGCGCATGGAAGAAGTGATAGGTCGGCTCGATCGGCAGCGCCATGGCGGCACCGAGCACGGGCTCGGCTTCTGCCGCGGCGTTCAGCGCATCGGGATACCGGCCATCGAGAAAGGCGAGCATCAACTTCATGATGTGATGGAAGACGATACCGCAGCCGAAGTTCGCCTTGACGATGGCCTCGAAGCAGGCTTCGTCGTCGAACGTCTGGTCGCCCAGCGTGAGCGCTTCGCTCGTTCTGCCCCGAAGGCTCGCGACGAATTGCTGTTCGAGGCGAATCGTCTCGTGGACGGCGTCGTTGCGGCTCTGCCGGGCGAACGCGGCGTACTTTTCCGATAGCGTCTGCACGTCCTCGAGAACAGATCCTCGTTCGATTGCCTGCCACACCGTCGTGAATGCGAGGTAGCCGGCAAACACCAGATCGCCCACCTCCAGACACGCGACGCTCGCGCGTTCCAGAATGGGCATGTCGGTCACGATGTGGCGTCGCCAGAAATTGATGTGGTTGCCGTGCAGATGAAGCAGCTTTCCATAGAAGCGCCGGTTGCCGAACTTCTCGTTCAGGCGCAGGGACATTTCGGAAAACTGCACCGCGGAGGGGATGTCGCCGATGCTGGAAACCAGCATCAGCGAGTAATTGCCGTAAGCGAAGCTCGATCTGTCGGTATTGCCGTACAGCAGGGAGAGGTTGACCGCCTTCAGGGTGATGAGCGGATAGAACGCAGGCCGCGCGATGAAGGCGCAGGGCATGGCTTCGACGAGAAGATCGATGATCGCTCGTGTCGCCGGGTCCGTCGCCACCGGCGCCTCGACCAGTTCGCCGATGGCCCGCCCCGCGAGATTGGCCGGAATTTCCCGCAACACCGCGTCGACTGCTACCCCGACCTCCCGATCGGAATGGGGAAGGTGCATGCCGAAATCGCGGAGCGCATCGCGCGCGACGTCGAAACTCTCGTCATATTTGCCGGCGACCTGGTACAGCGCCATGCGCAGACTGAACACCTTTGCGCGATCGAGATTGGAGCGCGCCCGTTCGAGCATCATGTCGAACAGTGCGTCCGCGTCCGTGAAGTCGCCGGCAAGATACTCGCACTCGGAGAAGGCCAGGTACAGGTCGAAGGTGCTCTGATAGCGTTGCGTCCAGGCGTCGGGGGGCAGCAGCGCGGCACCTTGCGCCAGATAGCTGCGAGCCGATGCGTAGGCCGTCGACCTCATCGCGCGCCGCCCCGCGACGAGGTTCAGCGCGACGGTCTGCTCGCGCTCCGCGTCGGTCGTGATCAGCGTGGCGCCGCGATTGAGGTGGTTGACGATATCGAAGATCGTCTCTTCGAGCGCTTCAGGCGCCGTCCGCGATGCGAGCGCCCGGCCGATGCGCAAATGGGTGGCGGCGCGCTCATCGACCGCGATGAGCGCATAGGCCGCTTCCCGCACTCGATCGTGCGCGAAGGCACAGGCACCGTCCACGTGAAAGACGAGGCCCGCCCGTACCGCTACCCACAGCTTCGCGCGTATCGACTCCCCGGATTCCCCGTGGACGAGCGTCAGCGTGTCGATATCGGCGACGTTGCCGAGGCTCGCGAGCTGGCTCAACGCTTCGCGCGTTGCGGCGGGCAGGCGGCTGAGCTTCGCTGCCATGAGGTCGGCAACGTTCTCGGTGAAGCCCTTCGCACGTATGCGCGGCAGGTCCCATGTCCACACCGCGGCGCCGTGGTCGAACGCGAGCAGCGCCTCCTCCGTGAGCGCCGTCAGAAACTGGATCGCGAAGAACGGATTGCCGCCCGTCTTTTCCCGAATGAGCTGCGCGAGCGGCGCTGCCGTCGCGCGGGAGCAATGAAGCGAATCAGCCACCAGCTGCGCGACGCTGTCGGGCCCGAGCGGCTCGAGCACAATCTGCTGTACCTTCCCGCCATCGTTGCTGATCGCTTCGAGCGTGCGCGCAAGCGGGTGCGCCTCGTCCACCTCGTTGTCCCGATAGGCACCGACGAGCAGAACGTGCTTCAGGTCCGCATGCGTGACCAGATGCCTGAGCAAGTCGAGCGTCCCTGTGTCGACCCATTGCAGGTCGTCGATGAACAACGCGAGTGGATGCTCCCGCTGCGCGAAAACACCAAGGAAGCGACGGAACACGATCTGGAAGCGATTTTGTGCCTCCTGTGGCGGAAGCGCCGGAACGTGCGGCTGCTCGCCGATGATCAGCGCCACCTCCGGGATCAGATTCACGATCAGCTGGCCGTTCGGGGCCAACGCTTCCAAAAGAGCACGCCGCCATGGGTCGACCTCCGCGTCGCTCTTGCTCAACAGGTCGCGCACGAGCGACTGGAACGCTTGCGCCAGCGGCACATAAGGAATGTCGCGCTTGTACTGGTCGAACTTGCCGGACGCGAAAAGGCCGCGCGGCGGCACCAGCACCTTGTGCAGTTCGTTCACGACCGACGACTTGCCGATGCCCGCGTAACCCGAGATGAGGACCAGTTCCGCCGCACCGCCCGTCACCACGCGGTTGAACGCAGCAACGATGGCTTCGATCTGGGCCTCGCGTCCATACAGCGTTTCAGGGATCAGCAGCCGATCCGACACGTCGTGTGCGCCCAGCGGAAACGGAGGAATCTCACTGCTCGCCTCCCATGCAGCGAGACATGACCGGAGATCGGCCTCCACACCCGAGGCCGTCTGATAGCGATTCTCCGCGGTCTTCGCAAGCAGCCTTAGAACGATCTGCTCGACCGGCGCAGGGATGCCGACGACATGTTCTCCCGGCGGTGCCGGCCTGCGGGCAATGTGGCAATGAATCCATTCCATCGCATCCGACGCCGTGAAAGGCAGCCGCCCGGTCAGCATCTCGTACAGTGTGATGCCCAGCGAGTAAAGGTCGCTGCGCGCGTCGATCGTGCGGTTCATGCGGCCTGTCTGCTCGGGCGCCATGTACGCAAAGGTGCCGGCGATGATTTCCGGTGGTGCCGGGGGCTGATGTTCGTGTGAAAGCTGCGAAGCGATGCCGAAGCCGGTAAGCCGAACGTTGCAGTCATCGTCGACGAGCACGTTGGCCGGCTTGATGTCCTTGTGGATGAGACCGCTCGCATGAACATGACTGACTGCTCTCGCGAGGTTGACCGCAATACGCAAGAAGCGAGTGAATTCGAGGGGACGGCCGAGCATGCGGATGAGAGGATCTCCGCCGTCGTCGTCGAGTATCAGCATCGGAGGCACTCTGCCCAGATCCAGTGCGAGCGGCTGGGCGGCCCAGGCGGCGTCCAGCGTCGAGGCCAATGCGTACTCGTGCTCGAGGCGCGTAATGCTTTGCGACGCCGGGCGCGTGGCGACCAGCGCCAGCACCGAAACGGCAGTGCCGGGTCGCAGGGCGCGACACAGCAGTAACTCGCCGTCGTCATGGAGCGGCTCGAGCTGAAATCCAGTGGGATCCATGATGAGGCTCCTCGTCCTCCTCTGCTGACTCCGGCGGGGAATTCACTCGCTTGCCGTTTTCGGATATGACATCCGCTTGCCAACCTCGATGCCTCGGAAGACGGCGAGGCGCAGACCCGTACAACGCAAAGAGCCGGACGTGTCGCGACGGCGTCGAGGCAGACAGAGCAAAAGCGCGCGGAGCAAGCGGGCTTGCCCGCCAACACGCCACGCCGAAAACAGGCTACCACGCAAGGGATCCGGCGGTGTTCCAAAGGCTAACGCCGTTTCGCGCATGGATCATGGATATCCAATGCATCAATTCGATGCGCGAGATCGACGCGGCGGCGCCTGGCGCGCGCCTGATGCCCACGTCGGCAGGGGCATGCCGCGCGATTGTTCGAGCCGAATCGTTTCGTGAGCGATTGTCAGGAAGGTCGGGCCAAATGCAACCGGCTTACCTGCAGCAGGTCAGTATTTTGCTTTTCGACAGGGCATGGGCTGGAGAACTCCTACCCCGCCCCGATATCGACCATGCTCATGTGCCCCACCCGATCTCTCGCATTCAAGACCATCCCGTTCGGACTAGCGTGCCAAAGTGCCGATGTAATAGCCGAGCCTCGCCTCGACATCGTGCTTTGTCTGCAACCCGAGATCCATGAGTTGAGCGATCTTCTGCTGGGCCTGCGGTCGGCCAACGGATGCAATGAAGGCGTCCCACTCCGGAGCGACCGCGGCATCCGGTGGCAGCGTCGCGATGTTCACCTGATGCTTGATCGCGGCGAGCGCCTCCTTGTCGAACGAAGCGATTCTCGATGCAAGAGCCTCGACGAAAGCGTCGAGTTCGCTGTCGCGGAAGGACCGATTGACGTAGCCGTAGCGCTCCGCCAACTCACCGTCGATATCCTCGCCACTCGTCAGCACTTCAAGTGCGCGTCCGCGCCCTATCAGCCGTGACAGGCGAACCATCGGACCTCCGCCTGGAACCAGGGCCGCGCCGACTTCCCACTGTGACAGGAGCGCTTTTTCGCGGCTGGCGAAGCGCATGTCACTGGCCAGAGCCAGTTCGCTGCCAACGCCTGTCGCGCGTCCTCTGATCAGGGCGATCGAGACGACCGGCGCCCTGCCCAGACGTGCCAGCATATCCGGCAGCGGCGGCATGCCAGTCGGACCCGGCGGCATGCTGGTCGTGTCCTCGAGTGGGCGGGTGAAATCATAGTGCGTGAGGAAAAATCCAGGGACCGCGCTTTCGAACACCACCACCTTCACGTCCGGATCCGTCTCGAGCGCTGTCATGACCGCATTCAACGGCGGAATGGATTCCGGTCCGAATATATTGAAAGGCGGGTGGTCGAGGATCACACGCCAGTGCGCGGCGCTGCGGCGTTCAATCCGTATCCGCTGGTTCGAGCTACCGTTGTTCATATCAACCTCCGTCCATAGACCGAGTCGGTGCGCCAGCCGGGGCGACCGGGTTCGATGGGTGAGCCTGTCAGCCGCTTGCGCCTGACCCGCCGAGAACCTTCAGGAGATCCTGCGCCACAGCCGTGGACGATGCGGGGTTCTGGCCCGTGATCAAACGCCCGTCGATAATCGAGAAGCTTTGCCAGTCATCCACTTTTTCGAAGCGTCCACCAAGTCGCTTCAGTTCATCTTCGACAAGAAACGGAACCACGTTCGTGAGATGAACGGCTTCCTCTTCCGTATTCGTGAATCCCGTGACACGCTTTCCCTTGACGAGCGGCTCGCCATTTACCTTGACGTGGCGCAGGACACCAGGCGCGTGACAGACCGCAGCCACCGGCTTGCCGGCATTGTAGAAATTCTCTATCAGGGAAATCGATCTTGCGTCCTCGGCGAGATCCCACAACGGACCATGCCCTCCGGGATAGAACACTGCGTCGTAATCGTCGGCCTTGACACCGGCGAGCTTGACAGTATGGGCGAGTACTTTTTGCGCTGCCGGATCACTCTTGAAACGCTCGGTTAATTCGGTTTTCCCTTCCGGCGTGTCACTCTTCGGGTCGATCGGAGGCTGCCCTCCATTTGGCGAACTAACTGTTACGTTGATACCGGAATCGAGAAATGTGTAATACGGTGCCGCGAATTCTTCTAACCAGAAACCCGTCTTTTCCCCGGTGTTACCGAGCTTGTCATGCGAAGTCATCACCATCAGGATGTTCATTGTCGCACTCTCGTCAGGAAAGGGTTGAGCACTCGCCGGTTGAGTCCGGCGATCCACGTACGTCGTGGTCAGTGCACTATAGTCTCTGCCATCACTTTCGACAAACGAGGGATTCGCGCATGACGGAAGGCGCATCCGGCGTTCGTTTCGATTGCTCCGATCGGCTCACGATCGCGGACGCGCGCAACTATCCAATGCTGGACGTCCGGTGCGATTCGACATGCGTTCTTTGCGTGCCTGCTGACCGCTTGTTTGAAACCTGCGGGCTAATACCAAAGTATAGTGAACAATACGATTGTCTCGGTATCGCGTGCTGTTCTGCCGAGGCTCGCTGTTGACGCTGTGTATCAAGTGTTATTAGTGGCACCGTGTTTTTTCTGCTGACCGTATTCCGTAAGCTGATCCCAACTGGAGGATCATCATGGACATGTCAGCACCGTTTGCCGATGCGCAAATCGCACGCCCGCACGTCAATCTGCACGAGCATTCCGCTTATAACCGCATCTTCAGGCGCGGAGCACTCACGGTCGGCCTCATTCTTCCGCTCGAAACGCATCCGCATGCGCCGCATCCGACCATGGCCGATCACGTCAGGATGGCGCAGCGAGCCGAAGAAGCGGGTGTCGCCGCGTTATGGGCGCGCGATATTCCCTTCTACGATCCGCGATATGGCGATTCGGGGCAGATCTTCGAGCCCCTCATTTATCTTGGTCATCTGGCCATGGTGACGCGGCGCATCACGCTCGGCACCACGGGCATCGTGCTGCCGATGCGCGAACCGCTTCTGCTCGCGAAGCAGGTCAACTCGCTGGACAGACTGTCGGAAGGCCGCATCGTGATCGGCATGTCGTCAGGCGACCGGCCGTCCGAGTATCCTGCCTTCGGAGTGGATTTCGAAACCCGGGGCGAGCGTTTCAGGGACGCGTACGACGTCTATCGCAACGCGAGCGAAGTGGAGTTTCCACGTTTTGAATCGAACCACTTCGGACAGTCGGACGGCTCACTGACCATGCTGCCGAAGCCGCTTTGCGGCAGAGTCCCGACCATAGCGGTCGGACGCTCGCAGCAGTCGCTCGAATGGATTGCATCAAGAATGGACGGATATCTGGGCTTCGTGCCGGAACCCGCGGGCCTGCCGCAATTTGTCCGCGAATGGGAAGAAGCTACCCATAAGGCAAACGGAACAACTTCCGTTGACGGTCCCGCCAGACCCCTTTCATTCGGCGGGTTTCTTTATCTTCACCCGCGGCGCAATTATCCGTTCAAACGCATCAGGGGCGGCTTTGCGATCGGCAGCCGAGCGCTGCGCGATTTCCTCGAACAGGCGCGTGAACTGGGCGTATCACACGTGGCATTGAACCCGCGCGTCACGCCGCGCAATTACGCGGAGATACTGGATGAACTTCATCACGATGTACTGACCTCCTTCCCGCCGAATACGTAGCGCTTCGCGCATTCAACGGAGACGAGCCGTTTCGCTGCTCCTGCCGGCTGGAGCACGATGGTTCGATACGCACAGGTCGTGCCCCGACCTGCGTTTTACTTCGCTTTTCCGAACGCAACTTCGTCCTCGCGCAAAGCCTCGGCTACCCATTCCTGCAGAAACTCGATCCAGGTCTTGATCTTGGCGTCCAGGTATTGCCGCGACGCATAGACCGCATGGATATTCAGCGGCTGTAGATAATAGTCGGGAAGCACGCGTACGAGCGAACCATTGCGAAACGCCGAGCGCACGGTCAGCGTAGGTAATGCGCCGATTCCCATGCCTTCGTGGAGCGCCGCCGCCAGTGCATCCGGCACGTTCACCTTGAAGCGCGTGTGCGGCAGAACAAACTCGCTCACTCCTTCGACGCCCTCCAGCAACCAGCGGTCTGCGGGAAAAATCGGCATCGCGACCTGCAGGCACATGTGGCGCGACAGGTCGCTCACCGTCTCCGGATTGCCATGCCTGCCGAGGTAGGCAGGCGCGGCACAGAGCACGCTATGAACGGTGCCTAGCGGGCGCGATATGTAGTTCGAATCGGGAAGCGCTTCCGGCGACACGCGAAGCGCGACGTCGTACCCGTCCTCCAGCAGGTCGGGCACGTTTTGCGAGAGCGTCAGATCGACCGTCACGGCCGGGTAGCGCTCCTGGTAGGCGGCCACGGCCGGCACGACATAGTTCTGCCCGATGCTCGACATCGCGTGGACCTTCAGCGTGCCGACCGGCTTCGCGTGCGCGTCCGACGCCTCGGCCTCCGCCTCCGACACGGAAGCGAGAATCGCGTGACAGCGGCCAAGATAGCGTTCGCCTGCCTCCGTCAGCGCGATTCTGCGCGTCGTGCGGTTCAGAAGGCGCGTTCGCAGATGCGTCTCCAGTTCGGAAATGGCACGCGACACGTACCCCGCCGTCGCGTCGAAATGATTCGCAGCGGCCGTGAAACTGCCCGCTTCGGCGACTTCGACAAAGATCTTCATGCTGCGGAAGGTATCCATACGCTTACGTCCTTTATTCATAGGCAGCCGGAAGCACCGCTGTGCCCGTCCATGCAAGGCGCCACTGCCGTGAAATGGTGCCTGAATTTCCACCTGATCGCGGGTCCGATGCAGCGGGCAAACGCATATTTTCCCGCGCGATGTCAGTCGATCATTCTCTTGAGCCGATCCGAACCTGCGCCATCACCCTCCCCTCCGGGCACGTCCGGATGATCTGTTCGCCCACACTCCGCCCGTAACGCAGCGCAGCCGTCCGGCGTGCTTCCGGGTTGCTCCGAGCATACCCGGGCGCATGGGCCTCTTCACCACAAGCGGCTTCAGAACCGTTGTGACATGAGGTCAACAATCCTCGCGCGAGGCCATTCCGTGGCGTTGTCAGGCGCACTTGTTACCGCCGATCAAAACTGTTTGTCCACCGCGTGTGTGTGCAAACGGGTTCGAACGGCCTAGATTGACGACCTATCGGCAGCGTCGTTTCTCCAGCGACAGAGCCATCAACGTGTTTCGAGGTCAATCATGAGTAATTCGCAGAAGGTCGTTATCGTCACGGGCGCATCGCAAGGCATCGGCGCAGAACTGGTCAAGGGCTTTCGTGAGCGCGACTATCGCGTCGTCGCGACGGCACGCTCCATCAAGCCGACCGACGATCCGAACATCGTGACGGTGGCCGGCGATATCGGCGACCGCGAGGTCGCAAAGCGTGTCGTGTCGGAAGCCATCAAGCGTTTCGGCCGCATCGACACCCTTGTCAACAACGCGGGCATTTTCATCGCCAAACCGTTCACGCAATACACGGATGAGGACTATGCCGCCGTCCTGAACGTGAACCTGAACGGCTTCTTTCATATTTCGCAGCTCGCCATCGCGGAAATGGAGAAGAACAAGAGTGGTCACGTCGTGTCGGTCACGACGAGCCTCGTAGACCACGCGATTTCCGGTGTGCCGTCGGTACTCGCATCGCTGACGAAGGGAGGCCTGAATTCGGCCACCAAGTCGCTCGCGATCGAATACGCGAAGGCTGGCATCCGTGCGAACGCGGTGTCGCCGGGCATCATCAAGTCACCGATGCATGCGCCCGAGACCCACGAGGCGCTCGGCGCGCTGCACCCGGTCGGACACATGGGCGAGATGAGCGATATCGTCAACGCGGTGCTGTATCTCGACTCCGCGCCGTTCGTGACGGGAGAGATCCTGCACGTCGACGGCGGCCAGAGCGCAGGCCACTAAGCAGATGAGGCGCCGGCAACGGCGCCTCGATGTGAGTGCATGACTTTACGGAGAACCTCATGCCTATCGTCACCATTCAGGTAACACGCGAAGGAACCCGGCCCGGCACGAGCGCAGTGACGGCGGAAGAGAAAGCCCAACTCATCAAGGGAGCGAGCGAACTGCTGCTCAACGTCCTCAACAAGCCGATGGAAGCGACCTTTGTCGTCATCCAGGAGGTCGAGATGGAGAACTGGGGATGGGGCGGCCTGCCCGTCCCGGAATATCGCCGGCAAAAAGCGGCGAAGCAGAGCTGAACGCGCTTCGCCTGCCGGAAGCGCCCCAATGCCCCAGCGGCGGCGGGGCGTTTTTTCGTTCCGTCACCGATCAGGACAATGGCATTTGCCGTGTGAACCTGAAACGCCCGATACATGCAGACGCATTGGCCAATGCACTCATGCATCAGCGAGAACAGGCGCTCCCGGCTGAATCGAGGAAGCAGTTGTCGAAGCCGGTCTGGCAGTAGCGGTGCCGTTGTGGCGATCCGCCCTGTAGAACTCCATGCAGAAATCCACGAACGTTCGAAAGCGCACCGGGAGCAGTTCCCGATGGGAATAGAACAGGCAGATTTCGACACCACTGTCGGAAGTCGAACAATCCGGCAGAATCGGAATCAGATGTCCCATCGCAATGTCTTCACGTACCATGGCCTCGGGCAATGCCGCGACACCGGTACCCGTGAGCGCCGCGGCACGCAGCAAGACTTCATTCCCGTCCATCGAGGACATCGGCAGCACGCTGACGCGCCGCCCATTTTCCAGCAGTTCGATGAAGTTCGTCCCTCGCTGACGCGACTTCGGGTCGAGCAACAGCAAGTGCCTCGAAAGATCGGAGGCCTGTTCGGGCGTTCCGTGCCGGTCGAGGTAACCGCGGGATGCAACGAGCACATGCGACGACACTGACAGCGTCCGGCGGATGGCGGCCGGCTGCTCGACGTGATCCCGCGGCAGGATCGCCATGTCGTAGTGCCCATCGTAGAGATTCACGGCACCTTCCTGCACCGACACCATCAGGTTCACATTCGGCGCCACAGCGTGATAGCTCGACACGAAGCGCGAGAACGTTTCGCCGAACAGCATGGGATGAACGACCAGCCGCAGCCGGCCGCTATCGACCTCGCGTTCCCGAGCGATCCGGCGGTTCGCCTCGTCAAGTTCCTCCAGCAACCGGCAGCAACTCAGATAGTATGACTGCGCTGCTTCGGTCAGCTTCACGGAACGTGTGGTGCGATGAAGCAGCCGAGTCTGGATGCTGGCCTCGAGCTTGGCGATGGCCTTCGAAATCGCTCCCGTCGTCACGCCAAGCGACGCGGCAGCCTTGCTGAAGCTCCGATGCTGCGTGGCCGCCACGAACGCCCTCAACATATAGACCTGATCCATCATCTACCTCGTCGAACAGGAGAACACGCGCAGATCAAGGCGTCATCGATTCACGCGCGTGCCCGGATTCGGCCTGTCAGGCGCGTGCGATTGTTGACTGATCGCGTAGCAATAGCTTAGCAATGTTCCTGTGCGGCAGAGACGGTTTATCGTGATAAGGGTATCGCTGAAATTGATAGCTGCCGAACCAGCGGGTGGCTACAAGAGAATGCGGCACGGCCAAAGCCCTGCCCGTCCGCAGACTGGGCGAAACGATACGGAACAGTTCGTATTATCGAGGTTCCGTGTCGTTCAGTCCGTTGGCGCCGGCGTCACCGGGGAGTCCGCCGGCTAACGCGCAATCGAAGCCGCATCGAGCGGCTTCGGTTCATTTCGCCCTTAGCGCGGCAAAGACGTCGACGGCGAGCGCGAGGACGAGCGCCGCGGTGCCGATCGCGAACAACACCATGTAATTGCCGCCGCTGCTCGAAAACACAAACGACAGCCCATACGCCGCACCAGCCTGCAATACGGCAAAGCCGGTGGTCGCCGTGCTCCAGGCCCCCTTTTGCGCCGACGGATGGTGCGCGAGCAGTTCATTGACCCGACCGAGCACCAGCGGAACGATGCCTGGCGTAAACGCACCGACCAGCACGCTCGACACCATCAATCCGGCCGGCCCGGTCCCGAGGATGGGAAGGGCGACTGCGATGGTCTGCACCACATAGGCGACACGCAGTGCGCGGCCGAAACCCACGCGGTCCGCGAGGTGGCCGCTCAGCAGCGGACCGACGATTGCGCCCAGGCCGTACAGCACCCAGTAATGGGCAGCACAGTCGACACCCTTGCCGAGCCCCCGCGCCACGAAGTCCACGAGGAAGATCATGTGCGGAACGAGACCGACCGCATTCAACGCGTACTCGATATACAGTGCGCGCAGCGTCCTTGCAGGATAGTTCTTCGCGTGCGCCGCGGCGTGCGAATGGGCGGGCGCGGTCTTGGACCGGTCCTCTTTCGGCCAGCCATTCCATGCAATCACCGTTAGCAGCAGTGACACCACGGCAAGCCCGAGCCACGTTTGCGTAAGTCCCTGTCGCAAGAGCAGCGGCACGATCGTCCCGGACGCTGCGATGCCGAGGCCAATGCCGCTGAAGATCGCGCCGCCCACGAAGCCGCGCCGCGATGGCGCCACGTTTGCGAGAATGGCCGGTGCGGCCAGAACCATGAGCGCCCCACCCGACAAGCCGGACGCGAAACGCCATACGAAGAACCACAGGAAAGAGACCGGAAACGCGCAGGCGACGAACGCGATCGATGCCAGCAACATCATCGCGCGCAGGACCGTTGCGGTCTTCGCCCAACGCGCGAACAGACCTGCGATCAGCGCTCCAGCCAGATAGCCGCCCAGATTCGCCGCACCGAGGTACGCTGCGGTGGACGCCGGAAACCAGTGCGCGCCGATGATGGCGGGCAAGAGAGGGGTGTAGGCAAACCGGGCGAGGCCGATGCCCACGAGGCTTGCAGAAGCGCCCGCAAGCGTGCCGCGCCAGACATCGAATGACGAACCATCCGGTTTACTCAAGACTGCTTGTCGCATGATTGCCTCCAGTGCGCAGGGCAACCGTCATGTGCCCTGCCATCGATGGAGCCAGTCTATTTCAACCGCGCGGAATCCGGACCGCCCGTAAACCGAACACATTTTTCTGCCGGCGGAATTAATCCGCCAGGGCGATAACTCAAGCGGAGCGACGCATCGCCGGATGGCTGCAGGCAAGGTGCTGCAACGTCCTGCCGGGGTGTGCGAAGCAGCGGCGCTCTCGAACCCTTTGACTCGCCGCATACTTCATGTAACAACAGATATTCCCGCACGGCCCATGCGGCCCACGCGCGATGTGCAACAAAAAAAGGGGCGTCCAGGACGCCCCTCAACTGACTACTGGTCACTACCCTGGCTGGCGGCCCACCTCGCTGCCACGCCACACATTCAATTACGCCGCAACCATCATCGGGCCCAATTGCGAGCGGGCAACGTCGACAAAGGCCTGCATGGCGCTGGACACATACGCATCGTGACGGCGGATGAACAATGTCTCCACATGCGCCTTCTCAGGCGCGATGGGGTGAATGGAGACGAGGTCCTGCTCGGCCGCTGCCGCGACCACGCCACGCGGAAGCAGCGTAATGCCGATACCGGCTGCGACACACGCGATGATCGCATCCATTGATCCGAATTCGAGCGGCGTGGCGCCGACAATGCCCATCTCGCCCAACAGCGTTTCGAGCCGTTGGCGATATGAGCAGCCCAGTCGGAACACGATGATCTTCAGGTCCGGCACCGATGAAAGCGCATCGGCCGAGCGCATGGTCCGCGCCGTGACAAGAACCAGTTCCTCACGGAAGATGGTTTCGGCATGCAGATCGGGACAATCGAGCGGTCCCGCAACAAATGCGCCATCGAGGCGGCAACCGGCTACATCCTCGGCGAGACTGCAAGTGGTGCCCGTCGTCAAAGACAGTCTCACCTGAGGGTACATTCTCGCGAAGTTACTCAGAATCGGCGAGAGGCGCAACGCCGCGGTGGTTTCGAGCGTACCGAGGACGAGTGCGCCCTTGGGTGCTCCTTCGTCCAGCGCTGCGAGCCGCGCGTCGGCGACGAGCTTCGCGACTCGCGCAGCGTACGGGAGCATGCGCTGGCCGGCAGGCGTCAGGTTCACGCCACGCACATGCCTGTGGAACAAAGGCACGCCCATCTCGCGTTCGAGAGCACGGATTCTGGCCGTGACGTTCGACTGCACGGTATGCAACTCCACTGCCGCGCGATTCATGCTGCCGTGGCGGGCAACCGCTTCGAATACCTTGAGGTCGGCAACGTCCATGTTGTGCCCCCAGTAGACGGAAAAACCAAAGAACCGGCAATACGGTCAGGTATGGCACCCGGCGCTTGCATACGGACGGAGCGTGAGCCCCCGCGAGACCGCAATCCATGCTACACCAAAGCGAATTTCGCCACCTGGCGGAAAGAGTCGTAACGACTTCGATGCCCGAAACATGATCGCTTTCTCGCGGCGGCCCAGGAAGCCCACGCGCGTCAACTTTGACAGTAGCGTCCGCCGGAATCAGGCGGCAGCCGTTTTCCTGAAATCCTCACCGTTGATACGGCTGGAAATGCTGATGTTCCCGGCGGGATGCTCGTGCAGGATCACGTTGATGATCTTCGGATCCGAACCGATCGCATCGTGAGTGACCTGAATGATGTCGCGAATCAGTTGTACGCGGCGCTCCTGCGACAAACCCGACTTGATATGGCATTCGATGAAAGGCACGGTTACTCTCCAGGCTAGCGTTATTTCAGGCGGCTGATCAGTTCCTTGTCGTTGGCAGCGCCTTCGACATATTCAGGCAAGTGCTCACCGTGTTCGACGAAATTGATGCCGCGTCCTTCGCGGATGACAAAGAAAATGTCGTCCCTGGTCTCGCCCGTTGCCTCACTCACCACGCGCAAGAGACCGGCTGCAAGCTGCCGCTTCTGCTCGTCCGTCCGTCCGAAACGCATGTCACACGATATAAGCGCCATTTGAATCTCCTGAGTGGCTCAATGGATTACTGAATCCCGGGGTGTTCAGCCGGGAACCTGGGTACAGGGCTGACTCTCGTCATGAGTTGCATCAACTCCGCGACCGAGTGATTCTCCAGCGTGGAGACGAGTTCGATGATCTCTTTGCGAAGGCTTGCGTCGGCGTACTGCTCGCTGAGCCAGTGGAATTTCTCGACGGTGCGCTCCCATGTCAGCGGGTTTTCAAGTCCGCCTTCAAAGCCGACGTGCTCTTTCGACACGACCCTGCCGTTCTTGCAGCGAATCGTGACGCGCGTATTGAGCGCATGTGGATACCTCGACGTGAACGCCGCATCGGGCCGAACGTGGACTTTCTTGAGCAAGGCCTGCGCGTCGTTCGCCTGAACGCGCTCCGGTTCAAGCTGAGGCGGCCCGACCTGATCGTCCAGCAACGCGGCAGCGATGAGATACTTCAGGTTGTAATCAGCCTGTTCTTTCGTCTGCGGCTCGTCTTTTGGCCCGAACGCCCCGCCTCCGGCAATATCGAATCCCGTCTGGAAGATGTCGCAGGTGACCTCATCGATGTCTTCCGCATGAATGCCGTTCTTTCGCTTTAATTCGAGCGTCGCTTCGAGCACCGGTTGTCCGTGGATCAGCGAGCAGTATTTCTTCATGACGGTCTTGTGGATGACGTCCAGACGCGGATCATCCCAGTCCACGTCGATTGGCTGATCGAACATCCGCACAAGACCGTTCGGTCCTTCGAAGAGACGCAACGGACCCGTAAAGCCGCGCTTTGCGAGCGACGCCGAGTACACCGCGCGCATGCCGGTGATACCCGGCGAGAATCCTTTCCATTGCGACACGGGTTCGGAATGCACGCAGGTCAGCGAGATGTTGTCGACGGTCGCAATCGCGATGGCATGCGCGATCTGCTGCGCATCGAGGCCGAAAAGCTTTCCTGAACCCGCTGCCGCCGACAGCGCCAATTGAATCGCGTGATTGAAGCCCTTCGCCATCACGGGAACGATTGCCGTGATGCGCGACTGTATTTCATACGCGACGGCCAGCGCGAGCATGAACGCTTCCCCGCTCGCCTGCGCGTGCTCCGCCGCGGCCAGAACGGTGCCGAAGTTGTCACTGGGATGACACAGCCCGCCCGGCGACATATAGCTGTCCAGCAGATCGACGTACCTGACCAGCCCCGAGTTGTACAACGCCGCCTGATCGGGCGACGTCTTGCCGCCGCCGATCAGCGTGCAGGAACCCGTACCACGATATTCGTCGAATTGTTCGCGCAGTGCCTTGAACGGCACACCGGGAAGCGCGGCAATCGCGCAACCCAGGCTGTCCAGTATGTTGCGCCTGAATACCGTGCGCGACTGCGGTGACAGATGATCAGGACGGGCGTCGTACGCGAACCTGCCGATCCGCTGGACTGTGGTGAGTGCACTCATTCTCTCGATGCTCCTGATTGAAGCTGATGTGGTGCAAGCCCCAGTGCGCGCGGAAGGAAATCCGTTCGATCTGCGCGACTCACCTGCATGCTGCACGTTCGCACTGTTCAACGCGAACATCAAGCGAGGGTATTGCATAGGGCTATCAGATTTGAAGATAGGTCTTCTGATCGCCCCGCCATGCAAGTCCCCGACACGTTCGACACGACCATTTCGATTCGTTAATTGACAGCTCTGCTGCATCTGGAAGGGGCACGACGGTGGCTCAACGCGCCGTCATCGAACTCGTGCCACTCCGGCGCTCTTCGCAACAGCGCGATCCGGCCACCGCAAACCGGTGTGCTACGGCTCGCGGCGCGCCCGACTGCGGCGCCAGTCGAGCATTCCGCTCACCGATTCCTGCCTCCCTCCCGGCACGAGTTCGATGTGCGAACCCGCGCGGATGAAGCCTGTTTGCGCGACACTGAGATACACGCCGGAGAATCCGCTCAGGAACATGTGCTTGACGGCCTTGCTATATCCCATGGCGGCATTGAGCTTGAAGCAGGGGGTTCGCGGTGCCTCGACCTTCAGCCTGACCTCGCCGATGACGAGCACATCGCCGATCCACAAATCCGTTTCGAAGATGCCCCGGGTCGTGAGGTTTTCTCCGAGCGCGCCAAACGGCAATGGCGCATCGGCCTCTGGCACGGACGCTTCGATGCGCCGCTGCCGCCACCAGTCATAGTGTTCGACCGGGTAGAGATAGACGGCCTTGTCGAGGCCGCCGTGAGCGCTCAGGTCCGCCTGCTCGTCGCCGACGACACCCAGCTTCCTGACTTCGACCGCCGTTGCATCATTTACGCTGCTGACCGCACGCTTGCGTATCGCGGACTCGACTTTCACACCGGCAGACGCGAGACCGATGTCCAGAGGCTCGCTCAGGCCGACACTGACCGACAGCAGCGTCGCAGCCACGTTGCGCGTTGCTTGAGCGTTCTCCGTGCGTGCATTCTGATCTCCCATACGACGGCTACCTGTTCCCTGTTCAGGATGCAAACGGCTGAAGACGCCCGATGGCCTCGGCGAGTTCGTTTTCGAGGGTTGCAACGAGTTCCGCAGCCGGCAGCGATCGTGCGAGCGCCGCCGCCTGCCCCGCCCATTGCGCGCCATAACCGAATTCGCCCTGCGCTTTCGCCGCCGCGTGCAGCGCCTTGCCCGCGTCATACGCGACCGGATAAAGCGGCGTCTTCGGCATGCCCGCCTCGCGGCCGAGTTCCGTGAATCGGTTCATCATGCTGCGCGCAAGCCGTCCGGAAATCGCCGAAGTCAACATGGTGTGGCTGGCCGGCTCGCCAAGAATCGCGCGCCGATAGCCCTCGTCGATCGATGTTTCCGGACATGGCACAAATGCCGTTCCGAGTTGTGCGGCTTGCGCCCCGAGTGCGAGCGCAGCCGCGATGCCGGCGCCGTCCATGATGCCACCGGCCGCGATGACGGGAAGATCGAACTTCTGCACCAGAAGGCGCGTCAACGCGAACGTGCCGAGGCCTTCGTCGAATGCTTCGGTATCGAACATCCCGCGATGACCGCCCGCTTCGACCCCTTGCGCGATCACCGCATCGACGCCTGCATCCACGACAGCCGCCGCTTCCTTCAGATTTGTCGCCGACGCCAGCAGCCTGATCCCGGCGTTCTTCAATGCCCTGATTACGTCTTTGGACGGCAATCCGAAATGGAAGCTGACTATCGCCGGTGTTTCCTCCAGGAACACGTCGAGCATGGCCTGATCTTCCACGAAGCTCGTGTAGATCTCGCCGAGTTTCTCCGGCGCGGCTGCGCCATACTTCGCGAAGTGCGGCGACAGCCAGTTCAGCCATGCCTTCTCGACTGCTTTATCGGCGACGGCCGGCGCGTGACAGAACACGTTGATATTGAACGGCGCGCTGGTCAATGCACGTGTATCCCTGATCACTTTACGCGCTGCCTCGGCCTTCATCGCGCCAACGCCGAGCGAACCCAGACCGCCCGCGTTTGAGACGGCCGCCGCCAGCGCCGGTGTGCTCACGCCTGCCATGGGCGCCTGAATGACTGGCTTGCTGATACCAAGCAAATCCAGTAGCGATCTGCCTTCAGAACGGCTGCTCATGTCATGTCCTCATCCAAAACTTCGAAACCTTGCCGATGCTCGTGATGTGCCGCGCAACTGGTCCGATGTCCGCATCCGGTTGCCACGGTCGTTCGGTGCATCGATGGGTCCACACTCATCCAGAAACCCTGTACCGCAGATCATCTTTTTACGGGCGCAGCAGATCAACCCGTCGACAGGCAAAACACTCTTGAGTAACAGGAACTGTTCGAAGCATGGACATGATGCGAGCCACTCATTCCTGCAGGGAAACAACTCCACCCGGATCACGATCCGGGTATCGACGCAGGATCACGCAGCCACCGACCTGAGCGCGCTCGTCACCTGTTCGGCCGTCACATAGCCGGAACTCAGCTGACCGATGCGGCCGTCGACCTCCACGAATAACGTGGGGAATCCGCGCACGCCCAGTCGCCGGGTCATGGCGAAATCGTCCTGCGCGGCTTCGATGGCGCCTTCGGACGACCATGCATCGAAGAACGCTGCGGCGGTACCGTCGAAACCCTGATCAGCCAGGGCCATCGCACCGATCTGTGCAAGCGCCTTGCCGTCGGTGGTATCGAGTCCGTCGACATAGAACGCTCGCTGGAACGCGCGGAACACGTTCAACAAGTCGCATGCGGGAGCGATGATTCGTGCGGCCACGACGGCGCGACAGACAGGCTCCGTATCGTAGACGAAGTTCTTGCGCGCCATCAGCGCTTCGCGGTTGAACTCGGCACCGCTGAGTTGTTCGACCCGCGCCCAATGTTTGAGACGGAATTGCTTGCCCTCATCGTCGAGTACCGTGGTCGAACCTGCCGCCATGCCGCCCACCACGACCTGAACGTCCAGTCCCGGCATGCTCTCGACAATCGACGCCATCTGCCCGCCGAACCCATAGCACCATGAGCACATGGGATCACCAACGAATATCAGCTTCATGCTTTATGCCACCTTCCAGTATTTAAGGCTTGCCGCCGCAAGATACCTGCATT
Organism: Caballeronia glathei; assembly: GCF_000698595.1. Classification (GTDB taxonomy): domain Bacteria; phylum Pseudomonadota; class Gammaproteobacteria; order Burkholderiales; family Burkholderiaceae; genus Caballeronia; species Caballeronia glathei. The sequence goes on along the minus strand of NZ_JFHC01000029.1, from coordinate 69,606 downwards.
GTTCACCAGATTGTCGACGCGACAGAGCTTGCGCAGTACCGGATCGAAGATGCGCTTTCAAGTGTCGAGCAGAGCGATATCGCCGCTCGACTGCGAGGAAGTTTCCGGATTGCGGAGATGCTGCGCAGCGGCGCATGGCCGCTCCAACGTGCGAGGCGTTGCCGACGATGTCATCACCTTCATGAGCCGCCTGACCCAAGGCGCTCTCCAATCGAGCTGACGTTGGGTGACGCGCCTCCAGGCTGAATATAAGTTCGATCGTCACGGCTGCACATACCGTGGGCCTCAAATCACTTGTTACACCGTGTATATGCGGGCTGTCGAATGCAAGGCTCGGTTCCGTCTCTGCAAATAAACGCCGCGTGAAGACATGCGGCGTTCTGCTTTCGAAAGCTTGGCTGCGGTGCTACTCGGGTGTTGGCAATTAAGCGCCCATGCGCCGCGCGTGGATGCGCGGCTTATCGCATATCCCAGAGGAGACTCTTGCGGATGGAATTCCATCGCGGCCGCGCTGAATGGGCATTCGTCCATTCATCCGGTTGTGGCAAAGCATGCAGGGATTCGGGCCACCGGATCAGTAAAACGCGATTTCATAACCGAAACGGGATGCGGCGCTCACGATATGCTGCCCCATGATTTGCCGCGCCGCTGCGGCGTTCCTGTCGACAAAGGCCTGTATCAGCGTCTCATGTTCGCCGCGCGCCGCGTTCGGGATATTGCCGAACATCGGCCCCTGGCGCGCAAAGTTCGCCGCAATGAGCGGCCGCATCGGTTCGAGCACGGTGCGGATCATCGCAGCCAGATAATCGTTACCACACGCTGCCGCCACGGCCCGGTGAAAGTCGAGATCCGCGTTGACGGTGGCCGCGGTCGGCGCGCCCTCGTAGCGCATGCGCTCGACTGCATCCTGTATAGGCTTCATCCTGCGCGGCGTCATATGGGCCGCCGCGAGCGCGGCCGCCTGACTTTCCAGCACCGCGCGCACCTCGAACATGTTGCGGATCGTGTTGTCGCCTTCCAGTAGTTGCGCGCTGACGCGCTGCAGCGGTTCGGCGGGCTGGCGCTGCGCCGCGACGAATGCGCCGATCCCTTGCCGCGACTCGATCAGACCCTGCGCGCGAAGGCTCGCAATCGCCTCGCGAACCACATTGCGGCTGACGCCGAAATTCTGGGAGAGAAAGTGTTCGGTGGGTAGACGGTCTCCGGGACGCAGCCGCCCGGAAGCGATCTCGTCGCTCAGCGAGCGCGTGATGTGCTCGGCGAGGTGAGGTTTACGCTCGACTGGCCGCACGTTCAGTTCACTCATGGCTGCTCTCGTCACGGTTGCTTGTCTTGTCATTCTACATCCTGTCCGGCCGTGACCGCATGACCCAGTGGTATCCCATGCCCGCAAACAGGCGTACTGGAGCCAATGTTTCCATGAAGTCAAAAGAAAAGTACAACCTGTTCACTTGAAGGACAACCGGATGTCTCATATTATTCGGGCCATGTGAGGTTTGCGTCTGCATGCGTCGACCGCTCCAGTCCTTTAATCTGTCCGAGGTGTCCAAATGAAAATTGCCCGCATCGAAACCATAGCGCTCCGCATTCCGTTCACAACGGGCGGGCAGTCAGCCGGCGGCGTCTGGGGGGCCAAGGACCTGCAGGTGGCCGACTCGCTCCTGGTGAAGATCACGACCGACAGCGGCCTGACAGGATGGGGAGAAACTTTCGGCTTCACTGCGATTCCGGCCGTCAAGCTCGTCATCGACTCGATTCTCGCTCCCGAACTGATCGGCCGCGATGTCACGTCGCGCGAAAAATCGATGCTCGATCTCCAGAAGAAGTTTCATGTCTTCGGACGAAGCGGCGCGTTCATCTACGGTCTGTCCGCAATCGATATCGCGCTGTGGGATATCGCCGGGAAAGCCGCAAACCAGCCTGTCTATCAACTCCTCGGCGGCAGCGAAGCCACCTCGCTTGCCTGCTACGCGAGCCTGATCCGCTATGCCGATCCGGACCTGATCCGACGCAATGTGCAACGCGCGATCGAAGCCGGCTACCGGCATCTGAAACTGCATGAAGTCGACGTCGAATGCGTTCGCGCCGCGCGCGAAGCGGCTGGCCCCGACATCGAGATCACACTCGACGTCAACTGCCCGTGGACGGTACGCGAGGCGCTCGACATGACGGAAAAACTTCGTCCCTTCAACCTGCGCTGGATCGAAGAGCCAGTCTGGCCGCCGGAAAACTATTCCGGGCTCGCGGCAGTGAGAAAGCACGGCGGCATTCCCGTCGCGGCCGGTGAAAACGCATCGACGCTGATGGACTTCCAGCATCTCCTCGAAGCCAGCGCAGTCGATTTCATCCAGCCCAGCCCGGCAAAGATGGGCGGCATTACCGAGCTTCAGAAAGTGTTCGCACTGGCGAACGCCAATAACGTCGCCGTGATGGTGCACACGTTCTATGACGGCCCGGGCCTGCTCGCCAGCGTGCATGCAAGCGCGGCACTGGGCGGATCGAAGGCGCTCGTCGAATGGCGCTACTTCGACCTCGAGGCCCAGTTGTATGGCGACGCGATCATCCCCCGCAATGGACGCATCGGCGTGCCGCAAGGGCCGGGCCTCGGTATCGAACCGGATCCGGACGTCATCCGCGACTATCGCCTCGAGCTGTAACAGCGCACGCCGCTACCGCATTTCATCGTCAGCCAGGACCAGGCAATCGGGATTGTCGTGGGCCGTCATCGGCTATCGCCGTACTCGCATAAGAATCGAAGGAGCCAGGAGAGGATGTTAGACAGGATCGTTGGTCCACTTTTACCCGTCGCGTTCGTCATCGTGCTCGGCTTTGTCGCCGGCAAACGCGGGCGGCTCAATCACTCGGACAGCCTGCTCATCAGCAGGCTCGTTCTCGGCTGGATCTTTCCGGCCTTGCTGCTGGTCGGCATGGCGAGCACACCGCGCGCCCAACTCTTCGATTTCAAGCTCATCTTCGCGACGTTCATCGGCATCATGGGGATGTATGCGGTATCACTCCTGATCGGCTGGTGGCGCTATCGCGAACTCAAGGCCGCGACACTCAAGGGATTTGTCTGCGGCTATCCCGACGCTGCATTCATGGGCATTCCGATCCTGCAGGCGATGTTCGGACCGGGCAGCATCTATTCGGTGCTCGTCCTCAATCTCATCGCCAGCCTGCTGATGATTCCATTGACGACAATGCTGCTGAGCATCGCGACTGGAAAAGGCAGCGGCACCCAGGCCTTCCTGTCGAGCATATCGAGCGCAGTTCGTCGCCCGCTGATGTGGGCACCGGCTCTCGGCATTCTCTGTTCGATTCTTCAGGTGAAACTTCCGCCCGTACTCGCCGACGCGTTCAATCTGCTCGGCAAGGCGACACCGGGTGTTTCGCTGCTCTGTCTGGGCCTGATCATGTCGTCGGTGCGGCTGAAGCTATCGAACGAAGTGTGGGCCAACCTCGGGCTGAAATTGCTCGTGCATCCCGCGCTGATGTTCGCGGCCACCCTCGTTCTCGGCGTGCACGGGCTCTATGCGCAACAGATGATCCTGCTCTGCGCGCTGCCATCGGCGACCATTCCCGCGATGTTCGCGAACGAAGCGGGCGCCTATCAGAGCGAAGCGGCAACTTCGATCCTGGTGAGCACCGTGCTGTCCATCCTGACATTCTCCGTTGCCATCTATCTCGTCGATGGCGGGCTTGCGGCAGCGTGAGGACGAGTTGCCATTCGGCACAGCTACATCCGGGCGAGAATGCCGCGCGGATGTAGCTGTTAGCCTCCAGCAAGGGGGGCTTCGACCGCGGGAGGTATCTTTACCTGCGGTCAACAATGAAGCTCTCCGTCGCCGCAGCGAGCGCCAATATCACCGCTGCAGGTGTGTTAGCCTGATTTGCCATCACCCGAGGTGATCTCCGCGAGGCACATCATGGAATTGCGGCATTTGAGAATGTTTTGTGCGGTAGCCGAGTACGGCAGCTTCACCGCGGCGGCTGAAAAAATACACAACGTCCAGTCGAATGTCACGATGCGCATCAAGGAACTCGAATCCGAATTGAATCAGCAGCTCTTCGTCCGCCAAAAGAGCGGCGTCATCCTGACTTCAGCGGGACAGGTGTTCCTCGGTTACGCGCAGCGTATTCTTCAGCTGGCCGACCAGAGCCGTAATGCCCTGCTCGACAATACAACTCCAAGAGGGCTGCTGCGGCTCGGCTCCATGGAAACGACGGCCGCCATCCGGTTGCCGAAAGTATTGGCGAAGTATCACGGGCAGTATCCGCAAGTGCAGTTGTCGCTATTGACGGGCACCACCACCGAACTGATCAAAGCCGTCGAATGTCATCGCCTGGATGGAGCGTTTGTCGGGGGCTTTCACCAGAACGCCGCGCTCCACCAGGAAGAAGTCTTCCAGGAAGAATTGATCCTGGTCAGCAGCGCCGAATTCGATTCGTTTTCCGAGCTGTGCAATCAAATGTCCCGGCAGACCGTTCTCGTTTTCAGGACCGGCTGCTTCTATCGCTCGACGCTCGAACATTGGTTCTATCAGGCGGGCATCATTCCTGGTCAAGTGATGGAGCTGGGCACGCTCGACGGGATCATGTCTTGCGTCGCGGCTGGCATGGGTATCACCTTGTTGCCACGCTCCGTAGTGGAAGGTCACACGTCGCTGCAATCCGTTCATTGCCACGAGCTTCCGCCGGAGTTCGCTCATGTGACCACGGTGTTTATCCGCTGCAAGGATACCTTCGTGACGCCGGCGCTCACCGCGCTACTCGATCTTGCACATGAACAGCTCGCAGTCGATAGCCGGGGAACACATGCGCTGGACGAAGGCGCACTGGCTTTGAACCTGGATTGTGCCGAAGCAACGAAGACAAGCGCCGCCGTTCACTAGCGCTTCGGGCGTCGATCACGCATTGGCTTGTCTGTCTGATCACGCCGCGCGGGACGGATAGTGCGGTAACGCCCCGCCATACGGGTTGATGGTTGAGAAGAACGACCGCCAATGAGCGGTCGCGTGTATGACGCGATCGCTCGAATCAACCGTCTTTCCATATCGATGCGATCGCGTTGCAGACAACCCGCCAACCCACGCAGCGGGCACCCTTCAAATCCTCATGCACAACGTAACTGCGGTAACTGCGGTTCCTCGAGACGCTCGAATGAACCCGGCCCATCGCGTTCACCGTCTTCCCTCAGCCCTTCTGCGAGTTCGGCCACACGCTCGGCCGCGGGTATCACGCGATCGATTTTCCCCACGCCCTGCCCTGCATACAGTGACAGCTTCTGCGCCATCCGTGGCTTGTCGATCACCCGCGCGCCACCGCCGATGAAGCGCAACAGATTCCACTTCTCACGGTTCGGTATCACCCGGTGCGGCGTCCCGTACTTCCATCCGAACGAATAGGTGGTCCGGTATTCGGTATCGTCCACCGTCGCGTCCACTATCTTCTGTTTATAGAGCGGATGCGCATTCGACTCTTCGCACGCGACAAAGGCCGTGCCGACCAGCACGCCCGACGCGCCCATATGCATCACCGTTCTGACGTCGTCGCGGTTCGTGATGCCGCCCGCCGCAAGCACGGGCCGCCCTTCTGAAATTGCCCGGATCGCGGGCAACAGGGAAAGGAGCCCGATCGTTCCGCGATTCATATGACCGCCGCTTTCGCTACCCTGGGCCGTGATGATGTCGGCACCGTGTGCGATGGCCTGCCGTGCAAGCTCGAGCGAGCCCACCTGAACCATGACGACCATGCCGGCATCCTTTGCGCGCGAGATCATGTGCGGGTAGTCCTCGGCATAGAAAAGCGACAGCATCCGCGGCTTCTCCTGCATGACGACCTGGAACTGCGCTTCGAATACATCGGGGCCGCCGAAGGACGGCACGAGATTGACACCGAACGGCTTGTCCGTCAGTTCCTTCGTTTGCCTGATCCACTGGCGCAAGGCCAGCGGCGGCAAGCGCAGACCACCAATCGTCCCCATGCCGCCAGCATTGGCCACGGCCGCGACGAGTTGCGGGCCAGAAATTGCAGCCATGCCGGCGAGGAAGATGGGATACCTGATGCCACAAAGCTCCGTAACTTGATTTCCACTGAATCTGGATTGGCTCGTGTTCATGAATTCAAAGCTCCACGTGTTTTCCAAGCATTCGTTTCAACGCGTCGTTCTTCAGCAGGAAATGGTTTTTGCAGGCGCCGAAGATATGCAGTACGAGGCCCAAGAGGAACGGTGTCGCACCAATCCAGAAGAGGACCTCCACGATTTGCGCAACCTGATGATTCGGCTGCATCAAGGCCGGGATCACCCATCCACCCGGCAATTCGACGGGCTGGCCGGCCGCGGACTTCGACAGCCACGCGGCGATCGGCAGCAGCACCATGGCGAGCGCCAGTGAAACCGCCACCGAGCGGCTGATGATGACCTCGACGGGATTGGGCGACCCGACAGGCAGCGGATGCCATGACGTGATGCGCGCCCAGAAGCGGTACACCGATATCGGGAACAGGATCGTCCCAAGCAGGTTCAGGACCGGGGTCAGTCCGGCCGCGGGCGAAATGGCGAGCGCGATCTCGATGCCGATGATGGACAGGACCAGCGCGGCGACGACCCAGTGAAGAACGATTGTGACGGGCGAAAATCCCAATCCGTTATCACGCGCCTGAAAACCGGTCCGCACGCGATGATTGCCCGACCGAGGTTCAGGCATACAGGATGTTTGCAACTTCGACATATCCCCTCCATTCGAATAGCTGATGGCTCGATGTTCTAGTGACTGACCGCGCCTGATGCGCCGATGCCGGTCTGCCCGCGGATGAACTGATCGTCGAATTTCTCCCGCTCCATGGCCGCTCGTGCACCGCGATCGGTGACCGATCCGGCCCACGTGAAGAGGAATGCGATCGTCATCGAAACGATGGCTGGGTAGTCGTAGGGAAAGATCGCGGCCGCATGCCCGAGCACCTTGACCCAGACCGCAGGCGAAAGGACCACGAGGCTGACTGCGCTGACAAGCCCTGCGACGCCGCCGATGAGCGCGCCACGCGTCGTGAGGCCTTTCCAGTAGATCGCCAGCGTCAGGATCGGGAAATTGACCGACGCAGCGACGCTGAAGGTCAGTGCCACGAGGAACGCCACGTTCTGGTCCTTGAAGAGAATCCCAAGCACGATGGCCACGGCGCAAATCGCGATCGACGCGATCCGCGACACGCGCTTTTCCTTGCCGGGGTCCGCCCGATTCTTCTTGAACACCATTGCGTAGAGGTCGTGCGAGATCGCCGACGTGCCGGCCATCGTGAGACCCGCGACCACGGCAAGAATGGTGGCGAACGCAACGGCCGACAGAAAGCCCAGCACCAGATCGCCGCCCATTGCCTTCGCAAGGTGCATCACAGCCATGCTTCCGCCGCCGATGAGCTTCCCGCCCACGATCCCGCCTTCGTGGAAAACAGGATCGCGGCCCACGATCACGATGGACGCCATGCCGAGAATGATGACCACCAGGAAGAAATAGCCGATGAGACCCGTGGCGACGAACACGGACTTGCGCGCTGCCTTCGCATCCGGCACGGTAAAGAAGCGCATGAGAATGTGCGGCAGGCCGGCTGTTCCGAACACCAGCCCCACCGACAACGACAGCATCGCAAACGGATCAGCGACGAGCTTGCTGGGAAGCATGATGCCGTTGCCGCTCTTGTGCGTCGCGATCGCCTGCTCGAACATGAAGTTGATCGAGAAGCCGAAGTGGTTCAACGCGAGTATTGCCAGCAGGCTCGCTCCGAACAGCATGAGCACGGCCTTGATGATCTGCACCCAGGTGGTCGCGACCATTCCGCCGAAGGTCACATACGCCGCCATCAGAATGCCCACCACCACGACGGCATAGCCGTATTGAATCCCGAACAGGAGCTGAATGAGCTGACCGGCACCGACCATCTGCGCGACGAGGTAGAAGCACACGACCGTCAGCGATCCGAATGCCATCAACGTCCGTATCCTCTGCTGATCGAGCCGGAACGACGCGATGTCCGCTATCGTGACCTGCCCGAGGTTGCGGATGCGTTCTGCGAACAGAAACATCAGAAGCGGCCAGGCAACAAAGAAGCTCACGGCATAGAGCATTCCGTCATAGCCGTTGAAAAAGATCATGCTGGTCAGTCCGAGCAGTGCGGCGGCGGACATGTAGTCGCCGGCAAGCGCAAGGCCGTTCTGAAATCCGGTAATGCCGCCGCCGGCGTTGTAGAAGTCCTTCATCGACTTCGTCTTCGATGCCGACCAATACGTAATGCCGAGCGTCACGACCACGAACGCGAGAAACATCGCAATCGCCGTCGTGTTGAGCGGCTGTTTCTGCACCTTGCCGAGTGTTTCGGGCGCTGCCGTGGCAACGCGTTGCGCACACAACGCAACGGACAAGCCTGCAAGCCTGATGTACCGGTTCATTAAGCGTCTCCCGCAAGGATGCGAGCGGTTAGCTCATCGAACTCTCCATTCGCCCGATGCACATACATGCCCGTGAGAACCCATGTTCCGGCGATCAAGGCCACGCCCACGGGCCAGCCGATGGTGATCACGCTGCCGGGAAAAATCTTCAGCGCGAGGATTCCGGGCGCGAAACCGGCAACCAGCACGAACGCGTAGTACGGCAGCAAGGTGCCCAGCGTCAGCCATGCCACGAACGTTCGCCGACGCGCGACGAGTTGTTCGAATGCGGGCGTCGACCGGACGTCGTGAATTGCAGTCGGATTGACCACGGTGTCTCCTGTGTCTCGTTATGAAGTGGGCGTATTTGGAGGGCTGCTCGATACGCTCTTCCCTGTTTTCTGAACGATAGGAGCGCTAGCGGATCAAGTAAAATGATGTTTGATGATGCGTGTCATCATCATCAGTGAGACGACGGCTGAAGCGCCGGATTTCGGGGCGTGGATTGAATCAGGAAGCGCACCGCCGGCGGCGGTCACTCGAACATCGATGTCAAAAATCAGTGGCAGATATCTTCGTCGTTTGACGCTCTTGCGTCATCGAACCCTTGACCCTGTGCGGCGTCAGGACCCGCGATCGAAAAGCGCACCATCCCCTTCCCGGCGGCCTTCGCGTCGTACAGGGCGATGTCGGCCCGTTTCAAGACCTGTTCGAATCTCTCGCCCTTCTCGGCCAGTGCAATCCCGACGCTCGCACAGACCTGGGCCCTGGCACCCGAGGAGAGCAGATACGGTGCGGCAAGCTCCTGAATGATGCGGCACGCGAGCCTGGCACCGACCGGGTTACTCATATGGGTGGCGACAATCACAAATTCGTCGCCGCCAAGGCGTGCAATCAGTTCGCCGCGCCGCATCACATTGCGCAGGCGGTCCGCAACCGTCTTCAGCACTTCGTCCCCTGCATTGTGGCCGAAGCTGTCGTTGACGCTCTTGAAGCCGTCCAGGTCGACGTACATGATGGCGACCTTGTGTTCGTGGTTCGCTCCGGCGGCGGACATCAACCGCTCCGCATGATCGCCGAGGTACCGCCGGTTGGCGAGCCCGGTCAGTGAATCGTGATGCGCCCAGTGAAGAATCTTCGCCTCGGACTTCTTCCGCTCTGTCACGTCCTCGATGATGACGACCTCACTGCCATCCGGAACGGGGTTTCTGGTCATCTCGAGATGCCGGCCATCCACGAGCTTCAGGTCGAGCGGCGCGCGTTCTTGCGCCAGCCATTCGGTGCATCGCTCGACGAGCTGGGTCCTCAGCGCTTCTCCGAACTTCGCCAGGCCCACGTAACCGATGAATTCCGGCAACGGAACGTTGAGTCTGAGCATTTCGACCGTTGCGCCGAACAGTTCTGCGGCTTTCCTGTTCGCAATCACCACTTTCCCGGCCTCGTCGATGGTACACAGCCCGTGAGGCATGTGTGCGAGGGCGGCATCGAATCGGGCGGCCAGCTCTGCGTGACCTTGTTCCGCCGTCATGAGGGCAACCAGCCCGCCGTAGTGCCGGCGCACAACCGATACCATTGCGGCGACATACATGATGAGCGGCGGCACGAGAATCCAGTAGTCCGTGTCGGCCCGCAAGACTGCCCCGAATCCGATTGGCACCGCACCCAGGCAAACCTGTGTGATGGCGAGGCACGGCAAGGCGGCGTTTCTTGAGGCGATGCCGCCCAGAATTCCGGCCGTCACCATCACGGCGAGCGACGCAAGCGCGTGGTCGCCCGACATCACGCAGGCCATGGTGCCGACACCCAGCAGCAGGCACGCCAGCAGCCCGAAAGGCGTGTAGCGCGCAGCCCAGGGGGCGGGATGGAGCGTTGCCGGCCGGCTCTGTACGCGATAGAGATAAACCACGCCGAGCCGTGCCGCGAGGATGGAGATGTCCAATGCGAGCCATACGATGGCCCAGGTCTGCTGCAGGCGCATGGCCGCGGCGAGCGCCACGAACACGCTGGCTACGCCTGACATGAAGAGAGGACGGCTGTCCTCGAAGAGTGTCGAGAGCAGTGACGAGCGAATGGCAACCGTAATGCGGCCGTCCTCGGTAGCCGGCGTGGCCAGAATCGAATCGAGGATTGACGCCTTGCCTGGCATACGGTGGCCGCACTGTAACGATGACTGTCCGGCCGCTCAGTAGCCGCCACTCGGTGTGTTTACGGCAGGAAATGCCAAACCTTTAGGCCTGCGGCTTCATTGCCGCGAAACCTCGGACCGGTGTTTATCCGCGCCGTGTATCGACGAGCGAGCGTCGAGCGCCAGATCGCGACAGGATCTGCCCCTTACAAAAGAACAATCTTCGGGACGTACCGTGTCTTCGTCGATTTCGCTGGATAGCAGCAGAGCAACCACCCAGCCAGGTACATCGGACATGGCGGCCGTTCTGCGGCTGCAATAACTGCAGAAGACGATCGGGAACCAGTTGACGGCCGCGGTGGCCGAGGCCCGGAAAACACCCGTGAACACCCAAGCGCAACTTTTGGTGGCGCAGCTTTCCGCGCAATTCGCTGCGGTTCAAAGCGAAATAACGGAGCTCGTCGGCACGAGCACCCTCAACGATGGCTGACGACTACAGGAGTCTCGGCGCAGTCGTCGGCTCGGACACTTCATGGCACTCCGAAGATCGCCTGCATTCTTGGCGCAGATTGTGCGCGCCCACCTGCTGAACCCGTTCTCCGGGTGAGCAGGACCCGTCCATCTGGCGCTATCGATCGCGCCAATCTGGCACTAACGCGGGCTTGCCGCTCCACCGATACTGTCTCCAGACTTGCCGGCACCCTGCCGAGCGGGCGCACACAGTCTGGAGACGACAATGCTGAGATATCTGATCGGCCTGGGCATTCCCTATGTCGGCGTGATCGGGCTCCTGCCCTGGATCGCCACGAAGGATGCCTACATCCTCGGCGTTCCCCTGCTTTACGCGTGGATCTTCCTCTGGTTCGTACTGACGTCGGGATGCCTGTTTGTCTGCTGGCATTTCTTCGACCGCCACGTGCCCGATTCCGATCCGCGTAACGCCTGAGCCGGGAGCCCCCTGCATGTCCACCATTGTCTTCCTCGGATTCATCGCCTTTTCGCTCTATCTCGCCATTCGCTCCGGCAAGGGACGCGGGACGCAAAGCGTGCATGACTTCTTCGTCGCGTCGCGGCAGTTCGGCGCGGCGCTCGTCTTCTTCCTCGCGGCCGGTGAAATCTACAGCATCGGCACGATGGTCGGTTTTCCGGGCGGCATCTACGCCAAGGGCCCGACCTACGGCATCTGGTTCCTCGGCTACATCCTCCTCGCGTATCCCATCGGATACTTCCTCGGACCGAAGATCTGGCAAGCCGGCAAGCGCTATAACGCAATCACGCTCGCGGACCTGTTCAAGGGCCACTATCGGCACCGCGGCGTCGAACTGGTGGTTGCCGTGTCGTCCATCCTGTTCCTGATTCCCTGGGGCCAGCTGCAATTCACGGGACTGGTCGCCGCATTGCGCGGTCTCGGCTGGCACTTCGAACCGCTGCACCTGATCCTCATCTCGGCTGCGCTCGCATTCACCTATATCGCGATCTCCGGCGTGCGGGCTTCAGCCTACATCGCCATCCTCAAGGACATCCTGATGGTGGTGGCGATCGTGATCACCGGCGTAGCGGTGACGTGGGAGTACGGCGTGCACGACGTATTCCACGCTGCCAGCCAGCACGTAAGCAACACGATGAACTCCGAGCAGCTGCATTTTTCGATGAGCACGATCGTGTTTCAGGCGCTCGGCTTCTACATGATGCCGTTCGCCGCGCAGAACTTCTTTACCGCGAAAAGCGCGAATACCATCCGCCGCACGCAGGTGGCGATGCCGCTGTACATGCTGATGTATCCGTTCCTCGTGGTGGCCTCGTACTACGCCATCAGCGCCAACCTGAAGCTGGCGAGCCCGAACGACGCATTCTTCGCCGCGGTAGTGAACCTGCTGCCGGGCTGGCTCGTGGGGCTGGTGGCGGCCGGCGCGGCGTTGTCCGGTCTGCTCGTGCTGGCGGGCATCTGTCTCGCCATCGGTCCGATCGTCGCGCGCAACCTGCTGCCTAACATGCCGGAAAGCCGGCAGAAGCGCGGCGCGAAAATGGTGATCGTGGTGTACCTGGCGACATCCATCGTCACGACGCTGCTCACGCCCAACCTGATGCTGACGCTGATCAATACGACTTACTACGGCGTGACGCAGTTCCTGCCCGGCGTGCTCGTGATCCTGTTCCAGCTGCGCGTACGGGCGGCCGCGGTCGCGCTGGGCATCGTGGTGGGGCAAGTGCTGGCGATCGTCCTCTATACGAAGGGCATCGACTTCGGCGGCATCAACCTGGGCCTCGTTTGCCTCGGCGTCAATCTCGCCACGATCGGCGTGTTCAATACCGTGATCCGGTCGCCGAAGGCCGTCCGCGTATCCTGAATCCAGCAGCTGTCATCAACAGGAGAACCATGTCACCCGCACAACCTGCCCACGCCACGACCACCGTCTTCGTTGCTCGCCGCATCCTGACGATGAACCCGGCCCAGCCGCGCGCCACGCACGTTGCGGTGCGCGACGGCCGCATCCTGGCCGTCGGCAACGCCGAGGACGTTCAGACCTGGGGCGGCTGCGCGATCGACGAGACCTTTCGCGACAAGGTGCTGATGCCCGGCCTCGTCGAAGGCCACTGCCACCTGATGGAAGGCGCCATGTGGGACGCGGTCTACGTCGGTTATTACGACCGGCGCGGCCCCGACGGAAAGCTGTGGCGCGGGCTGACGTCGCTCGCGGACGTGCTCGACCGGCTGCGCGAGGCCGAGCGGCGCATCGATGACGACCGGGCGCCCTTGCTGGCCTGGGGCTTCGACCCGATCCTGTTCGGCACGCAACGGCTGACCGTGCACGAGCTGGATTCGGTGTCGGCGAAGCGGCCGATCGCCGTGCTCCATGCGAGCGTGCACCTGATGAACGTGAACGGCGCGATGTTGAGACTGGCTGGCATCGACGAAGATACGGATATCGACGGAATCGTGCTGGACGAACACGGCCGCCCGACGGGCGAGTTGCAGGAGTTCGCGGCGATGTTCCCCGTGTATCAGGTCATCGGCGGGAAATTGTCGATTGCAGCGAGCGAGAACCCGCGAGCGATCTGGAGCTTCGGGCGCGTCGCGCAACTGGCGGGGGTGACGACGGCCACGGACCTCGTCAACGACCTCTCGCAGCTCGGCAACGAGACGCTTCGCACTGTCACCGCGGACCCCGACTACCCGGTTCGCATCGTGCCGGCGCTGGCGCCGCAACGCAGTCCGTCGTGCGGACCGGAAGCGCTCCGCGCCGCGATGTCGGCCAACTCGGACAAGCTGCGCTTCGGACCGGTGAAGTTCATCGTCGACGGTTCCATTCAGGGATTCACGGCACGTGTGAAGTGGCCCGGCTATTTCGGCGGGCAGCCGAACGGCCTCTGGCTGATCGCTCCGGATCAACTCGCCGGCCTGCTGGCGCCATTTCACGAAGCCGGACTGCAACTGCACATCCACACGAACGGCGACGAGGCGACCGGGGTCGCACTCGACGCGCTGGAGAAACTGCTGGCCGATTCGCCGCGCCCTGACCACCGGCATACGCTGCAACACTGCCAGATGGCCGACGCGGCGCAACTGCGGCGCATCCGGACGCTCGGCCTTTGCGTGAACTTCTTTTCGAACCACATCTACTATTGGGGCGACGCGCACTACACGCAGACAATGGGACCCGACCGGGCCAACCGGATGGACGCGGCCGGCTCGGCATTGCGGCTCGGCATTCCGTTCGCGTTTCATTCCGACGCGCCCATCACGCAACTGAGCCCGCTCTTCACGGCCTGGTGCGCGGTGCAGCGCCGGACGGCTTCGGGACGGCTGCTGGGTGCGGAGGAATGCATCCCCGTAGACGACGCGCTGCGCGCCATCACACTCGGTGCCGCCTACACGCTGAAGATGGACGACGTCGTCGGCAGCATCGAAGCGGGCAAGTTCGCCGATTTCGCCGTGCTGGAGGACGATCCGTCGGAATGCGCGCCGGAACGGCTGAAGGACATGCGGATCTGGGGCACCGTGCTCGGCGGGCGGGCGTTCCGGGCACCCGAATGACGCCGGTCGAACTGATCGTCCTCGGTGGCTATCTCGGCGCCGGCAAGACGACCGTGCTGAATGCGCTGCTGACCCAGCCGCACGGCCGGCGCGTGGCCGTGATGGTCAACGATTTCGGCGAGGTCAATATCGACGCGCGGCTCGTGCGCGCGCAGAGCGACGACCTGATCGAACTCCAGAACGGCTGCATCTGCTGCTCGATCGGCGGTGCGCTGGTGGAGGCACTCACGCGCGTCGCCGCGAGGTCGCCCCGGCCGGACGTGCTGCTGATCGAGGCAAGCGGCGTTTCAGATCCGGGCCGCATCGCGCAGATCGGCTTGGTCGGCCGGGACTTTCGCCTGCAGGGAATCGTCGTGATGGTCGACGCCTGCGGGCTCGACGCGACGCTTGCGCATCCGCTAGTCGGCGACATGGCCCGCGAGCAGATTGCGGCGGCCACGGTTTTGGCGGTCACCAAACTCGATTTGCTGCCCGAGGCCGCGCATGCGCCGATCTTCGCCAAGCTCGCGTCGCTCGCGCGCACGCGGCTCATCGTGGCCGCCGACCACGGCGTCGTCGCGCCGGAACTCGTCTTCGGAACGGTTGCCGCACCTGCGCGCGGTGACGAACTGCGGCTGAAGCCCTGGCAGATACCGAGGCGGCTAAACCTTCGTAGTGTCTGTGTACGGCTTGACGGCCCCGTGCGCAAGGCGGCACTGAAGGCGTTCCTCAAATCCTTGCCCGGTACCGTGCTGCGCGCCAAGGGGATCGTCCGGCTGGACCACGACAGCGGTCTCTACAGTTGCCATGCGGTCGGAGGGCGCGTGGCGTTGTCACGGATCGAGGACGAGCAGGCGCTGGCCGACGAGTCTCCCGTGCTGGTGTTCATCGGAGACTTCGACGCGCAGGCGGAGCACGAGCTTGCCGACGCCGCCCGGGCGCTGCAGAGAGACGAGGTGCCGCCAACGGCCCGTTGGCAGCAGTGAACGCGCCTTGAAGTGGCGCCATCCCGGCGGCCGCCTCAATGCTTTAACACGGCCGTCGTATCCCCTCGCGAGACTGCCCCGAACCGTTTCAAACCTATGCGAAGCAGCACCACCCCACCCGGTCCGGCCGCCGGTGAAACCTGCGGCAACGCGTTCATTTCAATCTTCCCTTCGTCGCGTGCTGCTTCGGCATCTTCGACACCTTCGACATGAATGGCGCGAGCGCTTTTTTCAGCGCATCGAACGCTGCCGTCTGGTATCCGCTGCGATGCACGAGCCACGTATCCACGGTGGCTACCACATGGGTGCGCAACGCCGGCGGCTCGCGCAGCAGGTCGAGCACGCTTCGCGGCACGAGGGACACGCACCCGCCCGCCGCCACGCATGCGAGCATGCTGTGGTACGAGCCGACCTCCTGAATGTCGAGCGGCGGCGCATCCCGCCCGAACCATTCTTCGGCAAGCACACGGTAACTGCAGCCCTGTTCGAACGCAGCAAGCGAACGCACGGCAACATCGGCGCCACGTCGCACATCGGCATGCCCGGGCGGCAGCACGAGCAGGATCTCCTCGCGAAATGCCGGTTCGCCGTGAAGACCTGCTGCCTCCAGATCCGCCGCCGACGCCATGTCGCCGCACGGCGGCAGCGCCGCGAACGCGCAATCGATCTGTCCGCTGCGAACCTGTTCCAGCAACTGTCGTGAAGGCGCCGTCGAAATCCTGAGTTGAACCTCGGGGTACTCGACGTGAAGTGCCGCAAGCGGTCCCGGCAAACGAGCCGCAGCGGTGCTCTCCATGCTGCCGATCCTGAGCGTGCCCGAGGGTTCGCCGGGCTTGAGCACCTGTCGCGCTTCGTCGGCGAGCGCAAGCATGCGGCTCGCGTAGCCGAGAAAGCGTTCCCCTTCGGCGCTCAGCGTCAGGCGGTTGCCATCGCGCCGAAACAGCGCCACCCCCAGTTCTTCCTCGAGTTGCTGGATTCGCGTGGTCACGTTCGACTGCACGCGGCCAAGCCGCTTCGCGGCCCGCGTCACGCTCAGCTCCGCGGCCACGACACGAAAAATGTCGAGCGTCGTATGATCCACGACAATCTCCCTTAAAGAACGTTATATGCATTCTATTCTCAAATTGAGATATTATGCAAATCATCCATTGCTTTTCGCGGTGGCAGCCCGGAGCGGCGTAAATGCTCGGGGCCATTCGCCCACCGCCCAATCGAACGGTAGAGGTTCACATGAATCAGCAAGCAGCCAGTTCGCTCATGCCGCCGGCCGGCCACGCTCCGATGCTCAGCTATACGGAGCGCAATGCACCGTACTGGCGGCGCAATCTTTTCGTCTGCGTAATCGGCTCGTTTTCGACGCTGCTGAGTCTCAGCATGCTGCTGCCGTTCCTGCCGCTGTACGTGCAGCAACTGGGCGTGAGCACGCCTTCGGCGGTCGTGCAGTGGTCCGGCGTTGCATTCGGTGCCACGTTCTTCGGCACCGCGATTACCGCGCCTTTGTGGGGGCGCCTTGCCGACCGGTACGGACGCAAGCCCATGCTGGTCCGCGCCGCGGTCGGCATGGCCGTCGTGATGTCGCTGATCGGGCTCGCGCACAACCTGACCGAACTCGTGGCGCTGCGGCTGCTCGCGGGATTGATCGGCGGTTACGCGTCCGCGTCGATCGTGATGGTCGGGACGCAGGTGCCGCGCGAGCGCTCGGGCTGGGCGCTCGGCGTGCTGTCGACAGGCGCCCTCGCCGGCAATCTCGTGGGACCGCTTGTGGGCGGTTTCCTGCCGACATGGGTCGGCATCCGCGGCACATTCTTCGTGGGCGGAGCGATCATCGCGGTGGCGGCGCTGCTGACCATACTGGTCGTGCGCGAGGACTTCGATCGCACCACCGACGTGAAGAAAGGCAGCGACGCCGGCGCGGCATCGCCTTCCACGATGAATCGTGCCGTGATCCTCGTATTGCTGCTGACGGCCATGATGGTGCTGCTCGCGAACATGTCGATCGAGCCGATCATCACCGTCTATATCGGCCAGCTCGGCGTGCCGGACGACCACGTCGCGCGCATGGCGGGCATCGTGATGGCGGCATCGGCGTTCGGCAGCATGCTGACCGCCCCTCGTCTCGGCGCGCTCGCCGATCGCATCGGAACCCCGAAAGTGATCATCGGCTGCCTGGTCGCGACCGGCGTGATGCTGGTGCCGCAGGCGTTCGTCACCGAATGGTGGCACCTCGCCATTCTTCGTGGCCTGATGGGCATGACCCTCGCGGGACTGCTTCCATCGATTGCCAAGGAGGTCCGGCACGCCGTCTCCGATCACAATTCCGGCAAGACCCTGGGCTATCTTCAGTCGGCTCAGTTCAGCGGGCAGGTCATCGGTCCGTTGATCGGCGGGCAAATCGGCGCGCATGTCAGCTTGCGCGCGGTGTTCTTCGTGACGGCGTGCCTGCTGCTCGTTTGCGCCGGGTTGAATCGCTGGGTGAACACCGACGCTGCGAGCTGAAGCGGCCGATGCTGCGCCGCGCATGGGTGCACGAGTCCGGATAATCCGCGCATCCCGGCGCGCGCCGGCTTCGCGCGCCCTAAATCCATGTATAGGTTGGCGACCTTTAAGGGTAACGCCGTGCACCACTTGATCTGATGGCGGCCGCTACCCCGCCCGGATATTGTTTCGCCATGCGGACACGCAAGTGAGAGCCTTGCTACAAATGGATGTCGTCGGGTAGTCGCCATGCGAGTTCTGCGGTTCGATCACCAACCAAACTCAAGGAAACAGCATGACGGATCTGACTAGACGCAAAGTGTTGGTCGGCGCGGCCGCTACGGCCATGGCGGCCGGCGTGGCAGTCACAGCAAGAGCTGCATCGTTCGGCAACCCGGACCGGCCGCCAGAAGGCGCAGTCAACGCCCTGAATCGCCAGGGGCTCACCGATCCCGGCCCCCAGAATCCCGCACTGGCAAATCAGTTCCCGACGTTCCAGAATCCGCCGCCCACCGACGTCAACGGCCTGCCGCTTTTCTGGGCGTCGTTCAACAATGCGCACAAGCGCATCCAGAATGGCGGCTGGGCGCGGGAAGTCACTCAGGCGGACTTCGCGATATCGAAGGATATTTCCGGCGTGAACATGCGGCTTTCGGCAGGCGGCATCCGCGAAATGCACTGGCACCAGCAAGCCGAGTGGGCAATCATGCTCGACGGCAAATGCCGCGTTACCGTGCTCGACGAAGAAGGCCGGTCTTCGGTTCAGGATGTGAAGGCTGGCGATCTCTGGTACTTCCCGCCCGGGTTGCCGCACTCGTTGCAGGGTGTCGGCGCAAGCGGGGCTGAATTCCTGCTCGCGTTCGATAACGGCATGGCGTCCGAATTCAACACGCTGCTGCTCACCGACTGGATCGCTCACACACCGCCCGACGTACTGGCCGCCAACTTCGGCGTATCCGCCGACGCGTTCAAGAACATTCCGCTCGAAAATCTCTGGATCTTCCAGGGCAAGGAGCCGGGTCCGCTCGCCCAGGCGCAACGCGCGGCGGCTTCGAAAAAGGGCCCGCCGGCGCTCCCCTTCACCTTCTCGCTGGGCGACTCCGCGCCCGTTCGAAAGACACGCGGCGGCCACGTTCAGATCGCCGACAGCCGCAACTTCAAGATATCGGCAACCGTGGCCGCAGCGCTGGTCACCGTCAAGCCGGGCGGCATGCGCGAACTGCACTGGCATCCGAATGCCGACGAGTGGCAGTACTACGTCAAGGGAAAGGCGCAAATGACGGTGTTCGATACCGGCCCCAAGGCAATGACCGGCGACTTCCGCGCGGGCGACATCGGGTATGTGCCGAAGAGCCTGGGCCACTACGTGAAGAACGTCGGCGACACCGATCTGCAGTTCCTCGAGATTTTCAAGGCGGACCGGTTCTCCGAGGTCTCGCTCTCGGACTGGCTCACGCACACGCCCTCCGACATGGTCGTTCAAACGCTCAACATCAGCCCCGATGTGCTCGCGCAGTTTCCAAGCGATCGTCCGGACGTGATGCCTGAGTAGAGGTGTTGCCGACCGGGCATCGTCGACATGCGGTCAAAACCTTTTGCGTGTTCAACGCTGGCACTATGGAGCGCCGTTTCATGCAGGTTGTTTCGAGCAAACAGGAAGGCATCGCGATCCGCAACAGTCTCGCTCAGCGGAGCGAGACTGCCGTGCGGACGGCGCTCGAAGGACGTGCTCGCGGCCTGCGGGCATTCCTTCCGTTCGTCGGGCCGGCGGTGATCGCGTCGGTCGGTTACATGGACCCGGGCAACTATGCGACCAACATCCAGGCGGGAGCCCAGTATGGCTACGGTCTTCTGTGGGTGGTGATTCTGTCGAGCGTGCTCGCGATGCTGTTCCAGGCCCTGTCGGCGAGAATAGGAATCGCGACCGGCTGCAATCTCGCCGAATTGTGCCGCGACCACTTCCCGCGTCCGGTCGTGCTGATCATGTGGCTCGGGTCGGAACTGGCGGCGATGGCCACCGATCTCGCCGAGTTTCTCGGCGGTGCGCTTGCGCTGTCACTCGTGCTGCACCAGTCGCTCCTCGCAGGCATGTTCGAGACCGCCGTCGTCACGTTCGCCTTTCTCGCCCTCGACAAGCGGGGCTACCGCCCGCTCGAACTGGTGATCGGAGCCATGGTGGCGCTGATCGGCGTCTGCTATGTCTGCGAGCTGTGGATTGCGCCCGTCAACTGGGGCGATGTCGCTGCGTCGGCGCTGTTACCGCGTGTGCAGGACCATTCCGCTCTGGTTCTCGCCATCGGCATTGTCGGCGCGACGATCATGCCGCATACGCTCTACCTGCATTCGGGACTCACGCAGAAACGGGCGCCGGCACGCAACCGCGCGGAGATGCTGACGCACCTGAGATATTCCAACCGTGAGGTCATCCTCGCACTCGGCGCGGCAGGATGCGTCAACATGGCCATGGTCATCATGGCCGCATCGGCGTTCCATGCAACCTCGCCCGATATCGCCGATCTCGCCGTTGCCTATCACGCGCTGATTCCCGCGCTCGGGGCGGGCGCCGCGGCCATCTTCCTGACCGGCTTGCTGGCTTCCGGCCTGTCGAGTTCGGTGGTCGGGACCATGGCGGGGCAGATGATCATGGAGGGGTTCGTGCACCGGAGCATTCCGGCATGGGTACGCAGGCTGGTCACCATCATTCCGTCGTTCGGGGTGCTCGTCACCGGGTGCAACGTGACGCATGCGATGCTCATCAGTCAGGTCGTGCTCAGCATGACACTTCCCATGCCGATGATGGCGCTGCTCATTTTCTCCCGGCGTCGCGCGTTGATGGGGGAACTCGTCATAGGCAAGACCACGTTCTGCGTCGCCGCAGCCGGCGCGCTGGTGGTCGGTGCGCTCAATGTCGTCCTGATTGCGCAAGCCTTCAACTAGACCGCGAAAGCCCCGTCCCTGCGCGCCCTCGGCGGCACGTGCAAGCGGCAGGCACCATGCGACCGATGCAGGGCCCGAAGCGCGCGCGTTCCTTCATACGGATCACCGGACTTCTCCCTCATCTACCTGCAATGGACGTCCGTGCAGCCCGGAGAAAGCACATCCGGGCTACCCCCCCATGCGTCAGACCCGCTTACTGACCGAAATAGACCGGCTTCAGTCCGGGAATCTCATCGTGCGAGCGCCCGCCCGATGCAGCCGAACCGCTCACGTCCGTGCCATACGACGAGGCGGCCTGCGACTGTCCGTGTGCCTGAACCACGCGCTCCTCGGCAGCCTGGATTGCGGCGGGGTACGTGGCGTCGTTGTCGCCGCGGTATCCGGCCTGCTGAAGCTCGACGAGTTCGGCGCGAACCTGGGCACGCGTCAAGGGCTGCTGTGACTGCGCGAAAGAGACCGCGGGAACCGCGAGAACGGAAACAAGAAGGGAAACAAGCAATGTGCGTTTCATGATCAATGACCTCGATAACTGTCTGCAATGCGACTACCGCGTAATTGCGTTTCGTCGTTGAATGCAGTCTAGTCATCCCGCGCACTGTCTTTAAGGCCCGATTCAGATATTGAATCTTCCTTCCGGCGCGAGTAATCGCCGCCGCGTGTCGTCTTTCGTCCCCTCTATCTTTGACATCTTTGCCCAGGATTTGCGCTGTGTGAACGGGGATATGGACCGTCGGCACGCAATCGTCTGAAGGAAGGATGCGAAGTAATGCGTGCATGTCGAAGCGGAGGCGTCACGCACGCTTCATCGCTCCCTGCGCTGCGCGCCGCTCCCGGCCAATGCGGCTCGGAAGCGACGCGCTCGTGCGCATCGATCGACTAATGCGCCACGTGGGCCCGAACTGCGGCCACCTGCTGCGCCGTGACCGCCGGTCCCTGATTGCCCCAGCTCGAACGCACGAAGGTCGCGAGCTGTGCGACGTCGTCGTCGTCATAACGCCACGCGAACGGCGGCATGGCGAGCCGCGACGGTGCGCTCGCCGTGGACGGCAGGCGTGCACCCGCCAGAATCACCCCCAACAGGGAATCGGGATTGCCTTGCGTCACCATCGGATTGTCGACGAGCGAAGGAAACACGCGCGCCGCGCCCTGGCCGTTCATGCGGTGACATGCCGCACAGCTGTCGATATAGATGCTGGCCCCGCGCCCTACCGCCTTGCCCGCGAGGATGGTCTTCACCGTCGTGTCGTCGGGATGGAACGAGACCGCTCCGGGCGCCGCACCGAGGCTCTTCAGATACACGGCGATCGAAGCGAGATCGCCGTCGCTCAGATACTGCGTGCTGTGCTCGACCACTTCGCTCATCGGACCCGACACCGCCGAATGCGGGTTGCGCCCCGTCTTGAGCGACGCGACGATATCCTCGCCGGACCAGCTGGCCAGCCCGCCGCCCGCAGCCGAACGCAGGCTGATCGGCGCCGTGCGGTCGAGAGCGGAGCCGGACAGGTAGAGATCGCTCTTGCCGCTCAGGTCCTTCTCCTGAAAGCCGGCGCCGCGAGGCGTATGACATGTGCCGCAATGCGCGAGCCCCTGCACGAGATACGCGCCGCGATTCCACTCCACACCTTTCGACGGATCGCCGACGAAGCGGGTGTCGTCATGAAACGCGCGGCTCCAGTAGGCGAGCGGCCAGCGCACGCTGAGCGGCCACACGATATCCGACGCACGATTCTGCTGCGCCGAAGGCGCTACCTGCGTCATGAAATACGCGTAAAGGTCCTTCAGGTCCGCATCGGAGACCTTCGCGTACGACGTGTACGGCATCGCGGGATAGAGCCGCTTGCCGTCCCTCGCCACGCCTTCGCGCATCGCGAGGACGAACTGCTCGAACGTGTAGCCACCGATGCCGTGCTCGCGGTCGGCGGTGATGTTGGTGGAATAGATGATGCCCACTGGTGTTTCGAACGGCAAGCCACCCGCAAACGGCGTGCCGCCGCGCGCGGTATGGCAGGCCACACAGTCGCCGGCCCGCGCGAGATAGGCGCCGTGAACGGCATCGCCCTGACGATTCGCGATCGCGGGATCGATCGAAGCTGAAGGCTGCGCGAATGAGAACGCCCACAGCGCGCCCACGACCGCGACGGCGCCCGCCGCCATGCCCGTAATGATTTTCCTCATGTTCTCATCGCTCGTTCAGACCTGCACCATCGCGCCGGGATTCTTCAGGTATTGCGAGCGAATGTTGCTCGCGGCCCAGTAGGCGAGACCACCGACCAGTCCCGTCGGGTTGTAGCCGATACCATGCGCAAAGACGTTCGCGCCCAACACGAACAGGTTGGGGACGTCCCAGCTTTGCAGGTACTTGTTGACGACGCTCGTCTTCGGGTCGGCGCCCATCGCCGTCCCGCCGCTGATGTGCGTGCTCTGATACGCACGCGTGTCCCAGTGCGTGCCGGGCTTGAGAATGCGGCCCGACATCGATTTGGGATTCATCGCGCGGCCGATCTCCATCATCTTGCCTGCCACGTACTCCGATGCCCTGAGGTCGTTGTCCTGCCAGTCGAGCGTGAGACGCAGGAGCGGCGAACCGTAGGCATCGCGGTAGTTCGGATCGAGATCGGCGAAACAGCCGCGATAGGCCATGTTGCTGCATTGGGACTCGATGCGGCCGGTGTGCACGAAATTGTCCTTCACCGCCTTCTTCCACTCCGTGCCCCACTTCGGCGCGCCCTTGGGCAGCGGGATGCCGCGCACCGGGCCGTTGCCCGTCTGCCGGCCCCAGATGATGCCGCCGCCGATGAAGCCGAGCGACGCGTGGTCGAAGTTGTCCGCGTTGAACTCCTCGATTGCCTGACCGCCGCCGCCCGCGCCCATGAAGGGATTGATGTACGTGTCCTGGTCGAAGAACATGTTCACGCTGTTGAGCAGCTGGTAGCAGAAGTTGCGGCCGACCACGCCTTCGTTGGTGTCGGCGTTGAACGGCTGGCCGATCTTCGACAGCAGCATCAGATGCACGTTGTGCAGCTGGAATGCCGCGAGAATCACCATCTCGGCGGGCTGTTCAACCTCGTTGCCTTCCGCATCGACGTAGGTCACGCCAGTCGCGCGCTTGCCGCTTGCGTCCGTGTTGACCTTGATCACATGCGCATTCACGCGCAGCTCGAAATTGGGCTTGCGCAGGAGTGCCGGAATGATGGCCGTCTGCGGCGACGCCTTCGAATAGTTCAGGCAGCCGTAGTCGCTGCAAAATCCGCAGAAGTTGCAGGGACCCAGTTGGCAGCCGTATTCGTTTTCATACGGCCCGGACGCGTTGCCGGCCGGCAGCGCAAAGGGCTTGTAGCCGAGGCTCTTCGCCGCCCTGGCGAAGAGCTTGCCCGTCGGATGGTCCGCGAGCGGGGGCAATGGAAAGTCGTTCGAACGGCGGCCTTCGAACGGATTGCCGCCCTCCACCGGCTTGCCCTCTATGTTGCCGGCCTTCCCCGAGGTGCCGCATACGCGCTCAAACCGGTCGAAGCTCGGTTCGAGTTCGTCGTAGGTCACGCCCCAGTCCTGCAGGTTCATGTCCTCGGGGATGAACTTCGCGCCGTAGCGCTCGGTGATGTGGCTCTTCATGCGCAGCTCGTCGGGCATGACCCGCGACTGCACGCCCGACCAGTGCGCGCCCGCGCCGCCTACGCCCTCACCCGGCTTGAACGAACCGATCTGCCGGTAAGGCACCGCCGTATCGTTTTTCGTATGCCGGTTCGTGACGGTCGTCTTCGCGAGGTTCTGCAGCAACGCCTGACGCGCCGAGTACTTGATCTCGTCGACGATCTGCGGATACGCGAAACTCGGCACCGTGTCGCGGGCATCGCCGCGCTCCAGTGCAACCACGTTGAGACCTGCGTTGGCCAGTTCGATCGCCATGATCGAGCCGGTCCAGCCGAAGCCGACGATCACGGCGTCGACCGGCTTCTTCTTGATGCTTGCCATGCTTATCCTCGCTTTCCGTAGAGGCTGACCGGTGCGTAGGGATAAGGCTTGGCCTCACCCACGAACTCGAGGTAATCCGCGCGCACGCCGGGATAGCCGATCATCTTCCACGCGGCCATGTCCTTGTTGCCGCCGTACGACGGATCGCAGAAGTAGCCTTCGTTGACGTTCACCAGCAGAAAGCCTTCGAAGAAGGTCTTCAGCCTGAAGCCCTCCACTTTCAGCGCGCCGGATTCGATCTTCTTGAACAAGTCGGTTTGTTGCGCATGCGTGAGTTCCGCGAAGGTCTTGCCGCCGAAATGCTCGCGGCAGTAGCCGTTGATCGCGCGGATGCCAAGCCGGTACTGTTCCTTCGGCGTGAGTTTGGACTGGTAGCCGAACTCCGCTTCCGCGGGGAGAAACGGCCCCTGCATGTACCAGCGCGACGCGTCGCCGTAGGGCGTCTGCATCTGGCGGTCGATGTATTGCGGCACGCCGAGCTCGACGGCGCCCGGGCCCACGCTGTCCTTCGGGATCAGCACGTCGCACGCCGCGTTCACGAATGCCCACTCTTCAGGCGTGAAATAGCCGGGCGTGTAGTTCTCGACAGCGGGCCGGTCAGGCGGAGGGGTGCCGGGGTCCGGCTGTCCGTTGGGCGTCGCCACGGCACCGGAAATGCCGACCACGGCTATCGGTGCAATCGCCAATGAGCCTTTGAGAAAGCTGCGGCGGCTGCGGTCGTTGGGTAGCGTCATTGTTGCGAGAGGTTTGTGAGTAAGGAAGTGATGCGTGTCAGGCGAGCTTGAAGACCTCGACGAAGCCGCGCATGTTGCGCGACTGTTCGCTGAGCGACTGAGCGGCAGCGGTGGCCTCCTCGACGAGCGCCGCGTTTTGCTGCGTGATCGAGTCCATCTGGCTGACCGCGGTGTCGACCTGCTCGATGCCGGTGCGCTGCTCTTCGGCCGCTGCGGCGATTTCGTTCATGATCGCGGTGACGTCGCGCACGGCGCGCAGCACGTCCTGCATCGTCTTGCCCGCATCGGCGACGAGTTCGGTTCCCACCGCGACCGTGCGCACGGAATCCGCGATCAGTTCCTTGATCTCCTTCGCCGCCGATGAGGAACGTTGCGCAAGGCTGCGCACTTCCGATGCGACCACGGCGAAACCTCGCCCCTGCTCGCCGGCGCGGGCCGCTTCCACCGCTGCATTCAGCGCGAGGATGTTGGTCTGGAAAGCGATGCCCTCTATGATCCCCGTGATCTCCGAGATCTTTCGCGAGCTTGCATCGATACCGCCCATGGTCCCGACCACGCGCTCGACCACCTCGTTGCCGCGGGTGGCGACGGCCGTCGCGTTGTCGGCGAGCGAACTCGCCGTGCGCGCGCTCTCCGCGTTCTGCTTCACGGTCGCCGTCAGCTCGCTCATGCTGGCCGCAGTCTGCTCGAGCGATGCCGCCTGCTCCTCGGTGCGCGACGAAAGATCCATCGTGCCGGAGGCGATCTGCTCGGTCGCGGTGGCGATGGATTCCGTGCTGCTGCGCACGGCCCGCACGGTCTTCGCGAGGCTCGCCTGCATCTTTTCGATGCCGCGCAGCAACGTGCCCATCTCGTCTTCGGAGAGCACCTGGATGCGCCGGTTCAGATCGCCTTGGGCGATCGCATCGAAATGTGCGAGCGCCTGGTTGAGCGGCGTCATGATCGCGCGGCGCAGCGCCAGCCAGCTGAAGCCCGCGGCCACCACGCCGATCGCGATCATGATGATCGACAGCGTGAAGAACATCTGAAAGCTCGCTTCGGCCGCTTCGTAATTGTTTTTCGCGTTCGTGTAGAGCGCCTGCTTGACCTTCTCGTTGGCGGCGCTCATGTCGTTGTAGAGGGCGCTCAATTGCGTCATCGCGATCGTGTCGACCTGCTCGCGGTTGTTTGCCTTGATCGCATCGATGAAGGCCGACACGGCGCCGCGCATGGTCTGACGGCGCGCGGTCGCATCGCCTATCAGGCTCGCTTCGCTCGGCTCGTGCGGCTGCTTGACGAACTGCTGCCACCACTCGTCCGACTTCGCAAAGAACCCTGTCGCGCGGGCGATCTGCTCGGCGGTCTTCGGGTCGTCCGGATGCAGCGCGACCCGGTCCAGTACGAGGCGGGTACGCGCGATGTAGATTTCCGCGTTGCCGATATTCGTGGCGGCGGTCAGCTTGTTCTCGTACGTGTCGCGGTTGGCGCGGTTCGCGCGGCTCGTGCCGAGCAGGCCAAGGACACCGATCGCCACCATCAGGGCGGCGAGAAAACCCATCGTCAGCGCAATGCGCGCCTGCAGCGAGAGCGCTGCCTTGCCAGTTCTCATTGTTTTTTTCTCCGGGGATGTTCCTGTGCATGCACAGTGGCTTCCCCGGTTTACGGCAAACGTTTAACTACCTTTAGGTTGGCAAGCAATATTTTACGAAGACATGCATTCATTCTCTACATATGTGTAAGGACAATGGTTTTGTTTCAAATTTATTACATCATGCGCGACATTTGCATGAATACATGCTCCCATTCGGTAACAGGCTATCGCCTGTTTTCCAGTTTTACAGGTGATAGGTTGTAATTCAAAAAAACAGCGTATAGACTGTTATCCTGATTTACAGCCTGTCACCTGTATCGTCGTCATGACCCACTGGAGCGGTGCCGTGGACTACCCCGTCAAGACACTTGGCCAGCTGCGGCCCATCCTGCAAGGATTCCGCAAGGCCGCAGGACTCACGCAGGCCATGATGGCCAGTCGGCTCGGCGTGACGCAGCAGACGTACGCCCAACTGGAGGCCAACCCCGCCGCCATCAGCGTGGAGCGCCTGTTCAGGGTCTTGCGCGTGCTCGGTGCCGATCTGACGCTGACCGACACTGGCACCCGCCCGCCGAAGGCCGTGGACGGCGACAGGATCGCCGCCCCTTCGCCCGCCCTTACGGCAGACACCGCGCCGCCCCGCGCCGCGAAGATCGCATCGGTCGTCAAGGCCGGTCGCGCGGCGCGCGCCGTGCCGTCACCGCCGGCAAAGGACACGTCGTCGCGCGGCAAGGGCGCGGCGAAGACGGCGGGCGCGACGCCCCCCCGTAGTGGACGCGCTGACAAGGACCCGCTTGCGAGCCGCCCCGGCAGCAAGAAGGCAGCGGCCGCAAGAAAAAGGGAGAACTGGTAAGCATGGCACGCCGCTCGCAACCGAGCCGACTCGATTTGTGGATGAACGGCCTGCCCGTCGGATACTGGGAAACCGCGCACGGCGGCGAGCGCCTGGTCTATCGCGACGACTGGATCGCCGATCCGCAGGGCCGCCCGCTATCGCTATCGCTGCCCTTTACGCCGGGCAACCAGCCGTGGCGCGGGCAGGTTGTCACAGACTATTTCGACAACCTTCTTCCTGACAGCGAGCCGATCCGGCGCCGCATCGCCGCACGATACAGAACCGGCGGTACAGCGCCGTTTCAGCTGCTCGCCACGCTGGGCCGCGACTGCGTCGGCGCCATCCAGATGTTGCCGCCCGGCGAGGAGCCCGTCGATCTCGCGAGCATCCGGGGGCGGGCCCTGAGCGAAAGTCAGATCGCGCGTCTGCTGCAAGACACAACCTCGGCGCCTCGGATCGGGCAGCACGAGCCGGTCGACGATCTGCGTCTGTCGATTGCCGGCGCGCAGGAAAAGACCGCCCTCCTCTGGCATGGCAACCAGTGGCTTCTGCCCGAAGGCAGCACGCCGACCACGCATATCTTCAAGTTGCCTCTGGGTCTCGTAGGCAACATGCGGGCCGACATGCGGACGTCCGTGGAAAACGAATGGCTCTGTTCGAAAATCGTCGCGGCCTATGGCATGCGCATCGCCCGGTGCGACATTGCCCGGTTCGAGGATCAGAAGGTGCTCGTCGTCGAGCGGTTCGATCGCAGGCTGTCGAGCGACGGTAGCTGGATTCTGCGGCTGCCGCAGGAGGACATGTGCCAGGCGACGGGCACGCCGGCATTGCAGAAGTACGAGTCCGACGGCGGCCCCGGTATCGAGGCGATCGTGGAAGTGCTCTCCGGCTCGGAGCGCGCGGCGCAGGACCGGCGCGACTTCTTCATGACACAGATGATCTTCTGGCTGCTCGCGGCAACCGACGGTCACGCGAAGAACTTCAGCATCGCCCACCTGCCCGCCAGCCGCTACGAGTCCACGCCGCTTTACGACGTGCTCTCGGCCCATCCCATCGTCGGCACGGGTGGCAATCAGCTCGCGGCGCAACGGGTGAGACTCGCGATGGCCGTGCGCGGCAGGAACGTTCACTACCTGCTGGGCGAGATTCAGCGCCGCCACTGGATCGCCCAGGGGCAGCGCGCCGGATTTCCGGCGCCGGACGTCGAGGCGATGATCGGCGAACTGACCGCGCGCACCGCGGGCGTCATCGACGAGGTCGCGGCCCAGCTTCCCCGCGATTTCCCGATGGACGTCGCCGAGACGATCTTCGACGGGATGCGTCGCCTGAACCGGAAGCTCGCGACGGCGCATTGAAGTGCGCCCGCGAGGCACGCAAAAACGACATTTCAAACTTACTTGAAATATCGAATTG
The DNA here is from genome assembly GCF_000698595.1 of Caballeronia glathei. Lineage (GTDB taxonomy): Bacteria > Pseudomonadota > Gammaproteobacteria > Burkholderiales > Burkholderiaceae > Caballeronia > Caballeronia glathei. Next base: position 40,128 of record NZ_JFHC01000029.1, on the reverse strand, counting down.
TTCGGTGTATCGTTCCGTGCATGGACTCCAACCTCGTCGTACGCGCGCTGGGCGCGCTCGCTCACGAATCCCGGCTTGCGATCTTTCGCTTGCTGGTGGTCGCCGGCCCGGACGGCATGCCGGCCGGTGAAATCGCCCAGCAACTGGGGCTTTCGCCTTCGAGCCTTTCGTTCCATATCAAGGATCTCTCGCATGCCGAGCTGGTGACGCCGCGCCAGTCGGGGCGCTTCGTCATCTATACGGCGAACTTCGACGCCATGACGGGCCTGATCGGCTTTCTCACGGAGAACTGCTGCGCGGGCGCGCCCTGTGCCGCGAGCGATGCTCCCACCTGCTGCGGAAACACACCATGAAGCGCATGCATATCCACGTCGCCGTCGAAGATCTGAACGACAGCATCCGGTTCTATCGCGCCATGTTCGGCAACGCCGAACCGGCGGTCGTCAAGGCCGACTACTGCAAATGGGAGCTGACCGATCCCGCCGTCAATTTCTCGATCTCGCAGCGCGGCGCGAAACCGGGCGTCGACCATATCGGGATTCAGGTCGAAACGGATACCGAGCTTGCCGAGATGAACGCGCGCTTCGCCGCCGCCCGGCTGCCGGTGCAGGTGCAGACCGGCACGACGTGCTGCTATGCACGCTCCGACAAGGCGTGGACCGTCGACCCGCAGGGCGTCGCGTGGGAAACCTTCAGGACACTGGAGAGCGCGCCGGTCTATGGGCACTCACGGGACGAAGCAATGGCGCAATCGACAGCACATTCGCAAACGTCGGGCGCATGCTGCGCCCCGGCGCAATCCGTTATCACCATGCGGAGCCGCGCGTGAATCTCGTGAATGTGCTGGATCGTCGCCGCGATCGGCCATCAGCCTGTCGAGCATCCGAATGAGCAGCACTGATGCGGCGGTTGGCCGGAACCGCTCTGCAATCGGATTCTTCGAGCGATATCTGACGGTCTGGGTCGCGCTGTGCATCGTGGCGGGGATCGCGCTCGGGCAGATGCTTCCTCGGCTCTTCCAGGCAATCGGCCACATGGAGGTCGCGAAGGTCAATCTTCCCGTGGGCGTGCTGATCTGGGTGATGATCGTTCCGATGCTGGTCAGGATCGACTTTCGCGCGATGACACACGTGAAGAGCCAGTGGCGCGGCATCGGCGTAACGGTGTTCGTGAACTGGCTCGTCAAGCCGTTTTCGATGGCGCTCCTCGGCTGGATCTTCATCCGGCACGTCTTTGCCCCGTGGCTTCCCCCCGACCGGCTCGACAGCTATATCGCCGGGCTGATCCTGCTCGCTGCCGCGCCGTGCACGGCGATGGTGTTCGTCTGGTCGCAGTTGTGCAAGGGCGACCCGTATTTCACGCTGTCGCAAGTGGCGCTGAACGACTCCATCATGATGCTGGCGTTCGCGCCGCTCGTCGCGCTGCTGCTCGGGCTGTCGGCCATCACGGTGCCGTGGGACACGCTCATCATCTCGGTCAGCCTCTATATCGTCATTCCGGTCATCCTCGCGCAATTGCTTCGCCGTCTCCTGATGGCGAAGGGCGAAGCGCACTTGCGCACGACCCTATCCAGGCTCGGGCCCTATTCGATCGGCGCGCTGCTCGCCACGCTGGTGCTGCTCTTCGCATTCCAGGGGCAGGCGATCGTCGGGCAACCGCTCGTCATCGCGATGCTCGCGGTGCCGATCCTCATTCAGGTGTTTTTCAATTCGGGCCTCGCCTATCTGCTCAATCGCCGGCTGGGCGTTGCGCATTGCGTCGCGGGACCGTCCAGCCTGATCGGCGCAAGCAATTTCTTCGAGCTGGCGGTGGCGACGGCCATCAGCCTCTTCGGTTTTCACTCGGGCGCGGCGCTCGCCACGGTTGTCGGCGTGCTGATCGAAGTGCCGGTGATGCTGCTGGTGGTCGGCGTCGTCAACCGTTCGCAGCGCTGGTACGAAGCGGCGAGCGGCGCCGGAGGACCCAGCGCATGAATCCCCCTGTCGATCTGCCCGGCATCAGCGAACGCCATCTCGACACGCCCGATTTGCAGAAGCTCGAACCGGCCACGATCTCGCAACACGCGCCGCGGATTCTGCTGCTCTACGGCTCGTTGCGCGCAACGTCGTACAGCCGTCTTCTCACGCTCGAGGCTCAACGCATTCTGCGCCGCTTCGGCGCAGACGCCCGCGTGTTCGATCCGCACGGCCTGCCGCTCGCGGACAGCGTGACGGCCGATCATCCCAAGGTCCAGGAGTTGCGCAAGCTTTCCGAGTGGTCGGAGGGGCACGTGTGGTGCAGCCCCGAGCGTCACGGAACGCTCACGGCCGTGTTCAAGAATCAGATCGACTGGCTGCCGCTCGAAAGCGGCGGCATCCGTCCGACACAAGGGCGCACGCTCGCAGTGATGCAGGTCAGCGGCGGTTCGCAGTCGTTCAATGCGGTGAACGCGCTGCGCATCCTCGGACGGTGGATGCGGATGGTGACCATCCCCAATCAGTCGTCGGTGGCGAAGGCCTGGCAGGAGTTCGATGCCGACGGCCGGATGAAGCCGTCCGCGTACTACGACCGCGTCGTCGACGTGATGGAGGAACTGTACAAGTTCACGTTGCTGATACGCGACCGCAGCCCTTACCTGACCGACCGCTACAGCGAACGCAAGGAGGCGCATCCGGAACTGGCGACGACGCTCGCGGCCGCCGCGATGGACCATGAGGCGCTCACCGCCAGTGCCGGCACCGACGACAGCGAGCCGCAATGACGTGAACGGCGAGCGCGGCGCCGGTGCAGCGGGGTTTGATCGACTGGGCGTACCGCTCCCGTGCCGGCCAAGAGCGGCCCGCTCCCCTACGCCGGCACCACGCCTATCCGATAGAACCCGGCGGCGCTATCGTGAAAGAGCCGGGACTTCTCGGCATCCGTGCATCCGCTCGTCACGCGCTTGAACGCATTCCACAGCACCCCGTAGCTGAAGTTGCCCTTGTCGACGGGGAAGTTGCTCTCGAACATGCACCGATCCGCGCCGAACAGTTCGACGCACGTCTCCACATACGGTCGAATGTTCTGCGCAAGCAACGAAGACGCTGGCGGACGCGGCATCGCATGAAAATCGAAGCCGAAGAGCGCCATGCCGAAGCCCCCGAGCTTGATCGAAACGTTCGGATGACGCGCAAGCTGTGCGATCGCCGCGCGCCACTGAGTGAACACTTCGTCCCGATGCCCGCGATAGGGGCCGATCGCGAGCGGCCCGCCAACGTGATTCAGCGCGATTCGCGTATCGGGGAAGGCGGCGGCGAGCGAACACAGTTCGTCGATCTGCGTGTGCACGACCCACGCATCGAAGGAAAGGCCGAGCGGCGCGAGATGGCTCAGCCCCTGCCTGAAGCGCGGATCGAGCAGCAGATGCGGCGGCGGCGTCGCGGCCGATGCCTTCACCGACGGGTCCGCGTGCCACACGCCGATATTGCGGATGCCTTTCACGCGTGACTCGCCGGCTTCGATCAGTGCGGCGAGCACGGGCTCGACCGCGTCGCCGAGCAGCAGGTCGGCGTTGGCCACGATCGCCGCGCCAACGCGCGTCCTCGCGCCCGCCTCGCCCGCCGCACGAATCTCGTCCAGCACGAACTCCACTTCTCCGAGCGGCGCGAACCCGGGCGGCCGCTCGCGGCTGTAATGCGTCTGGCATTCGATGAAGACCGTCGCGCGAATGTCGTGCCCGGAGCGCAGATCCGCGAGCAGATTGTCGCTGCGATAGCGCTTGTCGGGGAACTCCCACAGATGATGATGCGCGTCGATGATGGGCCGCGCCGGATCGATGGCTTCCTCCGCATGCAGGGCCAGCCATTCGGGCCGGATCGTCACATGCGGGGCTGCGGGCGCGTTCTTCTGGCTGTCTGAAAACGATGTGCTCATGTCAGCTCCCTGCGTGGTGCGGCGGAACCTCGATGCGCATGTCCGGCGCGGCGCGTGCGCGGATCGGCCTGCGCGTGAGGCACCACGACGACAGCGCGCCCATGATGAGCAGCGCGCCCGCGGCGGCAAACGCGGCGTCGAAATGCCCGGTCGCCTGCACGACATAGCCGGTCACGATCGGCGCCAGAAAGCCGAAGACGTTCCCGCCGATCAGCAGCAGCCCCATCGCGCGCCCGACGTCCGCCTTCGAATGCAGCAGGTCGCCGAGCAGCGCGATATTGAGGGCGTTGCCCGTCGCGACGCTGCCGAGCGCGATCGTGACCAGCCCGAGAATGATCCATACGCTCGACACCCACGGCACGAACAGGATCACCGCCCCGCCGAACATCACGGCGCCGACGAGCGTTCGCCTGCGTCCGCTCTCGATGGTCTTCTCGGTCAACAGGCGATCGCTCAGCATGCCGAGCGCAATCGACACGAACATCGAGCCGAGATAAGGCATCGCCATGACCGTGCCGCTCTTGAGCAGCGTCATGCCGCGCTCCGTCTGCAGGTAGTTCGGCAGCCACGTCAGGAAAAGATATTGCGTGTAGGCGTTGCACCCTTGCGTGATCATGAGGCCGATCATCGTGCGCGAGCGCATGAGCCCGCCGAGGCCGATCGACGGTGTATCGGCGCGGGCCTGCGCGGTGGTCTCGCGCTCCTTCTCGATCGTTCGCCGCTCATCGGCGGGAAGCCACGTGGTGTGCTCGGGCTGCCGGAAATACCTGAGCCAGACGGCCATCCAGACGAAGCCGACGGCCCCGCAGACGGCGAACGACACGCGCCAGCCCGCCTCGGCGACGAGCCACGAGAGCACGATTGCGCCGAGCGCCGGGCCGAAGTAGGCGCCGGAATTGAAGATCGTCATGGCGGTTGCGCGTTCGCGGCTCGGCACCCATTCGCGCACGATGCGCCCCGCGGACGGATAGCAGCTCGACTCGCCGATGCCCATCACGACGCGCGCCGCGATCACCGCGCCCACGCTCGTGGCGGCGCCCGTGAGCGCCGTGGCTGCCGACCACACCGCCATGCTGATCGCCGTGACATAGCGCGTGCCGAACCGGTCGATCAGAAGCCCCACGGGGATCAGGCAGAGCGTGTAACCCCACAGGAACGATGAGAACAGATAGCCGAGCTGCACCTTGGTGATCGACAGGTCAGCGGAAATCTGAACGGCAGCGACCGAAAGCGCCACACGGTCGAGATAGTTGATCGTCGCAAGCAGAAACAGCATCAGGTACACCCAGTACCGGGCTTTCCATCTCACGGTGGTCTCCAGTTGTTGAAGGTCGTACGGGCGCATCCGCTCGCGCCCGGTCCCGAACAGGACTGGATAGAATATAATTTATATTTTATTTGCCAACAACGAAGAAGCCGCCCGATCGAGGGTTTATCCCGACCGTCGAACCGGATCGCCCCGCGAGGAAAGAACGATCAATCGCGCGGCTCGAACCAGCGCGGATAATATTTCCTGACGACCTCGCCCGTCGTCGCGAGTGCGTGGCAGCGGTTCAGCTGAAATGGCCGCACGGTCGCCTGCGCCTCGCGGGCGCGGCGATTGCCGATGGTCTGGAACGCGAGCGTGGCGAGAACGCCGATCAGTTCGGTGACGTGCGTGCAGCCTTGTGTGCCGCCGAGCAGTTCCTTCACCTTCGACGTGAGACCCGGCGCGATCGCAAGGCCGACGAGCCGTCCGTAGTCAGGGGCGATGCGCTCGCACTGCCCTTCGTAGGGAACGGCATCGAAGCACGCTTGTGCACCGACGATGGTCAGGCTCTCGTCGATGGTGATGCACAGCCACATCTCGTGAATCGGCTCGCCCGCATGGCGGGTGCCGGCGGGGCCGAGCTTGTCGTGCGTCTTCACGTCGAGAAGATGCGCCTCGAGATCGTAAAGACCGCCCGCCCTCGAATAGCCCCTGGCTTCGATGGTGCGTGTATGCAGCAGTTCGCGGTCAGCAACGGGTGTAAGTGGCATGAGACATTCCGGATCGAATGGATTGACGCCCGGCGCATCACGCGCCACAAGCGCGGCTGACCCGTGCGCTTTACGCGCCCGGCCCAGCCTGGAACTAAAATAGAATGCTGAAAATTCAATGCATCGTGCAACCCTGCGCGCGCCTGGCGAGCGGGGCGCATCCACCCCGCCGCGGAGCCATCACGTGAACGTCGTCTTCAAAACCAAGGAAAGCCAGGTCGCCGACCTCCTGCGCGAGCAGATCATGTCCGGCGAGCTCAAGCGCGGCCAGAAGCTCAAGCAGGCCGAGATTGCCGAGAGCCTGCATCTTTCCATCACACCCGTGCGCGAGGCGCTGAAGCTGCTCGAAGCGGAGGGCTACGTGCTCGGCACGTCGCACCGGGGCGCGGTCGTCGCGCCCTTTCAGATCGACGAAGTCGACGAACTCTACGAACTGCGCCTGCTGTTCGAGCCGAAGCTCGCGCGCGAAGCCACGCGCCGCATGACGCCCGAGGGGCTGGCGGAACTCGTCGCGATCAACGAGACGATGTGCGACGCCTTCAGGAAGCAGGACTGGCCCCGAATGCGCAGCGCGAATTACCGGTTTCATTTTCGACTCTACGAAATGGCGGATCAGGTGCAAACGCTGCACTTCGTCCGCGTGCTGTGGGCGAAGTATCCGTTCGACCTGCTCTCCGTGATGCCCAATCGTACCGCCGATGTGGTGGGCGAGCACGGCGCGCTTCTCGATGCGCTCACCGAGCGCGACGCCCGCGTCGTCGCGAAGCAGTTGCAGGCGCACATCGAGAGCGGCCATCGCGGCTTCAAAAAGCACTACGGCACGACGGCCGCCCCGCAGAAAAAATAGCGCTCTGCCGCTACCGTCCGCCGGAAATCACGAGATTGGCCGACAGCACGTAGCCCGCTTCGTCAGAGAGCATCCAGAGAATGCCGCTGGCGATCTCCTCCGGCTGCGCGCCGCGCCCGATCGGCACGACATGCGCGAGCCCGTCGATGCGCCCCGGCTCGTTCATCTCCGTGAAGGTCAGCCCCGGCGACACCGCGTTTACGCGGATGCCCTCGCGCGCGACTTCCTTGGCAAGCCCGATCGTCATCGACGAAACCGCGCCCTTCGACGTCGCGTAATGGACGCGCTCGCCGGCCGACCCGTTGACCGCGGCCACCGACGACACGTTTACGATCCGCCCGCCGTGTCCGCCGCGCGCGGTCGACATGCGGCGCACCGCCTCCTGGCAGCAAAGGAAATAGCCGACGACGTTCACCGCGAGCGTGCGTTGCAGCACCGCCAGTTCGAGATCGGCGAACCTGCTCGTGCCGCCGTTCACGCCCGCATTGTTCACGAGATCCGTGACCGTGCCGTAGCGGCGCGTGGTTTCGTCGAACATCCCGCGGACCGCGGCTTCGTCGGACGTATCGGCGCGATGCGCGAACGCATCGCCGCCCCCGGCGCGGATGTCGGCCACGACGCCGTTCGCGAGCGCTTCGCCCGAAACATAGTTGACGCATACGCGATAGCCGCGCCGCGCGGCTTCCTTGGCGACGGCCGCGCCGATGCCGCGCGAGGCGCCCGTCACGATGAGCACGCGCGGGCTCGCGCCCGATGACGCTTCTTCAATGGATGTGCGCATGATTCAGACGAGCGGCAGGCCGCGCGTTCCCGTGAAAATGGAATAGAGCTTCTGTCCGGCCGCGATGAAGAGCCGGTTGAGTTTCGGCCCGCCGAAGGTCAGGTTCGCGACCGGCTCGGGCACGTGAATGCGGCCGATCAGCGCGCCGTCCGGTGCGAAGCACAGCACGCCGTCGTCGACGGTGCTGGTCCAGATATTGCCATCCACGTCCACGCGAAAACCGTCCGGCACGCCCGTCGGGATCTGCGCGAACGGGCGGCGGTGGCCGGTGCGGCCGTCGGCGGCAACATCGAATGCGACGATCTGATGCGGGCCGTCCGGATCATGCGTGCGGCCGCTGTCGGCGACGTAGAGCGTGCGCTCGTCCGGCGAGAACGCAAGGCCGTTCGGCTTGGCGAGCCCTTCGCAGGCGACCCCGAGCGAACCGTCGGCGGGATCGTAGCGGAACACGTTGCATGCGCCGATCTCGCTCTCGGCGCGCGTGCCCGTGTAGTCGCTGAGAATGCCGTAGTCGGGATCGCTGAACCAGACCGTGCCGTCGGACTTCACGACCACGTCGTTCGGCGAATTCAGGCGCTTTCCTTCGAAGCGCTCGGCCAGCACGGTGATGCGGCCGTCGAGTTCGGTGCGCGTCACGCGCCGGCCGCCGCTCTCGCACACGACAAGGCGCCCCTGGCGGTCGCGCGTCATGCCGTTCGCGTGATTCGAGCCGTGCCGGAACACCGATGCCCCCTGCCCTTCGACCCAGCGGTAGATCCTGTCGCCGGGCACGTCGGTATAGAGCAGCATCTGCGCGTCGGCGAACCAGACGGGTCCTTCCGCCCAGCGCAGGCCCGTATGGAGTTCCTCCAGCACCGCGTGCGTCATGTAGCGGCGAAAGCGGTGATAGTCGACCGGAATGAAACACTTGCTCATTGGCGCTCCCCATGTTTGGCGGACCGGGAGCGCTCGCGCGCCGTGCCTCAGATGTTCTTCGACACCCGGCTCCAGCCTGTCTGAATGTGATCGACCATCGCCGCGACCGCACCTTCCTTGTCGCCGGCTTCGAGCTTGCGCATGAACTCGGCGTGCTCCTGAAGGAGCTGCTTGAAGCGGATCACCTGGTCGTCGTGAAAATTGAACGGGTACTTCGCCCACAACACCCGCACGAACTGCAGCGTCTGCGGGCAGTCGGCCATTTCGTACACGCGGAAGTGGAACCGGACGTTGGCGGCGCGCACCGCATAGATCTCGCGCTTCTTCACGAGCGCGGAGAACTCCTTGTGCATGCCGCGCAACTCCGCGATCTGCTCCTTCGTCATGCGTTCCACTGCCATCTGGGTCAGGCGGCGCTCGAGCAGCACGCGCAGCTCGAAGATCTCCTGCGCGCGCTCGGCGGCGATGTGCGGCACGGAAAGGCCCTTGTGCGGCACGCTCACGATGAAGCCTTCCATCTCGAGCACCTTCAGGGCCTCACGCACCGGCGTGATCGAAACGCCCAGTTCCGCCGCGATTTCCGCCTGCTTGAGCTTGTCGCCGTGCTTGTATTCCCCTGCGATGATGCGCTCGCGCAGGCGTTCCGCCACCTGATCCAGCTTCGTAAAAAAGGTCATAGATATTCCATCGTTTTTCTAGGGCGATTTGCCCGCGCTCACGTCGTCGAGCGTGAATCTCGGCAGCACCGCTGCATCCGGCATCGTGGTGTAGACCATGCGAACCGGGGCTCCCAGCCAGCTCTGCGCGGGCGGCGCGCCCTCCAGATTCGAGATCATCACGGGCCCCTCCGCAAGGCGCACGGCCACGACATTGTAAGGTGCCGGATAGGCGTCGAGGTAAGTCCGGTGAAACACCACCCAGGAGAGGATTGTGCCTTGGCCGGAAATCGCCTGCCACTTTAGTGCGAGCGACAGGCAATGCGTGCAGACGGGCGCCGGCGGATACTGCATCGCGCCGCAGTCCTGGCAGCGCTGCAACTGCATCGCGCCCTCGCGGATGCTCGACCACATGGGACCATCGAAAAGACCCATGACAGGCGCGGGCGTGCGCGCCGCGTCGGATACGCTGGTCATGAACGAACTCCTATCGGCTGTAGATGATGGATACGGCCTTGCCCGCTACGTCGGACGTGTAATGCGCATGCCGGCACTCGGGCACCTGACGCTCGCCGCATTCGCCGCGCAGCTGGCGCACGCATTCGATCTGGTGCGCCCAGCCCTGCATGTACGTCTCGGACAGATGGCCGCCGCTCGTGTTGGTCGGCAGCCGGCCCCCCGGGCCGATGCCCTCTTCGCGCAGGAAGCGCCCGGCGCCGCCGACTTCGCAGTAGCCGTAGCCTTCGAGCGCGAGCGGCACGTGCACGGAAAAGCTGTCGTAGACCTGGAACAGGTCCATGTCGGACGGGCCGAAACCCGCCATGTCGTACGCCTGGCGCGCGCAATCCTGCTGCGCGGGCAGGTAGAACTCGGTCAGCCGCGGCTCGAGGCTCGTCGCGCCCACGTTCAGGTCGCGGCGCCCGAGGCCCTGCACATAGACCGGCGGCTTCGCGAGCCGCTTCGCGCGCTCGGCCGTGGTGACGATGAGCGCGACGCCGCCGTCGTTGATCATGCAGTAGTCGAAGAGGCGCAGCGGCTCGCAGATATAGCGTGCCTCGCGGTAGTCGTCGAGGGTGATGCGCTTTTTCATCACGGCGTTCGGATTCATCGACGCCCACGCCCGCTGCGCCACCGCGATGTGCCCGAGATCGACTTCGTCGAAGCCGCGCGCGTGCTTCCACGCCTGGAACGTGAGCGCGTAGAGCGCACCCTGCGACGTGAGCCCCCACGGCGCGTGATAGACGTAGGAGAGAAACGCGTCGCCGCCCATCGCCTGCGGGCCGCCGTACTGGATCTGCGCGGAACGCTGGTCGTTGCCGTAGACGAGCGCGACCGTTTCCGCGAGCCCGGTTTCGATCGCCGTGAGGGCCTGCGCGACCGACAGCACCGCGTCGGCCTGATCGCCCCAGCGCGGATTGATGCCGAGCACTTCTGACATGCGCTCGTAGGCCGTGGTCGGCCCGGCGATCACGCCGTCGATGTCCGCTCGCGTGAGGCCCGCGTCCGCGAGCGCCGCGCGAAACGCGATCGCGCCGTAGCCGTAGCTGTCGCTCGGTTTCTCGCCGTTGCGCACGCGCGTCCAGTCGCCGACCCAGTCGGTATGGCCGACGCCCACGATCGCCGCCGCGCGCGAGAGGCGCCGCGACGCGGAGCGCCCGGGATTCACGAAACTGCCGGCGCCCGCGCTCATGACAGCACCCCGCTCGCTTCGAGACCGGCCACATCCTGCGCCGACATGCCGAGCAGATCGTGCAGCACCTGCTGCGTGTGCTCGCCGAAAAGCGGCGGACGGTCGAGCTCGACGCGCTCGCCGTCGATCGTGAAAGGCGGCGAACTGAGCAGGACCGGGCCCACTTCCGGATGCTGCACGTGCTGCCAGTAGCCCCGCGCCGCGAGTTGCGGATCGTGCTGCACGAGTTCGCTCGACCGCGCGACGACCGCCGCCGGAACCCCGAGTGCGCGCAACGCGGCGGCCGTTTCGGCTGCGTCGCGCTCGCGCGTCCACTGCGCGACCGCGGCCTCGACGCGCTCCAGTGCGGCGAGGCGCCCGGATGCGCTCGCAAGCGCCGCATCGTCGAGCAGATCGGCGCGATTCATCGCGCGCGCGAGCGCCTGCCAGTGCGCGTCGCCGGCGACGCTGATCGCGACCCAGTCATCGTCGCCCCTTGCCGCGAAGATGTTGTGCGGCGCGTCCGTGCGGCTGCGATTGCCGACCTGCGGGATCTCTTCTCCGGTCGCGCTCGTCTCGACGAGTGCCGGTCCGACGAAGTTGGCCGTCGACTCGACCTGCGACAGATCGATCTTCATGCCACGGCCGGTCTTGCGCCGGTGCGTGAGCGCGGCGAGCACGGCGAACGCGCCGTGGTAGGGATTGGCCGCGTGATCCGGGTAATGCGTGCCCGGGCCGACCGGGTCGTTCGGACCGTAAGCCGTGTGCCACATGATGCTCGTGACCGCGCTGATCGTCATGCCCACGCCGAGCAGGTTCGCGCGCGGGCCGTCCTGGCCGTACATCGGCATCGACAGGTAGATGAGATCGGGCTTGATCTCGCGCAGCGTCTCGTAGCCGAGCCCGAGCCGCTCCATCGCGCCGGGACCGAAATTGTTGGTGACGACATCCGACTGCGCGATCAGATCGATCACGATGCGGCGCGCCTCCTCCGTCTTCAGGTTGAGCGCAACGCTCTTCTTGCCCGTGTTGCGCGAGGCGAAGTAGCCGCTGCGGTTCGTGCCGACGACGCCATCCTTGAACGGCCCCGCCGTGCGCACCGAATCGGGCCGCGTCATGCTCTCTATCTTCAGCACTTCGGCGCCGAAATCCGAGAACACCTTGGTGCCGAAGGGGCCCGCCCCCGCCCAGGTGAGGTCGGTGAAGCGCACGCCCTTGAGAAAGTCCGGTCGCATGTGGTCTCCTAGCGTGATTGTTCCGGGTGCCCGAGCGGCGCGGCGGCGGCGACGCGCCATACCGGCTCCGAAAGCCGGTATGGCGCGCCGGGAAACTTCAGCGGATGCGCGCCTTGCGCGGGCGTGACGGTCTGGAAATATTGCCGATGCAGAAGCTGCGGGTCGTCGAATACGTCGCGCACGGTGCTGACCGGCCCGAGCACGACCTTGCGCCGGATGCCCTCCTCGGTCAGCTGCTCCTTCGTGTAGTCCTTCGTGAACGATTCGAGCGTTGCGCGAAAGGCGCGCTTCGCTTCGCCGGTCATGCGCCAGGTGCGGTCGCTCCAGCGCCCGGCCGACAGTTCTTCCGCCGCGGGATGGCCGGCGTCGCGCATCCATTGCACGAGCGCATTCCACGAAACGCCGAGCGTGCGCGGCGCGGCGAGGAAGATGAGCCCGTCCTTGCAGGCGAACATGTCCTCGCTGCAATCGCGCGTGCCTTCGCCGCCGCGCATCGAAATGCGGTCCTCGAAATCGAAGACCTGTATCGAGTTCTGCAGCGAATGCGCGATGCATTCCTGCGCCGAGACATCGACCACATGCCCGCGGCCGCTCGCGAGCGTGTCGTGCAGCGCGACGGCCGTCGCGACCGCCGCATACACGCCCGTGATCATCGTGGCCTGCGAGCCGGGCAGGCGCAGCGGCGGCCCGTCGAGGCGGCCCGAGAGCCACGCGATGCCGCCCGCCGCCTGCAGGACGAGATCGGACGACGGCGCATCGGCCCACGGCCCGGACCGCCCGAACGGCGACACCGACGTCACCACCACGGCGCTCGCAAGCGATTTCACCCACTCCAGTTCGTCGAAGAGCGGTCCATCGCGTTCGAGCAGCACCACTTGCGACTCGGCCAAAAGCGACGCGAACGCCGTGCGCCCGGCCTGCGTGGCCGTATCGATCACGCGGCTCAGCTTGCTCGCGTTGAGGAACTCGAACTCGTAGGCAGCAGGCGCTGCGCCCGGCGGCGCCTCTTCCTGCGCGGCACGCCGGTCGGCGAGTCCGCCCGGCGGCTCGATGCGGATCACCTGTGCGCCGAGGTCGGCGAAGAGCCGTCCCGCATATCGCCCGAGATCATGCGTGAGATCGAGAATCGTCACCCCGCTGTACGGCTGTTCCATGTGCTCCTCTTTCCGGGTCGTCGCGTTAATGCAAAATATAATTTATATTTTTTCGCACCGCAAGCGATGACGGCGATCACAGCAAAAAGTTAATACAATGCATTATATAGTGTATATTTTCTGGGACGCGAACTCGATCCGAAGCCCGGACATGTCGCCCGGGGCGCTCGTGACTCACACTCACAAGGAGGTAGACGGTGCATCGAAATTTCATTGACGGGTCGTTTGTCGAGCACGCTGGTGCCGAGCCCATTGAAGTGCTCAATCCGGCGAGCGGCAAGGTGATATCCGAGATTCCGAACTCCCCCGCAAGCGCCGTGGAAGAAGCGGTTGCGGCGGCGAAGCGCGCGCAGCGCGCATGGGGCAAGCGCCCTGCGATCGAGCGGGCCTCGTTCCTGCGTGCGATCGCGTCGCGCATCCGCGACAGCGCGGAGGAAATCGCCCGCGTGATCTCCGAGGAACAGGGCAAGATCCTGCCGCTCGCGCGCACCGAAGCCAACTTCACCGCCGACTATCTCGACTACATGGCCGAGTGGGCGCGCCGCATCGAGGGCGAGATCCTGTCGAGCGACCGCGCGAACGAGAACATCTTTCTGTTTCGCCAGCCGATCGGCGTGATCGGCGGCATCCTGCCGTGGAATTTCCCGTTCTTTCTCATCGCGCGCAAGACGGCGCCCGCGCTCGTCACGGGCAACACCATCGTCATCAAGCCGAGCGAGGAGACGCCGAACAACGCGGCGCTCTTCACCGAACTGCTCGCGCAGACCGGCCTGCCCGACGGCGTGTTCAATCTCGTCTACGGCAACGGCGCGAATGCGGGCCACGCGCTCGCGAGCCATCGGGACATCGGCATGGTCAGCTTCACAGGCAGCGTCGAGACCGGCTCGATGATCATGTCCGCGGCGGCGAAGAACATCACCAAGGTCAATCTCGAACTGGGCGGCAAGGCGCCCGCGATCGTCATGCAGGACGCCGACGTCGATCTCGCGGTGCGCGCGATCAGGGACTCGCGCGTCATCAACAGCGGCCAGGTCTGCAATTGCGCCGAGCGCATCTATGTGCACCGCAAGGTGGCCGACGAGTTCGTGTCGAAGCTCGCGGGCGCGATGCGCGAGACGACCTTCGGCGACCCGCTCGGCGGCGCGGAGGTCGGCATGGGCCCGCTCATCAACGCGGCGGCGGCGCGCAAGGTTCAGGGGCTCGTCGACCGCGCGGTGGCGGGCGGCGCGCAGGTCGTGACGGGCGGCAAGACGGTCGAGCGCGGCGGCGGGCTCTATTTCGAGCCCACGGTGCTCGCCGGCTGCTCGCACGACATGGAAATCATGCGCAAGGAAATTTTCGGACCGGTTGCGCCGGTCGACATCATCGACAGCCTCGAGGAAGCCATCGACAAGGCCAACGATTCCGACTACGGCCTCACGTCGTCGATCTACACGGGCGACATCGGCTACGCGATGCGCGCGTGCACCGACATCCGCTTCGGCGAGACCTACGTGAACCGCGAGAACTTCGAGGCCATGCAGGGCTATCACGCGGGCGTGCGGCGCTCGGGCATCGGCGGCGCGGACGGCAAGCACGGGCTCTACGAGTACACGCAGACGCACGTCGTCTATATCCAGAATCCACCCGAGCGCGCCTAGACGCGCCATTCGGGCTTCATGGAAACGACAGCCGCGCGGCCCCGAATCCGGTTCGGGGCGGTGCGCGGCGGCCTCACGCATTGCCATCGAGAGACCTCCATGCATCCATCTTCGACCGAGGCGGCCGACACGCCGGCCGCCCCCCTGCCCGGCATGCTCGCGGGCCTGCGCGTGATCGAAATCGCGGACGAAACCGGCGAATACTGCGGCCTGCTGCTCGCGGGCCTCGGCGCCGAAGCCGTCAAGATCGAGCCGCCCGGCGGCAGCCCGAGCCGGCGCATCGGCCCGTTCTTCGGCGAACGCGAGGACCCGGAGAAGTCGCTCTTCTTCTGGGCGTACAACCGCGGCAAGCGATCCGTCGTGCTCGACCCCGCCGCACCCGGTTCGCGCGAGCGCTTCCTCGCGATGCTCGCCAACGCCGACGTGCTGCTCGACAGCACGCGCGGGCGTTTCCTGCGCGAGACCGGCATCGACGAGCCGCTTGCACAGCAGTTTCCGTCGCTCGTCACGGCGCGCATCACGCCGTTCGGCGACATCGGCCCGTGGAAGGACTACAAGGCTTCGGACCTGATTCAGCTCGCGCTCGGCGGCGTCATGATGAACTGCGGCTACGATCCCGACGCGAACGGCCGCTACACCACCCCGCCGATCGCGCCGCAGGCGTGGCACGCGTATCACATTGCCGGCGAGCAGACGGCTGCGGCGATCGTCGCGGCGCTGCTGCACCGGCAGCGCACGGGCGAGGGGCAGGACGTGTCGTGCGCGATTCATCAGGCGGTTGCCATCAACACCGAGCTCGACCTGATGTCGTGGGTCATGCGGCGCGCGCCGCTCATGCGGCAGACCGCGCGCCACGCGGCGGAGAAGACCAATCGCGTTCCGAACATCAGCCGCACGCGCGACGGCCGCTGGAACATGGCGTGGGGCGTCTCTGCGCGGGACAAGGCGAAGCTCGTGCCGTTCCTCGATCGCTTCGGCAAGGCGGAGGACCTGCGGCCGCCTGCGCAGGACAGCGACCTGTCGGCGCGCGACACGCCGGGCTCCGCCGCGCAGGACGACGAAACCGTGCACATGCTGGAAGTGATCCAGCGTTTCGTCGGCGCTTACGACTACGCCGATCTCCCGTGGCGCGATGCGCAGCAGGCGGGGCTGCTGTGGGCGCCGGTAAGAAAGCCGCACGAAAACGCGCTCGACGAGCACTGGCTCGCACGGCGTGCATTCGCGGATGTCGAACATCCCGAACTCGGACGATCGTTTCGCTATCCGGTCAGCAAATGGCTCAGTTCCGCGACGGCCTGGCAAACCGGAAAGCGCGCGCCGCTGCTCGGAGAGCACAGCCACGACGAAGATTTCCACGCCGCGCCCGCGAGCGTTCGTGCATCGGTGCCCGCTGAGCCGCGCATCACGGCACGTACGCAGTCGGCGCGCGGCCGGCCGTTCGCGCTGGAAGGCGTGCGCATCTTCGACTTCTCGTGGTTCCTCGCATCCGCCGGGGGCACGCGCTTTCTCGCCGCGCTCGGTGCGGAGAGCATCAAGGTCGAGTGGAAGGAGAACCCCGATACGCGGCTCGGTGCGATGGCGCCGGTCGGCGGACGCGAAGCGCGCCGGCGGGCCACGTCACCGCTCGCGGGCGTCACCGACCCCGACATGGGCGGCCAGTTCAACAACAAGAACGCCGGCAAGCGCGGCCTGTCGCTCAACATCCGCCATCCGAAGGGACTGGCGATCGCGAAGGACCTGATACGCATGTCCGACGTCGTCGCCGAAGGGTTTTCGCCGGGTGTGCTCGAACGGCTCGGCCTCGGGTACGACGTGTTGAAGTCGATCCGGCCGGACATCATCTACATCCAGCAATCGGGCATGGGCGCGAGCGGACGCTACGGGCGGTTTCGCACCGTGGGCCCGGTCGCCGCGTCGTTCGCGGGCAGCACCGAAATGTCGGGCCTGCCCGATCCCGCGATGCCTGCGGGCTGGGGCTATTCGTATCTCGACTGGGTCGGCGCCTACGGCTTTTCGCTTGCCGTGCTCGGCGCGCTCTATCACCGCGAGCGCACCGGCGAGGGCCAGTGGATCGATTCGTCGCAATGCGAGGCGGGCATCTTCCAGACGGCGACCGCGGTGCTCGACTGGTCCGCGAACGGCCGCGAATTCCGCCGCTACGGCAACCGCTCGCCTGCCAAGCCCGCCGCGCCGCACGGCGCGTATCGCTGCGCGGGCGACGACCGCTGGCTTGCGATCGCCTGTTTCGGCGAAAAGGAATGGCACGGCTTCGTCGACGTCTGCGGCCTTCACGCATTGCGGGCCGATCCGCGCTTTGCGACGCTCGCGAACCGCCTTGCGCATCAGGACGAACTCGACGCGCTCGTGAACGCGTGGACGTCGACGCAGGACGCCTACGCCGCGATGCACCGGCTGCAGCGCGCGGGCGTGCCGGCGGGCGTCTGCCAGAGCGCCGCCGATCGCTGCGAGCACGATCCGCAACTGGCCGAACTCGAATGGCTGACGGAAGTCGAGGGCACGAAGATCGGCCGCTGGCCGGTGGCCGAATTCGCGCCGCGCCTTTCGAAGACGCCCGCCTGCAGCGGCGGCCGGATCAATCGCGGCGCCCCGTGCTATGGCGAAGACAACGCGCACGTGCTCGGCGAGATGCTCGGATTCTCCGCGAGCGAGATCGAGGCCCTGCGCGACGAAGGCGTGATCTGAGCGCCGCGCACCAACGAACCAGGAATCCGACGATGCAATTCAACCTGTCCACGCTCGACCCGCTGCACCGCTACAAGCTGCTTTCTTCGACGGTCACGCCGCGCCCGATCGCGTGGGTGTCGACCATCGACGCCGACGGCCTGCCGAACGCTGCCCCCTTCTCCTTCTTCAACGTGTTCGCCGAGGACCCGCCGACGCTCGCGTTCGCGATCCAGCACCGCTCCGGCACGGACCGCAAGGACACCGGCGAGAACGTGCGCTCGCAGGGCGAGTTCGTCGTCAACCTCGTGAGCGAGGACAACGTCGAGCGCATGAACGTGTGCGCGATCGAGTTCCCGCCGCATGTCGACGAATTCGCCGAGGCGGGGCTCACCCCGCAGGCCTCGACGCTCATCAGGACGCCGCGCATCGCCGAGAGTCACGTGGCGTTCGAATGCAGGCTGATGCGCATCGTCGAGCTAGGGAACATGCGCTCGCTCGTGCTCGGCGAAGTGCTCATGATGCACGTGCGCGACGACGCGGTGATCGACGCCGGGCGCTGCTGGATCGATACGCGGCGTCTCGCGCTCGTCGGACGCATGCAGGGCAATTCGTATGTGCGCACATCGGACGTGTTCGAGCTGCCGCGCATTGCCGTCGAAGCGTGGAGCGCGGCGGATCACGGCGCATGAACGGGCACCGGCGCGGGCACGGCCACGGCCACGCGCCGCAGGGCAACCAGCAACTTCCATCGACAACAAGGAGGCGGATGTGAATTCAATGCAGTCGCTGCGAAACCGGGTTGCCGTCGCAGGCATCGGTAATACGCGCTACGGCGACTTCCCCGATGTGAGCGACTACGCGCTCGGCGCACAGGCGTTCAGGCTCGCGCTCGCCGATTGCGGCCTCGCGAAGGACGAGGTCGACGGCCTGCTCTGCTGCCGCGTGCCGTTTTATGCCCGCATGGGCGAGATACTCGGGCTCAACCCTCGCTGGACCAGCACGATGCCGGGCCACGGCCGCATGTCCGGCATGGCGATCGTCGAGGCGATGATGGCGATCGAGTCCGGCGCGGCGAATCATGTGGCGCTCATCTACACGAACATCGGCCGCTCGCGTCGGATGAACTACGGCGGCGACGAGTTCGCGTCGTTCTGGGACCCGTGGGGCCTGACGTCTCCGGGCGCCTCGCACGCGCTCATGTTCCGCATGCACATGGAGCGCTACGGCACGACCACGCGGCAGCTCGGCGCGGTGTCGGTGGCGTTTCGCAACAACGCGATGCTCAACCCCGACGCCGTGATGCGCAAGCCGATCACGCTCGACGACCACGCAAGCGCGCGGCGCATCGTCGAGCCGCTCGGTCTCCTCGACTACTGTCTCGTCAACGACGGCGCCGTCTGCATGATCCTCACGAGCGCCGAGCGGGCCGCCGACCTCGCAAAGCCGCCCGTGCTGATCTCGGGTGTCGGTGCGCGCGACGCGTTCGCGCGCAGCGCGATCGGCAACTTCGATCCGGGCTTCTGGTACGACGAAATCCGCGACGCGGGCACGCAGGCGTACGAGATGGCGGGCGTCACACGCGACGACGTCGATGCCCTCATGTGCTACGACAACTTCACGCCCACGGTGCTGTTCAGTCTCGAAGGCCTCGGTTTCTGCGCGCAGGGCGAAGCGGGGCAGTTCGTGCAGGACGGCGCGCTCGGCATCGGCGGCTGGCTGCCCACCAATACCGACGGCGGGCACCTCTCGAACTCGTACATGCAGGGGTGGGGCCTGAACATCGAGGCCGTGCGCCAGCTGCGCGGCGAGTGCGGCGAGCGTCAGGTCGCCGACTGCGAGGTCGTGCAGTACATCGCCGCGACGCCGTGCACGCGGTCCATCATCTACACGAAAGGACGCTGAACCGATGCCCGACTATCTGAAGCCACTCCCCGACATCGACCCGTATTCGAAGGGCTACTGGATGCATGCGCATGCGCACCGGCTCTCGGTGCAGGTGTGCGCCGAATGCGGCTACCGGATGTTTCCGCCGCAACCGGCGTGTCCCGCCTGCCTGTCGGATGTGCTGGACTGGAGGCCGGTCAGCGGACGCGGCCGGCTCGTATCGTGGGCCACGTTCCACCGCGCATACTGGGACGCCTTTCGCGGCGACCTGCCGTATCACGTGTGCCTCGTCGAACTGGAAGAAGGGCCGCTCGTCGCCGGAAACTTCGTCGCGGGTATTCCAGAGGACGTGCGCATGGGCATGCCGATGCAGGCCGTCTTCGAGGACGTCACGCCTGCGATCTCGCTGGTGCGCTTCACACCGGCCTAGGCGCCGAGCGGGGCCACGTCCCCGCCTGGTGCTGGCCGAACTTAGGCAGGCCTACGCCGCACGCAGGCTCGCGAGCATGCGCTGAAACGCGATCATGCCGGGATCATCGATGCCGATGGAACGTTCGGCGAACATGCGGGCGCGTCCGATGCGATTGGGCTTGTTGCGGAAGGCGTCGATCGTGCTCTCCACCGCCGCCGATACCGCTTCGAACAGAACACGCGGATCGTCGATTCCCGCGCTCGCCGCACGGGCGGCGTCGAGCGTATCGAGCACGGTCTTGTCGCCGAGCGTCGCGCCGCCACGCTGCGACATCGCGGTGAGCGCGGCGTCGAGCAGGTCTGTCACTTCCGTCCAGGCGATGCTCGCGCGTCCTTCGGTCTTCTTCGCGGCGACGAAGAACGCCACCGTCAGCAGCGTGCCGAAACTCGAGCCCGACGCTTTCGAGCAGGCGAGTGCGCAGCGCTTGAACGCGTCGCCGATATCGCCCTGCATGTCCGGCACGCTCGCGCGCACGTTTTCCGCGCACTTGAGCAGCGTGGCGCCTAGGTCGCCGTCGCCCAGCTGGCCGTCGCGCTCGTTGAGTTCAGGGGCCACCCGGCCCATGCCATCGGCCCAGCGCTCGAGCGCCGCCTTCAACACGTTCACGTCGAGTGCCATGTCAGCGGCACCAGAACGGACAGTCGGCGGGCGCGCGCAGCAACGCTTCGAGTTCGTCGTCGAGGCGCTGCAGCGTGAGCGACGCGCCCGTCATTTCCATCGACGTCGCATAGCGTCCGACCATCGGCATCACGATCCCGACGCCGAGCGCCGACAGTTCCTGCGCCACCGCGCGATACAGGATGAACAGCTCCTCGAGCGGCGTGGCGCCGAGCGAGTTGACGAGCACGGACACCCGCTCGCCGCGCCCGATGCCCAGATCGTCCACCAGCCGCGCGAGCATCTCCCCCGCGATCGTGTCGGCCGACGCGAGCTTGCCGCGCCGGATGCCCGGCTCGCCGTGTATGCCCATGCCCATTTCCATTTCGTCGGCGCCGAGCGAGAAGGTCTCCTTGCCCGCTTCCGGCACGATGCAGGGCGTAAGCGCGACGCCGATCGAGCGGCATGCATCCACGCCCTTGCGCGCGATGCGCACCACGTCGCCGAGCGACGCCTCGGGACGCTCCGCCGCCGCGCCCGCGAGCTTGAACGCATACACGACGCCTGCCACGCCGCGCCGCTTGTGCGCTTCCTCGCGCCCTGCGCTCGCGACGTCGTCGTTCACGAGCACCGTTTCCGAACGCACGCCTTCGAGTTCGAGCAGCTCGCCCGCCATATCGAAGTTCATGCGGTCGCCGCCGTAGTTGCCGTAGACGCGCAGCACGCCGGCACCCTGCTCCGCAATGCGCATCGCATCGGCGCAGTCGCCGAGCGTCGGCCCGGCGAACACGTTGCCGACCGCGCACGCATCCAGCATGCCCGTGCCGACGTAACCCGTGAAAAGCGGCAGATGTCCCGAGCCGCCGCCCGATACGACGCCCACCTTGCCCTGGCGCGGCGCCTGCGCGCGCGCGATCACGCGCCCCGCTTCGCCCGCGCGCCGATAGACGTGCGGATACGCCTGGCACAGCCCGTCCAACGCTTCGTCGACATAAGCCGACGGCTGATTCATGATCTTCTTCATCGGTCTGTCCTCGTGCTGCATCGATGTGCCGGCAATGCGCCGGCCGTCCGGCGTCACACGCCGAGATAGGCGCTGCGCACGCTCGGGTCGCGCAACAGCACCTCGGTGGAATCTGTGTTGACGGAATGCCCCAGCTCGAAGATGACCGCACGCGATGCGAGATGCATCGCCCAGTGCGCGTTCTGCTCGGCCAGGATCACGGTCAGGTTCTCCTTGCTGCGGATATCCTCGAGAATGTCGCCGATCCGCTCGACGATGATCGGTGCGAGTCCGAGCGACGGCTCGTCGAGCAGGAACAGCTTCGGGCGCGACATGAGGGCGCGACCGATCGCGAGCATCTGCTGCTCGCCGCCGCTCAGGCTGCTCGCGTTCTGCTTCGCGCGCTCCTTCAGGCGCGGGAAGTACGCATAGATCTGCTCGATGCGCTCGCCCGCTTCCTCCTTCGGACGGGTATACGCGCCCATGCGCAGGTTCTCGGCGACGGACAACTGCGCAAAGACGCGCCGCCCTTCGGGCGAATAGCCGATGCCGCGCTTGACGATATCGAAGGTCCTCAGCTTGCCGATGTCGGCGCCGTCGAACACGATGCTGCCGCTCGCATACGACGCCATGCCGAGAATCGCCTTCATCGCGCTGCTCTTCCCGGCGCCGTTGCTGCCGACGAGCGCGAAGATCTCACCCTCCTCCACTGAGAACGACACGTTGTGCGTGCCCGCGATGCGTCCGTAGCGCACGTTGAGGTCAGATACGGTGATCAGCGGCATGGCCCCTCCCGAGATACGCCTCGATGACCTTTGGGTTCGCGAGCACTTCGAGCGGCGCGCCGGTCGCGAGTTCGTGACCCTGGTTCATCACCATCACGCGATCGCAGAGTCCCTTCATGAAGCGCATGTTGTGATCGATCACGATGACCGTCACGCCGCGCGAACGGATCTTGAGGATCGTATCGCGCACCTGGTCCGCTTCTTCCGCGCTCAGGCCCGCCACCGGCTCGTCGAGCATCACCATGCGCGGCTGCGCGGCGAGTGCGGCCGCCATGCCGAGCGTCTTCTGATAGCCGTAAGGCAGCCCGCCCGCCTTCAGATGCGCGACCTGCGCGAGATTGAGCCACTCCAGCAGCTCGCTCACGCGCGCCTCGGCCTCCTCGCGCATGCGCCGCGCGCGCCGCGTGTTGAGCATGGTCTGCACGAAGCCAGGATAAACGCCGAGGTACGCGCCGCGCAGCGCGTTCTCGTGCACCGTGCGATCGGCGTAGACGGTGGTCGACTGGAAGGTGCGCACGAGGCCCTTCGCGGCCAGCACGTGCGGCGCCGTGCCCGTCACCTTGCCGCCGCAAAACAGCACCGTGCCCCCGCTTGGCCGGATCACGCCGCTCACCAGATTGATTGCGGTGGTCTTGCCCGCGCCGTTCGGGCCGATGATGCCGAGGATCTCGTTCTCGTCCACATGGAACGTCAGGTCCGACACCGCGGCGAGTCCGCCGAAGTGACGTGTGAGACCGGTTACTTCGAGCAGAGGGTTCATCGGTTCCTCGCAGATCGGAAGCGTTCGAACGGGTTTGTCCTGAAGAGCGTGCCCATGTTGGCGATGCCACCGGGAAAGAACGCCATGACGAGGATGATGAGAATGCCGAAGAAGACGTGCTGCAACTCGACGTAGCCCCGCAGGAACTCCGGAAGCAGCACGACGAACACGGTGCCGACGAGCGGCCCGACAAGCGTGTACATGCCGCCGATCACGTTGATCACGACGAGATTGAGCGACTGCACGAGCGAGAACGAAGTCGGGTCGATGTAGCGCACGAAGTGGGCCTGCAGCGCTCCTGCAACGCCCACGATGCCGCAGGCGAGCACGAAGATCATCACCTTCGTGCGCAGCACCGGCACGCCCGAGCAGCGCGCGAGCGGCTCGCTTTCGCGGATGGCGTCGATCGCGCGGCCGACCTCCGAGTTCAGCAGCCGCGCGATGAACGCGAGGATCACCACCATGAAGCCGAGCGCAAGGTAGTAGAACGGCACCGGCGAGGCGAAGAGCGGACTTGGCGCCGGCACGCCGAAGATGCCGTTCGAGCCGCCCGTCACGCTCGACCAGTTCACGAAGATCATCCGCACGATCTCGCCGAACAGGAACGTGACCAGCACGAAGTACTTGCCGGTCAGGCGCAGCACGATAGGACCTACGACGAGCGCGAGCGCGGCCGGCACGATGAACGCCGCGACCACGGAGAGCGCAAACGGCAGATGGAACGTCATCGTGCCGATCACCGACGCATATGCACCGATGCCCATGAACGCCGCGTGTCCGAGCGTGACGTGTCCCGTGCGCACGACGAGATGCAGCGATGCGGCCGCGATCGCGGTGATGAACGTCGTCACCGCGACCGACATGACAAACTTCTCGTCGGAGGCGAGCGGCAGCGCGATCAGCACCGCGAGCAGCGCGGCCACGGCAGCGGGCCACGTGAAGGCGCCGTTGCCGCGCTTCGCCGTGGCATTCGAGGGAACGCGGCCGCCGGCGTCGAACTTGCCGAGGGCCGGGGAATTGCCAGCCGATTGTTTGCTCATGCCTCTTTTGCTCCAAGCAGTCCCCAGGGCCGGAAGATCAAGAGCAGGATCACGGCGCCGAAGGAAACGAAGACCGATGTGGCGTTGCCATAGAAGGTGCCGAGAAAGCTGTTCGCGAACCCGAGCAGCAGGCCGCCGAGCGCTACGCCCGGAATGCTGCCCATGCCGCCCAGAATCACGACGACGAACGCGATCATCAGCTGCGGCTCGCCGACGAACGGCGAGAGCGCATAGGTCTGCGCGTAGAAGCCACCCGCCAGCGCCGCCATGAAGATGGCGATGAAAAAAGCGAGCTTGTAGATGAACGTGCTGTTCACGCCCTGCGCTTCGGCGATCGACACGTCCTGCGCCGCGGCGCGCATCGCGAGGCCGTAGCGCGAATAGCGCGTGAAGACATAGAAGGCAAGCAGTGCCGCGGCCGCGATGCCCGCGATGATGAGCTTCTGCGCCGGGAAGATGACGTTGCCGAACTGCACGAGCGTATCGGTCGCGGGCGGCACCGAGCGTTCCTCCGCATTCCAC
Organism: Caballeronia glathei; assembly: GCF_000698595.1. Classification (GTDB taxonomy): domain Bacteria; phylum Pseudomonadota; class Gammaproteobacteria; order Burkholderiales; family Burkholderiaceae; genus Caballeronia; species Caballeronia glathei. The sequence goes on along the minus strand of NZ_JFHC01000029.1, from coordinate 15,573 downwards.
AGGATGACCGCGGTGAACATCAGCGCCATGTCGAGCCCGAGCAGCCCGATCATGCTCTGGAACATCTTCTGGTAGAAAAACCGGTACACGATGCGCTCGAGAATCAGCGCGACCGTCGCGACCGCCAGCGCGGCGACGGGTGCGGCGACGAGATACGGCAGTCCCATGTTGCCGTAGAGGAAATAGAGGGCGTAGCCGCCGAGCATCGCGAATGCGCCGTGTGCGAAGTTGACGACGCGCATGATGCCGAAGAGCAGCGTGAAGCCGAGCGCGATGAGGATATAGATGGCGGAAAGCCCGATGCCGTCCACCGATATCTGCGCGAGCACTGCGGGTGTGAACATGTAACCTCCGGATCGGCGGGGACGGCGCGCGGCACCGTCCCCGCTCGCTAAGGGGCGCTTCTCATGCGGGAGCTGCTCATGCGGGAGCTGCTCATGCGGGATCTGCTGGTGCGGGATCTGCTGGTGCGGGACCTGCTGGTGCGGGACCTGCTCATTGCGGCGTGATGACCGCCTTCACGTTGGTCTTGCCGCCCTGCACTTCCTTGATGAGGAAGGTGTGCAGCAGCTGATGGTCCACGCCGTATTCCTGCTGCCCGGTCCATGCGATCTTGCCGAAGATCGGCGCGTCCTTGCCCTGCATCTTCTCGATCTGGTCGCGGATCTTCTGCGTGTCGGTGCTGTTGGCCGCGCGCATCGCGTCGAACAGGATGCTGGCGGCGTTGTAGTACACGGGCGCCATGCCGTTCATCACGCCCGGATACTTCTGTCGATACAAGTCGACGAACGGCTTCACGCGCGGCAGGCTCTCGTCGATCACGTCGTACTTGAGAAAGCCGTTCGCGAGCGGCCCGGCAATCTGCACGATCTCGTCCACCCCGGCGCCGCCCGACTGCACGATCAGCCCCTTGTAGCCGATCTGGCGGGCCTGCTTGATGAGCAGGCCGGCTTCGCCGGGCGCGTTGCTGTTCAGCTCGAAGATGTCCACGTTCTGCGCCATCATGCGCAGGAGAAGCGGCGTGAATTCCTTGGTGCCGCGTTCGTAATGCTCGTCCCAGACTTCATAGCCGTTCTTCTTGTACGCGGCGATGAGAATCGGCACGGCGGCCTGCCCGGTCGCGTCATTCGGCGCGATCATCCCGATCTTCTTCGCCTGCGGATGTGTCTTCTTCAGCCACTCGACGATCGGCTCCGAAAACTCCCGGTTGCTGTTGTTGACGCGAAACACGTATGCGCCCTTCCACTCGTTCTTCAGGATCGCCGGCGCGTAGCCGTCGACGAACTGCAGCACCTTCGCCGGCTCCGTCACAGGCAGCGAGCCGAGTGCACCGGGCGAGCCCACCGGACCGAAGATAATGCGCACCTTGTCCTGATTGACGAGGCGGTCCGCTGCCGTCTTCGCCTGTGCCGCGTTGTACTGGTCGTCGTAGGCGACCACGCTCAGCGTGTAGACCTTGCCGTCGAGCGTGAGCCCGCCCTTCTGGTTGGCCTGATCGACCGCGATCTGCAGGCCCCGCTGCAAGCCCTGCCCCCACGCCGTGCCGCCGCCCGAGAGCGACGCGATCACGCCGATCTTCAGCTCCTCGTTTGCGTGCGCAGGCGCCGGTGCGAAGCACTGCAACCCGGCGAGCGTCAACGCAGCTATCGCCCCAAGCGTTCCTTTCATGCTGCTCTCCTGATCGGTTCCGGGGTATGTTCCCCGCGCTAAAAATATATCATGCATTTTATATTTAATGAGTCCAGGGAAGATCGGTGATTCTCCCTAGACCTCTGCGATGACGGCGTGCTCTAGCAACTAGATCGCTTCGAATTCGAAGCGGAACTCGTCGCCGCGGCTGACGATGCGTCCCGCCGTCGGCGACGGGAAGTGCCCCGTCAGCACTTTTGTCCGCGTGTCGGCATAGCGCCGCATGAGGCCGACGCGCGTCTCGTACGCCTGCAGCGCATCGAAGTCGGCGAGGTTCGACAGGTGCGGATCGGCGAACTGCACCGGGTGGTGAATGACGTCTCCCGTCAGCACCGCATGGTCACCGTGCTCGTGTCCGACGTGAACGAATACGTGTCCCGGCGTATGGCCGCATGCGGGAGAAAGCCAGACGTCCTGCCCAAGTTCACGCTCGAAGACGTGATCCATCTCGACGAACTCCGCGAGCCCATGCTCGACGACGGGCAGCACGCTGTCGACGAACGAGCCGCGATTCACGGGCGTCTCCGGGTTCGACTGGTGCATCCGGTTGAAATGCTCGTATTCGACGCGGCCCATGATGTAGCGGGCGCGCGGAAACGTCGGCACCCAGCGGCCGTTGTCGAGCCGCGTGTTCCAGCCGACGTGATCCGTATGCAGATGCGTGCACATCACGAAGTCGACCTCTTCGGGCTTCACGCCGATCGCGGCGAGGTTCTCCAGATACGGCGTCTGCAGGTTGGTCCACGCGGGCATCGACGGACGCTGCTTGTGGTTGCCGTTGCACGTGTCCACGAGAATGGTGTGATGCTTCGTGCGGATGACATACGTGTGAAAGCTCAGGTACAGCTTGAACTGCACCGGGTCGATGAAATCGGGGCCGAGCCAGCCGCGCTGCGCATCGAGAAACGCGGGATCGATCGAAGGAAAGAGCCAGTCGGCATTGAGCGCCATGCGATCGATTTCACTTACCTTGCGGATTTCCGTGTTGCCGATCTTCTGTATCTGCATCGCATTCTCCTGTTTGATTTGCTACGCAAGCGTGTTCAGCGCGCGCACGGGCCGGCCGTCGAGAAACGCCACGATGTCCTCGAGCGCGCCGCGGTAGATCAAGCGGTAGTTTTCCTCGGTCACGTAGCCCACGTGCGGCGCGAGCACCACGTTGTCGAGCGCGAGGAACGGGTGCTGCGCCTGCATGGGCTCGACATCGAAGACATCGAGCGCCGCGCCGCCGATCCTGTGGTTCGCGAGCGCCGCGACGAGAGCGCGTTCGTCCACGATCGGCCCGCGCGCCGTGTTCACGAGATACGCACCCGGCTTCATCAGCGCCAGTTCGCGCTCGCCGATGAGGCCGCGCGTGCGGTCGGCAAGCTTCAGATGAATCGACACGACGTCGCTCTCGCGCAGCAGCGCGTCGAGCTCGACGCGCTCGGCGCCGGCCTCGCGCGCCGCCTCCGGCGTGAGCCGCTGGCTCCAGGCGAGCACCTTCATGCCGAGCACGGTGCCGTAGCCCGCCATCTGCCGGCCGAGATTGCCGAGCCCTATTACGCCGAGCGTCTTGCCGTGCAGCCCGACTCCGAGCGTCGTTTGCCAGCGTCCCTCGCGAATCGCGCGCTCCTCCTGCGGGATTGAGCGCGCGAGCGCGAGCATCAGGCCGAGCGCCATTTCGGCGGCGGGGGTCGGCAGGTCATCGGTGCCGCATACCTGCACGCCGTGCGCAGTCGCCGCGTCGATATCGACGGATGCGTTCCACATCGCCGCCGTGATCAGCAGCCTGAGCCGCGGCAGGCGCGCGATCAGTTCGCGCGGAACCTTCGTGCGCTCGCGCATCAGCACCACGGCGTCGAAGGGTTCGAGGCGTTGCGCGAGGGCGTCGATGTCGTCGAGGTGATCGGGAAAGGCGGTGACCGTCGCGCGGTCGCCGAGGCTCGCCCAGTCGGCCATGCGCATGGCGACGTTCTGGTAATCGTCAAGCAGAGCGACTTTCATCACAGGTCGGAACTCCGTTGTATGGTCGTTTCATCGGAACTTGCATGGCTTGCGGGCTGCGCGCGCGACGGCATGCGCGCCGCGGGCCTGCCGTCGAACACCGGCATGCGATGCAGGATTTCTCCGAGCACGCCGCGCCTGAACACGAGCACGACGATCACGAACGTGACGCCCAGCACGAGGCTGCCGCTATCCGTGACGGTGCTCAGGTAATCGCGCAGGAACACCACGATGCCCGCGCCGAGCATCGGCCCGAACACGGTGCCCGCGCCGCCGAGCAGCGTCATCATGATCGGCTCGCCGGACGCGCGCCAGTACACGGATTCGAGACTCACGAACTCGTGATTGAGCGCGAACAGCGAGCCGGCGATGCTGATGAGGAACGCCGAGAGCACATACGCGCGCAGGCGCAGTCCCTGCACGTTGTAGCCGACGCTCTGCATGCGGCGCTCGCTGTCGCGCGCGCCGGAGAGCGCAAGGCCGAACGGCGAGCGGATCACGAGGAACACGAACGCGACGGCCGCGGCAATCACGGCGAGTGCCGCGTAGTAGAACGTCACCTGGTTTTCGAGGCTCACGCCGAAGATCGACCCGCGCGTGATGCCGTGCAGGCCGTCCTCGCCGCCGGTATAGCGCGGCGACTGGTTGATCACGAAGTAGACGATTTCCGCGAGCGCGAACGTCACCATCGAGAAGTAGATGCCCTTCTTGCGCGCGATGAGTGCGCCGAACACGAGCGCCACGAGCGTGGCGATCACGACGCCGCCCGCGAAGCCGATCCACATCGGATAGTGCAGCCGCGAGATCAGGATGCCGGTGATGTAGGCGCTGCCGCCCCAATAGGCCGCCTGTCCGAATGACAGCAGGCCCGCGAAGGCGAACAGCATGTCGAAGCCGAGCGCGCACAGTCCCCACAGGACGATGTCGGCCGCGAGCACCGGATAGACGAGCCACGGCAGGACGAGGCCGATCGCAAGCGCGAGCGCCTTCAGTTTCCAGCCCATCACGAGGCGCCGCGCTGCGGGCGTGATCGGCGTGTAGTGCAGCGGGAAGTGCGCGACGTCGATGCCGCGGAAGATGCCTCCCGGCCGCACGATCAGCACGACGATCATGAGCAGATAAGTGGCAGCGTTGGCCGCGGGCGGATACCAGATCGCCGCGAGCGCCGACACCACGCCCACCGTGAAGCCCATGACGACCGAACCGGCAATCGATCCCAGCCCGCCCGCGACGACCACCGCGAAGGTCGTCGCGATCATCTCCTGCCCCATGAACGGCGAGATGTTGCGCAGCGGCGAGGCGAGCACGCCCGCGATCGCCGCGAGCCCCGCGGCGAAGGCGAACGTGCCGCACACGAGCAGCGGCACGCGCACGCCGAAGCAGCGCAGCAGCTCGGGCCGCTCGGTGCCCGCGCGCACGAGTGCGCCGAGCCGGGTGCGTTCGAGCAGGAGCCACGTCGCGCCGCAGATCGCGAGCGAGAGCATCAGCACGAAGAAGCGGTACTTCGGATAGACGATGAAGCCGAGGTCGATCGCGCCCGCGAGCGCGCCCGGCACGAGAAACGGCGCGCCCTGCACGGCAAAGAAATGCCGCATCGAGTCTTCGATGATGAGCGTGAGGCCGAACGTCAGCAGCAGGTTGTACGACGGATCGAGCCCGTAGAGGCGCCGGAGGAAAAGCCGCTCCAGCACCACGCCGAAGCCGCCGATCACGACCGGGGCCACCAGCAGCGCGACCCACAGCGACAGCCCGAAGTTCGAGCCCACAGTGAACGCGATGAACGCCCCGAGCATGTAGAGCGCGCCGTGGGCGAAGTTCACGACCCGCATCATGCCGAAGATCACGCTCAGGCCGAGGCTCATGAGCGCGATGAAGCCTCCGTTGACGAGGCCGTTGAACAGTTGCGAAATATAGTATTGCGACATGGGCGCACCTCGGTGGACGCAGTCTTACCAGTCGTGCTTGCAGGTACTTTCGGAAGCGGGCATGAACGCGTCCTTGCCGCTGACGGTCGCGAGCACGGTGAAGACGTCGTCGGGCGTCTTCACCTCGCTTGCCTGCTTGACCTGCTCGAGATAGACGTCGCGCACGACGATGTGGTCGGCCTTGCGGAACGTCGCGTTGCGGCTGAAGAAGTCGTCGAAGCTCGAGCCTTCCAGCGCGGCCGCGATCTTGTCGGGATCGTCCGAGCCGATCTTCTTGACCGTGCCGAGCACCTGCATGACCGCCGAATAGTTGCCCGCGTGAAGGCTGCCGGGCGTGAACCCGTACGCCTTCCTGAAGCGCACGGTCCAGTCACGCGTGCGGGTGTCGTAGTTCCAGTACCAGGGGTCGGCGAGAATCGCGCCGGACCACGCCGAGATGCCTAGCGCCGCCACGTCGGTGAGGTTCATCTGGCCGGGCACGATGCGCACCGAGCCGTTCATCAGCCCGAACTCGCCCGCCTGCTTCACCGCGTTGCGAAGGTCCTGCCCCGACTCCAGCACGCCGATCGCGTCCGCCTTTGCGGCCTGGGCCTTCAGCAGGAAGCTGGAGAAGTCGTCGTTGGGGAACGGCACCATGTCGTTGCCCACCACCGTGCCGCCCGCGGCCGTCGCGGCGCGGCGGAACTGGTCGAGCAGCGAATGGCCGAACGCGTAGTCGGCGGTGATGAAGTACCAGCGTTTCGCGCCGAGCTTCGTCACCTTCGTGGCCGCGAGATTGGCGAGCGCATAGGTATCCCATGCGTAGTGCCACGCGTATTTGGTGCAGAACTCGTTGGTGAGCGCGGTCGTGCCCGGGCTCACGAAGGTCGTCGTGACCTTGTACTTCTTCGCGAGCTTCGCCACTTCGATCGCCGCGGCCGAGCCGGTCACGTCGGTGATCATGTTCACGCCCTGCGTCTCGATCAGCTGGCGCGTCTTGTTGACCGTGATGCCGACATCGAGCTTGTTGTCGAGCACGATCATCTTGATCGGCACGCCGTTCACGTTGCCGCCGAAATCCGCGATCGCCATCTTGACCGCGTCGACGGAACCTTTGCCCGACGTGTCGGAGTACACGGTTGAGAGGTCAGTGATGACAAGAATGGTGAACGCCTTGCCGCTCATCTGCGCGCGGGCGTCGCCGCCTGCAAGGCCCGCGAGGCCCGCCAGCCCCACTGCTGCCAGTCCTGCCGCCAGCTTGCGCGCCCAGCGCGCCGACTTCCTTTTGCCGCGCCGCGCGGCGCTTCGCCCACCACCGAATGCCATGGCTGTCTCCGATAATTTTTTGATGAACCGTAGGCCGTCCTGCAGGAATGCATTGTATATTAGCAACCAGAAATTATTTTTTATTTTTTATATTTTCACCGCAGAAAAGGTCCGGCCCGACCGTGGAAAGCGGCTCGCCGGCACACGCCGACAAGAGACCGGCGGACATGAGACGCATCGACCAAAGGAGGTCGCAATGCCAGCAGTTGCTGAAAACGCGCGACAAGTGGAAGCGAGCCGAACGAGGCAAGCGCTCGTGCTCGAAACCCGCGGCCTGCGCAGGGAATTCGCCGGATTCGTCGCGGTGGCGGGCGTCGATCTGCGCTTCGAGGGAACCGGCGTGTTCGGCATCATCGGGCCGAACGGCGCAGGCAAGACGACCTTCTTCAATCTTCTCAGCAGCTTTCTGAAGCCTTCCGCGGGGACGGTGCACTACGACGACACCGAGATCTCGCGGCTCAATCCGCAGCGTGTGTCGAGGCTCGGCATCGTGCGCAGCTTTCAGATCACGAGCATCTTCGGGCACATGAGCGTCGCGGAGAACCTGCTCCTGCCGATGCAGCGCCGCGCGTCGAGCGGCTGCGAATTCTGGCGCCGCAGCCGCGGCCTCGACGAACACCGGCAGGAGATCCAGGACATCATGGACGAGGTGGGCATCGCGCGGACGTGGCGCGACGAGCAGGCATCCGCCCTTCCCTACGGCCTGAAGCGTTCGCTCGAACTCGGCATCAGCCTCGCGAGCCGGCCGCGCGTGCTGCTGCTCGACGAGCCGACGGCGGGCATGTCGTCGCAGGACATCGGCCGCATCATCGACCTGATCCGGGAGATCGCGCGCGAACGCATGGTCATCATGGTGGAACACAACCTGCGCGTCGTGTCCGATCTCGCACGGCAGATCATCGTGCTGCAGCAGGGCAGCGTGCTCACGGTCGGCACGTATGACGAGGTGCATTCCGATCCGCGCGTGATCGAAGCCTATCTGGGCGGCAAAAGGAGTCACGGCCATGCTTGAAGTCACCAACCTCCATGCGTCGTACGGCGAGACCAACGTGCTGCACGGCGTCGGCTTCGACGTGCAGGCGGGCGAAGTGGTCACGCTCATCGGCCGCAACGGCGTGGGCAAGACGACGACGCTCAAGGCCATCATCGGCGAGATGCGCCAGCGCAGCGGCCAGGTCCGCTTCAAGGGCACCGACATGCTGCCGCTCGGGCCCGAGCGAACCGCGCGCGCCGGCATCGGCTACGTCGCCGAGGACCGGGGCATCTTCGCCACGCTCTCCGTGATCGAGAACCTGACCATCTCGCCCGTGCGCGGCCCGGCGGCCTGGCCGCTCGAGCGCATCTTCGAGCTCTTTCCCGTGCTGCACAAACGCAGCCACCAGAAGGCGTCGACGCTCTCGGGCGGCGAGCAGCAGATGCTCGCCATCGCGCGGCCGCTGCACATGGGCTCGCAGCTCATCCTGCTCGACGAGCCCACCGAGGGTCTCGCGCCCGTGATCGTCGACCGCATCGGCGACGTGATCCTGCAGCTCAAGGCCGACGGGCGCACCGTGCTGCTCGTCGAACAGAACCTGCGCTTTGCCATCTCCGTCGCCGACCGCCACAACCTGATGGTCGACGGGAAGATCATCCAGACGCTCTCCAACGCCGACGTGATCGAGCGCGAACACGAACTGCTCGAACACCTCGGCGTGTGAGCGACCCTGCCGCGCGAACGCCCGTTCGCGCGGCAGGCTGCGCGTCAATACGAGCGCGGCAGTCCCAGCACGTGTTCGCCGAGAAACGACAGGATCAGGTTCGTCGAGATCGGCGCGGTCTGGTACAGCCGCACCTCGCGCCACTTGCGCTCGATGTCGTATTCCTTCGCATAGCCAAAGCCGCCGTGGGTCTGCAGCGCGGTGTCGGCCGCCTGCCAGGTGGCCTCGGACGCGAGCAGCTTCGCCATGTTCGCTTCCGCGCCGCACGGCCGGCCGCCTTCGAAGAGCGCGGCGGCCTTGCGCGCCATCAGGTCCGCGGCTTCGAGCTGCATGTAGGCGCGCGCGAGCGGAAACTGGACCGCCTGGTTCTGCCCGATCTTGCGGCCGAACACCTCACGCTCGTTCGCATAATCGACCGCCTTCTGAAGCAGCCAGCGCCCGTCGCCGATGCACTCCTGCGCGACCAGGATGCGCTCGGCATTCATGCCGTCGAGAATGTAGCGAAAGCCCTTGCCCTCCTCGCCGATCAGGTTGTCCACCGGCACTTCGAGGTTCTCGATGAACACTTCCGTCGTGTTGTGGTTGATCATCGCCGGGATCGGGCGAATGTCGATGCCCCGGCCCTTCGCCTCGCGCAGGTCGACGATGAGCGTCGAGAGCCCGTCGGTGCGCCGCGCGCATGCTTCCACGGGCGTCGTGCGCACAAGCAGCAGCATGAGGTCGGAGTGGAGCGCGCGCGAAGTCCATACCTTCTGGCCGTTGACGACATACACGTCGCCACGCCGCTCGGCGCGGGTCCTGATGCGCGTGGTGTCGGAACCGGTGGTCGGCTCGGTCACGCCGAACGCCTGAAGCCTCAGCGCGCCCGATGCGATGTCCGGCAGATAGCGGCGCTTCTGCCCGGCGTTGCCGTGGCGCAGCAGCGTGCCCATGATGTACATCTGCGCATGCGCGGGACTCGCCACGCAGCCGTTCGCGTTGATCTCTTCGAGAATGACGGCCGCCGCGCGCAGCGGCATGCCGGAGCCGCCGTATTCCTCGGGAATGAGCGCGCCGAGAAAGCCCGCGGCGGTCAGCGCGGCGACGAACTCGGTCGGATAACCGCTCTCCGCGTCGAGCCTGCGCCAGTATGCGGCGGGAAAGTCGGCGCAGATGCGGGCGACTGCATCGCGCAATTGCGCATGATCGTTCCGTTCGGTGGAGACCAGGACTTCGCTGTCGGTGTAGCTTGCAGTCGTGTTCATCAACGGGGCTTTGCGCTCGATCCGGGATGACACGAGTGTATTGACGCCCCGGTACGCGCGCTAATGAAACCTTTCGATCACGTGAGACGTTGCGGTTATATCGGGAATAACCAGCACTGCGACCGGCACGGCGTGGCGACCGGCCTGCCATTCTCGCGGCGCAGCATGCGACAGCGCGCCTGCGCACGGGCGTAAAATGACGCACGTCAGGCAACGGAGGGCATGGTGAAACCGACGACGCTCCGTCTGCGCATTCCGATACCGGCGCTCGCTCTGATGTGCGCGATGTGCGCGATGTGCGTTGCATCCGCGGCCCGCGCCGCCGACGATTTCGCGTCGCTGCGCGCGAAGATGGTGAAGGACATTGCGTTGCTCACCGCCGGCACCAGCGAGGAAACCGGCAGGCAGTCCATCGATGCGCGCGTCATGGCGGCGATGGAACAGGTGCCTCGCCACGAGTTCGTTCCGCCCGCGCAGGTGCCCTACGCATACGAGAACAGACCGCTTCCCATCGGCTACGGCCAGACGATTTCGCAGCCCTACATCGTCGCGCTGATGACCGACCTGATGATGGTCAAGCCTACCGATGCGGTGCTCGAAATCGGCACCGGCTCCGGCTACCAGGCGGCGATCGTCGCGCGCCTCGCACGCTCGGTCCATTCCATCGAGATCGTCGAGCCCCTCGGGCGGCAGGCGCAGGAGCGCTTGCAGCGGCTCGGGTACACGCAGGTGGAGACCCGGATCGGCGACGGCTATTACGGCTGGGAGGCTCATGCGCCCTACGACGCCATCATCGTGACGGCTGCCGCGAGCCACGTGCCGCCACCGCTCGTGCGGCAGCTGAAGCCGGGCGGCAGGATGGTGATTCCGGTCGGTGCGCAGTTCCTCACGCAATATCTGCTGCTCGTGCACAAATCGGCGGACGGAATGGTTTCCACGAGACAGATCCTGCCCGTCAGGTTCGTGCCGCTGGTCGGACACTGACGCGGCATTCGACGCACCCGGGCGAGGCGGCAATGGAACGTGACGACTGCGCGAACCTCGCCCCGCGCCGGACGGCGGCCACACGGCCCGCGACACCGATGCCCGCCGTGCCGCTGTTCGCGCTGTCCCTCCTCTCGGCTGCCGCGCTCGGCTACGAGATCCTCCTGATGCGGCTCTTCTCGATCATCCTGTGGCACCACTTCGCCTACATGATGATCAGCGTCGCGCTGCTCGGTTACGGCGCCGCCGGCGCGATGGTGGCGCTCGCGCAGCGCTGGCTCGCGCATCGCTTCACGGCCGTGTTCGCGAGCGGAGCGGCGCTGTTCGGACTCTGTTCCGTGGCCGCGTTCGCGCTCGCCCAGCAGGTCGCGTTCAATCCGCTCGAGATCCTGTGGGACCCGCGGCAGCCGCTGCGCCTCCTCGTGATCTATCTTCTGCTGTTCGTGCCCTTCTTCTGCGCCGCGACGAGCATCTGCCTCACGTTCACGCGCTTCGTCGAGCAGATTCCCCGCATCTACGGTTTCGACATCCTGGGCGCCGGGCTGGGCAGCCTTGCCATCATCGCCGCGCTGTTCGTCCTCGCGCCGGTCGACGCGCTCTGGCTCGTATGCGGCGCGGGTCTCGCGTCGGCGGCGCTCGCGTGCGTCGAGTGCCGCTGGCATCGGCGCTTCCTTCCGGCCGTGCTGCTCGGCGCCGCGCTCGTCCTGCCAGCCGCGCTGCCGCGCGACTGGGTCGCGCTGAAACCGTCGGAATACAAGGAACTGAGCCAGATCCTGCGCATCAGGGACGCGCGCGTGATCGCCGAAAGCTCGAGCCCGCTCGGTCTCGTCACGATCGTCGAAACCCCTTCGATTCCCCTGCGCCACGCGCCCGGCCTGAGCCTGAACGCGACGATGGAGCCGCCGCCGCAACTGGCCGTCTTCACCGACGGCGACGGCCTCTCCGCGCTCAATCACTACGACGGACGGCGCGAGCCGCTCAGTTACCTCGACTACCTCACGTCCGCGCTTCCGTATCATCTGCTCGTGCGTCCGAAGACGCTGGTGCTCGGCAGCGGCGCCGGCGCCGACGTGCTGCAGGCGCTCTATCACCGGGCAAGCGCCATCGACGCGGTCGAACTGAATCCGCAGGTGATCGACGCCGTACAGGGGCGCCTCGCGGCGTTCTCCGGCAAGCCCTACAGCGCGCCGGGCGTGCGCGTGTTCGCCGGCGAAGCGCGCAGCTTCATCGCCGGACGCGCGGGGCGCTATGACCTCATTCAGGTCGCGCTGCTGGATTCGTTCAGCACTTCGTCAGCGGGGCTCTACGCGCTGTCCGAGAGCTACCTGTACACGGTAGAGGGGTTCGAGGATTATCTGCGCCATCTGAACGCGGGCGGGATGCTCGCGATCACGCGCTGGGTGACGCTGCCGCCACGCGACATCCTGAAGCTCTTCGCCACGGCGATCGTGGCGATGGAGAACGCCGGCGTGCCCGATCCCTCGCGCCGGCTCGTGCTGATCCGCGGCTGGAAGACCGCCACGCTGATCGTCAGAAACGGCGAGTTCAGCGCGGCACAGATCGATGCGCTGCGCGCCTTCTGCCGCGCGCGCTCGTTCGACGTCGAATACTATCCCGGCATGCAGGCCGCGGAAGCGAACCGCTACAACGTGCTCGACAAGCCGCATGTCTTCGACGCCGCGCAAGCCCTGCTCGGCAACGGCCGCGACGACTTCCAGGCGCGCTACAAGTTCGATGTCCGCCCCGCGACGGACGACAAGCCGTACTTCTTCCACTTCTTCAAATGGCGCTCGCTGCGCGAACTCGCCGGACTGAAGGAGCAAGGCGGCCTGCCGCTCCTGGAATGGGGCTATCCCGTGCTGATCGCGACGCTCCTTCAGGCGAGCGCCGCCGCGCTGATACTGATCCTGCTTCCGCTCTGGATCTTGCGGCGCCGCCAGCGGGTGACGGCGCGGGAGCACGGTGCTTCGGGAACCGCCGAACCGTCCGGCTGGCAGATCGCGTTCTATTTCCTCGCGATCGGCTTCGCCTTCATGTTCGTCGAGATCGCGTTCATCCAGAAGTTCATCCTGTTCCTCGGCCACCCGCTTTATGCCGTCGCGGTCGTGCTATGCGCGTTCCTTGCCTTTGCCGGGCTCGGGAGCCGCCATTCGCAGCGACTGCATGCGAGCGGTCCTGCCGGGCCGCGCCGCGTCAGGGACCGGCGCTCCCTGCTCGCCAAGGCCGTTGCCGCCGTGTGTATCGTGTGCGTGGCTTACCTCGCGCTGCTTCCGTTGCTGTTGCGCCTGATGATGCCGCTGCCCGATCCGGTGAAGATTGGTGTCTGCGTGCTGCTCGTCGCGCCGCTCGCGTTCGCGATGGGCATGCCGTTCCCGCTCGGACTCGGACGCACCGCCGCGAGCAGCGAAACGCTCGTGCCCTGGGCGTGGGCGATCAACGCGTGCGCCTCGGTGGTCGCCGCGGTGCTCGCCACCGTGCTCGCTATTCATCTCGGCTTCACCGCGGTCGTCCTCATCGCGCTCGTGCTGTATGTCGGGGCTGCGCTGGCGTGTCCGTGACAGGAGGACGAAGCTTGCCGCCCTGCAGCAGATAGACCCCTCCGAGTATGCAGGCCATCGCGGCGAGATCGGTCGGACGGACCGGCTCGCCGGCAAACACCACACCGATCAGGAGCGCGATCACAGGCGGGATGTACGTCACGCTCGACGCCGCCATCGCGCCCAGCCGCCGCACGATGAAGTAGTACAGCATGTAGGCGACGCCCGTTCCCATGAGCCCCAGCCCGAGCACGAGGCCGGCCGACGCGCGCGCGTCGGAGGCGATGTTGGTGATTCCGTGGAAGTCCGTCACCGCGCCAATCGCGACGAGCGCGAAGCCGATCTGCCACGTGGACAACGCGAGCGGCGACAGATCGAGCTTCGCGAGAAAGCGCCGGGCGTAGGCGAAGGAACAGCCCACGCTGAGCGAGCCCGCGACCATGTAGAGCACGCCGGGGAGGCTCACGCCGCCCGCCACGCCCGCCCACGGACGCGCGATCATCAGCACGCCGGCGAACCCCGCAGCGACGCCCGCCATCATGCGCGGCGTCGGGCGCTCGTCGCGCAGCAGCACGAGCGCGCAGACGCACGAGAAAAGCGGGATCGCGCCGCTCAGCATGCCGGCCACGCTCGACAGCAGCAAGGCGGCGCCCTCTGCGAACGCGTAGTAGTAGACGGCGGTCGCGAGCAGCGACATCACGATAAAGTGATGCGCGTGGCGCAGATGCCGCCAGCGCAGCGAGCGCGTGGCGAGCGCGACGACGAGGATCGGCAGGAAGCCGAACAGCACGCGCAGAAAAACGATCTGGGCAGCGGAGATATGCACGCTCGCCCATCGCATGAAGAGAAAATTCGAGCCCCAGATGAGGCCGAGCAGCGCAAACGCGAGATACGAGGGATTCATGACCGGGCGGGATGGTTGTATCGACGGCCCATTGTCGCGAGGCGCGCATTCGGGTACAAACGATAAATCGTCAGCGATGAGATAGAAAAACTCCCCCATGCCTGCCTATCCACCCCTGAAAACGTTGATAGCCATGGAAGCGGCCATGCGCCTTGGCAGTTTTACTCTTGCGGCAAGCGAGCTGAACGTGACGCCGGGCGCCATCGGCCAGCAGATACAGAAGCTCGAGGAATGGCTCGGCGTCGCGCTTTTCGTGCGGCAGATCCGCCAGGTCACGCCGACGCCCGAGGGACGCGCGTACTACGCCCAGATCCAGCCGGCGCTCGCGCAGATCGTGCACGCCAGCCGGCGCATGCGCGAGCGTCAGGGGAAAGGCGTGACGCTGTCGGTTCCGCCGGGGTTCGCGGCGAAGTGGTTCGCGCCTCGCATGGCGGACTTCCTGAAGGCGCATCCCGGCGTCGCGCTGAACCTCACGACATCGACGGCGTTCGTCGATTTCGAACTCGACGGCATCGACCTTGCGATTCGCCATTTCGACGGCAATGCGCCCGGCCTCTCGGTGCACAAGCTCGGCGACGACGAAGCGCGGCTCTACTGCTCACCCGCCTACGCGCGCGAGCACGGGATCAGCAAGCCTGAGGACCTGCACCGCGCAACGCTGCTGCACAACACGCTGCACCCGCACTGGCTGGCCTGGCTGACACGCTACTCGCGGCTCACCGACGCGCAGATAGAAAGCATCGCGGGCATCCAGTTCGATCAGTCGCTCATCGCCATCGAGGCGGCGGTGCGCGGGCAAGGCGTCGTGCTGACGAGCGCGATGCTGACCGAGGGCGAGCGCGCGAGCGGCTCGCTCGTCGAGCCGTTCAGGCACGCCCTGCCGCTCCCGACGGCGTACTACGTCGTGCATCCCGCATCGGCTGGCCTTCAGCCGTCGGCGCGCGCACTCAAGGAGTGGCTCCTCGCGACGTCGGCGGCGCGCGGGAAATGAGCGAGGGCCAGGCTCGGCCCAGCGTCCGGATCGATTACGTGCGGCAACGCTTGGGTCGCGCGCTACGGGTTCCCGGGACGGCATGCCGGCCGCACATGCTTTCGGAACCGGCGCACGTCGCGCGCCGCTGACATGGGTGCCCGCGATTTCGCACGATCGTCCGCTCGACGTCACCCCTTCGAACACCCGCCCTACGACTATCGATCTATCTCAATAAAGAGAAATAATTAATCAACCGTACGGTCGGTTTATCTATACTTGGGCCACGTTTGTTACGGAGCCCGCATGTACACCCAATCCCTCGATATCCC
>NZ_JFHC01000028.1 GCF_000698595.1 Caballeronia glathei | reverse complement strand
GCGCGCAAGCGGTCGGAGAAAGCCAGCAGCCAGTCTCCACAGTCTCGCAATGCATCGGCCAGAAATGGGCAAACCAGTCGCAACAGACCGTCATATCGCAGGTGATCGTGGCCAACAATCAGGCGATGGATGTCTATGTTCCGGGTCAGCAGCCTCCGAATGGCTCAGCCGCTCTGGTGCGGCCATCGTGGACGGGTAACAGCAAGACATGGGTCGGTTTCCGCCCGGGCGGGTCAGGCGGCAACACCGGCGGCGATATCGGCGGCTGCCTCTAGACAGCGCGTCAGCCTACATCACCTCGTTGTTTCGACAGATGTGGGCAGCCATCTCCGGCGCGCCAGGCCTGAACCTGCCGCACTTCAATCCAGGAGAATTTCATGAACCGTCGTACCTTCTTTTCGCTGACCGCCATCGCCCTGGCCAGTTCGCTGGCCGCTTGCAACACGGCGAAGACTCCGACGGAAGCGGCCAGCAAGCGCCAGGAGATCAATACCGGCGTCGATAGCGCCCTCAACAAGCTGTACAGTTCGACGCCAGGCTCGCGGGAACAGGCCAGCAAGGCCAAGGGCATTCTTGTCTTTCCGTCGGTGATCGCCGCGGGCCTGGTGGTCGGCGGGGAATACGGCGAAGGCGCGCTGCGCTCGGGAGGCACGTCCATTGGCTACTACAAGACCAGTACCGCGTCGTTCGGCTTGCAGATTGGCGCCCAGTCCAAGGCGGTGATCATGATGTTCATGACACAGGACGCACTCGATAAATTCCGGACCAGCGACAAGGGTTGGACCGCCGGCGTGGATGGCTCGGTTGCGGTGGCGAAGACCGGCGCCAACGGTGCGCTCGACACCGCAACGACGAATGCGCCGATCGTCGGTTTCGTGCTGACGAACGCCGGCCTGATGGCCAATCTCAGCTTCGAAGGCACCAAGGTCAGCAAGCTCGACATCTGACACCGGCCGCTCACGACTATCGAGGCGTCATTCAAGCACGTGCGCAGGCATACCGATGGCCTTTCCCGGGAGTTGACATGAAGATCAAGGTATTCCTTGTGGTGGCCGCCGTAGCCATGCTGGCGCGCCCGGTATTGGCCCAGCCGGAAACATCGGTGGCGGTCACGAAAGGTACAGGCACGGCCACCGTGGTCGGAACGGCAACGGTCACGGCCACGATTGTCGCCATTGATCCGGCTACCCGCACCGTCACCCTGAAGGACAAAAGGGGCCGTGTCGTCGACCTGGAAGTGGGCGAAGAGGCGCGGAACTTCGATCAGCTCAAGGTTGGCGACGTCGTCACGACAGAATACCGGGAAGCGATGTCGCTGAGTCTCACGAAAGCGAGCGGCCCGCGTTCCGCCTCACAGCGCCTGATAGAACAGCGGTCCGCGCCCGGGGCCAAGCCCGGCGGCACAATCGGTCGGGAAATAACGGTACTGGCGGACGTCGTCGCCGTGAATGCAAAGGCGAAAACCGTCACGTTGAAGGGACCGCAAGGCAACGCGGTGGACGTGATCGTGGAGGACCCCGAGCAGATGAAGCACATTCGCAAGGGAGACCAGGTTGAAGTCGTGTACACGGAGGCGGTCGCCATATCCGTTACGCCCGGCACGAACAAGTAGCAGGTCGATGAATCGACTTCGTTCGGGAGTCGATGGCCGCACCGGGCTGATTCTGTTCAGACTACGAGCGTTACGGGCGTGCCTTCGATCGACGCCAGAACATACTCGGGGTGAGCCGCCGCGAGAAGGGTAGTGCTGCGCAAAGCGATGACCCGTAGGGGTTGTCCTCGATGTTCTGATCGATACTGGACTCATTGCTGTTCGGGCCGCTCCTCAACCTGATGGCCTGAGGGTTGATCCTCGCGATCAAGATGTATCCGCTTCAAGTCAGACTCCTGCGCACGCCCGCCACCTGGGATGGTCTGATCGTCACGCTGATAATCCTCATCGCGTTTGACCGCGTCGTTGTGGCCGATTCGATCCAGCGTGCGATGGCCATTTTCAGAAGCGGCAGATCCCGTGCGTCATTTGATCCATCAGATCGCTTGCCTTTCCACCGCCTGCCAGTCCGGTGTCCAGCTGGCTGATCGTTGGCCAGCGTGCGCACGGCTTTTCAACAGGCCTCTCGACCTTGAATGGCTTGTGCAGAAGTTCGCTCCAGAACGCCTGGTAGGACGCGCCGGGCTGCCGCCGTGTGCGGGCGACATTCAGGTCGAACCTCGATGATGCAAGGGACGAAGCGCGGATCTAAAGCCTGTGGAGAGACAGGAGGTGGGCATCATGACTCGCCGGTCAAAATGCATCGCTGCGTTAGCGGCGGCGGCAATAAGTGGGTGGGCTCACGCGATCGACTCCCTTCCGAGCGACGCCGGCGCGCAGTGGCAGATCGCGGTGGGGCCATACCTATGGTTGCCCACGGTGAGCGGCACATTCCGGTTCACGGTACCCGGCGGCGGTGCCGACGCTTCTGGCGGTCCGTACAACTATCTGCAAAACCTCAGATTCGCGTTGATGCTGCAAGGGGAGGCGCGCAAGGGGGAGTGGAGCGTTTTCGTCGACACGGTCTACCTCAACTTCGGGCGACATGAGAGCTCTGTCAATGCGACGAGCGGCGTCCTCGGCACGCGTGAGACACAGCAGAGCGTCCAGACGAGTTTCGCGGGAACGCTGGTCCAACTGGGCGGCAGCCGCACCGTCGTGCGGCGAGGGTGGGGACACGTAGATGCGATCGTCGGATTGCGATATCTTGGTGCGAAGGGGACACTCGACGCCGCGATCGGTGCGACGGTTGGCTCAGGCCCTGGGGCAAGCTCGAACTTTCATGTGGCGCAAGTGCAGAACATCTTCGATGGTTTTGCCGGGCTGCGCGGACGTGCAACGATCACTCGGGACGGCGCCTGGTACGTGCCTTTCTATCTCGACGTGGGGACAGGGACCTCGGAGTTCACATGGCAGGCGCTGACAGGGGTGGCCTACGCGGCAAAATCGATCGACGTCAGCCTGCTCTACCGGTACCTCGCTTTTTACGGCTCGGGCAATCAACTCATACAAACGCTGCGCTTCAGCGGTCCAAGCCTGAACGTGACGTTCAAGTTCTGAGCGCTCGTGGGCGGGTGTTCAAGTCGCAGGACGCTGGTTGCAGCCGGTGGCGTTCCCGGTGTTTCAGGGGCGAGCGTGGCTTCGCACCTCACATGAAATGCCCAGATAAACGCAACCGGTTCCAACAGGTCGCCTGGCCTCAGCCGAAGCATGCACGCCACGCAAGGCAAGACGAAAGCGAACGATCGCATCTTCAACCTGAATGAAGACCTGCCCCGGAAGTCTTCAGCCTTCCTTGAATCTTCAGTGAGTGTTTTCCTGGCTCCTGACCCAGCGAGGGGCGAGCTTGATACGCGGAAGTCTTTGCATGGTCGCTCTCCCTAACGCCGGCCACCGCCGCCTCGGGCGCCGCCACCGCCGCGTGCCCCTTCACCGCCCGCACGGCTATATCCCGAGGACTGCGCGCTCGCACGTCCGCGATTGTAGTCGTGCTGCGACGCCGCGCCTGCGCCGACGCCCTGGAATGCCGTGTCGCGCCCATCACCCGAGTAGCCTCCGCCTGCGCCTCTGCCTCCGGCCTGGGCGCCAGTTGCACTGCCACGAGTGGAGGTTTGGGTACGATTGGCCGTTGCGGCGCTTCGATCGGATGCCTGGCCGCGATTTCCTGTCGTGACGCTCTGGTTGGACGCGCGGGAACGATTGCCGGCTTCGGGGTTGCGGTTGGCCGTTTGTGCGCGATTGCCTGCTGCACCGCCACGCTCAGACGTGCTGGCCCGATTGCCGGGACCCGCTTTATTCGTGCCGCCGGCGCCCTTGGCGACATTCGCGTTATTTGTGCGTCTGGTGCGGTTATCGACGCCCTGATTGCCAGTCGCGGCGCGATTGGCCGCGCTGGTGCGCTCGGGAGCGGCGCCGGTGCGTCCGCGATAGTCGCTCCGCGCCGCCTCGGCGCCCTGCGTCCCTCGCGAGTATCTGTCGCGTGTTGCATTGTCGCGGTAGGCAACGCCCTGACGGTGCCGCGCGTCATGCTGCCACTTGCCGCCCTCCACCTTGGTGCGGTCGAAGTTGCGGTCGATGTTCGTGGCCCTGTTGACGTTGATGTTGACGTCGCCGCGGTTCCAGTTGCAATTGCCGAAGATCGCGCCTGCCGCCGCGATACCGAGGCCCCACGCGAATCCGCTCGCGAGGGCGGCTCCTGGGTAGTACGCCGGATAAGGCGGCCAGTACGTCGGCGGGTAGGCCGGGGCGCTCCAGCCGCCATAAACGACCGTTGGATTGTAGGAGGGTACGTAGATGACCTGCGGGTCAGCCGGTTCGATTCGCACGATGCTTTGGGGTGCCTGCACGGCTTGTCCGCCTTGAGGCGGCTGTCCCCCTTGGCTCACGGCCGGCGGCGCTTCGACAATCACCTTCTGTTGAGCGTTCGTTGTCAGGTTTCCAGCTTGTTGCGCGCGGACCCTCAATCTCTGCACGGCGGCAAGCACATCCTTTTCCTGCGCAAGGAATGCATCCCCGAGCCGCTGGGTCCAGTCGAGCTTGTCGTTCATGGGTTGCAGCACCTGAGGAAACGCAACCAGCGACTTGACGCTCACGTCCCACGGCTGGTCTTGTACCGCTCTCACTGCAGCGTCGCCCTTCAGGTCCCGATGCTCCTTGACCCAGCGTGCGGCATGCACGACTTCGAGCGGATACGTCGACGCCATGAGAACCTGAGACAGCAGTGAATCGGGATAGAGTGCGATCGGCGCAACCAGCGCCTCGAGTTCCTCAGGTGGGTATTGCTGGGCCTGGGGCTGGGCTCCCGATGCCGGAGCTGGCGCTGCAGAGGCGGGGAGCGGCGGTAGCGCGGGTGCTGCTGTTGATGCTGGGACCGAGGCCTGGGCGACCGCTGAGGCTGGAGGAGTCTGAGCCTGAGGCTGCTGATCCTGTTGTTTTTGACAGCCCGCCAGCAAGCCGACGACGAGGCTGGCACTCAACAGTCGTGCGATCCATATCGTCATGGCCATTCCCCTGTTCGTTTTGCCAGGCGGCGAATTGATCGTTGACGGACGGTCAGCGCCTGGTGCGCGGCGCACGGGTGGTGAAATGCCGCGGTAACGGCATGCTCTGTCTGCAAGGGAAAGATCTCGGAAAACGTCCTATCCGTGCATCCGTTGGGGCCGCTCCCTATCAAGGATAGGTCGCGTGATCGTATCTGTCAGGGGCTGTCCCAACTCCTGGTCGGTGTCGACCAATCAGCCTGCTGAACCTGGCTTGACGTATCGCGATGCTCGCTGCGACCCAAACGGGAGTGCCGCGTCCAGTAACCTCCACGTTGGATCGCGGGAAGACTGTCTGAACAAGTGCGCCCACGTCTACTGACGCTTGCAATCTGCGTGGGCGTCGCATATCTTCCAAAGGGATTTACGTATTGATCCGTTCCGAATCGCAACATCCTCGAGCGTGACCGGCAGGTTGGTTTTTCGCGGTCGCCGTTGCTGCAAGGGAGCCGGCCATGCATTTGAAAATTCGTTATTCACGTCGATTGCTCACGCCTGTATTGGCTTTGGCGTTACTGATGGCTCACGGCGCAAATTGCGTAGCGCAGGTGCCCTCGAGCGAGTCAAGCGCGGCTGCCATAGACGTCGTCGTGGAAATGACCGGGCGCGTAGAAAGGATTGACGCCAGCAAGCACTTGGTCACCCTGCGCGGTCCGCGGGGCAATCTTGCCGAAGTGGAAGTCGATCCAGCCGCCGGGGACGTGAGTAAATTAAAGGTTGGCGACATGATTCACGTCGCCTACAAGGGTGAAGTGCTTGTATCGGCTGAAAAAGTAAGTTCGAAAGGTATTCGCTCGCGGGTCGAGTCGGACGTGACCGTGCCAGCGTCTGGCGGTACAGCGGCGTCAGCGCGTCACATCAAGGTTGTCGCAACCGTGCAGAAAATCGACCTGAAGAAACGGCAAGTGACGCTGCGAGGACCCAGGCATACCGTGACACTGCAGGTTGCTTCCGACGTCCCTCTGGAGCAATTGAAAGTGGGGGATGACATCCGGGCCGAATACGTTGGTGCGGTAGCGGTGCGGGTGACACGGCCTGGGGCGAATGTTCAATAGCATTCAAGCCGCATTGGTGGCTGATATTCCTCCACTTCGCCTTTCGGAGATGAGTCAGCTGTCTTTGAATTGCTAGCGAGGGGCAGGGCACACTACGCCGTCATGTCAATTCGATTCGCAAGCATGCTGGTTTCATCCGGGGCGCTCGCGCTTCTCGCTTGTGCGCAGCCGCATCAGCAGGTCGCGCCGGGCGAGAACGAGTCTGCGCTCATCGCGCGCCTCGGCCCCCCGCGCGAAACCTACGACTTGCCCAATGGCGGCAAGCGCCTGATGTGGCCAACTCAGCCCATGGGTTCGACGACGACCGCAGCGGACGTTGACTCGTCTGGCAAAGTGGTGAGCGTGCGCCAGGTGTTGCAAGACACCGAGTTCTATCGTGCCGAAGTTGGGAAGTGGACGCGCAATGACGTGCTCGCGAACTTCGGCAAGCCCTTCGAGACAGCTTACTTCAAGCGCATGGACAGACAGGTGTGGTCATACCGCTATATGGAGAACAACATCGACCACATGATCTTCAACTTCTTCTTCGACGACCAGGGCGTCTTGCGGCAGACGCAGAAGATGCCGGACCCGAAATACGATCCCAGCCGGCGCCGGTTCTAGATCCTGTTCGCCCTTTTCGTTTGGGAGGCGAACGCACAATACGCAACGGATGTCGCTCACGCCGAGCACCGTGGGGACGTTGTCCCGCGCGTTGCATGGCGTGAGCGGCAGTGCCGGGCTAATTGAAAAGTCTGGCTACATCGTGCGCGTCAAGGGTCGGCTGTGCGCACTCAGGCCTTTCCGTTGAGGGGCATCGACGTGCTATTGGCGCCGAAGCCGTCAATGATGCGTTGTGCGGCTGAATAGCCGCGCATCAACGCTTCAGCAGACGTCCCAAATGGACGACTGGTTGATTCACCGAACCGGAGCGGAGCAGCTGCTGCAGGACCCGCGCCCCGGGAGATATTGACAACGGCCACGTATCCGCCCGGTGTGACATAAGCGTGTCCCCTTCGTGTTCCATCAACCGGCTCGGCATCCACATCGACGGTGAAGTCTTTGTAGTTGTATGTTCGATGCATTTGCGCCCTCCATCGCTGATATCGGTACGAGAATGTCGCGTCTTCGCTGCCTGTCGCGCGAAAGCCGCGTCACCCCATGTGCAATCCACCGTTGAGCGAGAAGTCCGCGCCCGTCGCAAAGGCGGCCTCGTTACTGGCAATCCACGAGACAATCGATGCTATCTCCGAGGGTTCGCCGAGGCGACGCACCGGAATGCCTGCAACGATGGCCTCCAGCATCTCGGGCTTGACAGCGCGGACCATGTCCGTACCGATATACCCGGGTGAGACGGTATTGACGGTGACACCCTTTGCCGCCACTTCCTGCGCGAGCGACATCGTGAAGCCGTGGATGCCGGCCTTGGCGGTCGAGTAGTTGGTCTGCCCGAATTGGCCTTTCTGCCCATTGACCGACGAGATGTTGATGATGCGCCCCCAGCCCCTCGAGACCATCCCCTCAATGACTTGCTTGGTGACGTTGAAAAGGCTTGTCAGGTTCGTATCAATCACGGCATTCCAGTTCTCCAGCGTCATTTTGCGAAAGACGCCATCGCGCGTGATGCCGGCGTTGTTCACCAGTACATCAATCTCACCGACGTCCTTTTTCACCCTGTCGAACGCCGCCACGGTCGATTTCCAGTCGCCAACATTGCCCTCGGAGGCAATGAAGTGAAATCCCAGTTCGGTTTGGTCGGACAACCATTTCTCGCGGCGCGGCGAATTCGGTCCGCAACCTGCCACGACCGTGAGACCGTCCTCATGAAGGCGCTGACAGATTGCGGTTCCGATGCCGCCCATACCACCCGTTACGTACGCAATTCGCTTGCTCATGCTTTTCTCCTGTCTCCACCATGGTGAATAAACAATCGCTTTCGAAACTATGCCGCGCGAAACCACTGGCAATCGCGGACTATTTGAACTCATGCGACTTGAGGTGATGCTCCAATGAACGCCCTGCGAATGGTTCTAGTGCCAACTGCCGGTAACGACTAAAAGCTTCCTAAGTATCCCGACGCCCCTCAAGGACGCCTGCGTCGGCGAACGTTGCCCGTAGCTCCTTGAGAGCTGCCGTCGGGTGCGGCGGAATCGGCAGCGTCCGTGCGCGATGACCCGACGAAAGGCGTTTCGAATTGGTTCGAGTCGAGCTGCCCGATGAAATCGTGGAGCACTGTAAGAGCCTCTGCTTGTCCGCGCCGTTCGACCTGCCGAGCGAGCAGGGTGAGGAACACTCGAAGGTCCTCCCGGCCGTATCGCTGCTGAAAATGCTGCGCCGTTTCCTCGACGGCTGCTCTCATAGAAGCCGCGTGCAGCATGCTGGCAAGATGCGATGCGCCCTGCGCCAGTTCGACCTGGTATTGCCTTGCGCACCGAGCTTCATCGGCGGCTTGCCTGCGTCGGCTCAGGTTCATGGCGTTGTCGCGGCAATGGCTTTCCCTTGGCCGGTGCATAGCCGGTGAACGTCCACGTCGGGGGGGCCGGCAAGGCGCCTGACTGCTTGATGCAGCGGCACGGTGATTCCCCGCCGCGATAATTTAGCCTCGTGCTCGCTTGCAACGAACCATCTGGTGGCCGTCGCCGGGATGACGGCGATGGCGCCCCGAAGCGCATTGTCCTCTGTGCCCCACGCAAGATGTTCGCTTGTTTGACTTGTTAGGCCCATTGTTCTTTTGTCTCTCAAGATTTTATTATGACTTTGCGCCTGGCTCTTGCGGCGTCACCTAACCATCCTTTCGCAGGGTGACTCTCGCATGGCGCTTATTTAATGATACTAATCGACTTTTGGTCTTCTAAAAAAATAAAACGCATGCGACAGGCGGCTTACGTTAATTAAGAATATTTCTCATATTCAAGGAATATGCTTGAATACCTGCTGCGCAACTTGCGCAAACGTTTGCGTTTAGCGGGGGACGGTATTCCCGTTCTAATGTGCTGCAGTCGATAGGCACGTTCGTAGCAATGAAGCAGTGAATTGAGGCACGAGCGGATGTCAACGCCTGAAAAAACAATTGACGTCAGACGTACTCGTCCTGAAATGGGGCTTCGCTGACCTGCAACATCTGAATCTCATGTGTTTACCTCATCAAGTCGATGATAGCTGTATCGGCCCGGAATCATTGGGTTGCTTATTCAATAAGTGGGAAGGCACATAGCGGAGTTTGCCGTTCTAGATTAGGGGTTTGCGATTGCCTTTGACTAAGGCGAGGATGTCGCTCGGCGGTCGCAGTGCGCGTGTCTGGGTTCGGTAGCAAGCGGTTTAATGACAGCGCTGCAAGTCGTTAGACATCCAATGAGAGATGAGCCTTAGAAGCGTGGCACGAATGCTTGTTCGATAGGGCAGTTCGCTTTGCTAGCGCTTTTTCTTCGTATCCGGTTGCTTTCGCATTGTCCCAATGGCGACGTCTTTCAGTCTTTGGCGCGGACACGCATGTTGTTCGTCCGCACCCGGTATCTGTTCGACCCCATCCTGCGCATACCGCTTTCGTCGATCGAAGATGCGCTGCTGGCTGTGAATGATGTGGTGCGGAAAGAGCGAACGGGCAGGCGGCAAACAGATTCTGTGCGTTGCCGGTCTGTCATTGTCAAACCAGCATGACGCTCGCGAATGATCTAACGTGCCCCCGGTCGGCGGTCACCGCGTCCAATCGGTTGTTGCTGGGCTTCGAGCGCCGACGCGACACGAGACCTTGCGCTCCGTGTTCGCGCAGTCGCTCGACCAGCCGACGGATCTGTCGGCTGGTCAACTCGAGTCGTTGCTCCGCGCGCCACGGCTTGAGCTTGCCGTCCGCCAGGTCCTCAATCACCTTGAATCGGTCCAGCTCGCGCATCGTCATCGTGATCCGTTCTGTCGCAGCCATCGAAGCCTCCCGCGCTGGATTCCCAGCGGCCGATCAGCTTACGATGGAGCGAAAAAAGGACATTTCAACTTGGCTAAAAGCGGACATTACTAAAAAGCTGCGACAGTCAAAACTACGCTAATTAAGCTTATGTTAAATCACCAATGAACCCAACCCCACCATCCCGCGCACCCTCAAGCCCCCCATGCCCTGAGATTCAAAAACTCGCGACGCGTCTTCGGCCCATGCGTCACGAAGCTCGGATCCGGCCGCTCCTCACGATATTCCTCGCGCTCGAACGCGATCTTGTCGCTCTTCACATACTTGCGCAGCACGTCGGCGGGAACCGGATAGATTCTGAGCGCATTGAGCCCGAAGATGTTTGCGCGCATCGCCGGAGTGATCTCCGGGTACCCGTGCCTGTCCCGCAGCGGGGCTGAAATCTGAAACGTGCGAAAGGCCTGTATCTGGTCCTGCGGCGAACCGTACCAGATCGAGTCCGTTCCCCAGAGCACGTTCGCCTCGCCGCAGGACTTGAGCAGCTTGCCGAGCGTGTGGGCGGCGGTGTCGGGATCGCGCATCGCAAAGCGCCACGTCGACCCGAGCTCCGCATAGACGTTCGACCCCGGTTTCACGCCGTTCTCGCGCAGGCTCGTGACGAGCGCGTCGATGCCGTCCGCGCGACGCGGGTCGTAAGGACCCTCGCCGCTTCCCGGCACGAATCCCGAGTGATAGATCAGGAAATTGACATCCGGATAGCGCTTCGCCACGCGCCCGATGTCGACGCACGTCGAGTGTTCGTACGATCGCTCGCCAAACGGAATGCCCTTGTGGATCGCGATATTCTTCACGCCGAGCTTGCGCGCCTTTTCGATCAGCGCGATGCCCGGTTCGTCGTCCATGAAAAAGCCCCGGCCGCTCGGCCCCCATTGCGTGTACGTCTTCCACGCCGAGATCCTGTAGCGCTCGGCGAGTTCGTCCATGCCCTCGAGATCGCCCGGCTGGTTCGGATTCACGCGGCCATGAATGTAGATGCGGTGCGTGCCGTCGAGCCGCGCGACGATGCCGGCCGTCGCCTGCGCTTCCTCCATCGTGAGCGGTTCGTCCTCGCGCGTGGAAGGCACGAACGACAGCACCATCAGGTCGGTGTCGGAATCGAGGAAGACGTCCTTGACGAACTCGTCGGGCCCGATGCATTGCAGGTAGCCGAGTTGCCCCGCGCCCGCGGCTCGCGCGCAGTGGCTCGTCTTCGGCATCTGCAGCGGTCTTGCGCCGGGCGGCAGGCGCTTCGTCCACGCGCCGGTCGGATTCACGAAATGCCCCTGCACGTCGAAAATGAACTCCGATCCGTCGAGCGTCGAGCGCGCGAGTTGCAGATCGCGCGCGGCTTCGGCGGGCACGTCGAAAAACCCGCCGGTGCGGCCGTTTCGCGCGTAAGCCTCGTTCATGCCGAGGAGCGTGGTCGCAGCGCCGCAGGCGCTCACGAGAAAGCGGCGCCGGTCGAGTGCCAGGCGTTTCGCGTTTTCGCCCGCGGCGTCGAGTGCACGGCGCCGCGCTTCGTGATGCACGGGCTCGAGCGGGATCGGCGCGAATTCGCCATTCGTGGCAGTGTCGAGCTTGATGGGAAGCCGCTTGCCGTCGGGGTCGTTCAGGAACGCCATGACCGTCTCCTTGTCGCGCGAGGCGAAAGAGAAACTGATGCGTCGACTGGGTCGCTACCCGGGTTAGATGGCCGGTGGCCGATCCGGTTCAGGAAGATGTCGGCGAGGCGGCGAGGCACACGTGCGGTGCGGGATGCCGGAACCGGCTTCGCGCCGCCCTGCTCCAGCCCTTCGCGGCGCACCGACGTGCGCCGGCGGCATCGCGTCGCGCGGCTGGTGTGTGCGTTCAGGATCGCTGCGCTGCGGGATCGTCACGCCGGTTCACCGGCGTGACGGCTCATGCGGACGAGCGGTGTCAGCGGCAGGTCACTTGTCGCTGATCCAGTGATCCCGGGGCCGTCCCCGATACCACCAGTCGTGATGGTCGAGATGACTGAGCAACTGCGTGCGGCGGCGTTCGCGCCGATAATGCGCGAGCACCAGCGGCAACGCGATGACGAGCGCCGACGCGCCGACGGCCATGCCCACCCATGTTTCACTCATGACAGTCTCCCTGAGAACCGACAAGAATCGGCAACATCATTGCGCAGTGGATGCTTCACGGCTCCCGCGCGTGCGAGGGCCGCGTCGTCTCACTGCATGTGCTGTCCGCCGTTGATGGCGATGTTCGATCCGGTCATGAAACCGGCGTCGTCGGAGCACAGGAACTGCACGAGTGCCGCGACCTCTTCCGGCTTGCCGAGACGTCCGGCCGGGATCTGAGGAAGGACTTTCGATTCGAGGATGTCCTGCGCAATCGCCGTCACCATTTTCGTGGCGAGATAGCCGGGGGAAATGGTGTTGACGGTCACGCCCTTGCGCGCGACTTCGAGCGCGAGCGCCTTCGTGAAGCCGTGCATGCCGGCCTTGGCGGCGGCGTAGTTGGTCTGTCCGACCGCGCCCTTCGAGCCGTTCACCGACGAGATATTGATGATGCGACCCCAGCCGCGCGCGACCATCGCTTCGCACAGCGGCTTGGTCATGTTGAAGACCGAGTCGAGGTTGGTGCGGATGACCGTGTCCCAGTTGACCTTGTCGAGCTTCTTGAGCGTCATGTCGCGCGTGACGCCGGCGTTGTTCACCAGAATGTCGACGGGCCCGACTTCAGCCTGGATTTTCGCGGCGCAATGCTGGCACGAGTCGTAGTCGGCGACATCCACCGGATACGCGCGAAACTGGCGGCCCGCCGATTCCATTTTCGCGAGCCAGACGTCCACGCCGGCGTTGCCCGCCGAATGCGTGACGACAACCTTATAACCCGCATCATGCAGCCTGATGCTGATCGCCTCTCCGAGGCCGCCCATGCCGCCGGTCACTACAGCGATTTTCTTGCTCATCCTTTCCATCCGATCGATTTACATCTGCGAGGATAATGAATTGCCAATGCCCGCCTCGCACATACGGCCATTGGCTTGACACGTGTCACGGCAGCCCTCGTGCAACTGAAGGCGCGGTTTCGCGTGTTGATTTGCCGGGTCTTTAATGCCCTTTGCAATGCTCTCAGGTGATGCTCTCAGGTAATGCCCTCGGTGATTTCCTCTCGAATAGGTCGAATATGGCGGGTGCGACGATGACGCGCATATAGCAGAGGGTGAAAGGACGAGTTGCCCTCGCCTTCCATCTTCTGCCTGCGAGCTTCGGCCCCGCGGGGGTAAAAGCCGCAACCGGTCCGCGGTACCGGCAATGCGAATCAAATAAACAAACGAACGGACGTATCTAAACGATGGTGCTTCGCAGCAATAGAGAGGTCATTCTAATGCGTCATTTGTAATATTTGGGATGCCGATTTATAGGTAGTTACCCTTATTTCAGAGAATTGGGTTCGTTTCTTGCCTAGTCATGTTTCACGGGCGAATCAAATATTCATTCACGCACGATAAATTCGCTGTCGACAGGAATGGCGTCGAGATGATTCTTCCATTCAACGAGTTCGGCGAAATGCTGCCGGGCCAGCTTGTTGCGCAATAGCGAGGGCAGCCATTGCAATTCGGATTGGCCATATCGCTGAAAAATGCGATGCAGCGAATACACGGCCGATCGCAATGATCCTTCAATGAAACCGTGATAGTCGGAATACGCCTCGCCGCAGATGTGGACGCTCTGATCGTAGCTGCTGTCGAGATCGGCCAGTCTACGCATCACCACCCAGAACCGCCGCTCGGGGCGCCACGCGTGATTGCCCGCGCCATAGGGGTCGCGGCCCCAGTCGCGAATGCCGTACCACGCGATGCTCCCGCTCGCCACATCCCGTCCGCCGCCGCGCCGGATGTAGTGCAGGATCTTGTGCTTGAGCCTCGAGTCGGCGCTCGTCCGGCCGTGGCCCGTGACGTCGTACTGGTGGCCCGGCGGCACGTAGTTCGACCAGAAGGACGTCGCCGGCCGGTCGGTGTAGGCCATCACCATGCCGCTCGTGCTGCCGCGCGTCATTCCGTCCCAATAGTGGAGTTCGCGGGTCGGAATGTCGGTCGCGAACTGATTCGCCGGGCGCGGCGCCGGCCACCAGCGGCGATCGACCACCGCGAATACCTTCACCATCGGAAAACCGAATGCGGAATCGACGAGTTCATCGATCCTCGGTTCAACCGCCAGAAAAGCCTCGCGGCTGTTGCCGATCAGCGCGGTGAGCGGCCGGATCGGAAGCGCGAGTATCACGCGCGTATGCGGGAGCGAGGTCCTCCCGTCTGCGAATGTCAGGCGCCATTTGCCCGTTTCCTTCGAGAGGCTCGTCACGGCGTGGTCCGTGAGCAGATTTTTTTCACCGATGCGCCGGACCATCAGCTCGACGATGCATTCCATTCCGCCGTGAATGCCCTGAAGCTTGTTTCCATAGCAAAGCCCCTTGAGCCACCAGATAATCCATTCCGCCGCATTGGGATTATCCGGAAGCAGATGATAGAAAGTGCCGAGATCGCGCATTTTCATGATCGACGTGTGATCGAGCACGTCCGCGATAATGTTCCAGAAACCAATATGGCATAGCTGAGTCGGCGTCCGATTTGAAAACGGGCTTTCTATCCATTGCGCCGTTGTCTGGAATTCCCAGCAATCGCGGTCGTTCAGTTCTTCGAGCCACGGCATGAATGCGAGTTGCTGCTTTTCGAAATCCGTGCCCGCCTCGTCCATGGCCCTGCGCCATTTTTCGAGTTTCCTCGCGATTTGCGAATTTCCCGAAACGCCGACCGTGTACATGATCCGCATGAGCGCGAGCGTAAGCAATTCCAGAGGCGACTTGCCGTCCTCTGACCGCGGCATGGAATACTTCGGATCACGGGACGAGGTGGGCGACGAATATGCCGGAAAATCGACCAGATGCGGCTTCCATTTCCGGTCCTTGCCGGTTTTCGACCGGGTAATGCCAAGCGTCGTCAGCAGCGCCTTCAATAAATGCTGCAATTCGCATTCGACTCTCATCGGACCGAATTCGGCATAAAAATCGAGTTCGTTCCGGACATCCGCATGATCCGATTCCTCCGCGAAATCGTCCCACGTCGAGCCGTCTTTTCTGATTCGCACGGTGCGAATGCGGCCGCCCAGCCGGTCGGACGATTCGTAGAGCGTGAACGGAACGTTTTCCTTTTGAAGCGCAAGCGCGCAAAACAGTCCCGTGATGCCGCCGCCCACGATCGCGACGTGTTCCCGTGATTTTCTCTTCATATCGACGGCCCTCGAAGGAACGACCGGTCCAGCAACCGACGCGGATCTTGACGTGAAGCCATCCGTATATGAATGCAGCGTAGGACACGCGCGCGCGAACCGCCATCGGCCGGCGTGTTATTGCAGCAAGCGGGGCAAGGGGCGACGCTTCAGGCGTCACCCGGCGCGCTAGGCGTCCATCTCCCGCGCACGCCCGAGCAGGAACTCGCGCTCCTTCGCGTTGCGCGTCATCGATGCGGCGCGCTCGAACTCGGCGCGCGCCTCGTCGCGTCGTCCGAGCTTCGCGAGCAGGTCCGCGCGCACGCTCGGCAGCCAGTGATAGTTCGCGAGCGTCGGCTCGGTGCGAATCGCATCGACGATCTCGAGGCCCGCCTGAGGCCCGAACGCCATGCTGACTGCGACCGCGCGATTGAGCGCGACGACCGGTGTGGGCGCGACCTGCAGCAGCGCGTCATAAAGGGCGACGATCATTTCCCAGTCGGTGTCTTCCGCGCTCGGCGCGCGGGCGTGGCACGCCGCGAGCGCCGCCTGCAGCGCGTAGACGCCGCGCGCACCGCCGAGCGCTTCCGAGCGCCTGAGCGCGGCGAGCCCGCGGCGGATCAGGAGCGGGTCCCAGCGGCTTCTGTCCTGATCGGGCAGCAGCACCGGACGCCCTTTCGCATCGACGCGCGCCCGCATGCGCGACGCCTGGATTTCCATCAGCGCGGCGAGGCCGTGCACCTCGCTCTCGCCGGGCGCAAGCTCCGCGAGAATGCGCCCGAGCCGCAGCGCGTCCTCGCAGAGCGCGGGGCGCATCCAGTCGTCGCCCGCGGTGGCGGAATAGCCCTCGTTGAAAATCAGGTAGATCACTTCGAGCACGGACGCGAGGCGCGCCGCGCGTGCATCCGCCTTCGGCACCTCGAAGGGCACGCGCGCGGCCGACAGCGTTTTCTTCGCGCGCACGATGCGCTGCGCGATGGTCGGCTCGGGCACGAGAAACGCGCGCGCGATCTCGTCGGTGGTGAGGCCGCCGATCAGGCGCAGCGTGAGCGCGACGCGCGCGTCGAGCGACAGCACCGGGTGGCAGGCCGTGAAGACGAGCCGCAGCAGGTCGTCGCCGATGTCGTCTTCGCGCGCGGCGTCGAGTGCATCGACGAAATCGGGGACGACATGCATCTGCATCGCGTCGAGTTCGCGGCCGAGCTCCTCGTGCTTGCGGGCGTGCAGCGCGTCCTGCCGCAAGCGGTCGAGCGCGCGGTTCTTCGCTGTCGTCATGAGCCACGCTCCCGGGTTATCGGGCACGCCCGTCTTGCTCCAGTGCTCGAGCGCGGCGACGAGCGCGTCCTGCGCGAACTCCTCGGCGAGCGCCACGTCGCGCACGATGCGCGCGACACCCGCAATCACCTTCGCGGATTCGATCCGCCACACCGCCTCGATCGCGCGGTGCGTCGCCGACGCCTGCTGCCCGCCCCCGCTCACGCCGCTTCCGGGCTCATGTGGACCAGTTCCCAGATGTGGCCGTCCACGTCCTCGAAGCCGTGCGCGTACATGAAGCCGTGGTCCTGCGGCTCGCGCGGCGCACGTCCGCCCGCCGCCACCGCCTTCGCGACCAGATCGTCCACTTCGGCGCGGCTCTCGCACGAGAGGCACACGATCACCTCGGTGGCCGCATTCGCATCGACGAGCGGCTTGTGCGTGAAGGTCCTGAAGAACTCCTCGACGAGCAGCATCGCGAAAATGTTCTCGCCGACGACGAGGCACGCGGCCTGGTCGTTGGTGAACTGCGAATTGAAGGACAGGCCGAGCGCCTTGAAGAAGGTCATCGAGCGCTTGAGGTCGCTCACCGGCAGGTTCACGAAGATCTGTTTGTGCATGGCTTGAAACTCCAGTTCGTTATCGGCGCGCGTGTGCGGGCGTCGTGAGGCAGCGCGGGCCGTGTGTGCTCGCCTCTTGCCCTGACAACGACCGGCGCGCCTCGAAATCGACACGAATTTACCGCTCACCGGGAAAACCCCGAGTCATTCGTAGCACGGCCCGGTCTTGCGGACTTCGACGGTGCACCACTCGGCCGCGGGGCAGTCGGCGGCGATAGCGAGCGCTTCCTCGCGCGTTTCGCAGTTGAGCAGAAAGAAGCCGCCGACCATCTCCTTCGCTTCGGCGAACGGCCCGTCTATCAGCCGCCGCGCGCCATCGCGCTTCTGCACGCGCACGCCCTCCGCGTCCGAGGTCAGCGACTCGCACGCGAGCAGCGTGCCGCGCGAGCGCAGGCCGTCGGCGAATTCGAGCATCTGCGCGTAGACGCGCCGGCCTTCTTCCTTCGAGCGCTCTGCCCGCTGGTCACGGGGTTCGACGATGAGCAACATGTAAGCCACGGCAACTCCCGAAAATTTGAACGAAGGTTCACGTTAGCGCGGCATCTCCTGGCGGGCAATAGCCCGGTTGGCACCTGCTAGCACCCGCCTTTCTTCATTCATATGATGTTTACATCATTTATCAGACGTTACGTACGGTTACGGCCTTTTACTCACTGTTACGAGTCTTTCTTAGTACTATTGCGCCGCTGACGTTTGTCTCGTCAAGCTTTCAGTTCGCTGTTCCCGCGCCACGCCCGGGTTGCCCGACCCGCTCGCGACGCGGTCGTGCAACGTCGATTTCCCCTGGCCGTTCCCGCAGCGCTGTTCGGCCGGACAGCGCGCAATCGTTTGCGGTGCCGCGTTCTGCGGCGCATTTTGCAATGGATCCCGGCGCCTCGCAGGCGCCGCCGGACGCCGACCTCCCGGCGCCGTCTAACGTTCGCATGAATCGATGAAAACACATCCGCTATTGCTCTCCACGCTCGTCCTCGCACTCGCCGGCTGCGGCGGCGGAGGCGACGCAGGCAGCCCCGCTTCGACGGCCAACGCCACCACGCCCGGCGCTGCCGGGAGCAACCCCGCCGCGGGCGGCGCCGCCTCCACGGACGCGCAGGCCGAAGCGAACGCCACCGCCAGCCAGAAGCTGTCGTGCGTGTCGCCGTCGATGTCGACGGCCCCGTCGGGCAGCGCGCCGATCACCGCCGACACCCCGAGCGCCGACAAGACGCGCCTCTTCGCTGCGGGCAGCGCGTTCAAGCTCGCGATCACGACACGCCCCGCTGCCGCCGACACACTTCGTTGGGCCATTTCCGACACCACCGGCAAGACGGTCGCGAGCGGCAGCGTCTCCGCGCCCGCCGTCGCGACGACGACCACCCTCACCTGCACCTCCACGCGCGCCGGCTACTTCGCCGTCTCGGCGACGTTCGCGAAGTCGGGCGGCCAGGTGCAGACCGCCGGCACGCGGCCCAACGGCATCGCCACGTTCGGCGTGCTGCCGAACCTCGCCGCCACGATTCCCGCCGTGAACTACGCGCACCAGGACCAGCATCGTTTCGGCATGCAGGGCTTCAACGGCAACGGGCCGATGCTGGCCGCGCTCGGCATCACCTCGACGATCGACGACCGCCAGATGTCCGTGATGGAGCCGAACGGCCGCAACACGTTCAACCCGTCGGCGAACAATCTCGACCCGTTCTATACGTCGGGCCAGGTCATGCGCCTCGTGCGCCTCGACGGCATTCCGGGCTGGGCGAGCGGCCACGGCCAGTCGCCGGACTTCGGCTACGCGCCCGCCGATCTCGGCTACTTCTCGAACTACCTCGCGCGCGTGGGCACCGAGACCGAAGCGATCCGCGCCCGCTATTTCCCGACGCAGTCGGCGAACTACTATCAGGTGACGTGGGAGCCGTACATCCTGTGGAAGGACACCGACGCGAACTTCGTCGCGCTCTACAAGACCGCGCATGAAGGCCTGCATTCGACGGACCCGAAGGCCGTCGTGATGGGGCCCGCCGAACCGTTCCCGTCGCTGACCACCGACCGCCTCAAGCGCCTCGCGCCGCTCGGCTTCGCGCAGTACATCGACGGTATCGCGACGCACGGCTACTACGACGCGGGCACCTCGCCCTCGCATCCGCCCGAGCGCCGCCACACGGAGCCGGACCCCGCGGACGCCGCCAATTCGCTGCTCAACGAGATGCGCAACCTGCGCGCGGAAATGGCCGCCGACTACAAGCCGGGCATGAAGCTCTTCGTGACGGAGACGGGCATCAGCTACGACATCGGTTCGAGCTACGGCCCGAACTATCCGACGCCGAACATCCTGTTCGCGCAGGGCGCGGTGGTGGCGCGCACGCACCTCATCCTGCTTGGCGAAGGCGCCGATCAGACCTACGTGTTCTTCGGCCCGGACTTCCCGGGCGAGCCGGGCTACGGCACGTTCTTCGATCTGGACAACCCGCAGGCCGCGTTCGGCACGACCAACATCAGCCCCAAGCCGGCCGCGATGACGGTCGCCGCGATGACGCGCATCCTCGACGGCACGACGACGCTCGGCCCCCTCGCGAACCTGCCCTCGGGCGTGTACGCGTACGCGTTCCAGCAGCTCGGCGGCGGCCGCGTGATCACCGCGCTCTGGACGCACAACAACGCGGTGTGGGATGCGAGCACGGGCTTCAGCTCGACCTACAGCACGGCCTACACGCTCGCCGTCGATGCGCCGGGCACGAGCGGCACGGTGCAGCTGATCGACGCGATGGGCAATCCGTCGAGCGCGCCGTACAGCGACGGCAAGCTCGTGCTCACGCTCACGGAGTCGCCGCAATACGTGGTATCCACGAACGCCGACGTCGCGAAGAGCCATTCGACGAAGCCCGTGGGCTACGCCGGCATCTGACCGCTCGCACGGCGTAACCCCGATGCGAAGGGCCGCGCTCGATCCCGGCCCTTCGTCATCCTGCATGTCATCCCGATAATCCCGGCCGCCGCGAGGCGCAAGGCATTTCACGCGCGCCCGGCATCTCGATATTGACAGCGGCGCGACGCCGCCCGATACTGCGCTTCATGCACGCAAGCCGCCTTCTCTCCATCGTCCCGATTTGCTACGCAATGAACGCCACTGGCGGGTCATCGGGAGAGCGCGTGCGCTAGCAACACCAAGGCAGACACAACCGATTCCGAAGGCCCCGCCGATCAGACGGGGCCTT
Organism: Caballeronia glathei; assembly: GCF_000698595.1. Taxonomy (GTDB): domain Bacteria; phylum Pseudomonadota; class Gammaproteobacteria; order Burkholderiales; family Burkholderiaceae; genus Caballeronia; species Caballeronia glathei. The sequence goes on along the minus strand of NZ_JFHC01000028.1, from coordinate 77,472 downwards.
TTTGTTTTCATGCGTGCGACTCCGTCTCTGGCTCAAGTCTTCGGCTCACCACTGGAGAGCAATGATGGAAAAAGCATCGCAAGTCTCAGTGCAGGCAGGCGGGAAATCCGCGCTCGCGTCGAAGGCGCGCGTCGTCGTGTATTTCGAGGTGCAGCCGCGTCAGACCTTGTCGTGGCGCGTCGCGCACGACGGCGAATTGCGCGTGCATCAGGCCGCGGCCTGGCTCACGCGTCACGGGGACCCGTACGACTACTGGGCGAAGCCCGGCGATGTCGTGCGGCTCATGCGCGGCGAGCGCGTGTGGCTGTCGTCGGATGCGGATGCGCCGCTCGAGGTATCCGTGACGTCGTACCGCCATGCGGGCACGACCCAGCTTCGACGATGGCTCGCGCGACTATGGCCACGCGTCTCGAAAACGAGCGCGAGCGCGTTCTAGCGTGCCGCCCGCGCCATGCCACGTTTCGCACGCGGCGCACGATGACCGGCACGACGGCTGTCGCGCAGCGCCGGGGCGCCGCTTCGCCCCGGCGCGCGTCGATGTGCCGCTCGATGCACCGCCCGATGCGCTCTTCAGACACGCCCTTCGTCCGCTGAAGCCTTTCGCCGCTCCCGCCATTGTGCCGGGCTACGGGTGCGCGCCGGTCGAACTGCCGCGCGTACACCTCGCGCAACGGGTGCGGCTCGTCCCCCCGTGCCGGGCATTGAACCCGCGGACATCGAACGCGCTCGCGACGAACACATCAACGGCGCTCGGCCCGCGCGCCGCTCACGGACGCTCGCAGCGGAAATTCGCCGCGCTGTTGACACTGCCCTTGCCCGTATAGCGCGGATAGGCCGGGTAGCGGCACATCGGGCGCGAGCGTCCGTTGGTCGCGGGGGCGATGTCGGTGCCGACGAGCGTTTCGGGCGCCACGCCGCGCGTGACCCACTGGTCGAGCGCGCCGAGTTCGTCCCACGCCGGGATGAACACCCCGCTGCCGTGCTGGAAGCCCGGCACCATGTAGAGGCGCACGAACGAATCGACGGTGTCCTGCCCGTAGCGGCCGACGAGCGACCGGTAGAACGCGATGGTCTGGTTCGGGCTGATCACTTCGTCGGCGAGGCCGTGCATCATGATCAGCTTGCCGCCGCGCGCAATGAACGCGGACACGTCGGTGTTCATCGCGCCGACGGTCGCCGACAGCGTCACGAGCCGCTGCCGGTAGCGGCCCGGATTCGCGATGTCGAAGGCGAGGCTGCTGAACGCCGGATCGCGCGTGACGAAGTACCGGATGTACGCGTCGCCCTGCGCGAAGAGATAGCCGTTCACGGCGAAGCCCGGCGGCGAGACGAGCGTCGGCGAATCGCCGAGACCGAGGCCGCCCGACAAGTCCACGCCCTGATAGACGTTGTAGCCCGGATACGAGTTGACGTTATAGGCGAGCGGGTACGGCAGCGAGAGGCCGTCACGCAGGGTGTCGAGCGTCGCCAGCTGGGCGTCGGAAAGACAGCTGTCGCGCAGCGACGGCCGCTGGCCGTTCGCGCAGCGCAGTTGCGCGACGATTTGCGGCTCGAGCTCGCGGCATGCCTCGACGTTGCCCACGATGCCGTCGGCCGCGCCGTCGAGCCGGTCGCAGTCGTGCATGACGGTTTCGAACACGCGCCGCTGCTGCGCGAGCCCGACGAAACCGCCCGGCTTCGCGTACGACGCCTGCCCGACCTTCACGCCGATCAGGCGCACGCCCGAGAAATTGATGGCCGGCGCGTTGGCGATCACGCCGTCGTAATCGGCGGGATAGCGCTCGATCACCGTGAGCCCCTCGCGACCGCCCGTCGAGCCGCCCGCGAAGTAGGTCTTCTCCGGCCCGCGCCCGTAGCCCATCTGGATCAGCGCGAGCGCGACGTCGTGCGTCTTTTTGAGATGCCCGAAGCCGAAGTTGACGATCGCTTCGTCGTTGGCGGCGAAATCCGCGCGGCCCGAATTGCCGACGTGGCCCGAATCCGAGCCGAAGGTCGCGTAGCCGCGCGCGAGCGGCGTGGAGTCCGGCGCGAACGGCATCGGCTCGGTGCCGCTCACGACCACGCCGCTGTAGCCGCCGCCGCCCATCTGCAGCGCGCGGCCGTTCCAGCGGCTCGGCAGGTTCACTTCGAAGCGGATATCGGGCGTCGTGTCCTGAACCGCCCTGATGCTGCCGACGATCCGGCAGTACTCGCCGTTGCGGTTGCCTGGCGCCGCCGCCTTCACGACCGACGCGCTCCAAATCAGCGCGCCGCGCGTCGGCAGACCGATCACCGGGGCGGGGATGCTCCTGCCCTCCAGCTCCGCGCAATGCTTCGCGACATACGACGCCGCGCTCGCCGCGCCGCTTGCGGCGAGCGCGCAACAGGCGCCGAGCGTGGCCAACGCAGCGAATGTGATGCGTCGCGCGCTGAAGCTGCGCAGGCGTGCGGGGAAACCGGCGAGCGCGCTCACCGGCGGCTTCGCGCGCCGATGGTGCCGATCGTGCCGATGGTGCTGATCGTGCCGCGCGCGACGGACGGTTCTTGTGCGGGTCTCGCGCACGGGGCGCGGCGCATGTCGTGGACTTTCATGTGAGCGGGCTTAAGGACGAGGTGAGCCGGGGCGCCGGGCGCCCGCAGCAAAACGCCGCTCAATATATAAGAAGCAAAATGCGCGTGGCAATCGCGGTATGCGAGCGGTGCGGCGAATTCTCACGATGATTCGTCGCGGACCGGCCTGACGCGGCCCGGCTGTTGCAGCGTTGCAGCGCCGGGCAGGGTTGGCTCGCCGCCGTACGGTGTTCGTCGGCGGAGCCTTTTCTCGCTATGACATTCAGGTAAAAAACGCCGCTCCCGGAAGGAAAGCGGCCTGCCGCGCGCGGCGCTGACGAAAGGAATACACACCGCGCCCGGTGAATCCCGTTCGCACGGCGAACGCCGGACGCCGCCCTGTCGTCCTGCGCCCTACCGCCCGCTTTCCGCCAGCGCCGCATCGAGCCGCGCCGCGCGCGCGCCGGACGCGTCGCGTGAACCGGAATCCGCGTCCTGCGACGGCGCCGTCGAATGTGCGAGGCTGAAGCGCTCGTTCGGCGCGGTGCCGTTGAGGTGGAAATCGCCGACGGCCGCCTCGCGCTGGATCGCCGGGTTGTGCGACGCGATCACGCGCGCGTTGCGCCAGTGGCGGTCGAGCCGCCGCGCCTCGCTCGTCGCGCTCGCCCCGCCGACTTCGAAGAGCAGCGTCGACGCTTCGAGCACCTGCTCGATCACGATCTGCTGCGCCTGATAGACCTGGATGTCGAGCGCGATGTAATCCTCTGGCTTCGCGCGCCCCGCGAGGCGTGCCTGGTGCACGGTTTCGAGCGCCGCCGACACCGAATCGACGATGGCTTCCGCCGCGAACGCCAGGCTCGCGAGCCGCCCGACAACCCGATGCACGAGCGGATTCTCGCGCGGGCTGGAGCGCCCCGGCACGCCGAAGGTGCGGGTGCGGCCCTGCACGAACGCGATGCCGTCGCGCAGCACCGCCCGCGCGATACCCGCCAGCGTCGCGAGATGCACGGTCTGGTAGAACGCGGTCACGAGCGTGTTGCGGCGCGGCTCGGACGCCTTGAAGCGCTGCAGGATCTGGTCGCCCTCCACCCGCACGTTGTCAAAGCGCGTCGTGCCGCTCGCGGTCAGGCGCTGGCCGAAGCCGTCCCAGTCGTCGAGGCGCGCGACGCCCGGCGCGTCGCCGCGCACGAGCAGATGCAGGTCGTCCGTGCCGTCGTGCGCCGTCACGCTGATCCAGTCGGCGTAGAGCGCGCCCGTGCTGTAATACTTCTCGCCGTTCAGCAGCCACCGGCCGCTCGCGCCGTCCGGCGTCACGGTGACGGTGTTGTGCGTCGAGCCGGTGCGCTCCGAGATCGCCGCGCCGACCGTCTCGCCCCGGGCGATCCGCGTGAGCCAGCGTTCGCGTGCGGCTTCGTCGTCGCTTTCGAGCCGCAATTCGACGAAGCCGAAATTCAGGCGCAGGATCTGCGGCAGGTTGGAATCCGCCTCGCCGAGCCGCGTGAGCAGCCTGAAGAACTGCGGCAGCGTCGCGCCGCCGCCACCGTACTTGCGCGGCACGCGCAGCGCCGTGAAACCCGATTCGGTCAGCCAGCGCACCGCGTCGCGGGCCAGTTCACGCTTCTGCTCGCGCTCGACGGCTCCCGCGGCGATGCGCTCGAACACACCCGCGAAACGATCGAGCCACTCTGCGCCGTCGGCCTCGTGCGGCCATGCCTGCGTCGTCGTCATTCTCTTTCTCTCCGTTCGAAACCGTAGCGAAAGAGCATAAATTCCACGCCGCGCCGCGCAAACGAAGCAATTGCGCTAAGGATATGCGCGCCCGGTCGGCGTCTTACCCGGCGTCTTACTCGCCGTCCCACTCGCCGCGCAGGTCGCTGTTCTGCAGCAGTTGCAGCAGCGTTTCCGCCGGACGGCTCAGGTGCTTTGCCCCGAGCGCGATGAATTCCACCTCGGGCAGTTCCGGCAGTGCCGCGCGGTTCAGCGGCGGCGCGAGCCCGCGCCCCGCGAGGAAATGCGAGCGCACGGTGAGCCCCAGCCCACCGCGCGCCGCCGCGATGCAGCCCGCGTGGCTGCTGCTCGTGCAGACCATCTGCCAGCTGGCGCCCGCCATCGCGAGGGCGTCGAGCACGACGGCGCGCGTCACGCTCGGCTCGGCGACGAGTATCAGCGGCAGCGGCAGTGCCAGATCGACCACGGTGCCGGGTTTCGCGAGCCACTCGAGCCGCCCGCTGAAAAGCCGCATGCCGCGCGCGTCGCCGACGCGGCGCTTGCCGACCGCCAGATCGATCGCGCCGGCATCGAGCAGCTGATAAAGCTGCCCGGTCATGCCGATCGTGATTTCGAGCTCCACGTCGGGATGCGTATTACGAAAGGCCGCGAGCACGCTCGGCAGCGGGCCGAGCGCGAGGTCGTCGGAGGAACCGAGGCGCACGCGGCCGCGCAGCCGTGGCGAGCGGAACTGCGATTCGGCATGCGCCATCGCCTCCAGGATCACGCGGGCGTGCACGAGCATCGCCTCGCCGTCGGCGGTGAGCGCGAGCGAATGCGTGTCGCGGATCAGGAGCCGGCGCCCCACGCTCTCCTCCAGACGCCGGATGTGTTCGCTCACGCTCGACTGCGTGAGGCCGAGCTGGCGCCCGGCGTCGGTGAAACTGTGCGACGCGGCCACCGTCGCGAACGTGTTCAGCCAGACTGGATTGAGCATGCGGGGATTGTGATCGGCATTTACGATGATAGTCAATGTGGTTAGCGGGGTTCCCGATAGCATCCGTAATCTGTAACATTTCAGCTTGGCTGATACGGAAACCTTCCGCGGCGGCCCGTCTCACGCTTCGTTACCCGCACATGACACGACAGTCTTCTCACACGGCGCTTCTGTGGATCGTCGCCGTCGGCTTTTTCATGCAGGCGCTCGACACGACGATCGTCAACACCGCCCTGCCCTCGATTGCCCGCAGCCTGAACGCTCATCCGCTCGCCATGCAGTCGATCGTCGTCGCCTACACGCTGACGATGGCGCTCCTCACCCCCGCCTCCGGCTGGCTCGCAGACCGCTTCGGCACGCGGCGCGTCTATTTCGTTTCGATTCTGCTCTTCGTGATCGGCTCGCTCTGCTGCGCGGGCGCGCACACGGTCGACCAGCTGATCGTCGCGCGGGTGCTGCAGGGCATCGGCGGCTCGATGCTGCTGCCGATCGGGCGGCTCGCCGTCCTGCGCAGCGTGACGGGCGAAGCCTACGTGTCGGCGCTCGCGATGATCTCGATCGCCGGCCAGGTCGGCCCCATCCTCGGGCCGACGCTCGGCGGCTGGTTCGTCGAGGCCGCGACCTGGCACTGGATCTTTCTGATCAACGTGCCGATCGGCGCGCTCGGGCTCGTCGCGGTGCTGCGCTATCTGCCGAACGACAGCATCGCCGATGCGCCTCCGTTCGACTTCGTCGGCTGCGGGCTGTTGTCGCTTTGCATGGTCGCGTTTTCGATGGCAATCGACAATCCCGTCGAGGAGCATCGTGTGCTCGTATCCGTTGCGCTCTTCGCGCTGAGCGCGGCCGCCGCGCTCGCCTACATTCCGTACGCGCAGCGGCGCGCGAATCCGCTTTTCCAGCTTGCGCTCTTTCGCGAGCCGAACTTCAGCGTCGGCCTCGTCGGCAACCTGCTCTGCCGCGTGGGGTCGAGCGCCGTGCCGTTCCTGCTGCCGCTTCTGATGCAGCTCGAACTCGGCTACAGCCCGCTGCACTCGGGCCTCATGATGCTGCCCGCCGCGTTCGCCGGCACCATCGCGAAGGGCTGGATCGCGCCGCTCGTCAAGCGCTACGGCTACGACAACTTCCTGCTCGTGAACACGGTTCTGGTGGGCGCATCGATTGTCGGCTTCGCCGCTTTTGCGCCGGGCACGCCGCTCGCCGTGGAAATCGTGATCCTGTCGATTTTCGGCGCGAGCAACTCGATGCAGTTCGCGGCGATGAACAGCGTCACGCTCAAGGGCCTGTCGATCAAGGATGCGGGCAGCGGCAACAGCCTCTTCTCGATGGTGCAGATGCTCGCGATCGGCCTGGGCGTCTCGATCGGCGGCGGGCTCGTGCGGGTGTTCGAGGGCGCCTCGGGGTCGGCGGCGCTCGGCTTCAAGCTGAGCTTCGTGTGCGTGGGCGTGATCACGCTCGCCTCGGCACTCGTGTTCCGCAGGCTCGACGCCGCGCCGCAGCCGGCCCGCCAGCCGGCCGCCGCGCAGTAGGCGCGGCAGCTTGCCGGCATCAGGCGCCCCAAGCGCGGGCGTTGCGGCGTTGCCAGCAAGGTCGCGGCGTCGCGGCTATGCTATCGGACTCGCTGCAAAGCCGCCCCAATCCACACCCCACTCGACACCCCCAACCGCCACCCCCAACCGCCACCCTGTAGGGAGCCCACCGTGCAATACAGCAAATTCGGCAATACCGGCCTCACCGTTTCGCGCCTGTGCCTCGGCACGATGACATTCGGCTTGCAGACGAACGAGGACGTGTCGCGCAGCATCATGGACCGTGCCGCCGACGCCGGCGTGAATTTCATCGATACCGCCAACGTCTACCCGCTCGGCGCCGACGAAAAGACGGCCGGCGGCACGGAAGAGATCGTCGGCCGCTGGCTGAAGGGCAAGCGCGATCGCTTCATTCTCGCGACCAAGGCGGTCGGCAAGATGGGGCCGTCGGCGTGGGACCAGGGCGCCTCGCGCAAGCATCTGCTCGATGCGATCGACGCCTCGCTCAAGCGGCTGAACACCGACTACGTCGATCTGTACCAGCTCCATCACGACTCGCCCGAAACGCCGCTCGACGAAACGCTCGAAGCGCTCGACACCATCGTTCGCCACGGCAAGGCGCGCTATATCGGCGTGTCGAATTTCCTCGCCTACCGGCTCGCGCGCGCGCTCGGGCGCTCGGACGCGCTGCGCACGGCGCGCTTCGTCTCGATGCAGCCGCGCTACAACCTGCTCTTTCGCCAGATCGAGCGTGAGCTGCTGCCGCTCGCGTCGGAAGAAGGGCTCGCGGTGATGCCTTACAACCCGCTCGCGGGCGGGCTCCTCACGGGCAAGCACCGTCACGATACGGCGCCGTCGGAAGGACGCTTTACGGTCGCGACCATCGGCCAGCGCGCGGGCGAGATGTACCAGCAGCGCTACTGGCACGAGCGCGAATTCCAGACGATCGAAAAGCTGAAGGCGATCGTCGCCGACGCGGGACAGTCGCTCACGAAGACGTCGATTGCGTGGGTGCTCGCCAATCCCGTGGTGAGTTCCGCGATCATCGGCGCGAGCCGGCCGGATCAGCTCACCGACACGCTCGCCGCCGCCGATCTCACGCTCGATCCGGAACTCAAGGCAAAGCTCGACGACACGACCATCGAATACCGCTGGGGCGACGCCGCGCGCTGATCCTGCGCGCTGTGCGCTAGTACCTAGTACCGCGCGATGTCGCGGCTTTCGAGTATCGGCGACGGCGCGCCTTGTTTCGCCACGGCGAGCATCGCGCGCCCGACCTGCTCGGTCGTGACGATCGCGTTCGGAAACGTGCGCTGCAGGAACGGCATCACCGGCCGCGCGAGCGAGTAGCCCGCCTGGTACAGCGCGGTCTTCGAGCGCACGCCGTGCATCGGCAGGATCGCGCCGGGGCGGAACATGAACGCCGCCCTGAACGGCAGGCGCAGCAGCGCGTTCTCCGTGCGCCCCTTCACGCGCGCCCACATCGTGCGGCCCCGCTCGGTGCTGTCGGTCCCGGCGCCCGTCACGTAGACGAACGTCATGGCCGGATCGACGCGCGCGAGCGTTTCGGCGGCGGCCATCGTCAGGTCGTAGGTCAGGCGCGTGTAGTCGGCCTCGCTCATCCGGAACGACGAGACGCCCAGACAAAAGAAGCAGGCGTCGAAACCCGTCAGAGCGGCTTCGATCGCGCCGTAGTCGAACATGTCCCGATGCACGATCTCGCGCAGCTTGGGGTTGTGCACACCGGTTGCCGTGCGGCCGATCGTGACGACTTCCGACACCTCGGCATCGAGCAGGCACTCGCGCAGGACGCCCTGCCCCACCATGCCCGTCGCGCCGAAAAGAAGAATTTTCATCGATGATGCCTGCCGTTGGCCGCCATTGGCCGCCGTTAAGGTGTCACGCACTCACGCACGCAGTTGCCGCGCCCGCCAGGCACTTTCCAGCGAATAGACGGCAAGCGCCGCCCAGATCGCGCCATAGCCGATCAGCCGGTCGTGCCCGAACGCCTCCTGATAGATCACCACGCCGATCAGCAGTTGCAGCGTCGGCGTGATGTACTGGATCAGCCCGAGCATCGACAGCGGGATGCGCCGCGCGCCCGCCGCGAACAGCAGCAGCGGAATCGCCGTGATCGGGCCCGCGGCGATCAGCAGCACCTTGACGCCGAACGAGGCGTCGGCGAAACCGCTCGCGCCGTGCGTGCCGGCGATCGCGAGATAAGCCGCGGCGAGCGGGCACAGCAGCATGGTTTCGAGCGTGAGCCCCTCGAGCGCGCCGAGATGCGCGGTCTTGCGCAGGAGGCCGTAGCCGCCGAAGGTCAGCGCGAGCGCGAGGCTGATCCACGGCGGCTGGCCGTTGACCCACGTGAGCCACAGCACGCCCGCGGCGGCCAGGATGACCGCGACCCACTGAACGCGGCGCAGCCGCTCGTGCAGAAAAGCCATGCCGAACAGCACGTTCACGAGCGGATTGATGAAATAGCCGAGGCTCGCCTCGACGATCCGGCCGTCGTTCACCGCCCAGATGTAAATCAGCCAGTTAGACGACAGCAGCACCGCGCTCGCGGTGAAACGCGCGAGCTGGCGGCGGTTGCTCAGCACGGGCGCGAGCCAGCGCCACTGATGCCGGATCGTCATGACGACGAGCAGGAACACCATCGACCAGGCCATGCGGTGCGCAAGCATCTCCATTGCGCTGATCGAATGCAGGGCCTTGAAATAGATCGGAAAAAGGCCCCAGATGACGAAAGCCGAAAACGCGTAGACAACCCCTGGATTCATTTTTGTTTCGACGAAAGCGGTTTCGGCCGGCAGGAACGCGGCGGCCGGCACGCATGCTGAAGAAGGTTGGGATTTTAGTCGACCGGCGCCGCTTTCCCTAATCGCACGACGTTACCGCCCCGCGAACCCTTGCACCGCTCTGCGCTCGAACGGAGACGCGGGCGCCCGCACGAGCCAGCGCACGCCCTCGCCGGTCCGTGTAAGGCGCCGTGCTAGCATTGCCCCGGCCCGATTATTGCGGCGCAGCGAAGCCCGGCGCCAAGTCCGGCGCCAAGTCCGGCGCAAAGCCGGGCTCGAATCCGGGCGAACGGCGAGCGTGCGTTTCCCGCGCGCCGGCTGCGGCATGGGCCGCCTTCGACTTTGGAATTGTCCGAGCATTCATGAATAACAACTCAGTTCACCAGCATTCGTTCCACATCCTGCTGCTCGTCGTGACGGTCGCGCTCGCGTGGATCCTGCTGCCCTTCTTCGGCGCGATCTTCTGGGGCACGATTCTCGCGATCCTGTTCCAGCCGATGCAGCGCTGGCTCACGATCAAGTTCGGCAAGCGGCGCAACCTCGCCGCGCTAACGACGCTCGTCCTCGCCGTGCTGATCGTGATCGTGCCGCTGATTCTCGTCGCGGGCACGCTCGCGCAGGAAATCAGCCTCGCCTACGCGCAAATCAAATCGGGCCAGCCGAATTTCACGCTCTACTTCCAGCAGATGGTGCACGCGCTGCCGACGTCGGTGCAGAATCTGCTCGGCCGCTTCGGTCTCGACGACATTCCCGGCATCCAGCGCCGGCTCACCGCAGGCGCTGCGCAGATCAGCCAGTTCGTCGCGGAGCAGGCGTTGAGCATCGGCCAGAACACGTTCCAGTTCATGATCAGCTTCGGCGTCATGCTCTACCTCGTGTTTTTCCTGCTGCGCGACGGCGGCGAGATCGGCCGGCGCATTCGCCGCGCGCTGCCGCTCGACGAAGCCCACAAGCAGCACCTGATCGCCAAGTTCACGACCGTCGTGCGCGCGACCGTCAAGGGCAACATCGCGGTGGCGGCGGTTCAGGGGCTGCTCGGCGGGGTCATTTTCTGGATTCTCGGCATCCAGGGCTCACTGCTCTGGGGCGTGCTGATGGCTTTCCTGTCGCTTCTGCCCGCCATCGGCGCCGCGCTGATCTGGGCGCCGGCCGCCGCCTACCTGCTTCTGACCGGCGACATCTGGCGCGGCGTGATCCTGATCGTGTTCTCGGTGGTCGTGATCGGACTCGTCGACAATGTGCTGCGGCCGATCCTGGTCGGCAAGGACACGAAAATGCCTGACTGGGTCGTGCTGATTTCGACGCTTGGCGGCATGGCGCTGTTCGGCATCAACGGCTTCGTGATCGGGCCGCTGATTGCCGCGCTCTTCATGGCGAGCTGGGATCTCTTCGCGCAGGCGGGGGAGAACGATCCGCGAGGGTGAGGCGCATAGCTCGGCACGAGCGAAGCAAATGAGTCGCGCTCGCCAATGAAAAAACCGGCTCTTTCGAGCCGGTTTCAGTCTGGACCACCGTGACGGGCGGAAGGCAGAACACCCAAATCAGCGCGATTCAGGCGGCACGTACTTGCACTCGAAGCGCTTCCTGACTGTGCCGTTCTCGTCGACGCTTTCCAGATACACGTCGAATTGCCACAGCCGCGCCATGTGCTTGAGCACTTCCTCGCTGTCGTTCGAGAGATGCCGGTTGTCCGTCATGAAGTGACGCAGCGTGAGACTGCGATCGCCGCGCGTGTTCACCGAATACACCTGGATGTTCGGCTCGCGGTGGTGCATGTCGTATTGCCGCGACAGCGCCTGCCGGACATACCGGTAGCCGCTTTCGTCATGAATCGCCGACACTTCGAGCGCATCGCGCATGTCGTCGTCGAGGATCGAGAACAGGCGCATCTCGCGGATCAGATGCGGCGACAGATACTGCGCGATGAAGCTTTCGTCCTTGAAATTGCGCATCGCGTAGTGCAGCGACTCGAGCCAGTCACTGCCGGCGAGTTCGGGAAACCACTCGCGGTCTTCGTCCGTGGGGTTCTCGCAGATGCGGCGGATGTCGCTCATCATCGAAAAGCCGAGGGCGTACGGATTGATGCCGCTGTAATACGGCTTCGTCACCGGCGGCTGGTAGACCACGTTGCTGTGCGAATGCAGGAACTCCATCATGAAGCCGTCTTCGAGCCGGCCTTCGTTGTAGAGCGTATTGAGCAGCGTGTAGTGCCAGAACGTCGCCCAGCCTTCGTTCATGACCTGCGTCTGGCGTTGCGGGTAAAAATACTGCCCGACCTTGCGCACGATGCGGATCACCTCGCGCTCCCACGGCTCGAGCAAGGGTGCGTTCTTTTCCGCGAAATAGAGCAGGTTTTCCTGCGGCTCGGGGGGATAGCGGCTTTCGATTTCCTCGGCTGTCTGCGCCTTCTTGTTCGGCAGCGTGCGCCACAGTTCATTCACCTGCGACTGCAGATACGCTTCGCGCTCGCGCCGCATCGCCGCTTCCTTCGCGAGCGACAGTTTCTGCGGCCGCTTGTAGCGGTCCACGCCGTAGTTCATCAGCGCATGGCATGAATCGAGCAGTTCCTCCACGCGATCGAGCCCGTAACGCTCCTCGCATTCCGCGATGTAATTCTTCGCGTAGACGAGATAGTCGATGATCGCGTGCGCGTCCGTCCACAGGCGGAACAGGTAGTTGCCCTTGAAGAACGAGTTGTGCCCGTACGCGGCGTGCGCGATCACGAGCGCCTGCATCGTCATCGTGTTCTCTTCCATGAGATACGCGATGCAGGGGTTCGAATTGATGACGATTTCGTACGCGAGGCCCATCTGCCCGCGCCGATAGCTCTTTTCAGTCGATAGAAAGTGCTTGCCGAACGACCAGTGCCGGTAATTCACCGGCATGCCGACCGATGCGTACGCGTCCATCATCTGCTCGGCGCTGATCAGTTCGAGCTGGATGGGATAAACATCCAGCCCGTACCGTTCCGCGACGCGGGCGATTTCGGTGTCGTATTCCTCGATCAGTTCGAAGGTCCAGTCGGACGGGCACGGCAACGGCCTCTTTTCCGCAACATTCATGCTGCCTTCCTTCCGCGTCGCTTCGGACGCGCTCCGTTGCCCCGCTTCCAGCTTGGCCGGCGCGCGGTCGTCCGTGCTGCCGTCCAGGTGATATCCACGCGCTTCGTTATGGAGATGCCTTGTCGTCATGCAGCCGCCTGTTGTTTCTCGAACAGTTCACGGAACACCGGGTAGATGTCCGCGGCCGATTCGACTTTTTTCATTGCGAGTTCCGGCGCAGCGAGTGCCAGCTGTGCGTACTCCAGCCACAGATTCTGCTCCTCTGGCGCCACTTGAATATAGGCAAAATACCGGACTTTGGGCAGGATGTCTTCAGACAGGAGCTTGCGGCATTTCGGGGAGTCATCGGTCCAGTTGTCGCCGTCCGATGCCTGTGCGCCGTAAATGTTCCATTCAGTGGGCGAATAGCGCTCGTCCATGATCTTCTTCATTAGTTCCAGCGCGCTCGACACGACCGTGCCGCCGCTTTCGGTGGAATGGAAGAAGGTGTCCTCGTCGACTTCCTCGGCGCGCGTGTGGTGGCGGATGAACACCACCTCGATCTTCTCGTAGTTCCGGTTCAGGAACAGATACAGCAGGATGAAGAAGCGCTTCGACAGGTCCTTGCGCTGCTCGTCCATCGAGCCGGACACGTCCATCAGGCAGAACATCACGGCCTTGCTGGAGGGGGTCGGCTGCTTGACGCGGTTCACGTAGCGCAAGTCGAACGGATCGATGAACGGAATGCGCGTGATGCGTCCCTGCATGATCACGATGTCGGCTTCGAGCCGCGCGATTTCCTCGGGGTCGCCCTTTTCTTCCTTCAGTTGCTCCAGTTGCCGCTCCATCTCGCGCAACTGGCTGGAAAGCGGCGAGCCGAGCGCGATGCGGCGCCCGAGCGCGCTGCGAAGCGAGCGCACCACGTCGATGTTGTTCGGCGTGCCCTCGGCTGCCCAGCCCGCCCGGACGTTCTTCCACGTGGGCACGGCGAGCAGCTGGGTTTTCACGAGGCGCGGCAGTTCGAGGTCGTCGAAGAAATACTGCATGAACTCTTCGCGCGAAAGCTCGAAGACGAAGTCGTCCTGCCCTTCGCCCTCGTTGCTCGCGGTCTTGCCGCCGCCTCCGGCGCCGCCTTGCGGGCGCGCAATCTTGTCGCCGCGTATGTAGTCGGCGTTGCCGGGATGCACGAGCTCACGCTTGCCGCCGGGGCCATGGCGGAACGACGGCTCCGCGATGTCCTTCTTCGGAATCGTGATGCTCTGCGTGTTCTGAATATCCTTGATGCTGCGGTCGCGCACGGCGTCCGAGACGGCGCGGCGAATATAGTTCTTCACGCGGCGAAGGAAGCGCTCGCGGTTGGCGATGCTCTTGTTCTTTCCGGCTAACCTGCGGTCGATGATTTGGTGCAGCACATCCAGTCTCCCGCGTTATTGGCGAGGAAGCGAGGCGCTGCGTGGCGTTCGTGCCGCGCGCTGCGGCCGGGTTGCCGTGTCACGCCTCGCAAGGCGCCCGCGCCTGGCCGCTTCGGGGTGCGCCACTGCATGCACCGGAAAACGAAGCGGCCGTGCGCGGGCCTGATACGTAGGGTCTCACGATCTGGTCACGTTTTGATCATCCCCCATCAAGATGACTTGCGAACCCGGAGATACCAGTCGCACAGGAGCCTCACCTGCTTCGGCGTGTAGCCCTTCGCGACCATCCGGTTGACGAAATCCTCATGCTTGCGCTGTTCTTCCGCCGATCCTTTTGCGTTGAACGAAATCACAGGCAAAAGTTCTTCCGTGTTCGAGAACATCTTCTTCTCGATCACGACGCGCAGCTTCTCGTAGCTGATCCACGCCGGGTTCTTGCCGCCGTTGGCCGCGCGCGCCCGCAACACGAAATTCACGATCTCGTTGCGGAAGTCCTTCGGGTTGCTGATGCCCGCAGGCTTCTCGATCTTCTCCAGCTCGGCGTTCAGTGCCGCGCGGTCGAAGCTCTCGCCGGTGTCGTGGTCGCGGAACTCCTGGTCCTGAATCCAGAAGTCGGCGTACGTCACGTAGCGATCGAAGATGTTTTGTCCATACTCCGAATACGATTCCAGATAAGCCGTCTGGATTTCCTTGCCGATGAACTCCGCGTAGCGCGAAGCGAGCACGTCCTTGATGAAGGACAGGTACTTCTGCTCCGTTTCCGGCGGGAACTGCTCGCGTTCGATCTGCTGTTCGAGCACGTACATCAGGTGGACGGGGTTGGCCGCCACTTCGGTCGAATCGAAGTTGAACACGCGCGAGAGAATCTTGAACGCGAAGCGCGTCGAGACCCCGGTCATGCCTTCGTCGACTCCCGCGAAGTCGCGATACTCCTGATACGACTTCGCCTTCGGGTCCGTGTCTTTCAGGTTCTCGCCGTCGTACACCTGCATCTTCGAAAAGAGGCTGGAGTTCTCCGGCTCGTGCAGGCGCGTGAGCACGGCCATCTGCGCCATCATCTTGAGCGTGCCGGGCGCGCATACCGCTTCGGCCAGCGACGAGTTGCGCAGAAGCTTCTCGTAGATCTTCACCTCTTCGCTGTAGCGCAGGCAATACGGCACCTTCACGACGAAGATCCGGTCGAGCAGCGCCTCGTTGTTCTTGTTGTTGCGGAAGGCCTTCCATTCCGACTCGTTCGAGTGGGCGAGGATGACGCCGTCGAACGGAATCGCGCCGAACCCTTCCGTGCCCTTGAAGTTGCCTTCCTGGGTGGCGGTGAGGAGCGGGTGCAGCACCTTGATCGGCGCCTTGAACATTTCGACGAACTCGAGCAGGCCCTGATTGGCGAGGCACAGGCCACCGGAGTAGCTGTAGGCGTCGGCGTCGTCCTGCGAGTAGGTTTCGAGCTTGCGGATATCCACCTTGCCGACGAGCGAGGAGATGTCCTGGTTGTTCTCGTCGCCCGGCTCCGTCTTCGCGATGCCGATCTGGCGAAGGATCGACGGATAGCGCCGCACGACGCGGAACTTGCGGATGTCGCCGTTGTACTCGTGCAGGCGCTTGACCGCCCACGGGCTCAGGATGTTCTTCAGATAGCGGCGCGGAATGCCGTACTGCTCTTCGAGCACCGGGCCGTCCTCGTCGTAGTCGAACAGGCCGAGCGGCGATTCGTTCACGGGCGAACCCTTGATCGAATAGAACGGCACGCGTTCCATGAGCTGCTTCAGGCGCTCGGCGATCGACGACTTGCCGCCGCCCACAGGCCCGAGCAGATAGAGAATCTGCTTCTTTTCTTCAAGACCTTGCGCGGCATGCCGGAAGTACGACACGACATGTTCGATCACTTCCTCCATTCCGTAGAACTCGCGGAATGCCGGATACACCTTGATGACCTTGTTCGCAAACACACGCGATAAACGCGGATCGAGACGGGTATCGACGTGCTCGGGTTCCCCGATGGCCGTCAACATGCGTTCGCCCGCTGTTGCATACGTGGCAGGATCTTCTTTGCAGAGCGCGAGGTACTCTTCGAGCGAGAATTCCTCCTCTCGGGTTTTTTCGAAGCGGGTCGCGAAACTGCTGTAGATATCCATGCTACCTCCTCGCCGAAGTCAGAAAGCGTTGCCGTGCGCGGAGCGCGTAATCGAAACGACATCGCTTGAATTCATCCTAAACCCTTTCGAATTTTTTTTCACGCACTTGCGTGCGCGAAATGCATCGAACGATTCCCTAGCTTGGTGGATTATTTTCGTTCACCTACAATCCTCAGTCCCAATGGTCATATCCTGTTGCGCCATTGTCCGTTTGCCTGTTCGGTTCACCTCGTTGCAGCGCACTTCTACGTGCGGCTCTACCTTCCCGTCTCTCATGCACTTGCCTCCTTTCCCGGGCAATGCCGGAATATTTCCGCCATCCCTGCGCTCGCGCCGCGCAGCACGTTTCGCTCCCGGCCGCGTCATACGGGACGGCATGTCCGGCGCACACTATTTCCATTCGGACCGACCCGGCCGTTTTGATTGTGTTCCACGCTCGCAGCGTTCGCTCACTTTGTAAACTACGCTTACGCTTTAATATTCCATTGGCATGTTCGATACCTGCGATACCTGCGTTCGATACCTGCGTTCGATACCCGGGTTCAATACCCGCGTTCAATACCCGTTACGCATGAATGGTTATATGCGGCCATATTGCATCACGATCGATATCGCCAGACTCACACAAGCGCCAGTTCAATTTCCCCGATGCGGTCGATCGACCCGTGAATCACTCCCGGCACTTCGACGCGGTAAGCCCCGGTATATGAACCTGTCGTGACGGTCCAGAATGGCTCGACGGCATGGCCCATGCGCGAGCAGTGGTTGACGAGCCACACCAGCAGTTCGCGCGGGTCGCCGGCAGGGTTGCCGGGGGTCTGCGGCACGATCGACACGCCGTCGAGCGAGAGCGCGAGCCGCGGCGCAATGAAGTCGAACCCGGGCGCGACGACGTCGTAGGGTTCGATGCCGCCCACGACGAGCGCGCCGTTGTTCTGGGAATCGGCGAGCTGCGCGAGCGGCGCGAGATTGGGCCACTGGGCGAAGCGGCTGTCGACGATTTCCAGCGCGACCGCCACGCCGCCGAGCGCGGCAAAAACTTCCTCGCGTGTGTAAGGTTCGCTGCGCGCGGGCAGCGCGTGCGCAAAGCGAAACGCGATCTCCAGTTCCACCAGCACGCGAAAGAATGAACTGAATTCGAGCCGCGCCGGCGACGCATGGACGAGCGACGCATCGATCGGCGCGCCCGATGCCTGCGCCGAGGGCGATCGCGCGCCGATCTTCCAGCCGCCGATGCGCGCGCCCGTGAGCCTCAGCACCTCGTGCTGGACGGCGTAGGCGGCGCCGGTGTCGGCAGGAATGTCGCGGCCGTTGAGTTCTTCGATCAGCGCATGCTGCTGCCGGGCGTGCACGAGTTGCGCGGCGAGTGTCGATTCGGTCATGTCGGGCTTCCTC
The DNA here is from genome assembly GCF_000698595.1 of Caballeronia glathei. Lineage (GTDB taxonomy): Bacteria > Pseudomonadota > Gammaproteobacteria > Burkholderiales > Burkholderiaceae > Caballeronia > Caballeronia glathei. Next base: position 59,932 of record NZ_JFHC01000028.1, on the reverse strand, counting down.
TGATGAGCGGTGACGCACGTTGCCATCAGTGTACGAGTTACCGCCTCATGCGACTTCATCCACGCCACGCTGTGCGGGCAGTGCGAGCCAAAACGAAAACGCGCGCCGCGAGGAAATCCGCGGCGCGCGTTCGGTTCGGGCGTCTATTCGATCCTGCGCGTCTATTTGTAACTGCCGCGCTGGAACCGGGCAGCCTGACACATCCGGGCGTGCAGCCGGGCGACCAGCGGCCTTCGATCAGGATTCAGTCAGTCAGCCTCAGAATGTCTCCCAGTCGCCGCCGGCGCCCGCGGCGACCGGTGCGGCGGCGGAACGCGGCGCGGCCGCCACCGGCTCGCGCCTCGCCGGTGCCGGCGCCGCCGGCCTTGTCGGCTGCACGCGCTTCGGCGCCGGCGCCCGGACCGGTGCCGCCCGCACCGCCGGCACCGCGCCATGCGTAGCCCCATGCGTGGCCCCGTCGGCGAGCTGGAACACCGCGACCGCCTGACGCAGCTTCGCCGCCTGGCTTTCCAGCGACTGCGCCGCCGCCGCCGCTTCCTCGACGAGCGCCGCGTTCTGCTGCGTCACCTCGTCCATCTGCGTGACGGCGCGCGCCACCTGCTCGATGCCGCCGCTCTGCTCCTCGGAGGCCGCCGCGATCTCGCCCATGATGTCGGTCACGCGCTGCACCGCGCCGATGATCTCGTTCATCGTGCGCCCGGCTTCGTCGACGAGCGTCGTGCCCGACTGCACGCGTTCCACCGAGGTGTCGATGAGTTCCTTGATCTCCTTCGCCGCCGCCGACGAACGCTGCGCGAGGCTGCGCACCTCGCCCGCCACGACCGCGAAACCGCGGCCTTCCTCGCCCGCGCGGGCCGCTTCCACCGCGGCGTTGAGCGCGAGGATGTTGGTCTGGAACGCAATGCCTTCGATGATCGTGATGATGTCCGCGATCTTCGCCGAGCTCTGGTTGATCTCGCCCATCGTGCCGACCACCTGGCTTACGACCGAGCTGCCCTTGTTGGCGATCTCCGACGCGCTCGCCGCGAGCGCGCTCGCCTGGCGGGCATTCTCGGCGTTCTGCCTGACCGTCCCCGTCAGCTCCTCCATGCTCGACGCCGTTTCCTGCAGCGCGGACGCCTGTTCCTCCGTGCGCGACGACAGGTCGATATTGCCCGCCGCGATCTGCTTGGTCGCCGAGGCGATCGACTCGCTGCCCGAGCGCACCGTCTCGACCGTCGTGACGAGGCTCGAGCGCATCCTCGCGAGCCCTTCGAGCAACTGGCCCATTTCGTCGCGCGAAGTCACGTTCACGGTGCGGCGCAGGTCGCCGGCGGCGATCGCATCGAAGTGGCCGAGCGCCTCGTCGAGCGGCCGGGCGATGGCGCGGCGCAGCGAGAACCACGCGAACGCGGCCGCGGCCAGCCCCGCCGCGATCGCCAGCAGGCTCACCGTGCGAAAGAGGCCGAACGTCTGCTGCGCGGTCTCGTAGCCGGCGCGTGCCCTGTCCATCAGGTGCTTGCGCAGCGCGTCGTTGGCGTTCGAGAGTTCGTTGTAGGCCGCCTGCATCGCCTTCGCTTCGGTCACGATGCGCTCGTGGTCGGCGGCGGCGATCGCCTGCAGCCCCCCGTCGACGCGCTTCTGCAGCGCGAGGCGCTTCTCCTGCGCCGCGTCGGCGAGCTGCCGTTCCTCCGCGCTGTGCGGCAGCGCCAGGTATTCCTTCCAGTAGCCGTCGGCGCGATCGCGCATCATGCGGGCGCGCTCGACGGTTGCCGCCACCTCCGCGGTGCCGACCAGCAGCGCCGCACGATCGAATACGAGCCGCTCGCGCGCGGCATACAGCTCGGTGTTGCCGACGGCGACCGCGCTCGGCATCTGCACCGAGAACGTGTTCAGGAACGCGTCGTTGGACCGGCTCATGCCGACGAGGCCAAGCACGCCGATCGCGATCAGCAACGCGCCGAGAAACGCCATCGAGATGCCGAGGCGGGCCTTGATCGTCAAACTCTTTTTCATGATTCTCCTTGGTGGCGCAGCGGACGGTGCACGCGATGACGGCAGCACGACAGCCGTCGGCCGGCGCTACCGAAGCGGGCTCTGAGCGGCCCGCTTACTGTCCTATTACGGCGCAGCGCGGAGGCACTTGAGAATATTTTTATCGTATGACGAAATGAAGGACGCGAACAAACGTGCTATTCGGAAAGATCCGGGAAGAATTATGCTGAGATTTCGCTGCGCTGCGGAATGGATGGCTGCGCGCCCTCGCGCGTGACCGCGAGCGCCGCGGCGCGCTGGCCGAACGCAATCGCGGCGGATACGGCGCTGCCGCGTGCCAGCTCGGCGGCGAACCCGCCGATAAAGGTGTCGCCGGCTGCCGTTGTATCGATCGCCTTCACGGCCGGCGCGCGCAGATGCTCGCCTTCGCCGCCTTCGAGAAGCGCGTACACCCCCTGCGAACCCAGCGTGACGATCACGTTTCGCGCCCCTTTTTGACGCAATGCAGCGGCGGCGCGGCGGGCGTCGTCGGGCGTGGCGATCCCGATGCCGGCAAGCGTCGCCGCCTCCAGTTCGTTCGGGATCAGATAGTCGATCAGGGGAAACCAGTCGTCGGGAAGCGCGCTCGCGGCGGGCGCGGGGTTCAGGATGGTGGTCTTGCGAAGCCGCCTGCCCGCGGCGAGCGCGGCGCGCACCGCGTCGGGCGGCGTTTCGAGCTGGCAGACGATCACGTCGGCCGTCGCGAGGAGCGCTTCGTGCCGGGCCACCGTTTCGGGTGTCACCTCGGCGTTGCTGCCCGCGACGATCACGATGGCATTCTGGCTCGCGTCGTCGACGATGATGAGCGCCACGCCCGTCGGCGCCGATGCGCTCGTGCCGAGCGCCGCGCAGTCGATCGACTCCGCTTCGAGCCCGCGCCGCAGGATCGCGCCGTTGGCATCGCCGCCGACGCAGCCGAGCATCGCCACCCGCGCGCCGAGCCGGGCCGCCGCGACCGCCTGGTTGCCGCCCTTGCCGCCCGGCACCTGCGCGAACGCATGGCCCGCGAGCGTTTCGCCGGGCTTCGGCAAGCGCGGTGCACGCGCCACGAGGTCCATGTTGAGACTGCCGACCACGACCACGCGGCCCGGGTTCGGGTGTGTGGGCGCCGGGGCGCCGTCGTCTGCGGGTCGCGCGCTCATGGGTGTTGCGTCTCCTTTGTTCTGTGTTGCCACGGGCGCGATGCGCCGCGCCCGGTCCCTGCTTCGTTGGTCCGGCGCGGGCGCGCCGCGCTCAAGTCCTCACGCCCTCACGCCTTTTGCGTCGCGGCGCGCTTGACGAGGCGGCGCGTCTCCGACACCACCGCCGTCGATTCCCGCTTGATGAGGCGCGGCGCGACGACACGCCGGCGCGTCGTCCCGGCAAGCTTGCCGACGATGCGGTCGATCAGCGTCTGCGCCGCCATTTCGCCGAGCGCGCGCACCGACTGGCCGACCGTCGAGAGCGCCGGGTACGTGTAGCGGCTCAGCTCGACGTCGTCGAAGCCGATGATCGAGCAGTCGTTCGGCACGCTGATGCCCCGCTCCGCGGCCGCCCGCAGCGCGCCGATGCCCATCATGTCGTTGCACGCGAAAATGGCGCTCGGCTTCATGGTGTCGAAGAGGCGCGAGGCCGCCGCGTAGCCGCCCGTCGCCGAAAAATCGCTTTCGACGATCGCGTTCGGCTCGATTTCGAGGCCGCGCTCCGCCATCGCCCGGATGAAACCGTGCACGCGCATCGCGCTCACGGCGGTCGAAACCGGCCCCGTGATGCAGCCGATGTCGGCGTGGCCGAGCTGCAGCAGGTGCTTCGTCGCGAGGTAGGCGCCCTTTTCGTGATCGATCTGCACCAGATCGGCCGTGACCCCCTCGATGTTGCGATCGACGATCACGAGCGGCTCGCGCGAGCCGGCGAGGCTCTGCGCCAGCACCGAGTCCTCGCCCGCGGAGGCGATCACGAGCCCGTCGATGCGCTTTTCCTGCAGCACGCGCAGATAGCTGCGCTGCTTGGCCGGGTCGTCGTCGGAATTGCAGAAGAACACGCAATAGCCGTTCTTCGCGCAGCCGTCTTCCACGCCGCGCGCGAGTTCTGCGAAATACGGATTGGTCGCGTTCGGCACGAGCAGGCCGATCGTCGCGGTAGAGCGCGCCTTGAGCGAGCGCGCAACCGCCGACGGCACGTAGTCGAGCTCGCGGATCGCGCGCTCCACTTTCGCCCGTACATCAGCCGACACCGGCCGCGAATTGTTCACTACATGGGATACCGTCGTGAACGAAACGCCCGCAATGGCTGCCACGTCTTTGATCGTCGCCATACTCGTCCTTCTCCAACTTGGGTCCTGCTGCCTGCTTTTTTGATGATGGGCCGCCGGAGCGCACGGCCGCGCCGTGCGTTTGTTCCTGGTTTCATCCTGCAATACCGCACGCCGCTCATGCGCGTAGCCCGGCTGCCCGCTCTGTTGTGTCCTTCTTCACTGCCGCCGGCTGCTTGTGCAACCCCGTGCCGGCTTGTCGTTCCCGCTGCTTCGGTACTTCCGCTGTGTTACGTTTGCCGCTCCGGCGACGCCCGAGCCCGCCGGCGCCGCGCACTCCACCTGCATCAATACACCGGAATCAGGTCTTTCGCCGTCTGCTGCGATACGTATCCAGCACGACGGCCACCACGATCACCGCGCCGGTGATGATCCGCTTGGTCGGCTCGTTCGCGCCGATCTGCGCGAGGCCGGCCGCCAGCACCGAGATGATCAAGACGCCAAAAAACGTGCTGATCACCGAGCCGCGCCCGCCCATCAGGCTCGTCCCGCCGATCACGACCGCCGCGATCACCTGCAGTTCGAGCCCGGCGCCCGCGTTCGGGTCGGCGGCTTCGAGCCGCGAAATCTGAAACAGCGCCGCGAGCCCCGATAGCGCGCCCATCAGCGCGAACACGATCACCTTGTAGGGACGCGGGTCCACGCCCGCGAGCCGCACGGCCTCCTCGTTCGTCCCGATGCCGACCAGATAGCGGCCGAACACGGTACGGGTCAGCACGAGGTGTGCCACGATCATGACGGCAACCGCGAGCAAAAATGCAGGGGAAATGCCGAACGCGACCGGATTCGAGAAGAAATCGAACGCGTCGCCAATATAGGCGGTGCGCGAATTCGTCATCTGGTACGCGAGCCCGCGCGCCGCTTCCAGCACGCCGAGCGACACGATGAACGACGGAATCCGCCACGCCACCGTCACCATGCCCGTCACCGTGCCGGTGAGCGCCGCGGCGGCGAGCCCGAGGAGCGCGGCCGGCAGCGCGGGCCAGTGCCACTGCAGCGCCGCCACGCTCACCACCGACGCCCCCAGCGCAAGCACCGACCCCACCGACAGGTCGATGCCCGCGATGATCAGCACGAACGTCATGCCCACCGACATCACCACGAGATCCGGAATCTGGTTCGCGATCGTGCTGAACGTGTCGTAGGTCAGGAAATGCGAGCTGAGCACCGAAAAGAGCGCGATCATCGCGGCGAGCGCGCCCGCGAGGCCCAGGTAATTCGAAAAGCCGAGCCTCGTTCCGACCGCTTTCGTGGCCTTCGGCGGCTCCGGCTCGGGTTTGCGTTCCGGTTCCCGTTCCGTCTGCAGGTTGCGTTCGCCCGGCTGGATCGTCATTCAGTGCCCCAGGGTGCTGGCGTCCGGCGCCTTCGCGTCGGGTTCCAGCGGCTCGTGCAGGATCGCATCGCGGTTCGCGTAGCCGGCGAAGGCAGCGGCGAGCAGTGCGTCCTGCGACCATTCGTCGCGGTCGAACACACCGGTCATGCGCCCCGCCGACATCACGCCGATCCGGTCGCAGATCAGCATCAGCTCGCGCAGGTCGCTCGACACCACCACGAGCGCCCGGCCTTCGCGGGCGAGCGCGCCCATGAGGCCGTAGATGTCGAACTTCGCGCCGACGTCGATGCCGCGCGTCGGTTCGTCGAACAGCAGCACGCGGCAGTCGCGCGCGAGCCACCGGCCGATCACCACTTTCTGCTGGTTCCCGCCCGACAGTTCCGACACCGCCTGCGCCGGGCCGGACGTGCGGATGCGCATCGCGTCGATCTGCGTTCTCGCGAGCGCCGCTTCCCTTTTCGCGTCGACGATGCCGTGGCGCGCCACCTCGCCGATATTGCCGAGCGAAATGTTCGCCGCGATGGGCAGCGGCAGCAGCAGCCCCTCGCCCTTGCGGTCCTCGGTGATGAGCGCGATGCCGTGCTTCACGGCGTCCGACGGCGACCCGATCACGACCGGTTCCGGCGCCTGCGTCCCGCGCGCCACGCTCACCGTGCCGCCATCGGCCCGGTCCGCGCCGTAGATGAGCCGCATCAGTTCGGTGCGGCCCGCGCCGATCAGCCCGCTCACGCCGAAAATCTCGCCCGCGCGCACCTCGAACGACACGTCGCGGACCACGTTGCCGCGCGTCATGCCTTCCACCTTCAGCGCCGTCCCGCCGATGCTGCGCGGCCCCAGGTCGATCCGCTCGCCGATGTCGCGCCCGACCATCAGCGTGACGAGGCGCTCGCTCGTGAGAGCGGCCATCTCGCCCACGTGCACGAGGCGCCCGTCGCGCAGCACGGCGGCCCGCTCGGCGATGCGCCTCAGCTCCTCCAGCCGGTGCGAGATATACACGAGCGCCACGCCGCGCGCCTTCAGGCGAGCGACCTGTTCGAACAGCAGGTCGACTTCGCGCGCGGTCAGCATCGCCGTGGGTTCGTCGAGGATCAGCACGCGGCAGTCGCCGATCAGGTTGCGCGCAATCTCGACCATCTGCTGGTGCCCGATCCCCAGCGCGCCGACGAGCGTGTCGGGATCGATCGCGTCGAGCCCGACCTGCGCCATCGCGTGACGCGCGTTCTCGCGCAGCGTGCGCCGGTCGATCCAGCCGAATCGCCCGGCCCATCGCCCGCCCTTGTGCGGCAGGCGGTTGAGGAACAGGTTTTCCGCGACCGACAGCGTCGGCAGGAGATTCAGCTCCTGCATCACCATGCGCACGCCGAGCGCTTCGGCGTCGCCGCGCGTCGCCGGCGCGTAGGGCGCGCCCGCGAGCGTCATCGAGCCGGTGCCCGGGCTGACCAGCCCGCCGACGATCTTCGAGAGCGTACTCTTGCCCGCGCCGTTTTCTCCCGTCAACGCGAGCACTTCGCCCGCACGCAAGTCGAGCGAGACGTCCGACAACACCGGCTCGGCGTAGGTCTTGCCGATGCCTGCAACGGTCAGCACGCTCGCGCGGCTCGTGGCTGCGGCGGCGGGTTGGGCTTGGTTGTGCATCCTCTTCCTGGCGGGGCCGGCGCGCCGCAACCGCGCGGCATGCCTGGCTCATGGGTGCGTGAAATCCGTGCCGCCGCGGCCTGCGCTACGTGCATCGAGCGCACCGGGTGCGCCTGGGTGCCCCAGGTGCGCGGCCGCAGACGCAGGCCGTGCCCGTACCGCGCGCACCGCAATGGTGCGACATCCGGCGGGCCCGGATTCACGCGCTTCACTAACTTATCGGCACGTCCGCGAAAAACTTGAGCCCGGGCAAGCTTGCCAACTGCGGGCCAGCATGGCGGACGGCCGGCTGCCTTTGCTACCTGTTCGTGACCAGATCGACCGGCGTCTCCACCACGCCCGAGAGTTCCGACTGCTTCTTGTGACCGTCGATCGCCTTGAGCGCCGTGTCGATGCCGAACACCGCCTGCTTGGCGGCGTACTGATTGGCGGTGGCGAGCACGCGGCCATCCTTGAGCATCGGCTTGATGGCGTTGATGTCGTCGTAGCCGACCACCTGCACCTTGCCCGTCTTGCCCGCCGCGCGGATCGCCGACACCGCGCCGATCGCCATGTTGTCGTTGCCGCACAGGAGCGCCTTCACGTTCGGGTTCGCGTTGAGAATCTGCGCGGCCACGGCGTTGCCCTTGTCGATTTCCCAGTCGCCGGACTGCAGCGCGACGACCTTCATGCCGCCGCCTTCCATCGCTTCCCGGAAGCCCGCGGTGCGCTGCTGCGCGTTGGTCGTGGTCGTCACGCCCTCGATGATGCCGACCTCATCGCCCCGCTTGAGCCGCGACGAGAGATAGTCGCCGACCTTGCGCGCGCCCTTTCGGTTGTCGGGGCCGACGAACGGCACGTTCAGGTCCTTCGACTTCAGCACGTCGGGGTCGAGCCGGTTGTCGATGTTGACGACGATGATGCCCGCGTCCACCGCCTTCTTGATGACCGGCACGAGCGCCTTCGAATCGGCGGGCGCGATCACGAGCGCATCGACCTTCGACACGATCATCTGCTCGACGATGCGGATCTGGTTGGCGGTATCGGTTTCGTCCTTGATGCCGTTCGTGATCAGGTCGAACTGGCTCGCGTTGTGTTTCTGGTATTCCTTCGCGCCGGTTTCCATCGTGAGGAAGAATTCGTTCGCGAGCGACTTCATCACCAGCGCGACTTTCGGCTTTTTCGGGGTCTGCGCATGGGCGGCGCCGGAAAACGGCAGCGGCAGCGCTGCACATGCGACGAGCGCGGCGGCGGCGCATACGACGCGCCGGCGGATATTTCGGTTCATGCGGATCTCCGTTCTTTCATTTTGAGTTGTCTGGCAACGCGGATATTCGGCGCGCTTCGCTTATTTGCCGCTTTTTCAGGCACTTCGCGGTTCACGGGATTATCGCGCGTGCGGTTCAGGCTCGTCGTCCTGTCTATCCGCGCGTTATTGCGCGTTTCCGCGTGATATTGCGCGCCCGAAACGTTGCGGCCATCGATTCTCGATTTCGCGCGGTAAGGTGTCAATCGGGTATGAAGGAAGAAGCGCGTGAAAATCGGCGCGAAAACGCGGGATAACCGCGCGGAGCATTTTGCGGATCACGCGAATCGGCGCGCGCCAATAGCCAAAAAACAGCGCAATACAGGCGAAAGCGGCCAGCCGCCCGCGCGCTGCCGCGTTATCGGAAGTCTTTGAAATCAAGGCGCGCGGGCGTTTATCGCGCGGATCGGGCCGCTACAGATCCTCCACCGATTGCCCTTCGACCTGCTTGTCGATTATCTGGCGCGCGTAGTCGATGCCCGCGCGGGTGGCATCGATCGGGCTTTCGAACGGTTCCTGATCCGGCACGCCGAACATCTCCGTTTTTCCGCTCTCCCCGCTCGCGCTGCGCGAAATCGTGACGACGATGTCGAAATGGCGCGGACCGCCTTCCGGGTCGTCGCGCTCCCTGGCGCGCCGCAATGCCTGGACCTTGATCTCGAAACCCTTGTAGTGATCGGACAGCGGCGTGGACATGAGCGACTCCTTCGGTCGGGTTCAAACCTCTTCAAAACTTTTCAAACCTCGCAACGCGATGCGAAGAGCGCTGCGTCCAGAAGCGGGCCGGGCGGCAAGCCTTGCTGCCGGTCCCTCGCAGGCGCGACGGCTGTTGCCGGCAAACAACGTGCCGTGCGTGGCGCCACGTGAAGCGGCGTGGCGCGATCGTCGGGTGCAAGCCCCATTCCCGGCGCGCGCGATCGTAAGCAGGATGCGCCCGGATCGCCGAGCCCCGACGCCGCAAGCTTACACACGCCCGGAAAAGCACCCCGGCCGATCGCCCGACCGGCTCGAAATCGAGCCGTCCCGATTTCCCCTTACCCCGCACAAAGCCGGAATACGGTTTGCCATAATGCGCTGGCAAACGCCCCGGCTCAAGCGCCAGGTGTTTCGATGTTCCTCGCCGATCCGATAAGAACCGCCATTTCAACTTCAAGGGAGCGTCACATGAACATCCGATCAACCGCCGTCATCGTCGCACTGGGATTCGCACTGGGCACACCGCCGGTATTCGCTGCGAATAGTCAGCAATCGAAGATGACCGAGTGCAACAAGCAGGCCGGCGACAAGAAAGGCGACGAACGCAAGGCGTTCATGAAGGACTGCCTCGCGTCGGCGCCGGTCGCGGCATCCGCGCCGATGACCCAGCAGGAGAAGATGACCGCCTGCAACAAGCAGGCGACCGGCAAGAAAGGCGATGAACGCAAGGCGTTCATGAAGGACTGCCTCGCGTCGGCGCCGGTTGCGGCATCCGCGCCGATGACCCAGCAGGAGAAGATGACCGCCTGCAACAAGCAGGCAACCGGCAAGACAGGCGACGAGCGCAAGGCATTCATGAAGGACTGCCTCAGCAAGTAGGGTTGATCGAGCCCGTCCGCCGGGCCCGCCCGGGGCCTGGCCGCGTCTGTCCGCGCACACGCGGCGCGCCTTTTCCCTTTCGTCTTATTGCACTGCACCTACACTGGTGATACGCGCCGCGCGCTTTTTTCTCTAAGATGGCGCGAAAGGCGGCCCATCCCCATACAAGAATTACGCCATCGGCCGCCAGCGCTTTGCCGGCTTGCAGCATTGCATCGACGGAGGCAATGGATGGCATGGAAACACAAGAACCGCTGGTTCAGGCGGTGGCTGATGGTCATCGTCTTCTGGGCCGTGCCCGTGATGATCGTCGCTGTCGGCGAGATTCGCGAGGAGATGGCCTACAACAGGGTCGATCTCGAACGCGCACTCGCCACGTGGCAGTTCACCGACGCGCAGCGCGCCCTCGGCGCGCCTGCCCGCTGTCACGGCGCGCCTGACGAGGCACGCGCGGCGGGCTGTCCCGCCGACGTCCTCGCGGCCAACGCCGCCAAGCATCAGGAAGCCCTCGACGAATACGCGCATCGCCGCAGCACGCTCGCGAGCTATCTCTGGCACGCGTTCGTCGGCTACTGGGTTGTGCCCGCGGCATTTCTCTTCGGTCTCGGCGTATTGATCGGCGCAATCCGGCGCGCACTGCGCCGGCCGAGCCGCCCCGAGGTCAAAACGACGCCTCAGCCGTGATCGCGCCCGCCTGGGTACGGTCGTTGCTTCCGCAGCATTGCAGCGCGCGCGCAACACTCATGCAGATTTTGCCGCGGACCGCAGCGGCTGATCATACGAATCGCTCAGGTAATTTCGACCGGTCACGCGTGGCGGCGGCGCGCGCCGGGTCGAAACGGGACGGTTTGTCGGGACCGTTTGTCGCGGACAAAAATCGTCCGCGCCAGCCATCTCAGGCCTGAAAAGCACTGTGAAACGGAGTAAGCTGGAAAGTCAAAATTACCGCAAGGCTTTGTAAAGGTGCCAACGAAGCCAAGCGGGACAAGGCCTTGCGCGATTCGCGCGGACCGTCTTTTCGCAGTCGCTGTGATATAACTTGTGTGATGCCGCACCCTCCCGCTCTATGGGGTTTCCCAAGTCCACGATGGAGAAAAATGATGCAAAGACGAAACTTCATGCTCAAGTCGACGGCCGCGCTGGCACTGGGAGGCCTCGCGCTTGCCGGTTGTACGACTACGTCGAACAAAGGTGACCAGAAAACCGCAGGCAATGCCGACGAACGCATTTCCATCGACGCGGATGTCGACGCAACCATGCAGCGCCTGTACGCCACCGTTCGCGGCTCGCGCGAACTCGTCGCGAAGTCGCGCGGCGTGCTGTGCTTCCCGTCGGTGATCCAGGCGGGTTTCGTCGTCGGCGCCCAGTACGGCAAGGGGTCGCTGCGCGTCGGCGGCGGCACGGTCGGCTACTACAGCACGACGTCCGGCTCGATCGGCCTGCAGGCGGGCGCGCAGTCGAAGTCGATCATCTTCCTGTTCATGACGCAGGATGCGCTCGACAAATTCCGCAACTCGGACGGCTGGTCGGTCGGCGCGGATGCGTCGGTGGCGCTCGTCAAGATGGGCGCGAACGGCGCGGTCGACACGACCACGGCCACCGCACCGGTCGAAGTGTTCATCCTCACGAACGCGGGCCTGATGGCGGATGTGTCGCTGGCAGGCACGAAGGTGTCGAAGCTCAAGCTCTGAGCGCCCGAGTCAGATCCGCGACGCCTCAACGACGAACCGCCGCGCAATACGACCTTCGGGTCGTACTGCGCGGCGGTTTTGACTTCCGGTCCTGCTTTTCTTCGACGGCTCGACGCGCTGGCCGCTCAGGTCGCGGTGCGGTCGATCACCTTGAAGCGCGCCCGCTTCTGCGCGCGCACCACGGCCTGGTAGGCGTCGACGTATTGCTGCGCCATCCGGTGCGACGTGAAGCGTTCCTCGAAGCGCTTGCGCACGCGATCGCGCGAGAGCGTATGCAGGCGGTTCACCGCCGCGACCGCACCGATCTCATCCTCGACGATGAACCCCGACACGCCTTCGTCCAGCACTTCCGGCACCGCGCCGCGGTTGAACGCGATCACCGGCGTCCCGCACGCCATTGCCTCGATCATGACGAGGCCGAACGGCTCCGGCCAGTCGATCGGAAAGAGCAGCGCATGCGCGCCCGAGAGGAATTCGGCCTTCTGGTCGTCGCTGATCTCGCCGATGAATTCCACGTACGGCAATTCCAGCAGCGGTGCGATTTCGCGCTCGAAGTACTCGTGGTCGGCGGAGTCGACCTTCGCGGCGATCTTGATCGGCAGGCCGCAGCGCCCGGCGATGCGGATCGCGGTATCGACGCGCTTTTCCGGCGAGATGCGCCCAAGGAACGCGAGGTACTTCGGCTCGACCGCCTGCGGCACGTAAAGCTGCTCCGGCAGGCCGTGATAGACGGTCGTGAGCCATTTCGCCTGCGGCAGCGGATGGCGCTGCGAATCCGAAATCGAGATGACCGGCGCCGTGTTGAACGTATCGAAGACCGGCTGCTGCTCGGGCAGATCGAGGCGGCCGTGCAGCGTCGTCACGAACGGCGTGTCCTGACGCTTGAAGAGCGAAAACGAGTAATAGTCCATGTGGAAATGGAGCACGTCGAACTCGTCGGCGCGGCGGCGGACCATTTCCATCAGCAGCATGTGGGGCGCGATGCGGTCGCGGATCGCGGGGTCGAGCCTCAATGCGCGCGGCCAGACAGCCTCCAGCGTCGCCTTCGTCTGCGAATCGCCCGTGGCGAAGAGCGTCACTTCGTGGCCCAGTTCGACGAGCGCCTCGGTGATGTACGACACGACGCGCTCGGTCCCGCCGTAAAGCTTCGGCGGCACGGACTCGGTCAGGGGGGCAATCTGGGCAATTCTCATCGTTCGCGTCTCCTCGTGATCTTTCTGGCGGCGGCGGATGCGCGCGGTGCATCAGGCCGCCGCCGGGCGCACGAGTATGACAGCCCGGCGGATCGCCCCACAACGAGGTTTGCCCTAGGGCAAGCCCCGGCTGTGCGACGCCACCGGCTACTTCGTGCGCAGGACCATTATCGAGGCAGCGGCGGCCAGCGACGGCAATTCTTTCATTTCCATCCCGCTGTTACATTCGGGAAACACTCGGCGATTTTTGGCGCGTGTGTCTTTCGCGTGTGTCTCATTTGGCGGTCTCGCCGCGCAAAGCGGCGAGGAACGTGTCCCGCCAGACACCCAGGTCGTTCTTGCGCAGCGCGGTCATGCTGGTTTCATAGCGCGCCTGCCGCTCGGCGAGCGGCATCGACAGCGCCCGCCCGAGCGCCTCGCTCATGCCGACGATATCGTGCGGATTCACCATCAGCGCGCCCGTCATTTCGCCCGCCGCGCCCGCGAACTGCGACAGCACGAGCACGCCCGGATCGTCCGGATTCTGCGCGGCAATGTATTCCTTCGCGACGAGGTTCATGCCGTCGCGCAACGGCGTGACGAGCCCGATCTGCGACTCGCGAAAGAGCGACATCAGCTTCCAGCGGTCGTAGCGCTGGTTCAGATAGCGGATCGGCGTGTAGTCGAGGCCCGAATAGCGCCCGTTGATGCGTCCCGCCTCGTATTCGAGGTTCTGGCGAATCTGCTGGTAGGTCTCGACATCGGAGCGCGTGGGCGGCGCGATCTGCACGAGCGTGACATTGCCGCGCCATTCCGGCGATTTCTCGAGGAAATGCTCGAACGCGCGAAAGCGCTCGACGAGCCCCTTCGAATAGTCGAGCCGGTCCACGCTCATGATGAGCTTGCGGCCCTCGAGGCTCTGCTTCAGGTCCATCACGTCCTGGCGCGCTTCGCCGCGCCTTGCCTGCTCGGCGATCTCGTCGGGAAAGACGCCGATCCGGTACACGCCCGTCTTGAGCTTGCGCCCGAACGCCTCGACGTGGCCGTCGGGCGTCGCCGTGCCGTTTGCGTGACGCACGATGTAGTCGTGAAACGCGATCTGGTCGCCTTCGGTCTGGAACCCGACCACGTCGTAGCAGCACAGCGACTTCACGAGTTCCGCGTGCGGCGGGATGTTGAGCAGGATCTGCGGCGACGGAAACGGAATGTGCAGGAAAAATCCCATGCGATTCGTCACACCTTCCGCGCGCAGCGCTTCGCCGAACGGAATCAGGTGATAGTCGTGAACCCAGATGATGTCGTCGGGCTGGAGCAGCTTGATCAGTTTGTGCGCGAGCCACGAATTCACGCGCCGGTAGCCCGCGTATTCGTCGCGGTCGTAGGCGGCGAGATCGTTGCGATAGTGGAAGACCGGCCACAGCGTCGCGTTCGAAAAGCCGCGGTAGTACTGGTCGTAGTCCTTCTTCGGCAGGCCGACGGTCGCGAAGGTCACGGCGCCCTCCTCGACGAGCGCCGGCCCCTGGTTCGCGGCGCTCTCGCTCACCACGTCGCCGCTCCAGCCGAACCAGACGCCGCCGCTGTCCTTCAGCGCGCCGAACACGCCGACAGCAAGCCCGCCGGCCGAACCCCGAGTTTCGGTGGGCGTGGCGACTCGATTGGATACGACAACCAGGCGACTCATGAACGTTCCCTCGCTTTGATCGTGAGCCCGCGAAAGACAGCGGGCGTGGCGGCATTTCGAGACACCGCATGAATTTTTTCGACTAGGAATAAGCCGCCGGGTTTCCGGCGCTTTCCCGGGCTCGTTTTTTGGCGCTCTGCCGCGCTGGTTTTCCGGCGCTTTGCCGCGCGCTTTTTCCGCGCTGTTCGCGGGCCCCGGCGCGCGAGGCTCAGCGCTCCTGCGGCGCGGTCGGCGCGCTCGGCGCTGTCGATGCGACCGTATGCGCGCCGGGCTCGGGGCCCGAGCGCTCTCCCCGGCTCGCGACCGGGTCGGCGGGCGTGTTCGCTGTGCTCGACACATGCGCCGGCGGGACCGGCGAGGCGCCACGCGGCGCCCCCGTGCGATCGAGCGGCGGCGCAAAATCGACGTGTTCCTTTTCCGTCGACAGATCCGCGCGCGTGCGCGGCAGGTAGTGCGGATAGGTCGCCTGCGCGAAGTTCAGCAGGCCCTCGCGCACGCGGCAGCGCAGGTCCCAGTTCAGCCCGGAATCGAAGGAGCTGACGAGCACGCGCAACTGCATCGAGCGCTCGGTGGCGTCGGTGACCTGGAGCACCTGCACGCGGCCGTCCCATTCCGGCGCGTGTTCGAGGATACGCTGCAATTCCTCGCGCAGCGGCGCGAGCGGCATCCGGTAATCGACGTAGAAGAACACCGTTCCGATGATTTGCGAGCTGTTGCGCGTCCAGTTCGTGAACGGATTCTCGATGAACCATTGCAGCGGCACGATCAGGCGCCGCTGGTCCCAGATGCGGATCGACACATACGTGCCGGTGATCTCCTCGATCCGCCCCCACTCGCCCTGAATGACGACGACGTCGTCGAGGCGGATCGGCTGCGAAAGCGCGATCTGAAGGCCTGCGATCAGGTTGCCGAGCACCGGCCGCGCCGCGATACCGGCGACGAGCCCCGCCACGCCCGCCGACGCGAGCAGGCTCGCGCCGATCTGCCGCACGCTCGGGAATGTCATCAGCGCGCCGCCGAAGCCGATGATCACGATCACCACCATCACCGAGCGCGCCAGCACGCGCGCCTGCGTGTGGATGCGGCGCGCGTGGAGGTTGTTCTCGGTGTCGAGCGGATGGGACTGCACGATCGCCTCGCAGACCGCGCCCACCGAGCGCACCGCGAGAAACGTGAGCGCGCCGATCAGCGCGACGGTCGCCACGTCGCGCAGCACCGCGGCGAACGGCAGCGTGTCGGGCGCCTCGAACAGCACGAACCCGATCGCGAGGATGACGAGCAGGACGAGCGCGGGCTTGTTGATATAGCGCAGCACGACGCTCATCAGCGGATACGGGCGCGCGACACGCACGAGAATGCGCGCGCCCACGCGGTGCGCGCCGAGGGCGAAGGCCACGCCGAGCGCCGCGACGCCGAGCGCGCCCGGCCAGGTATGCAGCGGCGCTTCGGCGATGCGAAGGAATTCGTCGAAGGAGATCATGAGCGTCGTGGAATCAGCCTCGTTGGAAAGGTGGATACGACGATCGAAGCGCGACAGCCATGTGCGCGGCGAGCGAGCCGCACGCCGCGCGGCGGCAGGCCGAAGTCAGCGGGATGGCCGGTCAGGCGGGCCGGCCAACCGGTGGCGGGTGACGGGACAGCGGCCACGGGGCCGCGGCCCCGCCGGCCTCAGCTCCCGGCCTTGCAGGGAAACGCCTTGCCGAGCCCGAGCGACACCATGGTGGTCGCGTTGTAGCCAGCCTTGTCGGGATTGTCCGCAATGTACCTGCGCACGGCGTCCGTGAGCACCTGCGGCTTCACGTCGGCGGGCAGGCAGAAATACTGGCCGACCTGCGGCCCGGAGGTGCCGCCGATCGCCTCGATCGTGTTGTAGATGCCGTCCGCGGCGCCTTCGATATACGCCGCGCAGGCGCTGCGCGATACGGGATCGGTCTTGGTACAGAGCTTGTTCAGATCGTTGCCGGTGAACGCGGCGGCCGAAACCGGCACCGCGAGGACACTGGCCATGACGAAAACCCGCAGCATGATGTTCCTTTGTTATGTTGAGCGGCGGCGGGCGGGTGACTGCCTCCCGGCAACGACCTTCGGCCCGCTTCGAGCGACGCGAAACCGGCGTGACACCCGCCCCGGGCACCGCCGTTTGCTGATCTCCGCCCGCCTTGTCGTTCGGCTGCCGGGCATGCCCCGCCCGGCGCCTGCGCTATTTTGCACCGTTTGGACCGCTTTGCGGGGCGCTCGCGCCGCCTTGCATCGACTGCAGGCGGGCGGCCAGCCCTTCGGCGACGTCCTTCTCGTTGTACCGCTTCGCGAAATCGACGGCCGTCATGCCGATCTGGTTCTTCACCCGCAAATCGGCGCCCGAATCGAGCAGCAGCTTCACCGTCGACAGATGGCCGCCGCGCGCGGCCATCATGAGCGGCGTCGTGCCGTTCGGCGACCCGGCGTCGATATAGGCCGAATGGTCGAGCAGGATCTTCACGATTTCGTCGTGGCCATTGGTCGCCGCGTAGTGCAGCGGCGTCCAGCCTTTCTTGTTCACCTCGGCGTCCTTCGCGATCAGCAGGTTCACGAACGCGGCGTCGCCGTTGAGCGCGGCGAGCATCATCGCGTTTTCACCGGCGGCGTCGAGCTTTTCGAGATCGGTTTTCGGGTTGTCCGCGAGCACCTGCCCGACCTTGTCCGACTTCTCGCGCGCGGCGATGACGATGAGCGGCGCGCCGGTATTGTCGACGAGATTCGGGTCCATGCCCTGCGCGAGCTGCTTCTTCACGCCCGCGTCGTCGTCGAACTTGACGGCCTTGATGAGCGTGTCGGCGGGCGCGGCGAGCGCGGGTTGCGCGAGCGCGCACGCCGCGAGGAGGACGCCCGCGATCAGGCCGCGCGAGCGGCCGAAGCGCCCGAAGCGGGAGAACGAAGCTGAAGCCATCAGGGAAGTGTTCATGTGAGCCTTGGGTTGCCTAAACATCTGATCGTTGCATTGCGGCGGTCATTCACCGGCCTCGGGCCGCGCAATCTTGAATAGCCGGAAAAAGTTGTCGGTGGTCGCCTGCGCGAGCGCTTCGTCCGGAAGCTCGCGCAGTTGCGCGATGAAACGTCCGACATAACTGACGTACGCAGGTTCATTCGGCTTGCCGCGATACGGCACCGGCGCGAGATAGGGCGAGTCGGTTTCGATCAGGAGACGCTCGAGCGGCACGCGCCTCGCGACATCGTGGACGTCTTTCGCGTTCTTGAACGTGACAATGCCGGAAAGCGAGATGTAAAAATTCTGCGCCAGCGCAGGCGCAGCCACACTCCACGGCTCCGTGAAGCAGTGCATCACGCCGCCCGGCACGCTCGCGTGCTCCTCTTCCATGATGCGCAGCGTGTCTTCCGCCGACGAGCGCGTATGCACGATGAGCGGCTTGCCCGTCGCGTGGGCCGCGCGGATGTGCGTGCGAAAGCGCTCGCGCTGCCATTCCATGTCGGCGATCGTGCGGCCTTCCAGCCGGTAGTAGTCGAGCCCGGTCTCACCGATGGCGACGACCTTCGGATGCGACGCCAGTTCCACCAGTTCCGCGACGCTCGGCTCTTTCGCATCCTCGTGGTCGGGATGAACGCCCACCGACGCATAGATGTTCTCGTGCGCTTCAGCGAGCGCGAGCACGGACGGCAGCGTCTCGAAATCGACGCTGACGCACAGCGCGTGCGTCACCTGATGCTCGCGCATCTTCGCGAGCACGTCGGGCATGCGCTCGGCGAGGCCTTCGAAGTTGATGTGGCAATGCGAATCGACAAACATGGCGCTGTTTCCTGTGTTGGCGGCCGCCGCTCAGGCGCGAGGCGCGGCATCGAGGCGCCGCCCGAGGATCACGAGATCGCGCTCGACGCCGTCGAGCACCGCCACGCGCGGCAGCGACCCCCATACCTCGAAGCCGAAGCCCCTGAAGAGCCGCAGGCTCGCTTCGTTGTGGCCGAAGATGAAGCCGAGCACCGTATCGACTTCGAGCGCGGGCGCCTTGTCGAGCGCGGCCTGCAGCAGTTTCCTGCCGAGCCCCTTGCCGCGCGCCTTTTCGTCGAGGTAGATGCTCACCTCCGTCGTGCGCGAATAGGCCGGACGGCCATAGAAGTCCGAGAAGCTCAGCCACGCGATCACCTCGCCGCCTTCCTCGACGACCCACAGCGGGCGTGCCTTCGGACCGTGCGCGTGGAACCAGCCGAGCCGGCTTTCCACCGTCACGGGTTCCAGGTCGGCGGTGACGCAGCGCGAGGGCACCGTCGAATTGTAGATGGCGACGATGGCGGGCAGATCGTCGAGTGTGGCGTCGCGGTAAGTCAAACTCATGGTTGGCGGGCGGGCATCAAGTCGCGAAAACGTCGCGATAACCGATGAAAAGTTCTTCAAACACGAGGCGCGCATTCAGCGGGTGGTTTTCCACCGCGCGCTGGCGCGTGACGGTGCGCATGTAGCGGGCGAGCGCGGCGGGATCGGCCTCGCGCGCGCAGCGCTCGAGTGCCTTCGACGCGTTCGGAAAATAGCGCGGACGGCCCGCCGTGCGCTGCGCGAGCAGATCGAACAGCCAGCGCTGAAGCCAGCCGAGCACGGTCGGCACGGGCAGCTTCTGGAGGCTTTCGCCGCAGGCGAAGGCGTCGCAGTTCGGCCCGGCGGCGAGTTGCGCAAGCGTGAAATCGCGCAGCGGCCGGTTTTCGTCGCTCGCGAGCGCGAGCGCGTTGAGCGGCGCGCCGCCCACTTCGGCGAGGAGCGCCGCGGGGTCGGCCACACCTTGCGCCGCGAGCCATTCGACCGCCGCGCCGGGCTGCGGCAGCGACATCGGCCATTGGCGGCAGCGGCTGACGATGGTCGGCAGCAGCCGGTCCATGCGCGCCGAAACGAGCAGGAAGACCACGCCCGACGGCGGTTCTTCGAGCGTCTTCAGAAGCGCGTTCGAGGCGGCGACGTTGAGCGCCTCCGCCGGATACAGCAGCACGACGCGTAACCCGCCGCGATGCGATCCGACGCCGCAGAAGTCGAGCAGCGCGCGCACCTGCTCGATCTTGATTTCCTTGCTCGGCGTGCGTGTTTTCTTGCCTTCGTCGGTGTCGGGCTTGTCGTCGGCGGCGGGGTCCGCAGCGGTGACGAGACCCGCCAGCGCCTCGGGGACCACCGCGCGATAGTCGGGATGGTTGCCCTGCGTGAACCAGTGGCAGGCGGAGCATGTGCCGCAGGGCTCGCCGTTCGACTGCGACGATTCGCAGAGCAGGCCCTGGGCAAGATGCTGCGCGAACTTGAGTTTGCCGATGCCTGCCTCGCCGTGCAGCAGGAGCGCATGCGGCCAGTGCGCGCGCAACTGCTGAAGGCGGGTCCAGTCGTCGGTTTGCCAAGGGTAGATCATCTAATCTCTATATTTTTCAATGACTTGAATTAGTTTATTCAAGTAATGCATCGGCATTTCGTGAAACATCTTTTGAATCAACATCTTGGCCGATACTTCTCAACCTGGATCCAACATTAGATATAAAAAATATCCTTCTTATTCATACAGTTGAGATGACATCCTCAAGCACATCCTGAATATCAGCGATGCTGCGCGTCGCGTCCACGATCACGAACCGCTCCGGCGACTCTTCGGCCCGCCGCAGATATTCGTTGCGCGTACGCGCGAAAAACGCTTCCGACTCGCTCTCGAACTTGTCCGGCGAGCGCGCTGCGCCGCGCCGCTCGCTCGCGGTGGCGATCGGCACGTCGAACAGCACGGTCAGGTCCGGCTGAAACCCCCCCTGCACCCAGCGCTCCAGCGCTTCGAGCTTGTCGCGCGGCAGGCCGCGGCCGCCGCCCTGATAGGCGAAGGTCGCGTCGGAAAAACGGTCGGAGAGCACCCAGTCGCCGCGCGCGAGCGCCGGCTCGATCACTTGCGCGAGGTGCTCGCGGCGCGCCGCGAACATGAGCAGCGCCTCGGTTTCGAGATCCATCGGCTGGTTCAGCAGAATGCCGCGCAGCGTCTCGCCGAGCGCCGTGCCGCCGGGCTCGCGCGTCACCACCACCGAGCGCCCGCTCGCCGCGATCCGCGCTTCCAGCCGCTCGCGAAACCAGTTCAGATGCGTGGTCTTGCCCGCGCCGTCGATGCCTTCGAACGTAATGAATTTGCCGCGCACCATCATTGACCCCGGATGTACTTGTCGACGGCCTTGTTATGGTCGCCAAGATTGTCTGAAAAGATGCTGCTGCCGTCGCCGCGCGACACGAAATAGAGCGCCGTGCTCGATGCGGGATTCAGCGTGGCGGCAAGCGATGCGACACCCGGCAGCGCGATCGGCGTCGGCGGCAGACCCATGCGCGTGTAGGTATTGTACGGAGTGTCGGTTTGGAGGTCCTTTTTCTTCAGCCGCCCCGCGTAGGACGGGCCGAGCCCGTAGATCACCGTCGGGTCGGTCTGCAGCGGCATCCCGATGCGCAGCCGGTTCGCGAACACCGCCGCGACAAGCGGCCGGTCGGCGGCCCGCCCGGTCTCCTTCTCGACGATCGACGCCATGATCAGCGCCTCGTACGGCGTCTTGTAGGGCAGGCCCGGCGCGCGCGCGTTCCACGCCTCCGTGAGCCGCTGCTGCATCAGCCGGTACGCGCGGCGATAGACGGTGAGATCGCTCGTGCCCTTGTCGAAGAGATAGGTGTCCGGGAAGAAAAGGCCCTCCGCGGACGCCTTGTCCACCTCCGCCGCCCCGATCGCCTTCAGCAGATCGGTGTCGGTCATGCCGGCCGTGTCGTGCGTGAGCGCGGAATTGGCGTCGAGTTCGCTGCGCATCTTCTGCAGCGTCCAGCCTTCGATCACGGTCGCCACGTACTCGTTCACGTCGCCGCGGGCGATCTTCTGCAACACTTCGTACGGCGTGATGCCGCTCTTGAACTCGTAGTTGCCCGACTTCAGCTGAGCCGAGAGCCCCAGCACGCGGGTCATCAGGATGAACAGCTCGGGTTCGACCGGCACGCCGCCGCGGCTCAGCTGGTTGCTGACGCTGCGCAGGCTGCTGTGGGGCTTGATGGTGACATCGAGCTGCGGCGTGGCGAGCTGCATCGGCTTCGTGGCCCAGTAATAGACGCCGCCTGCAAGCGCGATCGCGATCACGACGGCAGACGCCGCCGCGATGAGACATTTCTTCAAAAGGGACATGCGAAACACGCTTCGGATAGACCCCATATAATACTTGTTCGCCCCCGCCATCGTCAGGATTGACAGCAAGCACACCCCATGACTGCATCCACCGCTTCACCCGCCGCACCCGGATTCGACGCCGTGCAGACCTCGGGCGCATTCATTCCGCTCACGCAGTTCGGCGTGATCGACGTCAGGGGCGAAGACGCCGCGAGCTTCCTCCACACGCAACTCACCAACGACGTCCAGCATCTCGACGCATCCACGGCGCGCCTTGCCGGCTATTGCTCGCCGAAGGGGCGGCTCCTCGCGTCGTTCCTGATGTGGCGCACGGCGGACGCGGTGCGTCTCCTGATCTCGCAAGACGTCCAGGCGGCCGTGCAGAAGCGCCTGTCGATGTTCGTGCTGCGCGCGAAGGCGAAGCTCGCCGACGCAACGCCCGAAGTCGCAGCAGTCGGCTTCGCGGGCGACGTGCGCGCGGCGCTCTCCGGGATCTTCGACGCCCTGCCCGACGGCGTGCACGTGAAGGTGGAAGGCCCGCACGGCGCGCTGATCCGCGTGCCGGATGCGGCGCACCGTCCGCGCTTCCTGTGGGTCGGCCCGAAGGCCGAAGTCGAGGCGCGCCTGGCGGGCCTCGAACAGAAGTTGACGCGCGCGCCGGCGGCGCTGTGGGACTGGCTCGACATCCACGCAGGCGAGCCGCGCATCACGCAGGCCACCTCCGAGCAGTTCGTCCCGCAGATGGTCAACTTCGACGTGCTCGGCGGCGTCAATTTCAAGAAAGGCTGCTATCCGGGGCAGGAAATCGTCGCGCGCAGTCAGTATCGCGGCACGCTCAAGCGCCGCACGGCGCTCGCGCACGCGGAGGCGGCCGCGCCCGGCAACGAGGTGTTCCACTCGGACGACCCCGGCCAGCCCTGCGGCCTCGTGATCAACACGGCGCCGGCCGAGCACGGCGGAGTCGACTGCCTCGTCGAGATCAAGCTGGCCGCGCTTGAGCCCGGCAAGGTGCACGTCGGCTCGGCTGAGGGCCCGGCGCTGTCGTTCCTGCCGCTTCCCTACGCTTTTCCCGCCGACGCCTGAGCATCCGACATCATGTGCCTGATCGTCTTCGACTGGCAGCCCGATGCGTATGCGTCGGGCGGCGCGCGTCCGCTTCTCACGCTCTCGGCGAATCGCGACGAGTTCTTTCGCCGCGATACCGACTCGCTTGCCTGGTGGCCGGACGCGCCGAACGTGCTCGCAGGGCGCGACCTGACAGGCGGCGGCACCTGGCTTGGCGTCACGCGCGACGGCCGCTTCGCCGCGCTTACGAACTACCGCGCGCCGAGCGAAGTGCGTCCCGATGCGCCGACGCGCGGCGCGCTGGTCAGCGATTTCCTCGCCGATGCGCCCGTCCCCCCGCTCGACTACCTGCGCCGCGTGGCGCGCGAGGGGCATCGCTACAACGGCTTCAACCTGCTCGTCGGCGATTTCACGCGCCGCGAACTCGGCTGGTACGGCAATCGCGCGGACGCCCCGCCGTCGCTGCTGGAACCGGGCGTGCACGGCCTTTCCAACAGCCTGCTGAACACGCCGTGGCCGAAGCTCGTCGCCCAGCGCGAAGCCTTGTGCGACCTCATTCACGCCGACGAACAGCCGTCGCTCGACGTGCTGATCGAAACCCTGCGTGATCCGCGCATCGCCAACGACGACCTGCTGCCGTCGACGGGCATTTCCGTCGAGCGCGAACGGGTGCTGTCGGCGGCGTTCATCGAAACGCCCGAATACGGCACGCGCAGCACGACGGCGCTGCGCGTGCGCCAGTTCGACGACGGCCTCACGGTCGAGATCAAGGAACGCAGCGACGACGACGGCTCGCATCGCGTGGTGCGGCCGGGGGCCTTCGAGCGCAGCCACGCGTTCGACGTCGCGCGCTGATTTTCTTTATGCGCGTAAAGTTCTTTAAACTTTTTTAGTGGTGAGTGCGCGTCGCGGCGGACAAGCTTCGGCGCCCCGCGATCATCGCTCGTCCGGCACTTCCAGCGCCGATCGCAGTGCGTCCACGGCTTCGGCGTGCGCCTGCGCCACTTCGGGCACGAAGCCGCCCATCTTGAAAAACTCGTGGATCATCCCCTCGTAGCGGCGCAAGCTCACCGGCACGCCCGCGGCGCGCAGTTTGTCCGCATACGCGATGTCTTCGTCGAACAGAGGATCATGGTCGGCGGCGGCAATCCAGGCCGGTGCGACGCCCGTGAAATCCGGCATGCCGCGCGTGCCGTCGAGCGGCGCGAAGCGCCAGTCGTCGCGATCGCCGTCGTCTTGCAGATATTGGGCGAAAAACCACTGAATCGTCTCGCCCGAGAGCAGAAAACCCTCGGCGAGCCGCGCATGCGATTCGCTCTGCTGCCGCGCGCTCGTGCCCGGATAGATCAGCAATTGCAGGCGCAGCGCAATGCCGGCGTCGCGTGCGAGCGCGGCGCAGACGGTGGCGAGCGTGCCGCCCGCGCTGTCGCCGCCCACGGCGAGCCGCGCCGGGTCGATGCCAAGCGTTTCTGCCTGCGCGTGCAGCCATTGCAGCGCGTCGAACGCGTCGTTCACCGCGACCGGAAACCTGTGCTCGGGCGCGAGCCGATAGTCGACCGACGCCACGACGCAGCAGGCGTCGTGCGCGAGCTTGCGGCACAGCGCATCGTGCGTCTCGATGCTGCCGACCGTGAAGCCGCCGCCATGGAAATACACGAGCGCGGGCGCCGGCTGTGTCCAACTTGGCTCGAACGGAAAGTAGAGGCGCGTGCGCAAGGTGGCGCCGTCGCGCGCTGGGATCTCGATGTCCTGGGTGTCGTACATCGGGGCGGGTGCGACGTCGAGGATCTGCGCGCTCGTCGCGTAGGCGGCACGCGCCTCGCGCGGCGTCAGCGTGTGATAGGGCGGCCGCTTTGCGCGGGCGACCATCTCGAGAATCTGGGCGATCTTGGGATTCAGCGGCATCGGCTGGGCCTGAGCGTTTGACGGCTCGTGATGATGCCACGATCGCGGCGGCGCGCAAGCCGCCGGGCGCCGCGAGTAGTCAGCATGTCAATGCCGGCCCCGTCACTGCGACACCGGTTTCACCTCGGGCTTGAGCGACATCGGATCGGTCGGGTTGCGCAATTGCGCGATGTCGTCCAGACGCAGCTGCACCGACGCCATGATGCCCGGGTGCGTGATCACGTAAAAGCGCCGTTCGCGGATCGCATCGAAGGTGATCTCCGCGACTTCCCGCGCCGACAGCCTGCCCCCCTGCACCGCCTTCGCCAGTTGCCTGCCGGCGAGCTTCTGCGACGCCGTGAGCGGCGCTTCGTTGCGCAGTTTGCCGGGCCGCGTGCGTTCCGCATCCGCGATGCCCGTCGGCACGAACGCCGGGCAAAGCAGCGAACAGCCGACCGGCCCGCCCGCGATCGCCAGGTCGTGATGGAGCGTTTCCGTCAACCCGACGACCGCATGCTTCGACGCGTTGTAGACGCCCATGGCCGGCGCGGCGAGCAGGCCCGCAACAGAGGCCGTGTTGACGATGTGCGCGGGCTCGTTCTGCCGCAGCATGAGCGGCACGAACGCGCGCAGGCCGTTCGCCACGCCCATCACGTTCACGCCGAACACCCATTGCCAGTCGTTTGCGCTGTTCTCCCAGACGAAGCCGCCCGCGCCGACGCCAGCGTTGTTGAAGAGCAGGTGCGCCGCGCCGAAGGCATCGAGCGTGGCTTGCGCGAGCGCGTCCACCGCGCGGGCGTCGGAGACATCGGTTGGCACGCCGATCGCCTCGGCACCCGATGCGCGCAGCATGTCCACCGTTTGCGCGAGCGCGTTCGCGTCGACGTCGGCGAGCACGAGCTTCATGCCGAGCGACGCGCCCTTCACCGCGAACTCGCGGCCGAAACCGCTGCCGCCGCCGGTGATCACAGCAACCTTGCCTTCGAATTGATCCACGCCCTCTCCTGATTCACGCCTGATCGCGTGAAAGCCTTGTCAGACCAGCCTCACGAGCTGCTTGCCGAAATTCCTGCCCTTGAGCAGTCCGAGAAACGCCTCAGGCGCGTTTTCAATGCCCTGCGCGATGCTCTCGCGAAAATGCAGCTTCTTCTGCGCGACGAGTTCGCCCAGTTGCCTGAGCGCCTGCGGCCAGACGTCGGGCTGTTCATTCACGATGAAGCCCTGCACCTTCAGCCGCTGCGTGAGGATCAGTTCCGGGTGCTGCAGGGGCACCGGCGCGCCGTCGTAGCGCGCGATCATCCCGCACACCGCGATGCGTCCGAACGCGTTCATCTGCGGCAGAACGGCGTCGAGCACCGGGCCGCCGACGTTCTCGAAATAGCCGTCGATACCGTTCGGCGCCGCCGCCTTGAGATCCTGATACAGGTTGCCCGCCTTGTAGTCGACGCATGCGTCGAAGCCGAGCGACTCCACGACGTAGCTGCACTTGTCCGCCCCGCCCGCGATGCCGACCACGCGGCAGCCCGCCACCTTCGCGAGTTGCCCGACGACGCTGCCCACCGCGCCGCTCGCCGCGCTCACGACCACGGTTTCGCCCGCTTTCGGCTCGATGATCCGGTTCAGGCCGTACCAGCCGGTCACGCCCGGCATGCCGACCGCGCCGAGATACGCGGAAATCGGCACGTGCGCCGTGTCGACGATCTTCAGGCCGCTGCCATCGGACGTGCCGTATTCCTGCCAGCCGAACATGCCGAGCACCTTGTCGCCGGGCTTGAACTTCGGATTCTGCGATTCGACGACCTCGCCCACCGTCCCGCCGATCATCACTTCGCCGAGCGGTTGCGGCGCGGCATACGACTTCGAGTCGTTCATGCGGCCGCGCATGTACGGATCGAGCGAAAGATAATGATTGCGCACGCGCACCTGGCCGCTCGCGAGCGGCGGCAGGGGCGTTTTTACGAGCCTGAAGTTGTCGGCAGTGGCCTCGCCCGCTGGACGCGAGACGAGGAGGATTTGCCGGTTGATCGGATCAGTGTCGGACATGGTCGATGCTCCTCTCTCGATGGTCGGTGATCAGGCGTCGCTCGGGCCGGGCTTCGCCGACGGGTCCGAGCGCATGCGCTGGCGTGCGATGTCGCGGCCCACGGCGAGCCGCTTCATGTACTTGAACGTGCCGAGCGCCTTGGCGACGAAATGGCCTTCGCTGTCGCGAATCTCGCCTTCGCAATAGGCCATCGTGGTCGAGCGGTGCAGCACGCGGCCGAAGCCGCGCAGCTCGCCGCGGCCCGGCTGCATGAAATTGACCTTCATCTCGACGGTGACGACGCCGATGCCGTCGCCCGCGACGCTGCGCGCGGCCATCGCGAGCGCCACGTCGGCAAGCGTCATCGTGACGCCGCCGTGGGCAATGCCCCAGGTGTTCATGTGCGCGGCGCCGAGCGGCATCAGGACTTCGCTCGCGCCGTCGGCGGCACTGATCACCTGCACGCCGAGCGAATCGACGAACGGGCTCTCGATCGGCGGGATGCCGGCGGTGGTTTCGTTCTTCTGCGGCATCGCGGTCACACTTCGTAGTCGATGCACTGCCGCCCTTCGCGCACCGCGGCGACGAAGTCCTTGATCGCCAGATGCTTAGGGTGGTTCTGGTAGGCGTCGAGCGCGGCCTTGTCGTCGAAATCGGAGACGAGGACGACGTCGTAGGTCGCTTCGAAGCCGGGCTGCGCGATGCCGACTTCGAAGTGGCCCTGACCCTTCACGATGCTGCGGCAGGTTTCGAGCGTGGTTTTCAGTTTCTTTGCGTTCTCGGCGCGGTCGGCGCCCTCTGCGTGGTCTTTCAGTTTCCACATGACGATGTGACGTAGCACGGCAGACTCCTTCTTGATCGAGGGCTCAAGCGTATCAAAAAAAGCCGCAGCGGCACGCCTGCAAGATCCGGCGTCACACGATCTCGAACAACCCCGCCGCCCCCTGCCCGCCCCCGACGCACATCGTCACCACGACAAACTTCGCCCCGCGCCGCTTCCCTTCGATGAGCGCATGCCCCGTCAGTCGCGCGCCCGACACGCCATACGGATGCCCGACCGCGATCGCGCCGCCGTTGACATTGAGCCGCTCGTCCGGAATGCCAAGCCGGTCGCGGCAATAGAGCACCTGCACCGCGAACGCTTCGTTGAGTTCCCAGAGACCGATGTCCTCGACCGCAAGGCCCGCGCGCTTCAGGAGCTTCGGCACGGCGAACACCGGCCCGATGCCCATTTCGTCCGGCTCGCACCCCGCCACCGCGAAACCGCGAAAGATCCCGAGCGGCTGCAAGCCTTCCCTTTCGGCGACCTCAGCGCTCATCACGACGCAAGCCGACGCCCCGTCCGAAAACTGGCTCGCGTTGCCCGCCGTGATGACGCCACCCGGCAGTGCGGTGCGGATCTTCGACACGCCCTCGAGCGTCGTGTCGGCGCGAATGCCTTCATCGGCCGACAGCGTGACCTCCTTCGTGAAGAGCCGCCCCGACGCCTTGTCGGCGACACCGGCCAGCACCGTGATCGGCACGATCTCGGCGTCGAACCGGCCCGCCGCCTGCGCCGCCGCCGCGCGCTGCTGCGACCGCACGCCGTATTCGTCCTGCCGCTCCTTCGCGATTTCGTAGCGCTTCGCCACGGTTTCGGCGGTCTGCAGCATCGGCCAGTAGATCTCGGGCTTGTGTGCCTTGAGCCATCCTTCGGCGAGCATGTGCCGGTTCATCTCGTTCTGCACGCACGAAATCGACTCCACGCCGCCCGCGACGTACACATCGCCCTCGCCCGCGATGATCCGCTGCGCCGCGAGCGCGATGGTCTGCAGGCCCGACGAGCAGAAGCGGTTCACCGTCATGCCCGGCACCGCCACCGGCAGCCCCGCGCGCAACGCGATCTGCCGCGCGATGTTCGCGCCCGTCGCGCCTTCGGGATTCGCGCAGCCCATGATCACGTCCTCGACGCGCGCCGGATCGATCCCCGCGCGCTCGACCGCGGCCTTCGTCACGTGCCCGCCGAGCGTCGCGCCGTGCGTCATGTTGAGTGCGCCGCGCCACGATTTGGCGAGCCCCGTGCGTGCTGTCGATACGATTACCGCGTCAGTCATGTCGTCTCCTGCAATATGTGTTGGTGTGCCCGCGCGCCGGAACGGGACCGGCAATCACGACGCTTGCAGCAAGGCGTCCGAGCCGATCCGCCCGACGCCCGCCGCCGCCATGTCTTCCCACGCCTTCGCGAGCGAACCGTCAAGGTCGATCGCGCGGCAGGCGTCTTCGATCACGGTCACCTCGAAGCCCGCGTTGCGCGCATCGAGCGCCGACCACGCGACGCAATAGTCGGTCGCGAGTCCGCAGAGATAGACGCGCGACACGCCCACGTCGCGCAGATAGCCGGCAAGGCCCGTCGACGTCTTGCGGTCGGCCTCGATGAACGCCGAGTAGCTGTCGACATTCGCGTGATGCCCCTTGCGGATCACGAGCCGCGCGTGCGGCACGTCGAGATCGCGATGCAGCGCCGCGCCTTCGGTGTCCTGCACGCAATGCGTCGGCCACAGGACCTGCTCGCCGTAGGCAAGCGTCGTCATCTCGAACGGCGTGCGCCCCGGATGATTGGCGGCGAACGAAATGTGCCCGCGCGGATGCCAGTCCTGCGTCAGCACGACGTGCGAAAACCCGCGGGCAAGCCGGTTGATCACGGGCACGATTTCATCGCCGCGCGCCACGCCGAGCGCCCCGCCCGGCATGAAATCGTATTGCACGTCGACCACCAGGAGGACCTCGTCTGCGCCTTTCATCATCGATTCCGTGTTCAGCTGTTGAAACCCTTGCCCTGTGCCGCGAGCCCGGTCACGCGCGCGGCCGTCTTCCACGCGTCGCCGTTCTGCTGCGCGGCGTACTTGCGGATCGCGCGCTCGACGTTGTAGAGGCCGATGGTATCGGCATACAGCATCGGGCCGCCGCGATGAAGCGGAAAGCCGTAGCCCGTCAGATAGACCATGTCGATGTCCGACGCCTTCGACGCAATCCCTTCCTCCAGAATCTTCGCGCCTTCGTTGACGAGCGAAAGCACGAGCCGCCCGACGATCTCCTCATCGGAGATCGCGCGCCGCGTCGCGCCCTGCTCCTTCGAATACGCGACGATCATGTCCTCGACGAACTTCGACGGCCGCGCATTGCGCTCGCCGGGCTGGTAGTCGTACCAGCCGGCGGCGGTCTTCTGCCCGAAGCGCCCGGTCTCGCACAGCCTGTCCGCGATGCGCGGATAGTGCAGGCCCGGCTGCTCGGCGTAGCGGCGCTTGCGGATGGCCCAGCTGATGTCGTTGCCCGCGAGATCGCTCATGCGAAACGGCCCCATCGCGAAGCCGAACGCCTCGATCGCGCGATCGATCTGCTGCGGCATCGCACCTTCCTCGACCATGAAGAGCGATTGCCTGAAGTACTGCTCGATCATCCGGTTGCCGATGAAGCCGTCGCACACGCCTGAGACGACCGCGGTCTTCTTGATTTTCTTCGCGAGCTGCATGACGGTGGCGAGCACGTCTTTCGCGGTCTTCCCGCCGCGCACGACCTCCAGCAGCTTCATCACGTTCGCCGGGCTGAAGAAGTGCATGCCGAGCACGTCGGCGGGACGCTTCGTGAAGGCCGCGATCCTGTCGATGTCGAGCGTCGACGTATTCGAGGCGAGGATCGCGCCGTCCTTCGCGACTTCGTCGAGCTTTGTGAACACCTGCTCCTTCACGCCGAGTTCCTCGAACACCGCCTCGATCACGAGATCGGCCTGCGCGAGATCGCCGTAGGCGAGCGTCGGCGAGATGAGCGCCATGCGCTCGTCGAGCTGCGCGGGCGTGAGCTTGCCCTTCTTCACCTGCGATTCGTAGTTTTTGCGGATCGTCGCGAGCCCGCGATCGAGCGCTTCCTGGCTCGTCTCGAGCAGCGTGACGGGCAGCCCCGCGTTGACGAAGTTCATCGCGATGCCGCCGCCCATCGTCCCCGCGCCGACCACGCCGACACGCGCGATGGCGCGCACGGGCGTATTCGACGGCACGTCCGCGATCTTGCCCGCCGCGCGCTCGCCGAAGAACGCGTGGCGCAGCGCGCGGCTCTCGGGCGTCTGCACGAGCGCGAGAAAGCACTGGCGCTCGAACGCGAGGCCGTGGTCGAAGCCTTCCTTCACGCCCGCCTCGATCGCATCGATGCACTTGTGCGGCGCCGGAAAGTGCTTTGCGACCGCCGCGACGCTGTTGCGCGCGAACTGAATGAAGCCTTCGGCATTCGGATGCTCGATCGCGCGCTCGCGTGCCTTCGGATGCGGGCCGCTGCGTGCGCCCGCGTCTTTCGCGAACCGGATCGCTTCATCGAGCAGATCGCCCTCGACGAGCCGGTCGAACAGCGCGGTCTGGGCGAGCTTCTCCGACAGCACCGGCGTGCCCGAGACGATCATGTTGAGCGCGGTTTCGAGCCCGACCACGCGCGGCAGGCGCTGCGTGCCGCCCGCGCCCGGCAGGATGCCGAGCTTCACTTCGGGCAGCGCGATCTGCGCGCCGGGTGCGGCGACGCGATAATGCGCGCCGAGCGCAAGTTCGAGCCCGCCGCCCATCGCGACGCTGTGGATCGCCGCGACAACCGGCTTCGCGCTGCCCTCGACCGCCCGGATGACGGTGTGCAGCGTCGGCTCCTGGGTCGCTTTGGGCGTGTTGAATTCGGTGATGTCGGCGCCGCCCGAGAATGCCTTGCCGGCGCCCGTGATCACGATGGCGGTGACCGACGCGTCGTCGCGCGCACGCTCGACGCCTTCCACGATCCCGAGCCGCGTTGAATGGCCGAGGCCGTTCACCGGCGGGTTGTCGAGCGTGATGACGGCCACGCCGTCGCGCACTGTGTAATCCACTGCCATTTCGTGTGCCTCCATTCGATGCCCCGTGCCATCGGCCGCATGGCGTCAGGCAACACGGCGACGGTGCCTCGGGATATTTTGAGTTACCGCGCCAGAATACACAAAAAAGAACGCTCGTTCAATTTTGTTCGGGGATGTGAGGCGGAAAAAAGGCGGAGGGTGGCCCGAGCCGTCGCGGCCCGGGCGCGCGGATTCGATCAGACGGTCTTTTCAACGACCCCGGGCAGCACGTGCTCGCGGTAGATTTCGCGCAGCCGCAGCTTCTGCAGCTTGCCTGTCGCGGTGTGCGGCAACTCGTCGGCGAAGACGACGTCGTCGGGAATCCACCACTTCGCGACCTTGCCCGCGTAGAACGCGAGCAGTTCGTCGCGCGTCACCGTCGCGCCCGGGCGCCGCACCGCGACGATGAGCGGGCGCTCGGTCCACTTCGGATGCGAGCACGCGATGCACGCCGCCTCCGCGACCTGCGGATGCGACACCGCGATGTTCTCCAGGTCGATCGAGCTGATCCACTCGCCGCCCGACTTGATCACGTCCTTGCTGCGGTCGGTGATGTGCATGAAGCCGTCGGGGTCGATCGTGGCGACGTCGCCGGTCGGAAACCAGCCCTCGACGAGCGGCGTGTCGTCCTTGCGGAAATACCGGTTGATCACCCACGGCCCGCGCACGTGCAGGTCGCCGAACGCGCGGCCGTCCCACGGAAGCTCCTGGCCGTCGTCGCCGACGATCTTCATGTCGACGCCAAAGAGCGCATGCCCCTGCTTCTCGCGCGAGTGGCGCTGCGCTTCGACTGGCCGCTGCTTCTGCTTCCAGTTGAGCTTCGCGAGCGTGCCGAGCGGCGACATCTCCGTCATGCCCCACGCGTGGATCGCCTCGACGCCGTATTCGTCCTCGAAGGTGGCGAGCATCGCGGGCGGGCACGCCGAGCCGCCGATCACCGTGCGCCTGAGCGTCGAGAAGCGCACGCCGGCCTGCTTCATGTAGGCGAGAAGGCCGAGCCAGACGGTCGGCACGCCGGCCGAATACGTGACGCCTTCCGCCTCCATCAGCTCGTGGAGCGACTTGCCGTCGAGGTCCTTGCCGGGAAACACGAGCTTCGCGCCGACGAGCGGCGCCGCGTGCGGAATGCCCCACGCGTTCACATGGAACATCGGCACGACGGGCAGGATCGAGTCGCAGCACGAAGCGCCCATCGCGTCGGGCAGCGCCGCGGCGTAGGCGTGCAGCACGGTCGAGCGATGCGAGTAGAGCGCCCCCTTGGGGTTGCCGGTCGTGCCGGACGTGTAGCAGAGAAACGAAGCCGTGCGCTCGTCGAAGACGGGCCATTCGAAGTCGCCGTCCTGCTCGCCCACTAGCGTCTCGTAGCTGAGGAGCGGCACGTCGAGGTTGCCGAGGTGCTCGCTGATGCACGCGGCGTCGCCGAGCGCGATCCAGCCTTTCACGTTCGGGCACTGCGGCGCGATGATGTCGACGAGCGGCGCGAACGTCATGTCGAAAAAGACGTAGGCGTCGTCGGCGTGATCGATGATGAACGCGATCTGGTCGGCGAAGAGGCGCGGGTTGATCGTGTGGCAGACGGCGCCCATGCCCGTCACGCCGTAGTAGCACTCGAGATGCCGGTAGCCGTTCCATGCGAGCGTGCCGATCCGCTCGCCCGGCGCGACGCCGAGCGCGATCAGCGCCTGCGCGAGCTGCTTCGCGCGCTTTTCGCAGTCCCGGTAGGTGTAGCGGTGAATATCCCCTTCGATACGGCGCGACACGATCTCCGTGTCGCCGAAGTGCCGTGCAGCGTGTGACAACAGCGACGATGCGAGCAGCGGTACATCCATCATCTGGCCGTAAAGCGGCGACGTCATGGGCGAAATCCTCTCAGGTCCGGATGCACGTTGTTCACTGCTCTGGCACGTCGCGCAGGGCTTTCAGCAGGCCCGCGGGCGCGGATTTACAATATCGGTTAATAGAGAGGCGCTCAATATGTCGTTTTCCCCAAGCAATGCCGTGCAAGCCGATGAAGCAGATGCTCTTTCCATGGACGACCTGGCCGCTGCGATCGACATCGGCCGGCCCGGTGCATTCGCGGCGCTCGGCTCCGCGTTCCTGACCCGTCTTCCCGCCACGCCCGTTCCCGAGCCCTACGTCGTGGCCATTTCCGCCGACGCCGCCGCGCAACTGGGCTTCGACCCCGCCATCGCCGCCGATCCCGCCTTCGCCGCCTTCTTCGCGGGCAATCCGACCAGCGACTGGCCCGCCGAGCGCCTGCCTTACGCAACCGTCTATTCGGGCCACCAGTTCGGCGTCTGGGCGGGCCAGCTGGGCGACGGCCGCGCGATCGGCCTGGGCGAAGTGGAGCACGGCGGCGAGCGCCTCGAGGTGCAGATCAAGGGCGCCGGGCGCACGCCGTATTCGCGCATGGGCGACGGCCGCGCCGTGCTGCGCTCGTCGATCCGCGAGTTCCTCTGCTCGGAAGCGATGCACCACCTCGGCATCCCGACGACGCGCGCGCTCTGCGTGATCGGCTCGGACCTGCCGGTGCGCCGCGAGACGATCGAGACATCGGCAATCGTCACGCGCGTGGCGCCGAGCTTCGTGCGCTTCGGCCACTTCGAGCATTTCTATTCGAACGACCGCGTGGACGATCTGAAGAAGCTCGCCGATCACGTGATCGAGCGCTTCTATCCGCAATGCCGCGAAGCCGACGACCCGTACATGGCGCTCCTCGCCGAAGCCACGCGGCGCACCGCCGACCTGATGGCGGACTGGCAGGCGGTCGGCTTCTGTCACGGCGTGATGAACACCGACAACATGTCGATCCTCGGCCTCACGATCGACTACGGCCCGTTCGGCTTCATGGACGGGTTCAACGCGCATCACATCTGCAACCACTCCGATACGCAGGGCCGCTATTCGTACAGCCGCCAGCCGCAGGTCGGCTACTGGAACCTCTTTTGCCTCGCGCAGGCCCTCGTGCCGCTCTTCGGGCCGCAGTATGCGGAGGAAGGCCGCAGTGAACGCGCGATCGAAGACGCGCAGCGCGTGCTGGAAGGCTTCAAGA
Organism: Caballeronia glathei; assembly: GCF_000698595.1. GTDB lineage: Bacteria > Pseudomonadota > Gammaproteobacteria > Burkholderiales > Burkholderiaceae > Caballeronia > Caballeronia glathei. Next base: position 25,227 of record NZ_JFHC01000028.1, on the reverse strand, counting down.
CGCGTTTCGCGCCCGCGCTCGAGGCGAAGATGCGGGCGAAGCTGGGTCTCGCCGAGGCGCGTGAAGGCGACGACAAGCTCGCAAACGGCCTGCTCGAAGTCATGCATGCGAACCGCGCCGATTTCACGCAGACGTTCCGCCATCTCGCGAAGATGTCGAAGACCGATGCGTCGAACGATGCGCCCGTGCGCGACCTTTTCCTCGACCGCCCCGCCTTCGACGCCTGGGCGAGCGGCTACCGCGCGCGGCTCATGCAGGAAACGCGCAGCGACGCCGAGCGCGCCGCCGCGATGAGTCGCGTGAACCCGAAATACGTGCTGCGCAATCACCTCGCGGAGCAGGCGATCCGCCAGGCGAAGGAGAAGGACTTCTCCGAAGTCGAGCGGCTCGCGCGCGTGCTCGCCCGCCCGTTCGACGAACAGCCCGAATTCGAGTCTTACGCCGGCCTGCCGCCCGACTGGGCGAGCGAGCTCGAGGTGAGTTGCTCTTCCTGAAAACGCCCCTATATAGATGAGCCTGCCCAGGCTGCCCGAAACCAGAGGATTGATATGAACAGAGACGACATCACCCGCGAAGAGAAGGCTCCGCTGCAAAAAGACGACGAAACTTACCGCCGCGAGCTGTCCGAGATGGAATATCAGGTCACCCGGCACGCCGCCACCGAGCGGCCGTTCACGGGCAAATACTGGGATCATTTCGATCGCGGCGTGTACGACTGCGTGTGTTGCGGCACGCCGCTCTTCGAATCGGATACGAAGTTCGACGCCGGCTGCGGCTGGCCGAGCTACTTCAAGCCGATCAACGGCGAAGTGATCGCGGAAAAGACGGACCGCTCGCACGGCATGCTGAGAATCGAAGTGCAGTGCAAGAACTGCGGCGCGCACCTCGGCCACGTGTTCGAGGACGGCCCCGCGCCGACCGGCCTGCGCTATTGCATCAATTCGGCTGCGCTACAATTCGAACAGAAGTAATGCTGCGACCGTAGTCCGGTCGACCCTGCACGCGTCGTTGCCGCCGGCCGCAAGCCGCCCGCAAACGGCGCGTGTTTTTCATGCCCGTGCCCTCCTCGTCCGAACGCCAATGAAATTCCTGTTCGATCTGTTTCCGATCATTCTCTTTTTCGTCGCATTCAAGATCTGGGGCATCTATACCGCCACCGCCGTCGCGATCGCGGCAACGCTCGTGCAGATCGCGTGGGTCGCGTTCCGGCATCGCAAGGTCGACGCGATGCTGTGGGTGAGCCTCGGCGTCGTGGTGGTGTTCGGCGGCGCGACGCTCGTGCTGCACAACGACACGTTCATCAAGTGGAAGCCGACCGCGCTCTACTGGCTCTTCGCGGCGGCGCTGATCATCGCGCAGCTCGGCTTCAGAAAGAACCTGATCGAGGCGATGATGGGCAAGCAGATCGTGCTGCCGCATCGCGTCTGGGGGCAGCTGAACGTCGCGTGGGCCGTGTTCTTCGCGCTGCTCGGCGTGGTCAACCTGTTCGTGGCGTACAACTTCACCACGGATCAGTGGGTGAACTTCAAGCTTTTCGGCGCGACCGGATGCCTGTTCGTGTTCATCGTGCTGCAGAGCCTGTGGCTCGCCCGACACATGAAGGAGGACGGACAGTGACCCATTCGATGAACGACTTCATGAGCGCGTCGGCGGCGGACAAGATCGCGCATCTCGAAGCGCGCCTTCACGCGGCGCTCGCGCCGGTGTCCCTGCATATCGACGACGACAGCGCCGCGCACGCGGGCCACGCCGGCGCGGCTTCCGGAAGCCACTATACGGTCACGATCGTGTCGGGCCAGTTCGCCGGCAAGCCCCGCGTGGCGCGGCACCGCATGGTGTATGATGCGCTGGCCGAGGAGATGCGGCGCGGCGTTCACGCGCTCGCGATCAGGGCCTACACGCCCGAAGAATTCGCAGAACAATTCGAATGACCTTCCCCGCGGTATCCGATCAGCAGTTTCCGACAAGCTTTTGCCTTCCCATTTGTCTTTTAACTCGCCTCGTAAGGCCTCTGTTGCCTAGTTAGGAACATTCGATGACTTTGAAAAAAACCCGTGTCTGGGTGTTGCTGGCTGCGTTCGCGGCGGTGCCCGCCTTCGCGCAGAATATCGCCGTCGTGAACGGTACGCCGGTGCCGACCTCGCGTGCCGATGCGCTCGTGAACCAGCTCGTCCAGCAAGGCCAGCAGAACACGCCGCAGTTGCAGGCGGCGGTTCGCGAGGAACTCATCAACCGGGAAATCCTGATGCAGGAAGCCGCGCGCCGCGGCATCGCGACGCGTCCGGACGTGAAGGCGCAACTCGCCGTCGCGCAGCAGACCGTGGTGCTGCGCGCGATGATCGAAGACTTCGTGAAGACGCACACGCCGACCGACGCCGAGATCAAGGCCCGCTATGACGAGCTCGTCAAGCAGGCGGGCGGCGGCAAGGAACTGCATCTGCATCACATCCTCGTCGAGGATGAAGCGCAGGCGAAGGACCTGATCGCCAAGATCAAGGCTGGCGCGAGCTTCGAAGACCTCGCGAAGCAGTACTCGAAGGACCCGGGATCGGGCAAGAACGGCGGTGATCTCGACTGGTCGAGCCCGCAGGCGTATGTGCCGGAATTCGGCGCGGCCGCGCAGAAGCTGAAGAAGGGGGAAGTGACGGCGGAGCCGGTGAAGACGCAATTCGGCTGGCACATCATTCGTCTCGACGATTCGCGCGATGTCGCCCCGCCGCCGCTCGACCAGGTGAAGCCGCAGATCGCGCAGCAGATCCAGCAGGAGAAGCTGCAGGCGTTCGAGGAAGACCTGCGCAAGAAGGCCGTGGTGAAGTAAGCGCCGCGCACCGTTCTTAAAAAAATGCCGCCCCTTGCATTGCAAGGGGCGGCATTTTTGTTTCGGGGCAGCGCCGCTGCCTTCAGCCGAAGATCAGCCGATCCACCGGCGCGCGTTCTGGAACGCGCGCAGCCACGGGCTCGCGTCGGTGGTCCAGTCTTCGGGCGTCCAGCTCATCTGCACGTTGCGATGCACGCGCTCCATGTGCGGCATCAGCACCGTGAAGCGTCCGTCCGTCGTCGTGACCGAGGTGATGCCCTCGGGCGAGCCGTTCGGGTTGAACGGGTAGCGCTCGGTGGCGTTGCCGTGGTGATCGACGAAACGCATCGCGACGAGCGCCTTCGACGCGTCCCCCTGCTGCGAAAAGTCCGCGAACCCCTCGCCGTGCGCGATCGCGACCGGAATGCGCGAGCCTTCCATGCCGGCGAAGAAGATCGACGGCGAGCCCTGCACTTCCACGAGCGAGAAGCGCGCCTCGAACTGCTCCGACTTGTTGCGCGTGAACTTCGGCCAGGCCTCGGCGCCGGGGATGATCGACGCCAGGCTGCTCATCATCTGGCAGCCGTTGCAGATGCCGAGCGCGAACGTATCCGCGCGGCCGAAGAACGCGGCGAACATGTCGGCGAGACGCGGATTGAAGCGGATCGTCTTGGCCCAGCCTTCACCCGCGCCGAGCACGTCGCCGTAGGAGAAACCGCCGCACGCCACCACGCCCGCGAAGTCCGCGAGCGTCGCGCGCCCCGCGAGCAGATCGCTCATGTGGACGTCGTGGGCGTCGAAGCCCGCGCGGTCGAACGCGTAGGCCGTTTCGAGGTGCGAGTTGACGCCCTGCTCGCGCAGGATCGCCACGCGCGGACGCGCGCCCTTCACGACGCCCCGAACGACGTCTCCTTGGGGGATGAACGGCGCGGCCACGTCCTGCGCCGGATCGAACGTGAGATGCGGCGTGATGCCGGGGTCGTTCGCGTCCGAGAGCGCGTCGTATTCGGCGTCGGCGCAGGCGGGGTTGTCACGCAGACGCGCGATGCGCCAGCTCACCTCGCCCCATGCGCGATGCAATTCGACGCGCGGCGCCTCATAGATCTTCTTCGCGTCGCGATAGATCTCGATCGTGTCGCGCTCGTTCGGCTTGCCGATCACGTGCGAGCACGCCGACAGCCCATGCTCGCGCAACGCGACGAACACGGCGTCGCGATCGGCCGCGCGCACCTGCACGACCGCGCCGAGCTCCTCGGAAAAGAGCGCGCGGACCGTCCGGTCCTCGCGGCGGCCGCTCGTCTGCTTCGTCCAGTCCTTCGCGTCGCCGTAATCGGATTCGTGATGCGCGTCGAGCGTGAGCATGTCGACGTTCAGCGACACGCCCATGTGACCCGCGAACGCCATTTCGCAGACCGTCGCCCACAGCCCGCCGTCCGAGCGGTCGTGGTAGGCGAGCAGCTTGCCGTCGGCGTTGAGCGACTGGATCGCGGTGAAGAAGCGCTTCAGGTCCTCCGGGTCGTCGACATCGGGCACCGTGTCGCCCACCTGCTGCGTGACCTGCGCGAAGATGCTGCCGGCGAGGCGATTGCGCCCACGCCCGAGATCGATCGCGATCAGCACGGTATCCATGTTGCGGCGCAACTGCGGCGTCAGCTGGCGGCGCACGTCCTCCACAGGCGCGAACGCCGAGATGATGAGCGACACCGGCGACACCACTTCCTTCGCCGCGCCCGTTGCGTCCTGCCACTTGGTGCGCATCGACAGCGAATCCTTGCCGACCGGAATGCTGATGCCGAGCGCCGGGCACAGTTCCATGCCGATCGCCTTGACGGTGTCGTAGAGCGCCGCGTCCTCGCCCGCGCTGCCGCACGCCGCCATCCAGTTCGCGGAGAGCTTGAGCTTATTCAGCGACTCGATCGGCGCGGCGGCGATGTTCGTGACCGCCTCGCCGACCGCCATGCGGCCGGACGCGGGCGCATCGATGACCGCGAGCGGCGTGCGCTCGGCCATCGTCATCGCTTCGCCGCGATAGCCCGCGTAGTCCATCGTCGTGATCGCGCAGTCGGCGACGGGCACCTGCCACGGCCCGACCATCTGGTCACGCGCGGTCGTGCCGCCGACCGAGCGGTCGCCGATCGTGATCAAGAACGACTTGCTCGCGACCGTCGGGTGCTTCAGCACATCGACGGCGATCTCCGACAGCGGCACGCCCGTCACGTCGATCGGCTCGAATGTCACCGACTCGCGCTTCACGTCGCGATGCATCTTCGGCGGCTTGCCGAGGAGCACGTCCATCGGCATGTCGACGGGCGGCTGGCCGTCGCTTTCGTCGTCGATCAGCTTCAACTGGCGTTCGCTCGTCGCGGTGCCGACCACCGCGACCGGGCAGCGCTCGCGATCGCAGATCGCTTCGAACGCGGGCAGATCGGCCGGATCGATTGCGAGAACGTAGCGTTCCTGCGCCTCGTTCGACCAGATTTCACGCGGCGACAGGCCGCTCTCTTCGAGCTGGACCTTGCGCAACTCGAAACGCGCGCCCTTGCCCGCGCCGTCGACGAGTTCCGGAAACGCGTTCGAAATGCCGCCGGCGCCGACGTCGTGAATCGACAGAATCGGGTTCTTCTCGCCCAGCTGCCAGCACGCGTTGATCACTTCCTGCGCGCGGCGCTGGATTTCCGGGTTGCCGCGCTGGACCGAATCGAAGTCGAGCTCGGCCGTGTTCGCGCCGGTCGCCATCGAACTTGCCGCGCCGCCGCCCATGCCGATGCGCATGCCCGGCCCGCCGATCTGGATCAGCAGCGTGCCCGCGGTCAGATCCATCTTGTGCGTGTGCTGGTCGGAAATATTGCCGATGCCGCCCGCGATCATGATCGGCTTGTGATAGCCGCGCACGCGACCCGCCACGTTCTGCTCGTAGGTGCGGAAATAGCCGCCGAGGTTCGGCCGGCCGAATTCGTTGTTGAACGCGGCCGCGCCGATCGGCCCGTCGATCATGATCTGCAGCGGCGAGGCGATGCGGTCCGGCCGTCCATACGGCTCGTTCGCTTCGGCGGGATTGCGCTGCGGAACCGGCGTCGCGCTGTCGCGGGCGTTTTCCCACTTCTGGCGCGCGTCCGGCAGATCGAGATTCGACACCGTGAAGCCCGCGAGGCCCGCCTTCGGACGCGCGCCGCGGCCGGTCGCGCCTTCGTCGCGGATCTCGCCGCCCGAGCCGGTCGCCGCGCCCGCGAACGGCGAGATGGCCGTGGGGTGGTTGTGCGTCTCGACCTTCATCAGCGTATGCGTCAGCTCGACGTTGCGCTCGTAGTGCTCGCTCGCGCCGCGCGGGAACCAGCGCTCGGCGATGCCGCCTGCCATGATCGCGGAGTTGTCCGAATACGCGACGATCGTGCCCTCGTGATTCAGCTTCTCCGTATTGCGGATCATCTGAAAGAGCGAGATGTCCTGCTTTTCGCCGTCGATGGTCCACTCGCCGTTGAAAATCTTGTGGCGGCAGTGTTCGCTGTTCGCCTGCGCGAACATCATCAGCTCGACGTCGGTCGGGTTGCGCCCGAGCGACCTGAACGCATCGACGAGATAGTCGATTTCGTCGTCCGCGAGTGCGAGGCCGAGTTCGAGGTTCGCTGCTTCCAGCGCGCCGCGGCCGACGCCCACGATATCGACGGTTTGCAGCGGCTTCGCCGGCAGTTCGTCGAAGAGGTGCAGCGCGTGATCGCGCGAGGGCGCGACGCTCTCGGTCATGCGGTCGTGCAGCGCCGCCGCGACCTGTGCGCGGGCCGCGTCCGACAGCGCCTTCTTGCCGCCGAGCAGTCCGCTTTTCATGATCACCGTGTATTCGACGCCGCGCTCGATGCGCCGCACCTGCGTCAAGCCGCAGTGATGCGCGATATCGGTCGCCTTGCTCGCCCACGGCGACACCGTGCCGAAGCGCGGCACGACCATGAACGTTTCGACGCTGCCGCGCTCCTTGTGCTCCTCGAACGGCACGCCGTAGTGCATCAGCGCGTGGATGCGGCTCGTGTCCTCGTCCGTGAGCGGCTCGGCCGAATTGACGAAGTGCAGATACTGGCCGCGCACGCCGACGATATTCGCATCAATGCGGGCGAGCGTTTCGAGCAGACGGGTCTGACGGAAATCGGAGAGGGCCGAAGCGCCGGGGAAACACGAGAAGTGGGCCATTGTGACGGTGCGTCGATGACGTCGATGAGCCGTTCGTGGTTTGCAGACATAACCTGCAACCGAAGCGGCGTGAGGCGAAAGGAAGACCCGGATTATAACCCGGAAGTGTCTCGAAATCGGCCGGGCGGGCTGCCGGGAGCGCCTGCGCATACCGCTTGCGGCATTTCGTCCCGCATCCTGAAATAGCCCCGGCGCGGCCCTGAAGCAACACTGAAGCAGCCCTGCGGCCGAAAAAATCGCGGATTGTTGCGAATCCGCCGGCGCGCCCGCCCCGTCTGGCTTCCGATGCCGCGAACGCGCCCCGCGCAGGCCGCCGGCGGCCTCTGCGCGCGCCCCGGCGGGGCGCGTTTGGCGCTATCATGCGCGCTTTCGCCGGACTGGCAGCCGCGCCCCGGCCCGCTGCCCGCCAACGTCACAGCAATGCTCGCGAAGCGCGCCAAATCCGCAAATCCGCAAATCCGCGCACATACTCGCTTTAAGTCTCGCGCCTTCGGGCAATAAAAACGAATCATGGATGTCATCGTCATCGGCGGCGGAATCGGCGGCATCGCCACCGCTTATCAGTTGCGCGCGGCCGGCCACCGCGTGTGCGTGATCGAGCGCCACGCCACGGTCGCGCAGGGCGCGACCTACGGACATGGCGGCGCCGTGCTGCCCTCGCCGCTCGACGTGTGGTTCGGCCCCACGTTCATGGGCACGCGCCGCGCCAACAAGACGGGCATCCTCTTCAAGCCGGGCTTCGACGCCGCGACCCGCGAGTTCGCGAAGAAACTCGCGCTGCTGCGCGACCCCGAGGCGTTCACGGCGCAGTACGCGCGGCTGCACCCGCTCGTCGAACTGTCGCGGCAGGCAATTGCCGACATCGACGGGCTGTTCGAATTCGACTACGAGCAGCGCACCGGCCTGCTGCACGTCTTCCGTCATGAGCGCGAGCTTGCGCAGGCCGCCCCGGCGATCGAGCTGCTCAGGCGCTTTCAGGTGCCGCACCGCGTGCTCACGCCGAAGGAGTGCGTCGCCGCGGAGCCGTCCGTTCCCGACGATCCGCCCTTCGCCGGCGGCGTGCTGCTCGAAACCGAGCGCACCGCCAACTGCCCGCTTTTCACGAAGCTGCTGAAGCACATCCTCGAAGAAGGCGGCGTGCAGTTCCGGCTCGGCCGCGAAGCCGCATCGATCCGCCTCGACGGCGAGCGCGCGGCCGTCGAGCTCGCGCCGCTCGCGCCCGCGGGCACCGAGCGCAAGCGTTCCCGCGAAGTCGAAGTGGTCGCCGCCGACGCGATCGTCGTCGCGGCCGGCACCGGCACACCCGCGCTCCTCGCCCGCGTCAACCGCAGGCTGCCGCTGCACCCGCTGCGCGTGCACACGCTGACCGCGCCGATCGCCTACGAGGAACACGCGCCGCACATCACGGTGGTCGACTCGGTGAAGCGCATCGCCATGACGCGCGTCAACCAGCGGCTGCGCGTGGCGGGCGGCGCCGTGCTCCAGAGCGCAGCGAAGGCCGCGAAGCCGCTTCCCGGCGACCTCACGCGCCGCGCGCTCGCGCTCCTCGGCCAGGGCACCCACGACTGGATTCCCGGCGCGGCGAAGGTGTCGGCGGCGCGTCCGTGGGACGGCGTGCGGCTTTTTTCATCCGACGGCCTGCCGGTGGTCGGCGCGACCAGCCACGCGCGCCTTTTCGTCAACGCGGCGCACGGCCCGGCGGGCTGGGGGCTCGCGTGCGGGTCTGCTAAAGTGATCGCGGATCTCGTTTCGGGCGTCACCCCCGACATTCCCGCCGACACGCTCGCGGCGCTCTCCATCGACCGCTTCTGACGCCGCTGGCGAGCCCGCGGCGCCGGCGGCAGGATGGCGGGGGAACGCCGCACACTTGCCCGCCGCCATGACTTCGTCCAAATCCTCGTCGCAGTCCCCGTCGCAGTCCTTTTTGCAGTCCCCGTCGAAAGCCTCGACAAAATCGCACTATTTCACGCTCAAGGACGACGCGCTCGCGCTCCTCACGCTCCGCGAACTGCGCACGCTCGAAGCACGCGCCGCGGGCGCGCTGCCGCCCCACACGCTGATGGCGCGCGCGGGCGCGGCCGCCGCCCAGTTCCTGCTCGAATCCGACCAGCATTCGCCCGCGCGCCAGGCGCTGCCCGTCTGGATCGCCGCGGGCCCCGGCAACAACGGCGGCGACGCGCTCGTGATGGCGGCCGAACTGCACAAGGCGGGTGTCGAGGTGCAGGTATGCATGCCGCTCGAAGTCAAACCCGACGACGCCCGCTGGGCACTCGACACCGCGCGCGCGGCCGGGGTGCGGATCGTCGCGGAGCCGCCCGCGTCACTGCAAGGCTACAGCTGGGTCGTCGACGGCCTCTTCGGCATCGGCGCGACGCGACCGCTCGAAGGCCTCTTCGCCGATCTCGCGGCGCGCCTGTCGCGGCGCTCGCGCGAAGACGGCGGCGTGCTCGCGCTCGACGTCGCGAGCGGCCTGGACAGCGACACCGGCTGCGCGGTCGGCGGCGGCCCGGCGGTGCGCGCAACGCACACGATCACGTTCATCGGCGCGAAGCCGGGCCACTTCACGGCACAGGGCCGCGACCTCACGGGCAAGCTGATGATCGCCACGCTCGATGTCGCGCCGCCCGCGCAGCCGTCGATCGTGCTCAACGCGCCGCTGCTTTTCGGCCCGCATCTGCCGCCGCGCGACTACGCGACCAACAAAGGCACGTTCGGCACGCTCGCCGTGATCGGCGGCGACACCGGCATGTGCGGCGCGCCCGTGCTTGCAGCGCGCATGGCGCTTTACGGCGGCGCGGGCAAGGTCAATGTGGCGTTCCTGGGCGCGGGCGCCCCGCCCTACGATCCGCCGCATCCCGAGCTGATGCTGCATCACGTCGACGATCTCGCGCTCGACCAGATGGACGCGCTCGCGATCGGCTGCGGGATGGGAGCGAGCGAGCGGGCGAAGGCGGTGCTGTCCAACGTGCTCGCGCTCGATGCGCCCAAGCTGCTCGACGCCGACGCGCTCAACCTCGTTTCGGGCGACGCGCGGCTCGCCGCCGCGGTTGCCGCTCGCGGCGCGAAGGGCGATCCGTGCATCCTCACGCCACACCCGCTCGAAGCCGCGCGCCTCCTTTCCGCCGACGTCAAGGCGGTGCAGGCCGATCGCGTCGCCGCCGCGCGCCAGCTCGCCGCGCGTTTCGCGAGCGTCGCCGTGCTGAAGGGCTCGGGCACGGTGATCGCATCGCCCGACGGCCGCGTCGCAATCAACCCGACCGGCAATGCGGCGCTCGCCACGGGCGGCACCGGCGACGTGCTCGGCGGATTGATCGGAGCATTGCTCGCGCAGCGGCTTCCCCCGTTCGAAGCGGCGCTCGCCGGAGTCTATCTGCACGGCCTCGCCGCGCAGATCCTCACCGACGAAGGCGAAGGCCCCGCCGGCCTCACGGCGGGCGAACTCGCGCCGAAGGTACGCAGCTTGCTTAACAGGCGCTTCTATGCGGGCTGAAACTCGCGGGCTGAAACGCGCGGATTGAAATGCTCCGACTGAAACCCCGGCCGCGCCGCGCAGGCGACGTTTGCCAGCATGCGTTCATGCATCGTGGCTATACTCCATCTTGATTCCCGCAACTGCCTCGCCCGCCGGCGGCGCATTCGCACGAACGTTCCGCCCGGAAAATCCCGGGCAAACCTCTGCCAACTCAAGCCATTCGGACAGTTATGACGCTCATTTCGCTTCCTGCCTGGTCTGCGCTCCAGTCTCACTACGATGACATTTCGCAAGAGCGCCTGCGCGACTGGTTCGCGCCGCAAAACGACACCTCGCCGACTCGCGCCGAGCGCCTGACGTTCGACGGCGGCGGTATCGCGATCGACTTCTCCAAGAACCGCATCAGCGATGCGACGCTCAAGCTGCTCGTTGAACTCGCGCAGCAGGCGAAGGTCGCCGAGCGCCGCGACGCGATGTTCAAGGGCGACATCGTCAACATGACCGAGCATCGCGCCGCCCTCCACACGGCGTTGCGCTCCACCGCAGACGACGCGCCGTTCCAGCAGCAGGTGCGCGCCGAGAAGGCGAAGATGGCCGCGTTCGCCGACAAGGTCCGCGACGGCTCGTGGACCGGCTACACCGGCAAGCGCATCCGCCATGTGGTGAACATCGGCATCGGCGGCTCGGACCTCGGGCCGAAGATGGTCGTGCACGCGCTGCATCACCTGGCGTCGCCTGAACTCGATACGCACTTCGTGTCGAACGTCGACGGCGCCGATCTGTATAACGTGCTTCAGACGATCGACGCGGAAGAAACGCTCGCGATCATCGTGTCGAAGACCTTCACGACGCTCGAAACCATGACCAACGCGCGCTCCATGCGCGACTGGTTCACGAAGCAGGGCTGTCCGCAAGATGCGCTCTCGAAGCACTTCGTGGGCGTCTCGGCGAACCCGGAGGAAGTGGTCAAGTTCGGCATCGCGAAGGAAAACGTGTTCGAGATGTGGGACTGGGTCGGCGGCCGCTATTCGCTGTGGTCGGCGGTCGGCCTCTCGATCATGCTCTCGGTGGGACCGAAGAACTTCGAGGGCCTGCTCGAAGGCGCGAACCGGATGGACCAGCACTTCCGCGACGCGCCGCTGGAAAAGAACCTGCCCGTGCTGCTCGGCATGCTCGGCATCTGGTATCGCAATTTCTTCGGCTCGCAAAGCGATCTGATCGCGCCGTATTCGGAAGCGCTGCATTTCCTGCCGTCGTACCTGCAGCAGCTGGAGATGGAGAGCAACGGCAAGTCGGCGCGGCTCGACGGCAAGATGGTCGACTACCCGACCGCCGCCGTGATCTGGGGAGAACCGGGCACGAACGGCCAGCACGCCTTTTTCCAGATGCTGCACCAGGGCCCGACCATCATCCCGATCGACTTCATCGCGGTGCTCACGCCCGAGCATCCGCTCGTCGATCACCACGCGAAGCTGCTCGCGAACTGCTTCGCGCAAAGCGAAGCGCTGATGCTCGGCCGCACGCTCGAGGAAGCGAAGAAGGTGGCGGGACCGGGCAAGGAGGAACTCGCGACGCATCTGAGCTTCCCCGGCAACCGCCCGACCACGACGATCCTGCTCGATGCGCTCACGCCGCAGACGCTCGGCGCGCTGATCGCGCTCTATGAGCACAAGGTGCTCGTGCAGGCGTCGGTGTGGAACATCAATCCGTTCGATCAGTGGGGCGTCGAGCTGGGCAAGATCCTCGGCAAGGTGGTCGAAGCGGATATCACCGCGGCAACCGCCGATCCGGCGAAGCACGACTCGTCGACCTCGGCGCTGATCGCGCGTGCGCGCAAGGCGCTGAAGCGCTAGGCACGGCTGCGGGCGCCCTCCCGCCGCATGGCTGCAACGGGGCGGCGCTCGCGCTCAGACGCCAAGGCCGTTCACGAGCCGGCCTGCTTCGATCGTCACGGTCGCGTCGCAGCGTCCCGCGAGTTCGGCGTCGTGCGTGACGAGCACGAGCGTCGCGCCGTTGCGCCGGTTCATCTCGAACATCAGGTCGATGATCGCGTAGCCGGTCGCGGCGTCGAGACTGCCGGTCGGCTCGTCGGCGAAGAGCACGGCCGGATGTGTGACGAAGGCGCGCGCGAGCGCCACGCGCTGCTGTTCTCCCCCCGAGAGCAGCTTCGGATAGTGCCCCGTGCGCTGAGCGAGCCCGACCTGGTCGAGCAGAGAGCGGGCGCGCGCGGCGATCTCCCGGTGCGGCATCTCCGCGCGCAGTTCGAGCGGCAGCATCACGTTTTCGAGTGCCGTCAGATGCGGCATCAACTGGAACGACTGGAACACGAAGCCCACCGAGCCGCTTCGGAGCGCCGCGCGCTCGTCCTCGGAGAGTCCGCCGAGCTCCTTGCCGAGCAGACGAACCGAGCCCGCGCTCGCACTGTCCAATCCGGCAAGCAAGCCGAGCAGCGTCGACTTGCCCGACCCCGACGCGCCGACGATCGCCACACTGCTACCCTTCGCAATCGACAGGTTGATCTGATCGAGGATGGTCAGCTCCCCTGTCGCGTCCTTAACCCGCTTGCTCAATCCCCGTACTTCGATGACTGGTTCGATATTGTTTTGCATGGAAATCTTCAAGGTGGACGGGAGCATGCGGCTCGCCGCCATTGCGTTCGCCGCGCTCTCGCTCGCGGCGAACGCGGCGAACGCCGATGCCGCGGAAACGCCCGCCGCGCAGGGCAAGCCGACGATCGTGGTGCTCGGCGACAGTCTCTCCGCCGAGTACGGTCTGCCGCGCGATACGGGCTGGGTCAATCTCCTGCGAGAGCGGCTCGCAAAAGAGCGCTTCGATTATAGCGTCGCCAATTCGAGCATCAGCGGCGACACGACGAGCGGCGGGCGGGCCCGCCTGCCCGCGGTGCTGAACCGGCTGAAACCGGCGGTCGTGGTGGTCGAACTGGGCGCCAACGACGCCCTGCGCGGCGTGCCGCTCGCGACCACGGAAGCGAACCTGCGCACGATCGTCGAACAGTCGCAGGCGGCGCATGCGAAAGTTTTACTCATCGGCATGTACGTTCCGCCCAATTACGGCCCCGACTACTCGCAAAAGTTCCACGGTGTCTACGAGGAGTTGTCGAAAGAAAAGAAGGTGCCGCTCGTCCCGTTCCTGCTGGCGGGCATCGAGAACAAGCCCGCGATGTTCCAGGCCGACCAGATTCATCCGACGGTGCAGGCCCAGCCCTTGCTATTGGACAACGTCTGGCCAAATTTGAAACCACTGCTCGGCGCCGCGGCTTCGAAATGAATTCGCAAGCCGCACGGCCGGCAGCATTCAGACCAAGCGCGGAACAAGGCCACGATTCAGTTATCTGAGACTTTCGCGTCACTCTTGAAACCCCGCTCCGCTGTGAGCGCCTCAACATGGAGGTAACGTGAAATACTTACCCATTCTCGCTTTGACCGTCGCGATCTCGGCATGCGCTGCGCAGCCGCCCGCCAACGTGCAGCAAGTGGGCACGAGCCAGAAGGCTCCGAAGGTCGTTGGACAATGCATCGCTCAGAAATGGGCTGACAAGTCGCAGCAGCAGGTCGTGTCGCAGGACACGCTCGCAAACGATCAGGCGATGGACGTCTACGTGCCGGGCCAGCAGCCGCCTAACGGCGCGGCCGCCGTGGTGCGGCCCAGCTGGACCGGCGGTCAGGGTTCGTGGGTCGGCTTCCGTGCCTCCGGCGCGGCCGGCAGCGAAAGCACCGGTGATATCCAGGGCTGCCGCTGAGCAACCCATATTCGGGGATGGCCGCCCTCACGACACGCACGCGTCGAGGCCTGAATCGCCCGATGGCGCCCAACCGATAAACGATAAAAAAGCCCCGCTGGCTCGCGCCAGCGGGGCTTTTTGCTGCGGCTTGCGCCGCTGCTTGCTCCGCTCTTACTGCGGCTCGTTCACGGACGGCGTGTGCGTCAGCTTCACCTTCGAGCGCGCTTTCAGCGAATCGAGATACGCCTCCATCTCGGCCTGCGCGTACACCTGCGCGACTTGCTGCTGCGCGCCCGCGAGGCGGTCGGCCGCGACGGGCGCTGCCTTCTGGATGCCGTTCACGCGATAGATCGCATAGCCGTCGTCGCCGAGATCGACGCCGACATAAGCCGGCAGCTTCGACGCGTCCGCCTTGAAGATCGCGCTCAGCGCGGCGACCGGCACGCCCTGCGCATCGTTGCGCGAGACCGTGGACGGCGACGAGAAGCCCGCCGTCGATTTCGACTTATCGAGTTCCGCGAGCCTGGCCGCGCCTTCCTTGCGCGCCAGCGCACCCGCTTCCTGCGTGACGACCTTCGCGCGGACCGCGTCCTTCACGGTATCGAGCGGCGGCACCGTGGACGGCTTGTAGTCGGTCACGCGTGCGGCGACGAGCGTGTTGTTGCCGATGTCGATGGCCTGCGTGTTGTTGCGATCCTTCACCGAATCGGCGGCGAAGATCGCGGCCAGCACCTTCGCGTTGTTCAGCGGGCTGTCCGGCGGCAGTTGCGGGTTCGCCTTCGGCCCGACCGTCGCCGTCTGGATCTGCAGCTTGTACTTGTCGGCGGCGGACTGAAGCGTCTTCGACTTTTCGTAGACGGCGTCGGTGAAGGCCTGCGCGTCGTCGGTGAAGCTCCTGGACGACTGCTGCGCAATGTAGTCCTTCGTGAGCGCGTCCTTCACTTCGTCGAACGGCTTCGTGGCCTCCGGCTTCACGTCGGTTGCCTGGATGATGTGATAGCCGAAGTCCGACTCCACGACATCGCTGATCTCGCCCTTCTTGAGCTTGAACGCGGCGTCGTCGAACGCCTTGCCGCCCGCGATCATGCCGCGGCTGAAGTAGCCAAGGTCCCCGCCCTTCGCAGCCGAACCCGGGTCTTCCGAACTCTTCTGCGCGATCTGCGCGAACTGGTCCGGATGCGCCCTCACTTGCGCGAGCAGTTCGTCGGCCTTCTGCTTGGCCTTCGCCTTGTCGGCAGCGCTCGAGTCCTTCGGCGCGTTGATAAGAATGTGGCTTGCCCGCACTTCGGCCGGCGTGCGATAGCGCGCGATGTTGTCGTCGTAGTACTTCCTGAGTTCGGCATCGGTGGGCTTGATGCCTGCCGCGAGCGTCGCCGGCGAAAGCACCAGGTACTGGATCGTGGCCGTCTCGGGCGTGGCGAACTCGTTGCGATGCGCGTCGAAATAGGCGCTGATCTGCGCGTCGGTCGGCTGAACCTTCGACGTGTAGTCCTGCGTACGGAACGCGAGCCCCTGCACGTCGCGGCGCTGCTCGGCGAGTTCGGTGAGGCTTTGCGCCAGCGCCTTCGACGTGAACGCGCTCGCCTGGATGCTGCCCGGAATCTGCTCGGAAGCGAGCCCGTAGCGGATGCGCTCGTCGTACTGCTCGGGCGTCATGCCCTGCATCGCGAGCAGTTGCTTGTAGCGCTCGACATCGATCGTGCCGTCGGGCTTGCGCAGCGACGAAATGACCGGATCGGCGAGGAGCGCGCGGCGCACGGCCTCGTCGGAAGCGGTGAGATGCAGGCGACGGGTTTCGTCCGCAAGCATGCGCTGCTGCACGAGACTGTCGACGAGCGCCGTACGCATCTCGGGCGTCTCGAACATCTTCGGATCGAACTGCGCGCCGAGCACCTGGCGCGCGCGATCGACCTGCTGGCGCAGCGCGTTGTCATAGTCGGCGCGCGAGATCTTGTTGCCGTTCACGCTCGCGACGTACGCGTTCTCATCGAAGAAACTGCTGAAACCCTGCACGCCGACGATGCCCAACCCCGGCACGACGATCAGGATCAGGAGCGCCATCATCAGGCGTTGGTGATTGCGGAAAAAATCGAGCATGCGTAACGATGCCTTAAAACAAAACGCCCGATCTTACAACAGCGGGCAATAAAAAAGGCGAACCGGAGTTCGCCTTTCTCGTGGATGCTGGCGGAGTGGACGGGACTCGAACCCGCGACCCCCGGCGTGACAGGCCGGTATTCTAACCGACTGAACTACCACTCCTTGTTTGCTGCCTGCTACTAGCTTGTTCCTGCTTTGTACCTGCTCGCCTGGGCTGCTTGATGAACCTGGAACTGGTGGGTGCTGAGAGGCTCGAACTCCCGACCTACGCCTTGTAAGGGCGCCGCTCTACCAACTGAGCTAAGCACCCGCTCCGCGATTCTTCGCTGCCCGGACTGTGACCAGCGCGCCCCTTTTTCATCCCCATTGAGGATGTATCTTGAAGCACCCCGTATCCAGCGAGTCCGCTAGTTTAGCGCATCTTTTAGTGCTTTGCCAGGGCGAAATTTCGGCACCTTGGCGGCCTTGATCTTGATGGCGGCGCCCGTGCGCGGATTGCGTCCGGTGCGCGCAGTGCGCTTGCCGACCGCGAACGTGCCGAAGCCGACGAGCGTCACGGTGCCGCCCTTCTTGAGGGTCGTGCGCACGCCGCCGATCAGGGCGTCGAGTGCGCGGCCGGCGGCCGCTTTGGAGAGGTCCGCGTTTTGCGCGATATGGTCGATCAGTTCTGTCTTGTTCATTGTTATCCCCGAGTCTGTACTGCGCATGTGCTGTGGATGTGGTCTGTCATCGAAGCAATCGCACCTCGGCATGGCAGGTGCGGCGCTCATTAGACTTAGCCGAAAGCGCCGTGTCAACGGGGGCGGAGCCTGATTCGACGCGTTTCGCGCCGATCGCGATTCTTTTCGCCGAAAACAAAAAACCCGCGAGCGCAAACTCGCGGGTTTTTTTTAGCTTCGGATGCGCAACACGCGTTTCGCATCGAAGAGCGGTACGACGCAACGTCAGTGCTTCACGACATCGCCCGACGCAGGCGCATCCTTCTGCGCTTCCGCGCCAACCGGAGTAGCAGGCTTGGCCTCGTCTTCCGGCAGCGCCTCGGGCACGCGCTCGAGCGCGAGTTCGAGCACCCGGTCGATCCAGCGCACCGGAACGATCTCGATCGAGTTCTTCACGTTGTCCGGAATGTCGGCGAGATCCTTCGTGTTCTCTTCCGGGATCAGCGCGAGCTTGATGCCGCCGCGATGCGCCGCCAGCAGCTTCTCCTTCAGCCCGCCGATCGGCAGCACTTCGCCGCGCAGCGTGATTTCGCCGGTCATGGCCACGTCCGCGCGCACTGGAATTCCGGTGAGCACCGACACCAGCGCCGTCGTCATCGCGATACCGGCGGACGGACCGTCCTTCGGCGTCGCGCCCTCGGGCACGTGGATGTGGATGTCCTTCTTTTCGAAGGCTTCATCCGCCACGCCAAGCCGGCGCGAACGCGAGCGAACCACCGAGCGCGCCGCCTCGACCGACTCCTTCATCACGTCGCCGAGCGAACCGGTGCGGATCACGTTGCCCTTGCCGGGCATCTGCGCCGCTTCGATCGTCAGCAAGTCGCCGCCCACTTCCGTCCACGCGAGACCCGTCACCTGGCCGATCTGGTTTTCCTTCGCGGCCAGACCGAAGTCGTACTTGCGCACGCCGAGGAACGTGTCGAGATTCCTGCCGTCGACCGTCACTGCGCCCTCCGCCTTCTTCAGCAGCAGCATCTTCACGACCTTGCGGCAGATCTTCGAAATTTCACGCTCGAGCGAACGCACGCCCGCTTCACGCGTGTAGTAGCGGATGATGTCGCGGATCGCCTGCTCGGCGACTTCGATCTCGCCTTCCTTCAGGCCGTTGTTGCGCTTTTGCTTCGGCAGCAGATAGCGCTGCGCGATGCTGACCTTCTCGTCTTCGGTATAGCCCGAGAGGCGAATCACTTCCATCCGGTCGAGCAGCGGCGGCGGAATGTTCAGCGAGTTCGACGTCGCGACGAACATCACGTCCGACAGGTCGAAATCGACTTCGATGTAGTGATCGGCGAACGTGTGGTTCTGTTCGGGATCGAGCACTTCCAACAGCGCCGACGCCGGATCGCCGCGGAAATCCATGCCCATCTTGTCGACTTCGTCGAGCAGGAAGAGCGGATTGCGCACGCCGACCTTCGCGAGGCTTTGCAGGATCTTGCCCGGCATCGAGCCGATATACGTGCGGCGGTGGCCGCGAATCTCGGACTCGTCGTGCACGCCGCCCAACGCCATGCGCACGAACTTGCGGTTCGTCGCGCGGGCGATCGACTGCCCGAGCGACGTCTTGCCGACGCCCGGAGGCCCGACGAGGCACAGGATCGGCGCCTTCACCTTCTCGACGCGCTGCTGGACCGCGAGATATTCGAGGATCCGTTCCTTGACCTTTTCGAGGCCGAAGTGATCTTCGTCGAGCACGCGCTCCGCATTCGTGAGGTCGTTGTTGACCTTGCTCTTCTTGCGCCACGGCAGGCCGATCAGCGTGTCGATGTAGTTGCGCACGACAGTGGCTTCCGCCGACATCGGCGACATCAGCTTGAGCTTCTTCAGCTCGGCGTCGGCCTTCTTCTTGGCTTCCTTCGGCATGCGCGCGGCGGTGATGCGCTTCTCGAGCTCTTCGAGATCCGCGCCCTCTTCGCCTTCGCCCAGTTCCTTCTGGATCGCCTTGACCTGCTCGTTCAGGTAGTACTCGCGCTGGCTCTTTTCCATCTGGCGCTTCACGCGCCCGCGGATGCGCTTTTCGACCTGCAGGATGTCGATTTCGGCTTCGAGTTGCGCAAGCAGATGTTCCAGACGTTCGATGACCGGGAACATCTCGAGGATGTGCTGCTTCTGGTCGAGCTTGAGCGGCAGGTGAGCCGCGATGGTGTCCGCGAGACGACCCGCTTCATCGATGCCCGACAGCGACGTGAGGATTTCCGGCGGAATCTTCTTGTTGAGCTTCACGTACTGGTCGAACTGCGACACGATCGCGCGGCGCAGCGCTTCGGTTTCAGCGCTGTCGGCGTGGTCGGGTTCGAGCGGCATCACGTCGCACGAGAACTGCGTTTCCTGCTCTTCGATGGAAAGCGTCTTCGCGCGCTGCAGGCCTTCGACGAGCACCTTCACCGTGCCGTCGGGCAGCTTCAGCATTTGCAGGATGTTGGCGATACATCCTACTTCGTACATGTCCTTTTCGGTCGGCTCGTCCTTCGCCGCCGTTTTCTGGGCGACGAGCATGATGTGCTTGCCGCCTTCCATCGCGGCTTCGAGGGCCTTGATCGACTTGGGCCGCCCGACGAAGAGCGGAATCACCATATGCGGGAAAACGACTACGTCGCGCAGCGGAAGCAGCGGGAGCGTGATGCGTTCCTGCGGGAGGAGTTGGGTTCCTGACATTTCATTTCCCCAGTAGTGGAATCAGTTCGTTCGTAAGTAAGGCCTGCGGACACAAATGCAAGCCTACGCATGAGGGAAAAGTTCGTTGAATCGAAAAGATCGCGTCAGTAACGTCCACAAGATATCCGAAAAATAAACAAAAAGCCGTTCACGTCGCCATGAACGGCCTTTCGCCGACACACAGCCCTACATCAGTTCGAGCCCGCTACCTTCGGTGCGTCTTCGTAGATCAAGAGTGGCTTGCCGTCGCCGTCGATCGTGTTGTCGTCGACGATCACCTTGCTCACGCCTTTCATCGTCGGCAATTCGTACATCACGTCGAGCAATGCCTGTTCCAGAATCGAGCGCAGGCCCCGCGCGCCGGTCTTGCGGCGAATGGCCTTCTGCGCGATGGCCTGGAGCGCGGCCGGGCGGATTTCCAGCTCGACGCGCTCCATGTTGAACAGCTTGTGATACTGCTTCACGAGCGCATTCTTCGGCTCGATCAGGATCTTCACGAGCGCGGTTTCGTCGAGCTTGCCGAGCGTCGCCACCACCGGCAGACGGCCGATCAGTTCCGGAATCAGGCCGAACTTGATCAGATCTTCCGGTTCGACTTCACGCAGCACTTCGCCCGCGTCGCGCTCCAGCTTGCTCTTCACGCTCGCGCCGAACCCGATGCCGGTCTTTTCCGTGCGATCGGTAATGACTTTCTCGAGGCCGTCGAACGCGCCGCCGCAGATGAACAGGATGTTGGTCGTATCGACCTGGATGAAGTCCTGGTTCGGGTGCTTGCGGCCGCCCTGGGGAGGCACCGACGCCATCGTGCCCTCGATCAGCTTCAGCAGCGCCTGCTGGACGCCCTCGCCCGACACGTCGCGCGTGATGGACGGGTTGTCCGACTTCCGGCTGATCTTGTCGATTTCGTCGATGTAGACAATGCCGCGCTGCGCCTTGTCGACCTCGTAGTTGCAGTTCTGCAGCAGCTTCTGGATGATGTTCTCGACGTCCTCGCCGACATAGCCGGCTTCCGTCAGCGTCGTTGCGTCTGCGATGACGAAGGGGACGTTCAACATGCGCGCAAGCGTCTGCGCGAGCAAGGTCTTGCCCGAACCGGTGGGCCCGATCAGCAGGATGTTGCTCTTCGACAGCTCGATCTCGTCCTTCTTGTCGAGATGCTTGAGGCGCTTGTAGTGGTTGTACACGGCCACCGCGAGAATCTTCTTCGCGCGTTCCTGGCCGATCACGTACTGATTGAGAATATCGCTGATTTCCTGCGGGCTCGGCAGGTCGGACCTCGTCAGCCCCGCTTCTTCCGCCGCGCCGGCTGCTTCGTCGCGAATGATCTCGTTGCACAGGTCGATACATTCATCGCAGATGAACACCGACGGGCCAGCAATGAGTTTTTTTACCTCATGCTGACTCTTGCCGCAGAACGAGCAATACAACAGCTTCTCGCTGTTAGAACTTTTTTTGTCCGCCATAGATGTGTAAGCCTCCGGACACTCGATTACATAATACGCCCTTCGATCTTTCCACGCAGATACGGCCGGCGTGGACCGCCGAAAGGTGTGTGGCGCTCTGCCGCAGGCCTTTGGCCGACTGGCTGGCCCCGATTTTCCGGGGCCGGCGCGACGTCACATGAAAGACGCCATCAGGGACCATCAGGGACGCTTGTGCAGCACCTGGTCGACGAGACCATACGCCTGCGCGTCGTCTCCGGACATGAAATTGTCGCGGTCGGTGTCGCGCGCAATGCGCTCGACCGGCTGGCCGGTATGGTGCGACAGCAACTGGTTCAGGCGTTCCTTCAGGTACAGGATTTCCCGCGCCTGGATTTCGATGTCGGACGCCTGCCCGCGCGCGCCGCCAAGCGGCTGGTGAATCATCACGCGTGCGTTCGGCAGCGCGATGCGCTTGCCTTTCGCGCCCGCGGCAAGCAGGAACGCGCCCATGCTCGCTGCAAGGCCCATGCACAGCGTGGCGACGTCGGGCTTCACGAACTGCATCGTGTCGTAGATCGCCATGCCGGCCGACACCGAGCCGCCCGGACTGTTGATGTACAGGCTGATGTCCTTGTCGGGGTTCTCGCTTTCAAGGAACAGCAACTGCGCGACGACGAGATTCGCCGTCTGGTCGTTGACTTCGCCAACGAGAAACACCACGCGCTCCTTCAGCAGGCGCGAATAGATGTCGTAGGCACGTTCGCCGCGGCCACTCGTTTCCACGACCATCGGAACGAGGCCGAGCGCCTGGGCTTCGAAGTCCCGGGGTGCGTGCGAGGCGAGCGTGTCGAGCAATTCAGCGCGAAAGGTCATGCAATTTCCTTGTTCGGAATAGGGATACTGAACGACGAAGGAACATCGGATAGAACGGCATCCGCCTGCACAAACTTTAATGCAAAAAAGGCGTGCGGGCCGTCTCCGACGACCCGCACGCCCCTTGGACGCCGCTTCAGGCTTGCGCGGTTGCGCTCGCCAGCTCCTCGAAGCTTACTTCCTTGTCGGTCACCTTGGCCTTGCCGAGAACGAAGTCCACGACGTTGCTTTCCACGACGTAGGCTTCCATTTCAGCGAGGCGCTGCTGATTCGAATAATACCAGCGGACGACTTCCTTCGGGTCTTCGTAGCTCTTCGCGAACTCGTCCACTTCCGCACGGATCTGTTCGGGTTTTGCCTGCAGGTCGTTCGCCTTCACCAGTTCGGCAAGAACCAGGCCCAGCTTGACGCGGCGCTCCGCCTGCTCGGCAAACATTTCAGCCGGAATCGGCGCGTCGGCGGCATTGGGCACGCCGCGCTGCTGCAGGTCCTGGCGCGCCATTTCGACGAGGCGCTCCTGGTCCTGCTCGATCAGCGCCTTCGGCACGTCGAGCTCGGAAATCTTGAGGAGCGCGTCCATCACCTGATTCTTCACGATCTGCTGCGTGCGGCGCTTCGCTTCGCGCTCGAGGTTGTCCTTGATCTCGCCGCGCATTTTCGAGAGGTCGCCGTCCTGAATGCCGAGCGACTTCGCGAATTCGCCGTCGATTTCCGGCAGATGCGGCCACTCGATCTTCTTCATCGTGATGGTGAACTGCGCCGTCTTGCCCGCGACGTCCTTGCCGTGATAGTCCTCGGGGAACGTCAGGTCGAATTCGCGCGACTCGCCGACCGAAAGGCCAAGCGCCGCCTTTTCGAATTCCGGCAGCATGCGGCCTTCGCCGAGCACGAACGAGAAGTCGTCGGCGCTGCCGCCCTGGAACGCTTCGCCGCCGATCTTGCCGACGAAGTCCATCGTCACGCGGTCGCCGTCCTTCGCGGCCGTGTCCGCACCGCCGTCACCGTGCTCGCCGCCTTCGCCGCGCGCGTGGTAGTGCACGCGCTGCTTGCGCAGGATGTCCAGCGTGCGGTCAATTTCGCCTTCCGAAATGGTCGTGACGGTGCGCTCGATCTCCGCCGTCGCGACGTCGCCGAGCTTCACTTCCGGATACACCTCGAAGGTGGCATCGAACGCGTAGGCGTCAGCGGGCGCTTCGTCGCCCTTCGGCGCAAAGCTCGGCTGACCCGCGACACGCAGGTTCTCGGCGCGCGTGACGTCGAAGAACTCCTTGCCGACCTTGTCGCTCAGCACTTCGGCTTCGACCTGTCCCGCGTACTGCTGCGTCACCATCTTGAGCGGCACCTTGCCCGGGCGGAAACCCGGCATGCGCACGTTCTTGGCCAACTGACGGATACGCGAATCCACTTCCTTCTGCACGCTCTCCTTCGGCAGGGAAATGGTTACGCGGCGTTCGAGCTTGCCGAGATTTTCAACAACGTTAGCCATGGCTTCTATCGTCCTAAGTAAATCGAGTAGATTCGAGTATTCGGGTTGGTGTCTGGTCTGCGGCTGCATCGTTGCGGGCCGCAATCAGCGCCTGCACCGCGGCGGCGCTTGTGCGCGCCGTTTCCGGGTGTTCGGGCCGCCGCCAGCGCGGTATCAGTCAACAGAGCCCGACATTTTAGCAAACAATTTGGCGGCCCCACTGCCGGCAGGCGCGCGCCGTGCGATTTACCCGCTTTTTTGATCCGATTTCACGTTATTCCGTGTTTCTGGCGCGAAAAACCGCGCGCACAATGCCGGCTATCGCAGCGCGGCTATTTTGCGCACGGCGCCGCGCTGCTAAGCTTGCCGACGCGGCACGGCAGCGTCCCGGTCTGCGCCTGCTTGCGCGAATAGCCACGCGGCATTCGCGGCATGCCTGAATGGAATAGATAAGTCCTCGCCGCGCGAATTCAATCCATCCAATAAACGAGACACCATGCCTAACACGTCCGCACCTGTCGTCGTCATCGCTCCCGATTCGTTCAAAGGCTCGCTCAGCGCCGAACAGGTGGCCGAAGCCATCGCGTCCGGCATCCGGCGCGCCCGCGCGGACGCGGTCATCCGCATCTGCCCGATGGCCGACGGCGGCGAAGGCACGCTCGACGCGATGCTCGCGGCAGGCGGCGAGCGCCGCATGCTCGACGTGCAGGGCGCGGCGAACGCGCGCCGGCAAGCCGCGACGGGCCTTCTCGCGGACGGCAGCGCGATCGTCGAGACGGCGGAGGTGGTCGGCATCACCGACCCGGACGGCATGGCCGTGCCGGTCACCGAGCGCAGCACGCGCGGCATGGGCGAGGCGATTCGCGCGCTGCTCGATCTCGGCGCGCGCCGGTTCTACGTGGCGCTTGGCGGCAGCAGCACGAACGACGCCGGCGCGGGTCTGCTCGTCGGGCTCGGCCTCAAGCTCTTCGACAAGGACGGCAAGGAACTCGAACCCAAGCCGGCCGTGCTCGCGAAGGTCGCGCGCATCGACGCCTCGCAACTCGACGCGCGGCTCGCGGACACCGAATTCATTGGCATGTCGGACGTCGACAATCCGCTCACCGGCGAGCACGGCGCCACCGCCGTATTCGGGCCGCAAAAGGGCGTGAAGCCGGAGCAGGTCGCCGAAATCGATGCGGCCCTCGCCCATTTCGCCGACGTGCTCGAGCCTGTATTGCAGCGCACCACCCGCGACAATCCGGGCGCCGGCGCCGCTGGCGGCCTCGGCTTCGCGCTGCACATGCTCGGCGCGCGCTTCGAGCCGGGCGCGGAAGTGGTGGCGCGCGAGATCGGACTCGATACGGCGCTCGAGGGCGCGCACTGGCTCATCACGGGCGAAGGCCGCTCGGACGTCCAGACGCTGCACGGCAAGGCGCCCTTCGTCGCGTGCAAGCATGCGCGGGCGTTGAGCGTCGAGGCGTCGCTCCTGTCCGGCGCGATCGATCCGGCCGCGCTGCCGCGCCTCTCGGAATTCTTCAGCGGATGTTTTTCGCCGGCGCCGGGGCCGATCACGCTCGACGTCGCGATCCGCGACGCGGCGCGCCTGCTCGCGAACGAGGCGGAACAGCTCACGCGGCTGAAGTTCGGCTCACGGTAAGCGGCCGCACGGGCGCCGGTGCGCGCCCATCGGACCGGGGCTCGGGTGAGGGGTGTCGACGGCCCGCACGCCCGCCCCATGAGCGACACGAGCAGACCGGCGGGGTGACGCGACGCCCCGGCACGCCAGCGCCCTTCGCCCTTCGCCTTTCGCCCTTCGCCCTTC
>NZ_JFHC01000027.1 GCF_000698595.1 Caballeronia glathei | reverse complement strand
GTGAGCCGCCGACATGATGCCTTCCCAGATCGCGCCTTCGTCGAGTTCGCCGTCCGAAAAGAGCGTGTAGACGAACGCATCGGAGCCCTTGCGCCTGAGTCCGAGGCAGCGGCCCACTGCGATCGTGAGACCGTGGCCGAGCGAGCCGCCGGACATCTCCATGCCGGGCGTGTAGCTCGCCATGCCGGACATCGGCAACCGGCTGTCGTCGCTGCCGTATGTTCCAAGTTCGTCCGCCGGCAGGATGCCCGCCTCAAGCAGTGCCGCGTAGAGCGCGATCGCATAGTGGCCGTTGGACAGGAGAAAGCGGTCGCGGCCTTCCCATTCTGGATTGTCCGGCTGGTAGCGCATCGCGCCGAAGTAGGCGACAGCGAGGACATCCGCGATATCGAGCGCCTGGCCGATGTAGCCCTGGCCCTGCACTTCGCCCATCAGCAGGGCGTTTCTGCGAATCCGATAGGCGCGCTCGGCGAGCGTCACCGCATCCGATGAAGGACTGTTCATGATGTTTCCTTGATTTGAAAGTAAGTCTTTTGAAGCGAACCGTGTCAGCGGTTGACCGTCTTTGCCGGCACGAAGAACACGAGCGAGGCGCCGATCACGATGGCGACGGAGATGAAGATCAGCCCGGCTGTCGATTTGCCCGTCAGGTCGTTCAGCCAGCCGACGATCGCCGGCGAGAAGAAGCCCGCGAGATTGGCGAAGCAGTTCACCGCGGCAATTCCCGCTGCGGCGGACATGCCGCCGAGGAGCGCGGTCGGCAACGACCAGAACTGCGAAGAAGAAGCGAGGATGCCCGCAGCGGCCACGCTCACGCACACCAGTGAAGCACCCACTCCGCCCAGCATCGGCAGCGTTGCGAAGCCAGCGGCCGCGACGAGCATCGGGATCGCCAGATGCAGGCGCCGTTCGCGATGTCGGTCGGCGCTTGCGCCCACCAGCGGCAGCGCAATGATCGCGCAGAGGTACGGAATGGCCGTGTACACGCCCACCCACAGCGGATCGGCAACGCCGGCCTTGCGGATGATCGTCGGCAGCCAGAACGTGAGGCCATACTGGCCGAGCACCACGCAGAAGTAGATCGAAGCCATCAGCCAGAGACGCCGGTCGCCGATGAACGACCTGATCGAGACATGGGCGATCTTGTGTGCGTTGTCGCTGGCGACGTTGCGCGAGAGGAGGGCCTTCTCCGCGTCGTTGAGCCACTTGGCCGAAGCGATGCCGTTGTCGAGGTAGAACAGGATGGCGACGCCAAGGACCAGGGACGGCAACGCTTCGAGGATGAAGAGCCACTTCCATCCCGCGAGATCGTGCACGCCCTGGAACGCATGCATGATGTAGCCCGACAGCGGTCCGCCGACCATGCCCGCAAGCGGAATCGCCATGAAGAAGAGCGAGAGCGCCTTGGCGCGCCGCGCCGCGGGAAACCAGTAGGTCAGGTAGAGGATCACGCCCGGCGCGAACCCCGCTTCGGCCACGCCCAGCAGGAACCTGAGGACATAGAAGGTCGTGGGCGTCTGGACAAAGGCGAAGCTCGCGGAGATCACGGCCCAGGTGAGCATGATGCGTGCGAGCCAGTTGCGCGCGCCCACCTTGTGCAGGATCACATTGCTCGGCACCTCGAAGAGGAAGTAGCCGAGAAAGAAAATGCCCGCGCCGATGCCGTAGATGGTCTCGCTGAACCGAAGGTCGTTGAGCATCTGCAGTTTTGCAAAGCCCACGTTGACGCGATCGAGATACGCGCCGAGATAGCACAGCATCAGGAACGGAATCAGCCGCCGTCCGACCTTCGCATAGGTTTTGGATTCGAAGCTCGCCGTATCGGCGAGCGCCATGACATCGCCGCTGACTGGCGGCGCTACGGACTTCGTTTTCATGCGTGTCTCCTGCCATGTCGCCCCGGGTCATCCCGGGTGCGTTGATTCATCGACCGCAAGTTGCGGCGCGCAGTGTGTTCAGTGGATCAGCATTCCGCCGTTGACGTCGAGCGTGATGCCGGTGAGATACGCCGACAGATCGCTCGAGAGGAACAGACAGGCGTTCGCGACATCGGCGGCGTCACCCAGGCGGCCGAGCGGAATGCCCTTGATGATGTCGGCGCGCATGTCGGGCGTGAGCTTGTCGCCGGTGATATCGGTCTGGATCAGGCCCGGCGTGATCGAGTTGACGCGGATGTTGTCCGCCCCGAGCTCACGCGCCATCGCGCGGGCAAGGCCGAGCACGCCCGCCTTGGCGGCGCTGTAATGCGGGCCGCCGAAGATGCCGCCGCCGCGCTGCGCGGACACCGACGACATGCACACGATGCTGCCGCTTTGTTGCGCCCTCATCTGCGGGATCACGGCCTGCGACATGTAGAGCGTGCCGCGCAGGTTCACGTCGACGACGGCGTCGAAGTTCTCCGCACCGATGTCCATCGTCTTCAGCGGCTGGGTGATCCCCGCGTTGTTGATCAGGCCGTCGATGCGGCCGTATTTCTCCAGCACCGCCTTCGCAGCGGAGATGCAGGCGGCCTTGTCGGTCACGTTGCACGCAAGCCCGAGGTGATCGCCGGCGAGATCGAGCGCCGCGCTTTCGGCGTCTTCCTTGCGCAGGTCCAGAATGACCACTCGCGCGCCCTGGGCGGCGAGCACTTTGGCGGTCGCCTTGCCGATGCCGCGCGGGGAGGCTGCACCGGTAACGAGTACGACTTTACTGTCGAGCAACATGTTGTCTCCATTGATGTGTGTGTGTCGGTAAGCGCAGTTTCAGCGCTCGCGGCAATACGATCAACGCAGATCAGCTCAACTATCGTTGAAAAAAATTCAGGTGTCGGATGTGTGGGGCGGAGTACCGGTCCGGGACGGGTGCGCTAGCGCGCCGCAGTGCCGCTGCCGATCTCGCGCTCGACCCACGCGAGGAACTTCGCGACCCTCGGCAGATCGGCGTTCTGGGAAGGGTAAACCATGTGGTGCGCGCCGACCTCCACCGCAAACCTACGATCAAAAACCGGCACCAGCGAGCCGCGCCTGAGATGAACCGATGCGAGCATCATGCTTTCGAGCGCGATGCCATGCCCCAGTGCCGCCGCTTCGAGCGACATGTACGAACGATCGAACGAGAAGTCGAACGCCTTGCGCGACACGGCGACACCGAACTTGCCGAACCACTGCTGCCATTGCACGAGCGGCGTTTCAGAGAAGATCAGGCGCCGCTCGAGCAGGTCCTCCGGCTTTTGCACCGGATATCGTTCGAGGTAGTCCTGCGACGCCATCGGCGCGATGAACTCGTTGCGAAGCGTCTTGATCTGGACGTCGGTCCAATGCGCGTAGCCGTGGCGGATGTCGATGTCGTAGTAGCCCGACGTAAACGACACGTCTTCGTATGAACATGCGAGATTCAACTGGATGTCGCCGTTTGCCTCATGGAACGAAGCGAGCCGCGGCAGAAGCCACATCAGTCCGAAGCTCGGACTGGAATGAATGCGCAGAATTTCGACGCCCGACGGGCTCGATGCGCGCTCCGTCGCGCGGCTCAGGTCGGCAAGGGAGCCGGTGACATCGGCCAGATATTGCTGACCCGTCGGCGTCAATACCAGGCCTCGCCCCAGCCGGGTGAACAAGGGTCTGCCAACGATGGATTCGAGGTTGGCGATCTGATGGCTGACCGCCGATGGCGTTAACCCCAATTCATCAGCGGCTCGATTGACGCTCTTCGTCCGGGCGACGCTTTCGAATGCAATGATCGACTTCAGTGGCGGAATTCGCATCGTTATTCGGTCTGTGTTCGCGAACCAATTCGTTTCACTGGCTTGTGCCGCGACGTGCGACTCCGGGAATGTCGCGCGTCCGGGAGATAAAGGCAAGTGCGGATTGGCCCGGTCGCGGGTCCGTCGACACGGGCGCGCGCGATCGCTGAAACGGTAGCGTGAGCGCTCGCCGCGAGACGCCATACAAGACCGTGTGCGAAGGCTGCGATTTGAATGCATGGCCGTGAGCATCGCCTGCATCGCGGCCACGCAAACCGGAACGGCTATCGGGGGAACGCGGCTGCGGAACGCGCTAGCGCGCTTTGCCACGAGCACGCTTGCGGGCGCCTGCGGCGCGAGGGGCATCCTTGCCCGTCATGGCGCCGGCGCCGCTCATCTGCTCCAGATGCGATAGGGCGTCGACGTACGAGAGGAACTGCTGGAGATATCCCGGCGACAGCTCACGCATCAGCGAAAGCGACCGATGCACGAGACTGCTCGAATTGAGCGGACCCGCGTTCCCGGGCACTTGCGCCAGAGACTGCCGCAGCTGCCGCTCGGCGTTGACCTTCGACCACGTTTGCCTGAAGTAATCGAGCGCCTCCAGTTTTGCATCGGCGCGGGGATTGGGCGCGGCGCTGCCCGCAGCGGCGCCTTCGCCGTCGGCCGGGGCACGGCTCGCAATGTAGTCGACCAGTGCAGCCAGCGGTCCGCGAGCAGGCTCGCGTACCGATCCCGCGCCGCTGCCGTCGGCAGCGCCGGATGCGGCACTCAAGAGAGCGTGGGCGTAGGCCTCGATCAGGCCGGACAGCCTCTCGTCCAGAATCCGGCGCGCCTCGCCGTCATGAGCCGCCGCACGCCGCTCCAGTGCCTCGATGAAATGAAAGCGGACGGGGTCCAGGCGATCGTCGCCGCGCTCGCGCCATGCGTCGAGCATCGCGCGGGCGCGCGTCTCGCCGCTACTCACGGGGCTTCACCGTTGCCGTCGACGGCCTCGGGACAGGTGCTATTTCCACCCGGCGGTTTCTGGCCCGCCCCTCCTCGTCGGCGTTCGAACTCACCGGTTGCCCGGAGCCGAACGCGGCCGCGAATACCGACGCGGCAGGAACGCCCTCATCGACCAACGCGCGCGTCACCGTCAGCGCGCGCTCGGCCGACAGCTCCCAGTTGTCCGCAAAGCGACGGTTGCCGTCGCGCACCTGCCGGTCGTCGGTAAAGCCGCTCACCATCAGGATTTCGTCGCGCGCCTTGAGATAGCCGGACAGCGGCCCGGCCAGGCTCTTCAGGAGATCCCGGCCCTGAGGCTGCAACTGCGCCGAATTCAGCGCGAACAACACGCTGCCGCTGATGCCGATGCGCCCGTTGACGAGCGTCACCCGCCCCGCCGCCAGCGGCCCCGCCAGCGCCTGCTCGAGGGTCTTGCGGCGCTGCGTTTCCACCTGCCGCTCCTTGACCTCCTGATCGAGCCGCGTCGAGAGTTCCAGCTGCACGCCGATGACGCCCACCAGGATCAGCACGAAGGCACCCAGCAGCACCGACATCAGGTCGCCGAAGACAGCCCATATGGGCGCCGTCTGCTCGACGCCGCCATCGATCTCCTCGCTCATGCCGCTTCGGCTCCGGCCGACGCCCGCTCGCCGGCGAGCTGCTGCAGGTCTTCGACGATCTGCTTCTGCGACATCATGCTCAGGTCGATCACTTCCCGTGCCTGCGCCACGTAATAGGCAAGCTGTTCGTCGCTGCGCGCGAGCGACTTGTCGAGCGCGGCTTCGATGCGCTGCAACTGGCCCACGAGCTTGCTGTTCGACTCACCGAACAGCTGCACGGCGACCCCGAATGCTTCACCCAGGCTCGCCACCTCCACGGCGCTGCCGGTGACCTGCGCGGCAACGGCGCCGAGCTTGCCGGTTTCGGCCTCGACCTTGTCGGTGAACCGCGTGCCGACACGATCGAGCAGATCCGCCGACGTGGCAATCAGCGCATCGACGGCGGCACGCTGCCCGGTGGACGCATGGTTCACGGCATCGAGCAGGGTTTCGAGCGTTGCCAGCAGGCGGCTGCGCTCCTCCAGCATCGCGGTGTCGCGGACCATGCTGTCGGAGAGCTTCTGGCGCAGCTCGGCGACGACTTCGGCCGCAGCCCTCGGCGCTTCAGACGCGGCCGCGACGAGCCGGGAGATTTCCGCGATCGTATCGCTCGCGTGCGCCTGCGTCTGGGCAGTGATGTCGCGTGCGGTTTGCGCCAGCGTGTCGCAGATCTCCTGCTGACGGCTTGCGGTGCGCGTGCCCGCCTGTTCCCACTCGCGGCTCAGCGCAGCGGCCATCGCGCCGAGCGACGCGGTCCAGGCCGCGAGCCGCTCTTCGTCCCGCGACGCCAGTTCCGCCTGCAAGTCCGCATGAGACTGCCCGACGGTGCGCAGGAGCGACGCGGAGTGCTGCTCGAAAGTCGCCGCGGCCGTCGCCAGCGCCTGCTGGTTGTCGTCCGCCATTTTCGCGCTGACGCTTTCCTGCCGCGACAGCGCAACGCTCCACGCTTCCGACATGCTGCCCGCTGTCGCTTCCAGCCGTGTAGAGACGCCTTCCAGCAGGCCGGCCGAGCGTTGCTCGAAGGTCTCGGTGAAGCGCGCGAGCGACGTGCTCAGGTTATTCGAAAGCGCCTCGCTCGATCGCTGATGCTCCGCCAGTGCCTGTTTCCAGATGTCCGCCACGCTGCTCGTCGTTGCCTCGAAACCCGTCGACAGCCCGTTCAGCTGCCGCTCGACGGCTTGCGTGACGGTGTCGTGCAACGAAGCGGTCTCGCGTGCGAGATCCGCCATCGTGGTCTGCACGACGGGCTGCAGCGCGGCGCCCGCGGCGCGCGCGCTTTCGGCGACGCTCTCCTTCAACGACCGCTCCACGGAAGACGCCAGACGGGTGTAGGCGGCCGCGGCCTTGCCGTGGAACGCCTCCTGACTGGCGATCTGCCGCTCGTTCAGGACGAGGCTCTGATGCTCCATGGCCGCCATCATCGCCTGCAGCCGGTCGACCAGCGTGGGCATCACTTCGACCTGCCGCTGCAGGAGCCTGAAGGTCTGCTCGCGATGATGGGTCTGCGAGTAGATACGCAACGTCGTCGCGATCTTGACGTCGAGCATCTGCGCCACCTGGATCCGCTCGCGCCGGCACAACGCGGAGAGCAGCCCCAGCATGGCGGATGTCGCCACGCCCGCAATCGAGGTGCCGAACGCGAAGCCCAGCCCCTTGACCGGCGCGGCGAGCGACGCGCGGATGGCCTGCAGGTCCGTCGCGCTTTCGAGTGCCGCGCCGGTGCCTCGCAGCGTCGCCACCATGCCGAGCAGCGTGCCCAGCATGCCCAGCAGCACCAGCAAGCCGACCAGATACGGCGTCAGCACCGGACCCGGCAACGCCACGCGCTCACCTTCGACGCGCAGGCGCACCGAATTGCGCAGCCCGGGATGCAACTGGTCGAGCCACGCCCCGAGTCCCGATGGCGGCTTGGAGAGGCCCGTGACGGCCTGCGCCAGTCCGGACGTGGCCTGGCTGTAGCGCTGCAGTTCGAGCGCGCCCGCGAGATAGCAGGCGCCGATCAGCATCGTGACGGCCAGCGCCAGCGGATTCGATACGACGTATCCGGCGCCGATCCAGCACACGGCGGCCAGACCGACGAGAAAAACAACAAGGTTCAGTGAATATCTGGACATGGCATGCCAGTTAGCTGGTGCGAAGGGCGGCGAGCAGCCCTTCGACCGGTTGAAAACGAATATCCAGTTCGGCGAGCAAGACGCTCTGCATATCCTTGCGGAACACGTCCAGCCACGCGCCCGGCGTGGCTGCTGCGGCTTCCCCCGAGGCCTGGGCGGCGGCTCGCGTTTCCTCTTGCGACTGGCGAAGACGCTCGAAGCGCGCTCCGAGCATGACGGGCACGGAAGACAGGAGACTTCGCTCGCGCGCGCTCAGCGCGCGTTCCATGACGGCATCCACCATCGCGAGCCGCGTCATGCCGGGCGACCTCGCGGCCAGCATGCCGCGCAGGCGGGCGCGCAGGTTGCCGATGTCCGTCTCCATCGTCTGTTGCAGCGAAAGATAGCGCTGACGAAAGACCGCGTAGTCCGCCGCCGCGTCCATGGGAAAACCATCGGGCGACGCGTGCGCAGGCCCGCGCCGCCTCGCTGCGGCAAACGTCCTGTCGCCGGCGATGGCCTTCGCCAGCGCGGCGCGCACGCGGGCGCACTCGTTCTCTTCAGAGCGGCCGATGGCTCGCGCGCCAGGCGCCACCGCAGGCGGATTGCCGCTCAGCGCCGTGGACAGCGCAATGGCGTCGGTCCAGCCGAGCCATTCGCTCAGCCGGTCCGAGAGCGGTTGTCTGGATTCGGGAAGATCGGCGTCCGTCAGGCGCGCAAGCAAGCGAATGAGCGTCGGGCCGTTGAGGGCTGTGCGCTGCGGGACTTGCACCATACCACCAGAGTGAAAAAAGTGAGCAGTTTACACTCTGGCGGACGCACCCGATGGGTCCCCATATCCGGCCCGCGAAATGCCGTTCAAGAACGGGCGAACGAATGCAGGAGCCGGTTGAACGCCCCCGCGTTCGACACATTCATTCCGTGCGACGCGCCGTCGATGGTGTGTCGTTCTGCAAACTCGATCCAGCCCGACAGCTTCTCGACATTGTTGCGGAACATGCGCGGGCTCTTTTGACCCTCGATCAGCAGCGTCCGGCACTTCACGTCCCGCGCCGCTTCGCGCGAATACGCCGGCAGCGGATCGCGGAACTGTTTCGGGAGCGTGGCGGCGTTCTCCATCGCCATCGTGCGAAAGCCAGCGGGACTGCGGCGCCATGAGCCGGGCACGCTGACCGAGTCGACGAAGAGTTCCAGCCCGGCGTCGATGTCGCCGCGCTCGATCAGGTCGGCAACCTTCGCTCGCAGCGCGTTCGTCGCCGCCGGCAGCGCCGCCTCGCGCATGCCGTCGATTTGCAGCGGGCCGCCCGGGTCCGCGAGCGTCAGCGTCTTCACGAGCCGCGGATATTCGCGCGCCAGATGAAACGCCACGCAGCCGCCGCGCGAATGCCCGACCAGATGCACCGGCGCGAGGTCCATCGCCTCGATGAATTCGGCCACTTCGGCCACGTGCGTCTGCCAGCCGAACTCGCCCTGGATGCAGGCTTCGCCCGCGGGCCAGTAATGACTGAGACTCACCGAAATGCAGCGGAAATCCTTCGACAAAGGCGTGGCCTGGCCGCTCCAGTAGCGATAGTCGCAAAGCGAGCCGTGCACGAAGACGAGCGGCTCCCCTTCCCCGCGGTCCACATACGGAACACTGATGCCCGAACGTACGGTCGCGAAGGACAGTTCGGTCACGGCAAGCACTGACGGGTCGGTTCGTGCATTCATGGGCGGCTCCTTTCGGACACTATGCCCAAGGCCGACGCTCAAGAAAATCGCGTAATATTGATGATATCGATCGATTTTTCTGATACCAAAACAGCTACCGATGAAAGCACTCGACCTCGATGTCATGGCGATGATCGTCGCCGTGGCGGACACGGGAAACATCAGCCGCGCGGCGGAAGTCGTGCACCGGTCGCAATCGGCGGTGAGCATGCAGATCAAGACGCTCGAAACGGCGCTCGGCAAGCCGCTGTTCGTGCGCAAGCCGCGAAGCGTCGTCCCGACGCAGGACGGCGAAGTCCTGCTCGCATTCGCCCGTCGCATGCTCGCACTGCGCGAGGAAGCATGGGCCGCGGTGGTGCGTCCCGACGTGACCGGACGCGTAAGCATCGGCGTGCCCGACGACTACGCTTCGTCGCTGCTCCCGCCCATCCTCAAGAAGTTTTCCGCCACCTATCCGAAGGTGGAGATCCAGGTGGTCGGATTGCCGAGCGTCGCGCTCGCGCCCATGGTGAAGGACGGCTCGGTCGATCTGGTGTGCGCGACGCGGGTCAAGGGACTGTCGGGCGAGTTCATCCGGCTCGAACCGATGGTGTGGGCGGCGGCGCCGAGCGACCGTGAAATCTGGCGTGAAAGGCCGCTTCCGATCGCGGTGTTCCTGCCCGGCAGCGTCGCGAGGGAGAATGCCATTCGCAGCCTGGAGCGCGCGAAGATCAGCTACCGGACCTCGTATGAAAGCCCCAGCCTGCTCGGCCTGCTCACGATGGCGGAAGCCGGGCTCGCCATCACGCCCATCGCCCGGTGCGCGGTGCCTTCCCACTTCCTGCTGCTCGGCGCGGCGCAGGGCCTGCCCGAAATCGCCGCGCTGGAAGTGGTGCTTGCACGAAGCGCGACATCGAAGCGGCCACCATGCGATTTTCTGGCCGAGAAGATCATCTCCGAACTCAGGCGCTGAAACGAGCCAGCACCTTCGGGTGACGATCGCGATTCGAAGGAGGACCGTCCCCCGAAATCGCATGGCGTGCATGCCGGAACCACGCGTCAGCGTCCGACGTCGAATTTGCTATATTGGACTTCCCTACCCGGTCTTACACCATGCGAGTCGGCCGTCCCGTCAAACCTCTTCCGCAGCCTCGTTGTGACTACTGCGGCGCGCCAGCGGCTCTCGTGCGTGCCGGTGACGAGGCATACCCCTACCGCGACGACCACGGTCCGCTCTGGCTCTGCTCGCCGTGTCAGGCGTGGATCGGCATTTTTCCGCGCAGCACCCGCCACGTCCCGCTCGGGCGGCTGGCGGACGCGAACCTGCGCGACCTGAAGGCGAAATTGCACGCGGCGCTCGAACCGCTCGTGCAGGCCAAGGTTCGCCGCGACGGCTGCAACGTCTTCGAAGCGCGCAGCCGGGGCTACCGATGGCTCGCGCAGCAACTCGGCATCGATCCGGCCAAGGGCTCGATCCATTCGCTCGACGCCGGCGAGTGCGAGCGGGCGATCGCCGTGGTCGAGCAGTTCGGGCGCGACCGCGCTGGCAACGCTTCAGAACCGGCCTGGACCGATTGTTAGCCTGAACGACACGACCGCTCACCCGACGTCTCGCGCCGACGTGCACCGGAAAGACGCACGCGTGCCGCGTCTCTAGTCCTGGTTGTGAATCTCGGCGAAGAATTCAGTGCCGATACCATTGCGGCGAACGCTCTTCACATTGGTCGACGAATAGACCGGCGGATCGGCACGCGTGAGCGTCTGGATTTTGGGATCGTTGCCCGCAACGTCCTGCTTCACCAAAAAAGGAAACCTCGCCTTTTCGATCTTGATGTATTTGTATTCGATCGAGATGAACAAGGCAACGTAGCTGTCGATCAGGTCTGCGTCAAAAGGGGCGCTATAGCGGTCATGCGACACCTGTACCTTGTACTCGACTCCGTACCAGTGCGTACAGGCCTTGTCTTCACGGTCAATTCTGTGACATTGGAGCAGCATTCGCTTGATATGCGATTCGAACGACTTGTGAGCCGAATTTGCCTTGCTTGTCAGCGGCGTCAAATTCGCGGCATTCTGACCGTCGCCTCCCAGTTCTTCATTGAGCAGGTGACCGGCCTTCCAGTCCTTCGTGTAACTGTCCTGCACCAATGCCGTCATGAACTCGCGCAGACTGTTGCCATTGGTCCTGGTTCCGGGAACGTACTGGCGGGAAACGTTGCTCGCGTCCGGGCCCAGTATGGCCTCCATCCGTGTCCCGCTGCTGATCGGCTGATGATTGAACGGTCCTTCCATGCGCACTGGTCCAAACCTCACGTCGACCAGTCCAACCCTCACTTCCTCCGTGATCGAGCGTGCGGGGGGCCGCTCCTTGATGCGATAAGCCAAAATCATCTCCCGGGTAATCCACGTGGCGCTGACAAGGCGCCTCGACAGCGTGGCGCGCATCCTGCCGGCTTTCCCGCGGCGTGCGCCTGCAGATCACCCGGGTTTCGCGGCCGCCCTTATCGAAACCTTGTCCTTTACTTCACAACACTGGAGCCAGGCTGTCTATTCCACGCGCAAGCATTTGCGCCTCGCGGGCATATCCCGCGAAACGAACACTGCACGCGATCAGACGGCCTTTGCGGAACGCAGAGTGCCACGGGCAACGCGAGGAGAAGTCACAGATCGGTGAGCAGATAGAGAAGCGCCGCCACCGGCAGGGCGAACCCGAACCACGATGCCATGTTCCATCCGCCGTGCGCATAGGACCAGCCGCCCAGCGCCGAGCCGATGGCTCCGCCCGAGAAGAACATCGTCATGTAGATTCCGTTGAGACGCGACCGGTACTCTGCGCCGAGAGAAAAGATCGCGCGCTGGCCGAGCGTCATGTTCGCCGACACGCCGAAATCCAGCACGATCGCCGAGGCCACGAGCAGCCCGAGTGAAAGCAGCGAGCCCTGCTGTGCGATGTGCGTCAACAGGAATGCACCCGCCGCCGCCGCGATCGCGAACACACTCGCTGGACGGCTCCAGCCGCGATCCGCGATCCTGCCGGTCACAGGTGCCGCGATCGCGCCGGCCACGCCCGCCAACCCGAAGAGCGCAATGCCGCCCTGCGACAGTCTGAACGCGGGCCCTGCCAGCAACAGCGGCACCGTGGTCCAGAACAGGCTGAACGCACCGGACAATGCGGCGTGATAGAGCGACCTGCGGCGCAGGATCGGCGTGGTCCGGACGAGCCGCCACATCGAGCGCAGCAAGTCGGCGTAGCGAGGCCGCGACTGCGGCTGGCGCGGCCGCATCGATCTCGCGAGCACGAAGGCGATCAGGGTTGCCGCGGCCGCCGAGAAGAAAAACACCGCATGCCACGACGAGAACGCGGTAATCGCGCTCGCCACCGGACGCGCAAGCATGATGCCGAGCAGCAGGCCGCTCATGACGTTGCCGACCACGCGCCCGCGTACCGCCTCCGGCGCCATGTGCGCGGCATAGGGAACGAGCACATGCACGGCGACGGTGCCGAGACCGATGAACCATGCCGCGATGAGAAACGACAGCGGGTTGAAGGCGAGCGCGGCACCCAGCGACGCAACCGCAATGATGCCAAGCAGGATCAGCGCGAGCCGCCGGTTTTCGAACAGGTCGCCGAGCGGCACCACCAGCAGCATGCCCATGCCGCATCCCACCTGCGTCATGGTCACGATCAGCCCGGTGGTTCCCTGCGAGAAGCCGAGTGCCGCACTGATCGGCCCGGCGAGGGGTTGCGCGTAATACATGTTTGCGGCAATGAAGCCGCAGGCTGTCGCCAGCAGCAGGACGAGCCATGGCGAGACGGTATTCGCTCCGGCGGACGGACCGGCGGGGCCGGCGAAAGTGTTCACGGGTTCCACTCCATAAAGAGAATGCGCATTTCCTAAATAGGCAAAAAAATTCAGTCGAGGAATTTCATTGCCGCATTGGCTACCGCCAGCATTTCGGCGCGGGTGCGCCCCGTCTTTCCGATGACGCGCATGCCTTGAAGCACGCACAGCATCAGGCGGGCAGTGACCTCGCTCTCGATCCCGGCGTGAATCGAGCCGTCAGCCTGGCCTTGCCGGATCAGGTCGGCCATCAGCGTCTCGCTTCTGTGAAGCGCGGCCGTCGCGCGTTTCGCGATGTCGGCGTCGAAGGTGGACAGCCCGGCCACCGTGCCGACGATGAGACAGCCTCGCCGGCCCTCCGCGCCATACGACGCCTCGGCGCTAAAAATCAGCGCAACGCGTATGCGATCGCGGCCCGACGTGGTGGCGGCCATGATTCTTCGAAACCGCTCCGCTCGCACGCGCGCCTCGTGATCGAACGCGGCGACGAACACCGACCGCTTGTCCCTGAACGCCTTGTAGACGCTGCCCGAGGCAAGTTCCATCGCCTGCGTGAGGTCGGCGATGGAACTCGCGTGATAGCCCCGCTCGCGAAACACGCGCGCGGCCTTGCCGAGTGCCACTTCGATGTCGAACTGGCGCGGACGGCCACGCGTTCTGGTGGCTTCAGAGGAGGGAGATTTGAGGTGTGCCATGCGCGCATTATGGAAGAGTGCGTTTCCTATATCAAGGCAAAGGACGCCTTTGACCGTTCCGCATTGGGACGCATAGTCGAACGCAAGGATCGAATCGGTTCGAGCGCCCTTGTCACGGGGGATCAATGAACACCGCTCGTGCAGATCCACAAAGCCGAACGAGAGAATTGCGCATGGCATTCCGATCCCGGGCGCCCATGTTGCCCGGCCGGTGTGATCGACATGCGCTACCAGCGGCGCATGCCGCCGGTATTCCTTCGCCAGCGCTATTTCACGGGGATCAGTGCGGGCGCCCCCTTCTCCTTCAGGAGCAGAACGAGGAATTTCGCCGGCTTCGTCTTGCTGGCGTTGCGGCCTACGACGTGAACATCGTCCGGCCCTTCGTAGAAGGTCTGGCCGGGCTTCAGCGTGACCTCCTTGCCGCCTTTCACCTGCATCACGACGGAGCCTTCGAGCACGTAGATGAATCCGTGAGCATCGTGCCGATGAACGGGGTCCGCGCCACCCGGGGCATATTCCA
Organism: Caballeronia glathei; assembly: GCF_000698595.1. Taxonomy (GTDB): domain Bacteria; phylum Pseudomonadota; class Gammaproteobacteria; order Burkholderiales; family Burkholderiaceae; genus Caballeronia; species Caballeronia glathei. The sequence continues at coordinate 84,375 of NZ_JFHC01000027.1, read as the reverse complement.
CCGTCATCATCAGCGCCTCCTTGCCGGGGTAATCCGGCAGAGACTGCGTCATGAGCGGCGTGACGACGACGTCCTGTGCGGCCAGCGCGGGTTGCGCGAAGAACACGCCGCACAGCAAGGGCATCAGGATCCGGCTTTTGAACGGACTGGACATGGCGTCTCCATGATCGCGGACTGCGATGCGCCGGCCGACGACCAGCGCGTTGAGGAAACGGGATCCGGCGCTGCATGGACTGTCGTGGAATGCGCGCCTGACCGGACCGCTCCGGTGAAAACGGCCTTGGCAAGGGTGCGCATGGACGCACCGGGACGTGCCTAATCCCTCAGCCACTTCTCCGACACGAACACGAACGGCGCGGCCACATCGCCGCCGTGGAAGTACCCGCTGCATGCGCACATGGCAAGGCGCTCCAGTTGAGCGGCATCGTGCACCCCGCCCTCCGGTCGATCGCCATCCGCTGCGCGCGCCGCGCGCGAGCGGCGCCACGCCGCGGCGCCGCGGGCGACGACACGCAATCCGCTAAAGAATCCGTCGTACGATTTCATGCGCATCTCCCGAGCCGGAGCAACCTTTCAAGAATAGGCTGGCGTACGGAAATTGAAAGGTGCCGTTTTCATGCGGGCGTGCAGCCCTTTTCCTCAGCGGCGGGCCATGCGCCGGGCTGCGGGCTGCGCCTCGTCGCGAGCGAGCGGCGAGCACCGGACGCACAACGCCGCACGCGTCATTGAGCTTTCCGCCTCTGCGCGTCCCGAGCGCATTGCTTCCCAGCTAATCAGCAGACGATTGCATTCTTGGCTCGTCCTGCGATCGCGGACGCTTCCTGCGTGCACAGGCCGTTCGCGCGACACGCTCACGTCACGCATACCGGCGGCGCGAGCATACGGCCGACGACCGCGACCATGCGCGGCAGGCTGTGACGGCAGCGTCCGGCGCGCTTCGGAACGCGCACCCGAATGCGATATTCTCTCGGTAACGGCACTCGCGGAGAATAAAAAGGTGTTCAAGCTCCGAAAACTTGTCGCACCCATCCTCATTCTCCTGCTGAACGCCTGCGCCAGCCTGCCGCCGCAGACCGGCCGCACCGCGACCTACGCGCTCAACGACACGCAGGCAACGCGTCTCGGCACCGCGTTCGGCCCCAGGGAGCGGGAGCATCCCGGCGAGAACGCGTTTCACCTGCTACCGAACGGCCTCGACGCGCTCGTCGCGCGCATCGTGCTGACGGAGGCCGCGGACCGCACGCTCGATCTCCAGTATTACATCTGGCATGACGACCTGACCGGCCGCGAGCTTGCCGCGTCAATGCTCAGGGCAGCCGACCGGGGCGTGCGCGTGCGCATACTGCTGGACGACCTCGGCACGAACGCCGACGACCAGTTGCTGCTCGCGCTCAACGCCCACCCGAACCTCGAGATACGGCTGTTCAACCCGGTCGCGAGCCGCAAGTTCAAGACGATAGGAAGCGCACTGGAGTTCTCCCGCGTCAACCGGCGCATGCACAACAAGGCGCTGATCGCCGACAACCAGGCGGCGATCCTCGGCGGGCGCAATATCGGCGACGAGTACTTCGGCGCGTCGAGCGTGGTCGCCTTCGGGGATCTCGATGTGCTCGTGCACGGGCCGGTCGTCCGGGAGGCTTCCACGGCGTTCGACGAATTCTGGAATTCCGAGGCGTCATATCCGATCGAGCGGCTGGCAGGGCGCGCCGCGACTGCCGACGAACTGGCCGCGGTGCGCGCCGAACTGGATACCTACGTCGAGTCGAAGCGGAACGACCCCTTCGTCGTGCAGGCGCGCGAGCGCATCATCGGTGCCATTCAGTCGCGCGATGCCGACTTCGAGTGGGGACAGGCCACGCTGCTCTACGACGATCCCTCGAAGATCACGCGCGCACCCGGCGACGCACGCGGCCACCTCATGTCGCAATTCAGGGCGCTGAGTATCGAGCCGACGAGGGAGCTGCTGATCGTGTCGCCGTACTTCGTGCCGGGGAAAGAGGGCGTCGAGTGGATACGCGGGTGGACCGCGCGCGGCGTGCGCGTGACGGTCCTGACGAACTCGCTTGCGGCAACCGATGTGAGCGCCGTGCACGCGGGCTATCAGCGCTATCGCAAGGATCTCCTCGATGCCGGGGCGCATCTGTACGAGTTGAGGCCGGTCGTCGCCGACCAGCGCGCGGATCGGAAAAGGTCGATGTTCGGCTCATCGAAGGCGTCGCTGCATGCCAAAACCTATGTGTTCGATCGCACGAGCATCTTCATCGGCTCGATGAATCTGGACGCGCGTTCGGTCGAACTGAATACGGAGATCGGCGTGTATTGCAGCAGCGATGCGGTGGCCGCACAGGTGGCGGACGGCATCATGAACAATCTGGATCGCGTTGCATGGCGAGTCGATCTGCGCACCGATGCGGCCGGCAGGAGCCGCATCGTGTGGGTCGAGACGGCCGAGGACGGCACGGTGACGGAACTCGATGACGAGCCCGGCGTGTCCGCCTTGACCCGGACCGGCATCTGGTTTCTCGGCCTTCTGCCAATCGAGTCGCAGCTATGACGGGCCTGCAACGTCCGTACACCGGATGCAACTTGCAATGGCGCAGCGATTGCCTACTGTATAGAAAATTGCCGGCGCCGGCGATGCGGCGCGCCGGTGCGATCTTGTTGCGTACGGGGAGAATCAGGTGACGTCACGACCGCCAGTGGATATCGCCCGGATCCTGCTGATCATCGTGATCCTGTCACTGCTGATCTTCGGCAGTCTGTATATCGTCCGCCCGTTCCTGCCCGCGCTCCTCTGGGCGACGATGATTGTCGTCGCCACGTGGCCGCTGATGATCGGCATCGAGCGGCGCGTGGGAGGCCGCCGCTCGATCGCCGTCGCGGCAATGGTGATGGGAATGCTCGTCGTGATCGTGCTGCCGCTCAGTGCGGCCGTAGCGACGATCGCCGAACGCGGCGGCGACGTCATCGCCCTGGCGCAGCGCCTGCCCGACTACACGCTGCCTCCGCCGCCCCGCTGGCTTCATGACGTGCCGCTCGCCGGCGGCCGTCTCGCACGCGAATGGCAGCGGCTGTCCGACGCGGGACCCGGCGGCATCCTCGCACGGGTGCAGCCCTATGCGATGATCGGCACCCAGTGGCTGCTGGCGCGCGCAGGCGCGGCGGGCGCACTGCTCATCCATCTGTTGCTCACGGTGGTCATTGCCGGCATTCTCTATTCGCGCGGCGAACTCGCGCTCTCCATGGTGGCGCGCTTCGCCGCCCGCCTCGCCGGCGATCGCGGCGCGGCAGCGGTGCGGCTCACCGGGCTGTCGATCCGCGCGGTCGCACTGGGAATCGTCGTGACGTCGGCCGTTCAGGCGGCGCTTGGCGGCCTCGGCCTCTACGTAACCGGCGTTCCCGGTGCGGCCTTCCTGACCGCGCTGATCCTGATCCTCTGCCTCGCCCAGATCGGCTCGGCGATTCCGCTCTTCGGCGCGGCCGTATGGCTCTTTCGTCGCGGCGACGAAGTAGCCGCAATCGAACTGGCGGTCTGGACACTGCTCATCATCGGACTCGACAAGGTGTTGCGCCCGCTCCTGATCAAGCGAGGCGTCGACCTTCCGATCCTGCTCATCCTCACGGGCGTGCTCGGCGGGCTGGTCGCGTTCGGCATCGTCGGGCTGTTCATCGGCCCGGTGATACTCGCGGTGACCTTCACGCTGATGCAGGCGTGGATCGCGCAGGAAGTGCCGCCCGAGCCTGCGGAGCCGGGAGTCACGAGCGACGTCAAGTGAACGCCCGGGCAGTCTCCTGCATGCGCGTGCGGCCGCAAGGGAATCAGATCGCCATGCCGCCCGATGCCTCGATACGCTGCGCGTTCACCCAGCGATGCTCCTCTGAGCACAGCGCCGCGATCAGCGGACCGACGTCATCCGGTTCGCCCGCGCGTCCGAGCGCCGTCATGTCCGCGACCCGCCTGTTCACCTCGGGCTTGTCGCGGACCATGCCGCCGCTGAAATCGGTGGCGATCGGCCCGGGCGCCACGGTATTCACGGCAATCCTGCGCGCGCCCAGTTCCTTTGCCAGGCAGCGCGTCAATACCTCGACCGCTCCCTTCATCGACGCATAGGCAGAGGTTTCCGGAAACGTCATGCGCGTGAGGCCCGTCGAGATGTTCACGATGCGGCCGCCATCGTTCATGAGCGGCAGCAGTTTCTGCGTCAGGAAGAATACGCCCTTAAAATGAATCCGATAGACGTTGTCCAGATCTTCCTCGGTCGTGTCGGCGAAGGCCTTGTGCATCGACACGCCGGCGTTATTGACGAGAGCGTCGAAGCGCGCCGCGCCGAATTCGTCGAGTGCGCGCCGCACGCCCTGCACGAAGGCATCGAACGAGCCGATATCGCCGGTGTCCAGTTGCAGCGCGCGGGCCTTGCGTCCCATCGCGTTGACCGCGGCGACAACCTTGTCGGCCTCGGCGCGATTCGATCGATAGGTGAAGATCGAGTCGATGCCGCGCCGGGCGAAGCTCAATACGGTGTTGCGGCCGATCCCGCGGCTGCCGCCGGTGACGATCGCGATGCTGGTGGTGGTGGCAATGGCAGTGTTTTCAGTTGGCATGGTGTGTTCCCGGGTTTGATCTCGTGGGATGCACGATAAGCCTTCCCGGCGACACATTGAATGCCGGATCTCGCCTGTTTCCTGCCTGATCCTGCTCGGGACAGGTCATATCTGACTACGCAAAGGAAAGCTTCATATGTCAGATGTTCTGGTCGAAATGATTCAGCGCTATACCGATGCACGGGCGGGCGACGGTCCGTTCACAACGGCCATCGAAGGGCTCACCATCCTTCGCGCGAATGGTGAGAGAGCGCCCTCTCACATGATCTACAAGCCAGCGCTATGCGCCGCCGTTCAGGGCACGAAGTGGATGATCTGCGGCGAGCGCCGCCTCGAATACCGCGCGGGCCAGGCGCTCGTCGTCAACGTGGAAATGCCCGCGCTCGGCCGGATCGTCGAGGCAAGCCCGAGCAAGCCGTTTCTCGGCGTCGTCATCGAATTCGAACTCGCCGTCATGCGCGAGGTAATGGAGGCGCTGCACGCGCCGCCGCAATCGGACGCGGACGCCGGCGCGGGCGTGTTCGTCACGAACCTCGACGGCCCGTTGGCCGACTGTGTGCGCCGCGCGCTTCTCCTGCTCGACACGCCGAAGGCCATCCCCATCCTTTATCCGTCGATCATGCGGGAAATCTGCTACTGGCTGCTGACCGGCCCTGGCGGCGCGGACGTCGCCAGGATCGCGCTGGCGAGCGGCCATGCCCAGCGCGTCATCAGCGCGATTCACGCGCTGCGCGACCGCTTCACCGAGTTGCTGCGGATCGAAGACCTCGCACTCATCGCGCAGATGAGCCCGTCGGCGTTTCATCGGGAGTTCAAGACACTGACGTCGATGACGCCGCTTCAGTACCAGAAGCAACTGCGTCTGCTCGAGGCGCGGCGATTGATGGTGGAGGATTCTGCGAAAGTCGAGACCGCCGCGTTCCGGGTCGGCTATGAGAGCTCGTCGCAATTCAGCCGCGAATACGCGCGCATGTTCGGGGCGCCCCCGGGGCGGGACGTGGCGGCCTTGAGAGGGACTTTCGCGCAGCACGAAGCGTGAGCCACCGCGCGCCTTGTCTGCTTCAGGCGGGATGGGGTCCGGTGCGCCGCGCTCTGCGCGACAGCGCGGCCGTACGCTTTCTCGTGCGTGCGGCCGCGCCGGAACTCACTGCATCGCGTGGCGCGCGGCGTCCTCGATAACAGCGGCGACTTCCTTCGGCCGCGATTCGTACACGGAGTGGCTCGCGCCCGCAATGACCGTAGTATGGCTATGCGCGCGCGCGTAGTACCAGCGCTCCAGATCCGGATTGATGATCTTGTCGTTGCCGGCCACGATGCCCCAGCTCGGCTTCGTGGTCCACGCAGCGGCCGTCATCGGCGTCCCGAAGACGTTCGCGGCCGTCAGCATCTGCGAATGTGCTTCGAACGTGGCTTGCTTCGCCGGCAGATCCGCGGCGAAGTCCTTCGGGAAGTCTGCGGGGTTCAGATACGTGTAGCCGTCGCTGGTCTTCTCGATCGCGCCTGCCTGTTTCGACGTATAGCTGGGCTTGCCCTTGCCGAGCGCCGCCTCGTCCTCGCCGACATTCGGCGCATGCGCCGCGACGTAGACCAGTCCGACGACGTTCGGATGCACACCGGCCTCGGTGATGATCGAGCCGCCATAGCTGTGGCCGACCAGAATCGTCGGGCCGTTTTGCAGGTCGAGTACGCGCTTGGCAGCGGCAACGTCGTCTTCGAGCGAGGTCAGCGGTTCCTGAACCAGACTGACGTGGTAGCCGTCCTTCGTGAGGATGTCGTAGACCGGCTTCCAGCCCGAGCCGTCAACCCACGCGCCATGGACCAGAACAATATTCCTGACCGGCGTGTGGTGCGCTTTGGCGTCCTGCGCCATTGCGCCCGTCGATGCGAGGAAACAGGCGGACAGTGCCAGGACCGAAGTGACGTGAGACAAGATTTTCACAGGAGATTCCTTTTTCGATGACAGTGGTGAGAAAGACATTGAGCAAACCGAGGCCTGAAGCGCCAGATCGATGCGCGGGCCGTGCTGTAATCTAGCGCCCCGCCCGCCTGGAACCAATGCCTACAAACGGCTTGCCCCGGCGCACCAGTGTTGCGTCATCCGATACCTGTGGATGGTCAGGCCGTCGTGCGGATTGTTCATCTGTATGGCCGTGGCTCAACTCAACTGCAAGAGGAATAGTCGCGAGTCTTAGCGCGCTATACGAAGGTGCTAGGCGTTCACCTGGCGTGTCGCCGGCGAGTGCCGCCGGGCTCGAACTGGAGACAGGCGCGCGAGTGGAAGCAAGCGCGGCGTTTCGCTGCGCGTAAATGTTCTGAACGCAATGGGCTCAAAAACAAGTCGGAAGACAGGCGGCGGCGCGTTCGGCCTTGATCGTGATTGTCGTCGAGAGAGCAGCGCTGTCCCCGGTGCGCAGGCTTCACGTTGAACCTGCGCGCGGCGGCTTGCTCCCGCTATATGCTCCGGCGCCTTTCTCAGCCGATCAAGCCGACGCCGAAAGCCCGCGCGTTCCGACAGGTTTTCCCTATCGCGATCGGCGTAGGCATGTCCTGCGATTGAAGAGCGTGTCCGCGACGCAGGCCTCGAGTCATGGCGCTTTCGCGCGCGACCCTCGGCCCGCGTCGCACGCACTCATACCAGCAACGGCGAATTCGGCTTCTTGCCGGCCAGCAACCGGCCGAACAACTCCATCGTGGTACTGGTGCAGATGGCCCCATGCAGGCCCGCCACGCGAACGTCGAGCCACAGCCGCGTCATCGGATTGCCAACGTTCGCGAGCGACCCGCCCGAGGCGCCCGCGAGCATGTTCACCGCTTCCCAGATCAGCTGGCTCGCGAATCCCGCATCGCGCCAGATGCGCGTACGTTCATCGAGCGTCATCCGCTCAGCCTCGCGCGCGCCGCTCGCTTCGAGCGCGGTGACCGAGCGCCTGATCACGCTTTCAGCCGCGTCGATCTTCGCTGACGCTTCACCCAGTTGGAGATGCGTCACCGCAGCTTCGTCCTGTCTGTCGTAGGTCGTGTACGCGATGCCCCGCTTCCCTATCCCTTCGACGAAGAGCGCGAGCGCCGCCTTCGCCATGCCGAGCGCAGGTAACACGAGATTGGTTGCAAGCAGCGGAATGAGCGGTATGCGGTAGAGCGGTGCATCGCGCAGATGAGTGCAGGCGTAGTCTTCGCGCAGGATCTTTGAGAGCGGCGCAATACGTTCGCTCGGCACGAACACGTCTTTCGCCGTCACGCTGATGCTGCCGCTGCCGCGCAAGCCGATGGTGTTCCAGTCGTTCATCGGAGTGACCTGCGAGGTCGGAACGAGCGCGACGCCGCGATCGACGATCTGCCCGTCTTCGGACAGGATGGGAATGCCGAGCAGATCCCATTGCGCGTGCAGCACGCCGCTGTTGAAGCCCCACAGTCCGTCCTCGATCACCACGCCGCCATCCACCCGCCGCGTCTTCACCCTGCGCGGGACGAGCACGCTCGCGACCGAAAGCTTGCGGCTGATGGCGAACACGTCGTCGACGACGTGCTTCGGAAACGCCGTCAAGAACATCCACGTGCTCGCCGCGCGCAGCCCGACCGTCCATGCCGTCGAGCCGTCCCCCTTGCCGAGCTGCACCACGGTGTCCATCCATGTGTCGAGCGAAGCTTGCAGCCCGCCGTATATTTTGGGGACGACCAGGTCGAACAGGCGGGCGCCTTCGATGTCGGTAATCGTTTCGTCGGGCAGTTTCGCGAGCGCGTCCGTCTCCGCGCTGCGCGACCTCAGCGAGGAAATCAGCGCGGATGCCGACGCGACCGGATCGAGATCGACGACAGTCGCCGCGCGGTGCGGCGCGGCGTGTTGGGTAAGGTTCATGAACTCTCCGGACAGGAACTGGCGCGCGCGTAGCAGGGATTGAACGCTTCTCGCGCGCGAAGCACGTGCTACCCGGACGGGCAAGCCGTGGCCTCGCACAGCGGATAACACTCGAGGGCGGGAATCTATTCTGTGCAATCGGCCGCAGAAATAGATTACAGTCGGTGCGCAAACCTGATCGGGAGCCGCGGCGCGGCTTGCGTCCGCTGCTCCGGGTGTCCGTGGCGAAGAATGCGCTACAGTAGGCAACCCGACCGCTCACCAAGGAGAACATGTGATGAAAACAAGTGCACGCAACCATTTTTCGGGCGAAGTCACCGAGATCAAATCCGGCGCGGTGAACGACGAAATCACGCTGCGCGTCGACGGTACGACGATCGTCGCCGTCGTTACGCAGGAAAGCACGAAGACGCTGGGCCTCGCGGTTGGCGCGAAGGCGTCGGCGCTCATCAAGGCGTCTTCGGTGATCGTCATGCTCGACAGCGATCCGTCCAAAATTTCGACGCGCAACGTGCTTTCCGGGACCGTCGCGGACGTCAAGACGGGCGCTGTCAACACCGAAGTGACGATCTCGGCCGGGTCCCTGCAGATCGCGGCCATCATCACGAACGACAGCGCGACGCGCCTCGGCCTCGCCAAGGGCAGCCCGGCCAGTGCCGTGTTCAAGGCGTCGAGCGTGATCATCGCTGTCGACTAAACGGAATTTCCGGGCAACATGCGGCCGGATCAACGGACGCGCACGATCCGCCATCCGTACGGCCGGCCAGGTTCGCGACGCCCTGTCCCGCTCAGGCGAGTCAGGGCGTTTCACCTCTTTTCCCCTTTCAGTTTCGCAACATCGTTCATTGCATACGCCGCGTGGCATGACCGGCATGCGCCGTTGAAACATGCAACGATCCGTGGTTCGTAATATCCTCCAAGATATTACGACCTCCGTTTCAGCCTCAATCTGGCATTCCCAGCGAGCCTGCACATGAACGATTCACCACCGCTTCGTCCCGCCGGACCTGTCCTCTCGATTGGAGGAAGGGTCGAACGACCGCTTTCATTCGATCTCGCCGCGTTGCGCGAATATGAAAGCGTCATGCTCGAACCGTTCGATCTGTCCTGTTTTACCAGCGGCCGGTTCATCCGCACCGTCGACCGCTATCGCGGCGTGCAGTTGCGCATGCTGCTCGACGCCGCGGGCGTGCGCCGCCCGGGAAGCGCTGACTTCAAGCGCACGGTGTTCCTCGCGCACGGACACGACGGCTATGCGGTCACGTTCTCGTGGCACGAACTTTTCAATTCCCCAATCGGCGAAAGCGTGCTGGTCGCCTATGCGTGCGCGGACCGGCCGCTCACGGTCGAAGACGGCCTGCCGGTGCTCGTGTCGGGCGCGGATACCGTGCGTGCGCCGCGGCATGTGAAGCGCCTTGCGCGCGTCGAAGCGTTCGTGCTCGGAGCATCGAGGCAATGAGCGATGCAGGGCCGGCCGCCGGGAACGAACGCGCCGCGCGCGTGCTGCTCGCATGCGCGCTCGACCCCGCCGCAGCCGATACGATCGCGTTCGCGCGCCTGATCGGCGCAAGGCTTCCCCTTGGCGAACTCCTGCTGCTCGGCCTGAGCCGCGACGCCCTCGACGCGTTGATGGCCCGGCACTTTCCTCGTGCCGAGCGGCTTGCCGACGTGCCGACCGCGATGGCGTGGTCGCCGCACTGGGGCTTCGTGAGCGAATTGCGCGCGTTGCTGCTGGATTACGACGTCACGGCGGCGACGCACGTTGGCGATGCGCAGTGTCTCGCGACGATCATTGCCACCGCATGCCTCAGGCCCGATCATCTCTGGCGGGACCTGGGACTGAACGGTCGCGACGACGTGACGTGCATACTGCAGCGCCACTATCCCGGCCTGATCGCGCGCAACGTAATGAATCTGCGCTGGAAGAAGTTTCTCGCGCAGGAAGTGGCGCTCGCCAACGGACGCGAGCCGACGTTCGCACCGGGCTGCCCCGGCTGCGAGGACTTCTCGCTTTGCTATCCCGCAGACGGCGCCTGACTTCGCGCCCGCCCGCATGAAAAAAGAGCGCTAACAGGCGGAGCCTGTTGCGCTCGAAGGGCAATCGGATATCACAACGCGGTTGCCGAGGAGACACCGTATGCGGGTCGAACCCGCCGTTCAGAACTTGTGACGCAGCCCCACGCGAGCAGCGAACTGATTGTTCGCGCCCGCACCCGAGTTGCCGATGAAGCTCGAACTCGAACCGATCTCCGCCTGCACCGGAACGTCGCGGCCGGCAACCGTATTGCTGCCCGACGCCTTCTGATAGATGGCGAGCACGTAGACATCGGTGCGCTTGGACAGCGCATAGTCCACCATGCCGTTGACCTGATGCCACTTGCCTTCGAAGTTGTCGTCGAGCTTGGAGAACGTATAGCCGAGGCCCGCGCTCAACGCCGCCGTGAACGCATACTTGCCGCCGATTTCGTAGTTGTTCAGCGTCGACGTACCAGCGGTGACCGGCTCGAACTTCGTATGCGTCCAGTTCGCCCAGACCAGGCCCGAGCCGATCGCATAGCGTGTGCCGACGCCGTACGTTTCGAGATCGCGCAAGCCACCCGTGTTGACGTTGGCAATGCTCACGCTGAACGCCGGCGTCGCGCCGTTCGGAAAGCGGATGTTGGTGTACGCCGCGCCGATGCCGAACGGCCCCGCCGCGTAGTTCAGCCCGAAGCTGTACGCGCTCGACGAGCCTTGCGTCGTCGTGCCCGCGGTCGTGGTGGTCGGGGAACCGGCGAACGCTCCGGCCTGATTCGAGAAGCCGTACATGGCGCCGAACGTGAAGCCCGAGAAATTGGCGCTGCTGAACTTGATCGCGTTGTTGATGCGGCTCGACGTCAGCTGGTCCACGTCGTTGATGTGATACGCGTAGTTGCCTGCCGGCGTCTGGCTACCCATCGTGTAGTTGGCGCCGAGAAAGTCGGTCGAGAACGAGTACTGGCGGCCAAGCGTTACCGATCCGATGCCGTCTTTCGTCACACCCGCATACGCCTGTCGACCGAACTCCGCGCCGCCCTGCTGCAACGTGCCGTCGCCGGAGCTGAAGCCGCTCTCCAGAATGAAGATCGCCTTCATTCCGCCGCCGAGATCCTCGCTGCCGCGCAGACCCCAGCGGCTGCCCTGCGCCACGCCGTCGCCGTATTTGAACAGATCGTCATGCCCCGTCGCGGTCGCGGCGTTCGTCACGTAAGTGACGCCGGCGTCGATAATGCCATACAGCGTCACGCTGCCTTGCGCATGCGCCATCGCGCCGATGCTGCCCAAGGCAGCCGCCGCCACTATCTTCTTCATTGGTCTTCCCTTCGTTATGCGCCGTTCGACAACCGGTCACGACCGCACCGGTGTCTGGCTTCGTTGATGATTCCGTCGGCTTCGATGAGGACATGCCGCGCAGCCGTGCTTGACGCTTGCGGGTGCGATGCTTCGTTCCCGTTCGAGTACTCGTTCTTCGGGCGATGCATGGCACGTCGCATCGCTATATTTTCGTGAATATAACGATGCGTAAAGCATTGGTAAACTCTGAACTTGCGATACGTGGCGCCATTGAGACACTCCACGCGCAACTTGGGTCATGCCCTTCGTGTATGCTTTGCGGCATGATCACACCAGTCAAAGCAAAGCAGGCCTTGCCCCGGCCCGAGGTGCGCTTCCGGATGCGCATCCGGACGGGAGACACCGTCGCGCTCGGGCCGGGCAAAGTGGCGCTGCTCGAAGCCGTGCACGAGCACGGCTCGATTTCGGCTGCCGCTCGAAGTCTCGGGATGTCTTATCGACGGGCATGGCTGCTGATAGACGAGCTGAATCGCTCGCTCAAGTCGCCTGCGACGATTTCCGAACAAGGCGGACAAAGCGGCGGCGGATGCGTGCTCACGCCCGTCGGCGAAAACATCGTGCGGCTATACCGGGAAGTGGAAACGCAAGCGCATCAGGCATGCGCCGCACAGATCGCCGCGTTGACGAAGCTCATCCGATAGGGGCGACGCGCCCGCCCCCGCCCCCGGCTCAACCGTGCCGCAGGCAGAAGGCCGAGGCCGGCGGCGCGCTTACGCGTGCCTGCTGATCCGGCGCAATGCGCGCCATCAGCTCGACGAAACTCGCGACGCTCGCCGTTCTCAGCGGGTAGTAGCGCACCTGATGGCGGTCGCACACTCGCTTGAGCATGTTCATCGAGTCATGGTCGACGCAATCGACCGGGAACACCACGAGGTCGGCCCGCGGCAGTGCGGCGGAGAGCAAGCCCTTGCGATCCTCTACCCCGCCGTCGTGCACGACGAGCTCCCCGCCTGCCGAACCCACCAGTTCCTTGAGCGCGGCATTCGACCCCGGCCGCCCCCCGACGTAGACGATTCGCCTCCCGTCGAGCCACGCGAGGCTGCTCCGCCGGGACTCGGACCGGTCCGCGTTCGCCTCCATCGCCCGTTCCAGCGCGTGGAATTCGGCCTGCATGATCTTGTGCAATGCAAGCGCATCGTCGAGGCACTCGCGCAACGCCCGAGCGCTTTCCTGCTCGGCGAGCGCCCGCTGCTCGGCCGCTTCGCGGCGGCTCGTGTGAAGTGCCAGCCTGCGCTCGCAGTCGTCGACTTTTTCTCTCAGCTGCAGCACATCGGCTTCCAGATCCGCGCTCTTTGCGTGCGATGAAACCTGCACGATGTGCTCGGCCAGCTGGCGTTGCGCGGTATCGCGCTGCGCGGCCATCTCGTTCAGGCGGGACTGCTGCCGCTCGACCTTGTCTCTTAGCGCCGCATTCTCCTTTTCGAGCGCCACGAGGCGCCGGATGTCCGCGCGATTCGCCGCGCCGACAAGATGCGACAGCATGTGCAACTCACCGAAGGCCGCCTGCCGCACTTCGATCGTGGATTGCGGATGAGTCATCAGGGCCCAGTAAGCCGGCGAGATGTCACCGTTCTTGCGCGCCTCGTCCCACATCGCCAGCACGGCCTCGGATCGCGTGCCTGAGCGAAGCGGCGTACCGCGCCGGCGTATCGTTCGTCCAGCGCCTTGTTCAGCGCCTTGCTGCCGGCACCGTCCGCCATGGCAAGCTCGACGGCCGCGTGATGGATGTCGAGATCACTGGCATGGTGGCGGTCGATGTCGGAGAATTTCGGCACGAGCTTGCGCAACTCGCTCGTGCTCAGGCATGTCCCGATGACGGAGCAATGGAGGTGCGAGTCCAGTTCGGCCAGACGGACACGACGACGCAACGCCCGAAGCGGCGTCGACGCGGGCTGGCAGCAGGCATCGGCGGGATTCGCGTTTAGCGCGCGAGCAAGGCGAAACGGCGGAGTTTCCATGGCGATTTCATTCCGGGCGTCAGACAGGCAACGCCTCTAGTCCAGGTGGGAACTGGCGAGCGCGGTACGGGAATGCGCGTCGAGAACGTGATCCACGCACAGTCCGACGAAGGTCGCATCCAGTCGCTCGATCGACGATGCGGCGGCGCGAAGCGCGGCCGCATCGTTGCTGGATGCGCTCGAAAAAACGAGGTCGCGCTGTTGCGCGGCAGACCGCGCCTGCTCGATGGCATCCGCCAGCTCGGACATGCGGCCGAAGCCAGCCGCCCGTGCGTGATGGTCCAGACAGGTCAACAGATCGCCGAACGCGCGGGTTGCCAGCGCCTCACTCGACGGCGCTTCTCCCAGCGAATCCGCCAGCATCGACAAGAAGCGGCACACGCTGTCCTGCAGCCGGCCGTATGCATCAACCACCGCGCTGATCAGCTCGGCCCGCTCGTGGTCCGGGGGCGTCCTGAGCGCCATGATGGTCGCGGGATAGTCCCACTGCCCTCGAATGGCGCCCTCCCGTTCATCGGGCGCCGTTGCTCGATTCCGCATCCAGTTCGCTCCCAGCGCGATGTTTCGTTGATTGCCCGGCTGTGGCCGACGCAACGTCGCGTATGTGCCTTGCCGATCCCGGTCGCTACCCGCAATATACGACAGAATATAACGAAATCCAAATTACGCGGCAAGCCTGATCGTTGCTACACGCGATCCGGCAAGATGCAGACGTTTTCAGCCTGCTTACGATTCGATTGGATTTCGACCGTATCTAGCAACACGCGCCGTCAAGAGGACTCGACAGGATTGCCCGGACGTTGAGGCTCGCAGCAACCAAGGGTCAGTCCGCCGATCGCGCGTGTGGAGGGCATACGCGGCTGCGGGCGCCGACGGTCTATGCGGTTGCACCGGAAAGCGTCGAACAGATGCACGAACAGATCAGGTTTCGCGTGTGCATTGCTTCCGGTCGGACCGATGCTCGCTATGCTAGTGGCTCGAACCCGGCGCTTCCTCGATGTGCGATATCGACCGGTCGAATTGCGTCAAGAGAGGCTCCGGCTTCGACGCGCAACCCTCGCGAACCATGCGATCCAGAATCGCGATCAGCGCATCGACCTGACGAAGCTGCGCCCTCGAAAGATGGTGCGCACGCATCAACTGGTTGAGCCGTCGACGCCAATACTCGACGGTCAGCGTCGGATGGTCGAATCGAACGCCAAGCGATTGCAGCATGGCCGCGCGGACGTGCCGGATGTCGGCGTCGACGATCGCCAGTTCATACGCACCCGCGGGCAGTTCGTTTTCGTGTTTCATAACTGATTGACGGCAGGCTTGCGCGAAAGTTGAGCCGCTTCTTTCAGGCTGGCTGCCGTCTCCAGCGCCGCACTGGTTTTATATACAGCAGGCGCCTTCGACCCGGCACGCACCTTTTCGGGGCGTGCCGTCAGCGCCCGTCGGCCGCAGACGGCGAGCGGGCGAACGCCATTAACGCAAGGCGGAAAACGCGACAGGCGTCAGGAAGTGGCTCTCGATTCGCTCGACGATCGGCCGCTCCGCTTCGCTCGCAGCGCGCTTGGCGATCCAGTCGGCGTCCGCCTGGAACGCATTCCACTTCTGTTCGCGTTCCGCGAGGCTCTCCCACTTCAGCATGTAGGTAAGCGCGTGATTGCTCGGCCCGACGAGCGTCGTCCAGAAGCCGATCTGTTCGATGCCGTATTTCTCGAAGAAGCCGAGTGTCGTGTTCGAAAACCGATCGAGCAGCGCGGGCAGGCGTGTGGGGGCGCAGTGATAGATGCGCATTTCAACGATCAATTGTTCTCTCCATTTGAGGGTTAAGGCTGCGGCATGGCGCGCGGTGGCGACACCGTCTGCCTCGTTGGAAAATGTCCCGGTGCGACGCTACCGTCGTTCGAAACAGTTCAGCGCGTAGTGATACCACGTTGCGCGTCATTGCGTATCGGCCGTCTCGCACTGCTTTCAAACCCGAGGGAACCGTCGGGGGCGACATGGCATGGCGCCCGGCTCCACGTCCCGGCTCGACATCGGGAAGCAGCAGATGTCGTCATGCCCTGCTCTTGCGTGGCGCACGCCGCGAAAACGCAATCCGGGCAGCAACTTGCAAATCGTTTGCCCACGTTATCCACAGACTCATCCACTTTTTCGGTGCATAAGTCCCGGAAAGGCCGCCCACGCTCTACCTCACTCGATCCGGGAATTTTTTCGCCCGCCTCCGGCACGCACACGGGCGCTACTATTCGATAACTGACTAAAATCTGCCGTAGCGCCAAAAAACGCGCTCCCTGCGACTGTCCGCAGGCAACCGGCACCGCTTGACTCACTCATCGAAGACGATACTCATGAGCACCACCGTTGACTGCGCATGGCTTCTGGCCGACCCCGGTACCGCAAAAGCGCAGGCCGATATGCGCCTCGTCATTGAAGGAGGCCTCATTCAGGGCGTCGTGCCCGCGCCGGGACCGGCGCCCGGGCCTCGGCAGCTTGCACTGCCCGCGTTGACCAACGCGCACGGTCACGGCCGGTACTTCCGGAGCGCAACCGTCGGTGCGTTCGAACAACCGCTGGAAAGCTGGCTACCGTTCATGGGGCTCATCCCCGGCGCCGATCCCTACCTGAATGCAGCGACGGCCTTCGCGCGCTCCGTACGCCACGGCGTTGCGAACCTGATGGTTCATTACACGCGCGTGCAGGGAGGCATGCCGTACGTCGATGAGGCCCGCTCCGTGGCCCGGGCCGCGCGGGACGTCGGCAATCGCATCGGCTTCGCGATCGCGATGCGCGACAGGCACGGCATCGGCTATTGCGATGACGCGACGGCGCTTGCCGCGGTGCGTCCCGGCATCCGCGATGCGGTTGCGGCGCGCCTCAGCGTCAAGCCTGTGGCCGCATCGCAGCAGCTCGCGCTCGTCGACGAGGTTGCCCGCATGGTCGATGAGGAAGGCTACGCCGACCACGTCACCGTGCAATACGGCCCCGCCGGCGTGCAATGGTGCTCCACGCCGCTGCTCGAAGCGATCGCGCAGGCGTCTGCCGACCACAGCCGGCCCGTTCATATGCATCTGCTCGAGACACGGTACCAGCGCGAATGGGCCGACCATGCTCATCCCGAAGGCATCGTCAGGTTTCTCGACGATCTCGGCATGCTCACGCCGAGGCTGACGCTCGCGCATTGCGTCTGGGCCCGGCCCGATGAGCTCTCGCTGCTCGCCGAGCGAGGGGTAACGATCGCCGTGAACACGAGTTCCAACCTGTACCTGAAGTCCGGCATCGCGCCCGTGCCCGAAATGCTCCGGCAAGGGTGCCGTATCGCGCTGGGGCTCGATTGCACCGGCGTCGATGAAGACAACGATCCGCTGCGCGAGATGCGCCTCGCTTACCAGTTGCATCGCGGCTGGGGCTTCGACGTGACAATGGACCGCGCGGATCTCTGGACCTTCGCGGCACGGAACGGCCGCCGCAGCGTGAACGGCGCAACCGGGGATGCTCCCCTCGGAGGTCGTCTGGCAGCGGGCGCGCCGGCAGACGTGGTGCTGCTGAACTGGGACAAGCTCGACGACGACAGCCTGCTTCCCGTCGATCCGCTCGATCTGCTGCTTGCGCGTGGCAGCGGCATGCATGTCGACGGGGTCATCATCGGTGGCAGGACGGTTGTTGCCGGGGGCCGCGTGTGCGGCGTGGACGAACACGCGCTACGGGCCGAACTGATCACGCAGATGCGGGAGCGCATAGCGGCCCGGCCGGAAGTGGGCGCCTGGCACGGCACGCTGCAGGCGCTGGCCGAAGACCTGGGACCGTTCTACCGCAACAGCGCATGGAGAGGCTGCTGCTGATGCGGGTTGTCGCCGCTGAGTGTCCAAAGCGTCTCCGGCAGGCGTATTTATCCGCACCGGCACCGCCGCCATACTGTCGCTCATCGGGACATGTGGCCGCGGTGCCATTGCAGTGCTCCATGAAAGTCACCGGCAAAACTCAATTCGACAGGGCATGAGCGATGTTGACAAGGCAGGCAATTGACTCAGGCGCGTATCTCGAACACTTCGAATCGTTGCCGAACCTGTGGACCCGCGAGCGAATCGAGCGTTCCCTCGACGAGACCATGAGGGCACGCCCGGACGATGCCGCCGACGTCTGGATCTTCGCCTACGGCTCGCTGATATGGAATCCGATGGTGCACTTCGACGCGCGCCACATCGCGACACTGCACGACTGGCACCGCAGTTTCTGTCTTCGCATGGTCGCCGGGCGCGGCAGTCCGGCGTCGCCGGGCCGCATGCTCGCTCTGCGGCCCGGCGGCCATACGCATGGTGTGGCACTGAAGCTGCCGGAGGCGAGCCTGGACGAAGAACTGCGGCTCGTGTGGATCCGGGAAATGGTTCTCGGCTCCTACCGGCCGACCTGGGCGCCTGTCACGCTCGATGACGGCACGCAAACGCACGCGCTCGCCTTCGTAGCCGACGCGAGCCGCGAACAGTTCGAGGCCGACTCATCTGTTGCAACGGTGGCGCCGCTCATCGGCTCGGCTTCCGGCAAGTTCGGCACCAACGCGGAGTATCTGTTCAGGCTGCACGCCGCACTGAACGAGTGCGGGCTGCATGACCCGTACATCGACGCGCTGGTCGACGTGCTGGTCGACGTCCTTGTGGACGAACGAGGACGCCTGTCCCCGCCCGCTCCTTGCGAAGGCGCCGCCACGTCTGAATGACCGATGGCGGCGCACGTCGCGCGCCACGTGCATCGCGTTGACGGCGATCTGGCGGCGGCGTGACTTGTCTCGCGTGAGCTGCGCAAGCCCGCCGCGTCACCCTTAATACGCAACGCTCGCATCGCGTCACCAGCCGCGCCCGTAGCGAGCGCGGAACAAGACGCTGTCCGCGTTGAAGGCGAGACTCCTGCGAGAGCACTCATCTCCGCAGCAAGCTGATCCTGCATGCCCGGCGCTAATCCGTCTCCCGAATGTCCTGTCCAGGTGCCCTGCCTGCCGCACGGTCGCGATGACGCCCGTTGACACGCGCGCATTGTCGCCCCGACGGATACAAAGAAACCACTGTTCGCTACTTTATGAGCGATAACGCGGCGCCCATACTTCCGCCAACGCTGCACACCTTTCGCGGGTGTGCAGCAAGACGACCATGAACCAGTGCAGAAATCACAACGTTCCTTGCAAATGACTCTTCATCTATAAGGATGACTATCCGTGAACACCACTCGCAAACGGATATCCATGGCGCTCGGTGCGACCGCCATGGTCGGCACCGTTGCAGGCATCGGCTTCACCCGCGAACGCGGCTCGGGACCCGTTGCTGCGGCTCGAGCGGCGGATGCGCCGCATCCCGCGATCCTCATTGACGACGCGCCAGTTGGCACGGACCAGACGAACCCGTATGTGCGCGTCATCGACGCGGGCCTTGCGCCCGGTACGCGCATCGTCACGACCGCCATGATGCGCGCGCGTCCGAACGACACCGCGCGCCCGCACATGGTCAACATGACCGGCGCGGCGAAGTCCACCGCGTAATCAAGCGAGAAGCTCATCATGAACATCTCAAAGTTCTTCATCGACCGGCCCATCTTCGCGGCCGTGCTGTCGGTGGTGATTCTGCTCGCGGGCATCATCGCGCTGACCAAGCTGCCGACCGCCGAATATCCGGAGGTCGTGCCTCCGTCGGTGGTGGTACGTGCCCAATATCCCGGCGCGAACCCCAAGGTGATTGCCGAAACAGTCGCCTCGCTGTCGAGGAGCAGATCAACGGCGTCGAAAACATGCTGTACATGCAGTCGCAGGCCAACAGCGACGGCAACATGACGACGACCGTGACATTCAAGCTCGGCACCGATCCGGACAAGGCGCAGCAACTCGTGCAGAACCGCGTGTCGCAGGCCATGCCGCGTCTGCCCGAAGACGTGCAGCGGCTCGGCGTCACCACCGTCAAGTCGTCCCCGACGCTCACGATGGGCGTGAATCTCGTCTCGCCGAACGGCCGCTATGACCTCACGTACCTGCGCAACTACGCGCTCATCAACGTCAAGGACCGGTTCGCGCAGGTTCCGGGGGTGGGCGAAGTCGTTCTGTGGGGAGCGGGCGACTACGCAATGCGCGTCTGGCTCGACCCGACGAAGGTTGCCAGCCGGAACATGACGGCGACCGACGTCGTCAAGGCGATCCGCGAGCAGAACGTTCAGGTGGCGGCCGGCATCGTCGGAGGCTCGCCGATGGCCACCAACGTGCCGTTGCAACTGAGCGTGAATGCGCGAGGCCGGCTCAAGACCGAAGAGGAATTCCGCAACATCATCCTCAAGACGTCACCGGAGGGCGCGGTCACGCACCTGGGCGATGTTGCGCGCGTCGAAATGGGTGCGGCGGAATACGCGCTGCGTGCTGGGATCGACGGCAAGAAGGCGGTGCAGATCATCATCTTCCAGCAGCCGAACGCCAACTCGCTGCAAATCTCCGACGACATCCGCCGCATCACGGCCGAGTTGCGAAAGGACATGCCCGAAGGCGTGAAGGCTGAAATCGTCTATGACCCGACGCAGTTCGTTCGCGAAAGCATCGACGCCGTGGTGCACACGCTTTTCGAAGCGATCGTGCTCGTGGTCATCGTCGTCGTGGTGTTCCTTCAGACGTGGCGTGCCTCGCTGATTCCGCTGCTGGCCGTTCCGGTATCGATTGTCGGGACGTTCTCGCTGATGCTGGCGTTCGGCTTCACCATCAACGCCCTGTCGCTCTTCGGCATGGTACTCGCCATCGGAATCGTGGTCGACGATGCGATCGTGGTGGTCGAGAACGTCGAGCGCAACATCGCGGCGGGCCTCTCACCTCTCGAAGCGTCGTATGAGGCCATGCGCGAAGTGAGCGGACCGATCATCGCCATTGCGCTGACGCTCGTCGCCGTGTTCGTGCCGCTCGCGTTCATGTCCGGGTTGACCGGCCAGTTCTACAAGCAGTTCGCGATGACCATTGCGATCTCGACGGTCATCTCCGCGTTCAACTCGCTGACCCTGTCGCCGGCGCTCTCCGCGCTGCTCCTCAAGAGCCATCACGCGCCCAGGGACTGGCTGACCCGCGTCATGGACCGCATCCTCGGTCCGTTCTTCAACGTGTTCAACAAGGTCTTCAGCCGGGGCTCGGAAGCTTACGGCAAGGGCGTGGGCGGCATCATCAACCGCAAGCTGGCGATGATGGCGGTGTACGGCGTTCTGCTCGGCGGCACCGTGCTGCTCGGCAAGCTGGTCCCGGGCGGCTTCGTTCCCGCGCAGGACAAGGACTACCTCGTCAGCATCCTGCAGCTGCCGAGCGGCGCGTCGCTCGATCGCACGCAGAAAGTGGTCGACGAGATGGGCGACATCGCGCGCAAGCAGCCAGGCGTGATTCATACGACCGAGTTTCCGGGTCTCGCCGTGACGGGTCTCATGAACTCTTCCAGCGCGGGTCTCGTGTTCTCCGTCATGAGCCCGTCGAAAGAACGCGGCACGGACGCATCTGCCGCGACGATCGTCGGCAACCTGAACAGGGAATATGGCGGCATCAAGGACGCAGCGATCGCAACGTTCCCGCCCCCGCCGGTCTCCGGCCTGGGCACGATCGGCGGCTTCAAGCTGCAGATCGAGGACCGTGGCGCGCTGGGCTACGAGGCATTGAACAAGGCCACGCAGGCTTTCCTCGCGGCGGCGGCCAAGGCACCCGAGCTGGGGCCGTCGTTCTCGAGCTACCAGATCAACGTTCCGCAACTGAATGTCGAACTGGACCGCGAGAAGGCCAAGCAACTCGGTGTCTCCGTAACCGACGTATTCGACACGATGCAGATCTACCTGGGTTCGCTCTACGTGAACGACTTCAACAAGTTCGGCCGCGTGTATCAGGTTCGCGCCCAGGCGGATGCGCCGTTCCGCGCGTCGGGGGAAAGCATCCTGGCACTGAAAACGCGCAACGCCGCTGGCGAGATGGTGCCCTTGTCATCGCTGGTGAAGGTCACGCCGACCTACGGTCCGGAAATGGTCGTTCGCTATAACGGCTTCCTTGCTGCCGACATCAACGGCGGTCCGGCACCGGGTTACTCGTCGGGTCAGGCGATGGCCGCGGTCGAGCGTATCGCGGCCGAGACCCTGCCGCGCGGCATCAAGTTCGAATGGACGGACCTGACGTACCAGCAGATTCTGGCCGGCAACGCTGCCCTGTGGGTCTTCCCGATCAGCGTGCTGCTCGTGTTCCTCGTGCTCGCCGCGATGTACGAAAGTCTCACGCTGCCGCTCGCGATTCTGCTGATCGTTCCGATGAGCATCCTCTCCGCGCTCTTCGGGGTATGGCTCACGCGGGGCGACAACAACATCTTCACGCAGATCGGCCTGATGGTACTGGTCGGGCTGTCGGCGAAGAACGCGATCCTGATCGTGGAGTTCGCGCGTGAGCTGGAAATCCAGGGGCGCTCGATTGTTCAGGCTGCGATCGAAGCCTCCCGTCTGCGTCTGCGCCCGATTCTGATGACCTCGATCGCCTTCATCATGGGCGTGATTCCCCTCGTGGTGTCGACCGGGGCCGGTTCGGAAATGCGCCGTGCAATGGGCATCGCGGTCTTCTTCGGGATGCTGGGCGTGACCTTCTTCGGTCTGCTTCTCACGCCGGTGTTCTACGTGATCCTGCGCAAGCTGGCGGGCGGCAAGCAGTTGAGGGACAGGCACGGGAGGCATGCGCACATCCACGGCCCGGACGACGACTCCGGGCCCGGTGCAAACGCGGGCCATGACAATTCCCGCGTTGCGCCCGCCGCTTCGGGTACGAAGGCTCCTGAACCCGCGTTGCAGGATTGAGGAGATCAGCATGGAGGGAATCCTTTCGATGAAGAAAGGTCACGCCGCCTCCGTGCTGTTGAGCGCACTGCTGGTTCTTGCCGGCTGTTCGCTCGCGCCGACATACGCGGTGCCGCCCGTGTGATCGAAGCGCGGGCGCTGAATCAGGCCCCACGGACAGGCTTGTTCCCTTCGCGTCAGCGTGTGTCAGTTGCTTCGCGCTTCCTTGTGGCGAGCCCTGCGACGGCGGCGGCTTGCGCTACGCGCCCGGGTCGCGCAACGTTTCAGCGAGATGGTTCACGACCGCGCGCGTCTTCGCGGCCATCTTCTGCCCGAGCGAAATGATGGCGTGCACGGGCGGCCCGTCTACGTCCGCATCCGGCAGCACATGCACGAGCCGGCCCGCCTGCACGTAGGGCAACGCGACGCGATCGAGAATCTGCGTGATGCCGAAGCCTTCGACCGCCGCCTCGACGATCGCCTGACCGTCGGCAAGGACGAGAATCGGCTGGGGCGAGAAGTCGCGAAACGAATTGCCGTCACGCAGCGTCCAGGCTCGCAGCCGCCCGGCCGGCCCGCGAAAGACGATGGCGTCGTGAGCCGCGAGATCGGCGATTTCCTTCACCGCGCCCCTGCGCTCCAGATAGGCGGGCGAAGCGTAAAGTCCGAGCCGCAGGTCGCAGAGCTTGCGCACGGTCAGTTCACTGTCTTCGGGAAGCGCGCCGATTCGCACGACGACATCCCAGCCCTCGCCGACCGGGTCCGACATGCGATCGGTGAGTGCCACCTCCAGCGTGATTTTCGGATGCTTCTCGCGCAGCGCGATGAAGCTTGGGAGAAGCAATCGGCCAAACCCGGCGGGAAGGTCGATTTTCACCCTGCCGACAGGCTCGGAGCGGCGCGATGCCAGTTGCTGCTCCGCTTCCCGCAGGGCGTCCAGCGCTCCCTGGGCGGCAAGCAGGTAGGTCTCGCCATCCTCGGTCAGGCGGACTGCGCGCGTCGTGCGCTGAAAGAGACGTGTGCCAAGTCTTGCTTCGAGCCGCTGTACCGCCTTGCCCACATTGGACTTGCTGCTGCCGATCTCTTCCGCGGCACGCGTAAAGCTCCCGCTTTGCGCGACCGCGACGAAGACCGCAATTTCGTTGATAGGGGCATCTGCGCGCTCATTCATTTCTCGGCTCGTTCTTCTAAGGAGTTTGTAAGCCAGCAAACTGTATCAGGTGCCCGACCGGCATGATGCTGCCCCTGTACAGCCGCGACTTTACCGGTCCCGGGCGGGACTTTCCAGGCGGCGGACACTGGCGCCTCTGGCGAGGTCGCCCCGGAGTGAAAAGCCGGATATCCGGCCAACGCGTGAAGCACGCGCGCCATTTTGCAGCGCGTCTCCTTCCGGATAAACGGCGCCCCGGTGTTCAGAGCGTCGCTCCCGAAGCGACAGTCGTCCGGTACGTCGCGCGCTGCACTTCCTCGATTGTCGCGCAGGCAACGACAGAGTGACTCCCGAACGGCTGTTTATCGCATGTACGAGTCTCGCCATACTTCATTCCAACGGTGCACCACGCAGGCACCCAACCGGCTCCGGTTCCATGCTCACACTCTTCAATGGAAGGTTGATCAAATGAAGCTCTATATTGCGCAGGCAACCTGCTCCCTCGCCGTTCAGGCAATCGCGAACGAGCTGGGCCTGTCTCCCCGACTGGTTCACTTCGACGTATTCGGCAAGTCCACGACGGAAGGCGGGCCTTTTGCCGATGTCAACCCGCTTCTCTATGTGCCGGCCCTCGAACTCGACAACGAGCAGAAGGACCGTTTGACGGAAACCATCACCATCACGTCGTACCTCGCCGACCAGCATCCCGAGTCGGGTCTCATTCCCCGGCACGGCACGATGGAACGTGTCCGGATGGACCAGCTCCTCACCTTCATCGCGACGGAGATTGCGCAGAAGCACATTCCCCTGATGCGCAAGCTGATGACCGAGGAAGGCGTGGCGTTCAATACCGGCAAACTGCTGAGCGCCTATGGCGTGCTCGACGCACGTCTTGCCGACGGCCGCGCGTATCTCACGGGCGAGCAGTTCACGGTCGCCGATGCGTACGTCTGGGCCACGATGTGGCACGAGCGCTCGGGCGTCAACCTCGATCATCTGAAGAACCTCGCGGCGTATATCGCGCGTATCGAAGCACGTCCTTCCGTGCAGAAGGCACTGAAGGACGAAGCCGACATGGTCGCGCTTCACAAGCAGAAGCTCGCGGCCTAGGTCTTCGCTCGATCGGCGCCCGCCGGCGCAACTGGCAACCGCTCGCCCCAATGCGGCGCGGCCCCGCTGCGCCTGCTGGTGCCCTCCAACCCGAAGGTGGATTCAGATGCAGGAGACTCAAACCCACGGTCGGGTCTATCGGCATGACGGGCGAGCATATCGACACCCTCATGGGCGAAGGCAGCAACGCGGCTTCTCTCGATCACCTGCTCGGACTGGTGGAGCGCGGCGACTTCGATCTCGTCGCCGTAGGCCGCGGCATGCTGGTCGATCCGGACTGGGCCAACAAGGTCCGCGAAGGGCGCATCGACCAGTTGCGTAACTGGCATCCGGACGTGCTGAACTCCCTGTCCTGAAAGGTTCTCCACGCTCACTGCAATCCGGCGGCGAGCCGCCTGCGCGTGAGCCAGCGCACCGCGAGCAGGCAGCCCACCATCACCGTGAGCGACAGCAGCGTCGTCATCGTGCCGAGCGCGTAGATCACGGGCGTCGTGACCGACGTGGTCAGGCCCTGCAATTCCAGCGGCAACGTGTTATGATCCCCGATGGCCTGCGAGGTCCGCGCGATTTCATCCCACGACAGCGTAAAGCCGAACATCGCGACCCCGATCACGGAGGGGCCGATGATCGGCAGCACGACATGGCTGAAGCTCTGCCACGGCGTCGCGCCCAGATCGCGCGATGCCTCTTCGTAGGCCGGGTTGAAGCGGTTGAACACCGCGAACATCACGAGAAGACCGAACGGCAAGGTCCACGTCAGATGGGCGCCGAGTGCCGAGGTGAACAGTCCCATCGAGGTGGTATAGCTGTCGGCGAACGATTCGAAGCCCCACGCAGCGGCCAGATATTTGACACCGCTGTCGAGCAGCCGAAACGTGAGCCCGATGCCGAGCGACACGATGATCGAAGGCATGATGAGGCTCGCCACCGACACGTAGAACACCGCCGTGTCGCCGCGAAAGCGCCGCCTGAACGCAAGGCCCGCGGCCACGGAGAACAGCACCGTCAGCACCGTGACCGCCAGCGCGAGACGCACGGACCGCCAGAACGCGGACCAGATGTCGATGTCGCCTGCGCCGTCGCGAAGCGCGGCGAACCAGTGCAGCGAAACGCCTCGCATCGGGAACGTCAGGCCGCCTTCGGGGCCCTGGAACGACAGGATGAAGATGGTGATGACCGGGCCGTACAGGAACAGCACGAACAGGCCGAACAGCAACGCGAGCCAGTAGAAACTCGCTGGCCGGTGCTCGCGCACCTTGAGTGAACGCGCCGCCATGTCAAAGCTCCTTCCTGATGTCGACCACGCGGGTCAGGCCCCAGACGATCATCAGCACGACGGCGAGCAGGACGACAGCGTTGGCCGCCGCGGCCGGAAACTGCAGGTAGCCCGTCTGCACCTGGATGATCTTTCCGACAGACGCGATCTGCTGACCGCCCATCACGCCGACCGTGAGGAAATCGCCCATCACGATCGTGATCACGAAGATCGAGCCGATCACGATGCCCGTTTTCGAAAGCGGCACGACCACTTCGCGTACCACCTGCCAGCCGCTTGCGCCCGCATCGCGCGCCGCTTCGAGCAGCGACCGGTCGATGCGCATCATCGCGTTGAAGATGGGCACGATCATGAAGAACGTGTATAGATGCACGAAGGCGAGCGTCACGGAGAAGTTCGAGTACAGGAGCCATTCGAGCGGCTGGTCGATCAGGTGCGCGCCGATGAGCGCCTGATTCACCAGCCCGTTGCGGCCGAGCAGCGGGATCCACGAGATCATGCGAATCACGTTCGAGGTCCAGAACGGGATCGTGCAGACAAGGAACAGTACGGTCTGCATCGCCGTCGAGCGCACATGGAACGCGAGGAAATAGGCGATCGCGAATCCGAGCACGAGCGTCACTGCCCAGACGATCGCGCAGAACCTGATGGTCGACAGGTACGTCTTGAAGGTGACGCACATGTCCGTCATCGACGAGCAGCCGTCGAAGATCGCTGCGTAGTTCTTCAGCGTGAACGCGGGAATGATCTGGTATTCGTTGAAGTCCCAGAAGCTCACGACGAGCGTGATCACGAGCGGCACGATAAAGAACAGCGCGAAGGTCAGCGTGAGCGGCGTGGCCTGCAGCCATGCACTCACGCGCCGGTGACGCACGGGCTTGTCTTCAGCGCGGGTCAGGTATTCGATCGAAGCCATTGGCGGTATCCGTGGATGAGGCTGCGGCAGCCGGTGCGCGTCGCGCCGGCCGCGTGTCGCACCGTAGGTCGAATGCGCCTCAGGCGGCGATGAACTCGTTCCACTTCTGAACCATGTAGATGTTCTCGTCCATCACCGCGTTCCAGCACGCGATTGCGCCCATGCGCTGGTTGTACGAGCCGCCGTCGCGCACCGTCCCGGCCTTCTCCAGCAACTGCCCGTCGGGCGCCTTGATGTCCTGCGCGGCCGGCTTGCCTTCGATCCAGTAGTCCCACTCGTAGGGCTGCATGTGCGTGCGCGCGGTTTCGAGCACGCCCGGGTAGTAGCCTTGCCGCATCAGATAGGCGCCCGCCCATCCGCCCTGGAACCAGTTGACGAACTCATACGCGGCGTCGAGCTTTCTGCCCTGCAGCGAGCGCGGAAAGCCGAAGCCCGAGGCCCACGAGCGATAGCCCTCCTTCAGCGGCTGAAACGTGCATGCGACACCCATCGTGCGCACCTTCGTGACGGCGGGCGACCACATCGACTGGATCACCACTTCGCCCGACGCCATGAGGTTCACGCTCTCGTTGAAGTCCTTCCAGAACGCGCGGAACTGCCCCGCGCGCTTCGCCTCGATGAGGATCTTGATGGTCTGGTCGATCTCCGCCTTCGTCATGTTGCCCTTGTCGCCGTACTTGACGCGGCCCATGGCCTCGATCGCCATCGCCGAATCCATGATGCCGATCGCGGGAATGTTCAGCAGCGCCGCCTTGCCCTTGAACTGCGGATCGAGCAGATCGGCCCAGGTCGTCACGGGGCGCTTGATGAGGTCCGGCCGGATGCCGAGCGTGTCGGCGTTGTAGGTGGTCGGGATCAGCGTCATCCATTCGGTCGGCGTCGCCGAGAATTCCGTTGAGCGCGCGCCCTTCAGGAACATGACCTTCTTGGGCGCGGTGCCCTGGTCGCCGATCTTCTTCCCGTTGACCTCACCCCTCGTCAGCACGGGCGTGATCTTGTCGGCGAGCTTGATCCTCTTCGCGTCCATACCGGCGAGCGTGCCCGCGGGCACGAGCTTCTTCAGCGCGAAGTATTCGGTATCGACGATGTCGAACGAGTTGGGCTGCGTGATGATGCGCTTCGCGACGTCGTCGGTGGTGACAGGAATGTACTGGATCTCGATGCCGGTATCTTCCTTGAACTTCTTCGCGATCTCCGGGCTCTGGTTCACCGCCGTGCCCAGATAGCGCAGCACGATCTTTTCCTGCGCGTGCACATACGGAAAGCCGGCAATGCCCGCCACGGCCGCCGCGCCCTTGATAAACGTGCGGCGCGACAGGCCCTTCTCCGTCGTCCCGGATGCGGTGGCTGCCGGGCTCTCGTTCGATTCGCTCATTCTCGCTTCTCCTCGGTTGAAGTTGTTGGTGTGCTGCGGCGTTCCGTGCGACGCCGCGCCCGGGCTCAGGCCGCGAGCGGGTGCGCGTCCTGTTCGTCCCACCAGACCGTCACGCGGGCGTCGGGGCCGAAACGCTGCGGATCGTAGTCCGCATCGCGCAGGACCGATACGAGCTCGGGCGAGCCGTCGAGCGGATCGAGCGTCATGCGCAAATGAGTGCCCTGATATTCGGCTTCCCGCACTGTGCAGGCGACGCCGCCGAAGCGGCTCACGCCGCCTTCGCCCGATGACGCCTGGACAGGCGTCACGCCATGCGGCGCAATGCGCAGATGGTCCGCGCGCACGGTGAAGAGGCGCCCGTTCGCTCCAAGCACGTTGTGTCCGCCGAGAAAGCGCGCAACGAACTCCGTGCGCGGGCGGTTGAAGACTTCATGCGGCGTCCCGCTTTGCTCGACGTGACCGTGGCTCATCACGACGACAAGGTCCGCGAGCGCCATCGCCTCTTCCTGCGAATGCGTGACGTGCACGAAGGTAATGCCGAGTTCCTTCTGCCAGCGCTTGAGCTCGGCGCGCATCTGCACGCGCAGGAACGGATCGAGTGCGGAGAGCGGTTCGTCGAGCAGGAGGCAGCGCGGCTGGTTCAGCAACGCGCGCGCGAGTGCGACCCGCTGCTGCTGCCCGCCGGACAGTTGCGCGGGCTTGCGGGCCGCGTATGCGGACATCGCGACGAGTTCGAGCAGCTCGCCCGCTCGCTTGCGCCGCGCTTCCTTCGCGACACCGCGCATCTTTAAGCTGAACGCGACGTTATCCAGCGCGCTCAGGTGCGGGAACAGCGCGTAGCTCTGGAAGACCATCGCCGTGCCGCGCGAGGCGGGTTCCTCGCGTGTGACGTTGCGCCCGCCGATAAGGATGTCGCCGTCGGAGACCGACTCGTGACCCGCGATCATCCGCAACGTGGACGTCTTGCCGCATCCCGACGGCCCGAGCAGGCAGCAGTACGCGCCACCCGGAATTCTCAAGTCGATGGCGTCGACGGCCAGCGCGTCGCCGTATTGCTTGGAGACGTGCACCAGTTCGATGTCGGCGGCGGATGTCTGCAGCACTGTTGAAGCCGGCTGAACCATGGAGAAAGTGTCCTTGTGGCCTTGGGAATGCGCTCGATACGCGCTCTATACGTGTTCCGTATGCGTGCGGTCGCAAGCAATTGCAAGACATATGCCACTGCACGCCGGGCGCTCGCCGTACACGCGAGCGCCGGTAGCGAAGCCTTGTGTCTACGAACTGGCGCGCATATTGCACACGATCCGTGGCCCCGATCGTCAGCGATTCAAGTTGCCTTCCTTGTTCGATGGCGGTGCGAATCCCGTCCGCATTGGGGCATGTGCGTGCCAAACCGGTTCATGCGCATCGACAACCACCAACGCCTTCTCACCATGAACGACTCACGCAGTGTGCGCGCCGCCAGGCTGGCCAGTTTCGGCCCGCCCGCGACGCATGGCCGCTTTCCCTACCGCCCCATCGTCGACACCGACGGTTTCCGGTGGCCCAACGGCAGCGGCCTTGCGGTCTATCTCGGCTTCAATATCGAACACTTTGCCTTCGGCGAGGGGCTTGGCGCCGCGCTCGGCCCGGTTTCTCCGCAGCCCGACGTGCTCAACTACAGCTGGCGCGAATACGGCAACCGCGTCGGGGCATGGCGATGCCTCGACCTGTTCGACGACCTCGACCTGCCGTCGGGCACGCTGATCAATACCGCGCTCTACGACCACTGCCCGCAGCTCATCGACGCGTGCGTGGCGCGCGGCGACGAACTGATCGCGCATGGACACACCAACGCCGAACGGCAGAGCGACTTCGATGAAGACGGCGAACGCTCACTGCTTCTTCACTGCCGCGAGCGGATCGCCGCGCATTCGGGCGCGGCGCCCGCGGGCTGGCTTTCGCCGTGGATCTCCGAGTCGCACCTGACGCCCGACCTGCTCGCGCAGACCGGCTATCGCTACACACTGAACTGGTGCCACGACGACCGCCCCGTGCGCATGGCGACACGCGGCGGTGCGTTATGGTCGATTCCGTATCCGCAGGAGCTCAACGATCTGCCGATGATCATCGGCAGGCAAATGGACGCGTGCGCGTTCGCCGACATGATCGTCGACCAGTTCGACGAAATGCTGGGGCAGGCCAACCGCGGCAGCGCGCCGCAAGCACTCGTGATGGGCATTGCGCTGCATCCGTACATCGTCGGGCAGCCATACCGGCTGCGGCACCTGCGGCGGGCGCTCGCGCATATCGCGGCGGCGCGCCGCAACGGCGACGTCTGGATGACGACGCCCGGCGCGATCGCGCAGTTCGTGGACGAAGCGGTGCCGATGCAGCATCCGCAAGAATGATCGCCGCTTCGGCAGCGGCATAGCGACATTTCAGGCGAGGACCAATGTGGACGTCGACGCCCGCATCTATCAATCCATCTTCGACGGCGTCCTGTCGCGCCGCCTGACACCGGGAACGAAGCTGCCGGAGCCCGAACTGTGCCAGCTGTTCGGCGTCGGGCGCGCGGTCGTGCGGCGCGTGCTCGAAAAGCTCGCCTACGACGGCATCGTCGTGTTGCGGCCGAACAAGGGCGCCGTGATCGCCCAACCCACGCGGGAGGAAACGCGCGAGATTTTCGAAGCGCGCCGCTCGGTGGAACGCGCGCTGGTGGAGCTTGCCGTGCAGCGCGCGAGCGCCGCCGACATCACCGCACTGCGCGAACAGCTTGCCGACGAGCACGAAGCGATGCATCGCTTCGACCAGCCTTCGTGGGCGCGGCTCGCGAGCGGCTTTCATCTTCGCATCGGGGCGCTGGCGGGCAACTCGATCCTGCGCAACTATCTCACCGAACTGGTCCCGCGCTGCTCGCTGATCGTGGGCGTGTACGAATCGACGGGCAACGCCCCCTGCGAGCACGACGAACACGCGGCGATCCTGGACTGCATGGAGGCGCGCGACGCCGCAGGAGCCGTCGCGCACATGGACGCGCATCTTCGCGCTCTCGAAGCGCGCATCGACACGTCGCGCATGCCGGGCGAAAAGAGCCTGGGCGCGCTGCTCGGCATCAAGGACACATAGGCGGATCATATGGAAATCGACTTCGAATCCATCACCGAATATCAGCGCTACAAGCTGATGGCGAGTCTGATCGTGCCGCGTCCGATCGCGCTCGTCACCACGCTCGGCGCGGACGGCACGGTCAACGCCGCTCCCTTCTCGATGTTCAACATGCTGGGCGAGGAACCGCCCATCCTGATGATCAGCATCAACCGCGTGACCGACGGCGCGCTGAAGGACACGGCGGTGAACATCGCGCGTGCGGGCGAGTTCGTCGTGCATCTCTGCGACGAAGCGATGGCGGACAAGATGCATCGCTGCGGCGAACGTCTGCCGCCGGACGTCAGCGAACTGGCCCACGTCGGATTGACGCCGGCTGCGAGCACGAGCGTTGCGCCGCCGCGCATCGCCGAGGCGCCGGTGGCGTTCGAGTGCACGCTGTGGGAGACGCTGGAAACCGCGAGCCGCCAGATTTTCATCGGCAAGGTGCTGAGGCTCCATGCACGCGATGAACTGATCGACACTGCGGCGTGGCGCGTGCGCCTTCAGCACTATTTCCCCGTGGGTCGCTTCGGTGCAAGCGACTACGTGACGACGCGCGAGCGCTTCACCCTCGGGTAGGGTGGTCGCTGGCGCTTGGGGTTGGGGGTTTTTGAACCGTCTGATGCGCCTGTGCTCCCGTGAAACTTGTTTTCTTATCGGTCTATTAATTTCGCCCCTGCGCGGCAAGGTGGGCCGCTGGCGCTCGGGGTGGGTGTTTGTTGAACCGTTTGATGCGCTTGTGCTTCTATGGAACTTGCTTTGTTCGCGGTCTATTAGCTCGCCCCTGTGCGGGGCGAAGCTAATAGACCAATAGCAAAACAAGTTTCATAGGAGCGCAAGCGCATCAAACGATGTAAACACACCCTGTCCAACCGCAAACGCGAACCCACGCGCCCGCCCGACTCGAACTCGCCCTGATCGGCTTCAATGCCACGGACAAAGCGTGAACCGGGTCGCCCCACCAAAACCAAAACCAGAAGCCCAAACCGCCCCTGACGGTCCCTGCAGCAGGCTCCACCAGAGCCCTCGGCGACAGAAATCCAGCCCCAAAACGAGATCATTAAGAACGACCGTTCTTATACAAGACCTGGCATGGCCAGCCCGCCCGCGGACCCGGGCCGCCCCGATTCGTGTACGATTCGATTTCAAATCCGCGGCTTCGCCGACTCGCGCTCAGGCTGGGCGCCCGTCCGATTGTTTCCTTTCGTCGTTTCGCGACTTCGCGCATTTTTATTCAGACCTCAATTTAACGGTTGCTGCTCATGACCACGATTCTCGAAAGTCTTCCCGCTGGCCAGAAGGTTGGCATCGCATTCTCCGGCGGCCTCGACACCAGCGCCGCGCTGCATTGGATGCGGATCAAAGGTGCAATTCCTTACGCATACACGGCCAACCTGGGCCAGCCCGACGAGGACGACTACGAGCAGATCCCGCGCCGGGCGAAGCAGTACGGCGCGGAAGGGGCGCGGCTGATCGACTGCCGCGCGCAGCTCGTCGCGGAGGGCATCGCAGCCCTGCAGTGCGGCGCGTTCCACATCTCCACCGCAGGCGTGACCTATTTCAACACGACACCGATCGGCCGCGCGGTGACGGGCACGATGCTCGTCGCGGCAATGAAGCAGGACGGCGTCAACATCTGGGGCGACGGCAGCACGTACAAGGGCAACGACATCGAGCGCTTCTACCGCTACGGCCTCCTGGTGAACCCGGATCTGAAGATCTACAAGCCGTGGCTCGACCAGACGTTCATCGACGAACTGGGCGGCCGCACGGAAATGTCCGAGTTCATGCGCCAGTCGGGCTTCGAGTACAAGATGTCGGCCGAAAAGGCCTATTCCACCGACTCGAACCTGCTCGGCGCGACGCACGAAGCGAAGGACCTCGAGAGCCTCGAAAGCGGCATCCAGATCGTGAACCCGATCATGGGCGTCGCCTTCTGGCGCGACGACGTGCAGATCGCGCGCGAACAGGTGACCATCCGCTTCGACGAAGGCCGTCCGACCGCGCTGAACGGCGTCGAGTATCCGGATGCGGTGGAGCTGCTGCTGGAGGCAAACCGCATCGGCGGGCGCCACGGCCTCGGAATGAGCGACCAGATCGAAAACCGGATCATCGAGGCGAAGAGCCGCGGGATCTACGAAGCGCCGGGGCTTGCGCTGCTCCACATCGCGTATGAGCGGCTCGTCACGGGCATCCACAACGAGGACACCATCGAGCAGTACCGCGAGAACGGCCGCCGTCTCGGCCGTCTGCTCTATCAGGGCCGCTGGTTCGATCCGCAGGCGATCATGCTGCGCGAAACCGCTCAGCGCTGGGTCGCGCGTGCGATCACCGGCGAAGTAACGGTCGAACTCCGGCGCGGCAACGACTACTCGATCGTCAGCACGAAGTCGCCGAATCTGACGTATCAGCCGGAGCGGCTTTCGATGGAGAAGGTTGCGTCGACGTTCTCGCCGCGCGATCGCATCGGCCAGCTGACCATGCGCAATCTCGACATCACCGATACGCGCGAGAAGCTGCGCGTCTATGCGCAGGTTGGCCTGCTGACGCCGGGCGATTCTTCCGCGCTGCCGCAACTGAAGGACGACAAAGAGTAACGATGCCGCCTGGCATCGGGCGATGAAGATCGATGGCGATGCGCGGATCGACTCCGCACAAACGCCGTCGCGCCAGAGTCGCCTCCGGATCACGGCGAGCGGGAGCCGGCTCCGGAGCGACCCCGGGCATCGGTTCATGAACATCGCCTCTCGCCGCCGCAACAGACGCTGTAACGCTCTCGTTTCGCCACGCTTCAAAACTCCCGCCCGCTGACCTTCAACCGGTTGTACGATCCAACGTTGAAGACGCCTTTTGTCCCGGCGCAGGAGACGAACATGGCCGACCCGCAGATCGAGATCATCCGCAGCTTGCTTGCCTCCCGCCCTCGCCCGGCCGCGCTTGCCGAGCGGCGCGAGCGTCTCGATGCCTTCGGTACCCGGTACACCGTGCCAGCCGACGTGCAGATCGATTCCGAGGTGGCCAATGGCGTTGCCGCCGAATGGACGATCACGCCCGAGGCCGATCCGACCCGGGTCGTCATGTTCCTGCACGGTGGCGCGTATATCTCCGGATCGCTCGTCAGCCATCGGCACCTCGTCGCGCAGGTGGGCCGGGAGGCAAGGGCCCGCACGCTGGCCCTCGACTACCGGCTCGCTCCGGAGCACCCGTTTCCCGCGGCGCTGGAAGACGCGGTCGCCGGATATCGCTTTCTGCTCTCGCGCGGCTACGAGCCGGCGCACATCGCGCTCGCGGGTGAAAGTGCCGGCGGCGGCCTCGCGCTCGCCGCCCTGGTGTCGCTGCGCGACATGGGCGTCGAGCTGCCCGCCTGCATCTGGTGCAGTTCGCCATGGACCGATCTGGAAATGTCCGGGCAGACCATGACGACGAAGGCGTCCGTCGACCCGCTCATCCAGAAGCCTTACCTGCTCGAAGCCGCTGCGGCCTATCTGCACGGCGCAGATGCGCGCACGCCGCTTGCCTCGCCGCTCTATGCCGACCTGGCAGGCCTCCCCCCGATGCTGGTGCAAGCCGGCACGGCCGAAACGCTGCTGGACGATTCGATCCGCCTCGCCCGTCAGGCAGCCGAGGCGAACGTGCGCGTCACGCTGGAAGCGTGGCCCGACATGATTCACGCGTGGACGCTGTTCTATCAGCAACTGGATGCCGGACGCCGTTCGCTGGCATCCGCGGGTGCGTTTATCGGTTCGATGCTGAATCGGGACTCGACTTCCCTTCAATCGCCGATCGTCTGAAAGCGGGGAACGCGCCGGGCCCCGCAGGCATGGCGCGATGATCAACGCGTGCGCAGCGCATCGACGATATCCATGCGCGCCGCGCGCATCGCTGGCAGGAATCCTCCGATCAGGCCCATCGTGATCGAGAACGCAAGTGTCTGCGCCACGATTGCCGGCGTGAGAATGAAGCGAAAGGACAGATCGGCGAACGTCTGGAAGTTGGTGGTGGAAAACGAAGCGAACTGCATCAGGGCCGCGCAGCCGAGTCCCGCCACGCCGCCCGCGAGGCCGAGCAGCATGGCCTCGAGCAGAAACGCGGTGAGCACGTTCACGCGCTTGAAACCGAGCGCGCGCAGCGTGCCGATTTCCGCCACCCGGGTGGCCACCGATGCGTACATCGTGATCATCGCGCCGATCATGGCCGCGATCGAAAATATTATCGACAGCGTGAAGCCCAGGATGTTGAGGAAAGTCGACAGCGCCTTCGACTGATCGTCATAGAACGCCTGTTCTCGCTTGGCTTCATGAGCGAGCCGCGGGTCGACATCGATGTCCGCGCGGAACCGGTCGAAGAGATCACTTTGCGCGACGCGCACCACCATCGACGAAAAGCTGGTGCGGCGAAACGCCTGCATCAGCTGGTCCGCGTCACCCCAGATTTCCGAATCGAAGCCGCTGCCCGCCGCGTCGAAGGTGCCGACGACCGTCCATTCGCGTTGGGCGAACCGCAAGTGCTCGCCGATCCGCGTCCCGCTGAAGCGATCGGCAATGCTGCTGCCCACGATGATCTCCGACGATCCCGCCCTGAACATGCGCCCCGCGATCAGCCTGACCTGGGGATGCAGGCGCGGCCCCGCCGGCGAAACGCCGCGAATGACCACATTCGACGGCGTCTCCGAGCCCCTTTTCGGGAGCGAGATGAGCACCACGGTTTCCTTTGACGCCAGCGGCCGCCCGTCGGCGCCGACGGTCACCGATGGATGCATTTCCATGATGCTTGCCTGGTTGCGGTCTATCGCGCTCTGCACCTCGGTTGCCGCGCCCTTGCGAATCACCACCACGTTGTCGTGTTCGCCGGTGGAGACGAGCGTTTTCTTGAGGCCGGCGTCGAGCATCAGCACCGTGGCGAACACGAACACCACGAGCGCCAGGCCGCCGGCCGTGAGCGCCGTGGTCAGGCGGCGTGTCCACAGATTGCGCGCGATGTAGGCAAGCGGAATCGCCATGGTGTCTCTAGCCTATGGCCCGCAGGCCTTCCACGATGCGAACCCGCGCCGCATGCAGCGCGGGAACGATGGCGGCGGCAAGTGCGATCGCGAGCGCGCAGGCTGCCTGTAGCCTGATCGTTTCGGCGGATACGCTGAAGACGGGAAACACGCCGCCGGTCGCCTGCTTGAAGAGGCTGGCCGCAGGCGGCGTCACGAGAATCCCGAGGCCGCCGCCGATCGCGCAGATGACCATGGACTCGCCGAACACCAGCAGCGCGAGAAACGCGGGCCTGAAGCCGAGCGCCTTGAGCGTCGCGTACTCGACGGTCCGCTCGCGCGCGCTCATGGCCATCGCGTTCGCCATGACCGCCATGATGATCACGATCACCACATACGACACGACGCGGATCGCCGCAATGATCTGGTTCGACATGGCGACGAAACCGAGCTGAAACGCCTGCTCGGTTTCGGTGAGCGTCTCCGCGAGCGAATTTCTGAACACACTGTCGACGCGGCGCGAGATCGCCGCGGCGTCATCGGGGTTCGAGATGCCCAGAACGTAGACGCCAACCTGATTGGCCCGCCGGGTCGACGTCTTTCGCACGCTTTCGTTCAGGTAGTCCCAGTGGAACAGCAACTGGCGCGTGATGGTGGATTCGTCCCGTCCGTCCATGATGCCGCGCACAACGAACTCCCAGGTGCCGGGATAGATCGTGCCCTTGATCGGTATCACGTCGCCCACCTTGAACCCGAACTGGGTCGCGAGCTGACGTCCCACGAGGCACCCTTTGCGGTCGCGCATGAAATCCGAGCGCTGCTGCGCCGGCAGGATGAACTCGGGGTACAGGTCGAGATAGTTGTCCGATACCGCGAACTGCGCAAAGAAATTCTTCGGCTCCCGATAGATGCCTCCGAACCAGTTGGAACGGGCGACCAGCGTCACGCCGTCGACGCCCCGGATGCGGTTCTCGTAGCTGAGCGGCAAGG
The DNA here is from genome assembly GCF_000698595.1 of Caballeronia glathei. Classification (GTDB taxonomy): domain Bacteria; phylum Pseudomonadota; class Gammaproteobacteria; order Burkholderiales; family Burkholderiaceae; genus Caballeronia; species Caballeronia glathei. Next base: position 46,879 of record NZ_JFHC01000027.1, on the reverse strand, counting down.
GAAAAACGAGCGAGATGGCGTTGCGTGTCACGAGCCGCGCATTCGAGGCCGCGGCGGCCCCCGCATACCAGGCATCGACCACCGTATGCAGCAGCCCGTAGGCCAGCACCGCGATGGTGAGTCCCACCACGGTCAGCAGGGTGCGCAGCTTGTGGCGCAGCGCGTTTCTCGCGATCAGCTTGAGCAGGTACATGGCGCGCGACCGCAACACCGTTCAATCGATCTTGCCATCGATCAGCTCCCCCTTGTCCAGATGCACGAGCGCCTTCGCGGCACCCGCGGCGTGAGCGTCGTGCGTCACCATGATGATGGTCTTGCCAAGCTCGCTGTTGAGCCGCTGCATCATTGAGAGGATGTCCTCCGCCGACGCGCGGTCGAGATCCCCGGTCGGTTCGTCCGCGACGATGAGCGTCGGATCGGTGATGAGCGCGCGTGCGATGGCGACGCGCTGCTGCTGTCCGCCCGAAAGCTCCGAAGGGAAATGGTGCATCCGGTCGGCGAGATTGACCATCTCCAGCACCAGCCCGACGCGTTCGCGCCGCTCCTTGCGGGTCAGGCGCGTCAGCATCAGCGGCAACTCGATATTCTCGAACGCGGTCAGCACGGGCATCAGGTTGTAGAACTGGAAGATGAAGCCGACGTTGGCCGCGCGCCAGTCGGCGAGCGCCGCCTCCGGTAGCCGCGTGATGTCGAGCCCGCCGACCCGCAGTTCGCCGCTGTCGGGTCTGTCGATGCCGGCAATGAGATTGAGCAGCGTGCTCTTGCCCGATCCCGACGGACCCATCAGCGCGATGAAGTCGCCCTCGCCGATCCCGAGCGTGATGTCGGCGAGGACGGGCACGGTCTGCACGCCGCGACGGTACGACTTCGCGACATGGCGGATTTCGACGAGCGGCTTTGTGCTCACGTCACTTCTTCGCCAGGCTGACCCTGGCGCCGTCCGCGAGCTTCCCGCCCGGTGCCAGCACGAGCATCTCGCCCGGGCGGACGCCGTTGACTGCGACGAGATCGCCGATCCGTGCGCCTGTCGTGACCGCCACCTCGTGCACGGTGTCGCCCCTGACCGCATAGACCACCTTCCTCCCGCTCCGCTCGACGATCGCGCCGGGCTGCACCGCGACCACCGGGTCTCGTTCCTGTGCCGAAACCGGCTTCGACAGGAACGCGATCTTCGCGCTCATGTCCGGCAGCACGCGCGCGTCACGGTCGACAAAACGCACCTTCACCAGCACCGTTGCTTTCGAGCGGTCCACGGTCGGCACGATGCGCGAGACCTGTCCTGTCATTCTCAGGTCGGGCAGCGCGTCGAGCTGTATTTCGCAAGGCTGGCCCGCCTTGATCTTGCCGATGCTGGATTCCGCCACGTCCGCTTCGACCTCGAGTGTTTCCATGTCGGCAATGGTCAGGACTGCGCCCTTGCTGTCGGACGCCTGCGAGAACGGCGTGATGTTGTCGCCCACGTTCGCGTGCTTTTCGATCACCACGCCGTCGAATGGCGAACGGATCACGGTCTGGTCCACGGCGACCTGAGCCGCACGTGCATTCGCCTGCGCCGATACGATGGCGGCCCGGCTGTTGTTGATCGAGGCCCTGGCCTTGTCGTAGCGCGCGAGATCGGCGTCGTACTGCGTCGCGGGCATCGCACCTTTCGGCACGAGGATCGCGGAGCGGCGCAAGTTGATTTCGGCGTTCTTCAGTTCGGCGACCTGGAGGTCGAGATTGGCCTTCGCGACGTTCACCTGCGCCTGCGCCTGAGCGAGCGCCGCCTCGACGTCCCTGCTCTCGATCCGGGCAATCACCTCGTCCTTTTTCACGTGCGTGCCTTCCAGCACCCCGAGCCACTCGAGACGGCCCTGCGCCTTGGACGCCACCGCGGCCTTGCGCTGCGGCACGACATAACCGGTGGCGTTGAGCAGCGTGTAGTCCTGCGAGGGGTAAGCGGACGTCACGGTCACGGTTTCCACCGCCTGCGGGCCGGTCAGCCTCGCGGCAATGCCGAGCGCCGCGGCGATGACGAGCGCGATCAGCACGTAGCGAACCCAGGCGCGCCGCCGCCGCGGCACCGTGCCAACCGACGGCCTCTCGATTCTCAGCCTTTCCAGATTGTGTTCAGCCAATTTTTTGGGTCTTGACGCCGGCAGGCGGTCAGTGTCGTCAGGCGTACGGGAGGTCCGTTACGACGCAGCGCCACGCCGGCTCATGTTGCGGTGGATGGTCTGCTTACAGTATAGCGCCGCGCCCGGTCCGCACTCCCGAGCGTTCGCCGTCGAGGCGCGTGCCTGATTCTTGTCACATCAATCTGGTCGGGCGTCCACTTCCGTCGTCGGGGTATACCCATTCCCCATTGACCAAGGAAACTAAAGAAAGGAAAATAGTTTCCATCGATCGAAGGCGCCCGGTTGAGGCCGGAAGCGGGGTGGCAGCGCCGTCCCTCTGCATGAGATTGGCGATCGCAACTCTCAACACGGGTTCCCATGTGTACCGCTCATCCTGCCCAGTACCTCGATCACGATGCCGACGCGTTACCGGCGCCGCGGAGCACGTCATGAGCCGCCTGCCGTACGCCGCGATCGCCTTCCCGCTTTGCGTCGCCTTGCTGGCGGGTTGCTCCCGTCAGGACCCGAACGCGTTTCAAGGCTACGTCGAGGGCGAGTTCGTGTATCTCTCGTCATCGCAATCGGGCGAACTCACGCAACTGGCCGTCGCACGCGGACAGACCGTGCAGGCGGACACGCCGCTCTTCGAACTGGAATCGGTCGATGAAACCGCCGCCCTGCGGCAGGCACAACAGCAACTCGCCACGGCACGCGCTCAACTGGCGGACATCGAAACAGGCAAGCGGACACCGGAAGTCAATGTCGTTCGCGCGCAGCTCGCCGAGGCCGTAGCCAACGCCCGCAAGGCATCGCTGCAACTGACACGCGACCAGGCGCAGTTCGCCGCAGGCGGCATCCCGAAGGCGCAACTCGACGATTCGCGCGCCAACGCCGACGCAACCTCGGCCCAGGTTCGCGAACTGACGAATCAGGTGGAAGTGGCGCGCCTGCCGGGCCGCTCGCAGCAACTCGCAGCGCAGAGCGCGCAGGTTGCGGCCGCGCAGGCGGTTGTCACGCAAGCGCAATGGAAACTCGATCAGAAACGGGTTGCCGCGCCGGCTCAGGGGCTCGTCTACGACACGCTGTATCGCGTGGGGGAATGGGTGAAGGCGGGCAGCCCGGTCGTCGAGATGCTGCCGCCGCAGAACGTCAAAGTGCGGCTCTTCGTGCCCGAGGCGATTGTCGGGCGCATCGCCGCCGGCCAGTCGCTGACCGTGCACTGCGATGGCTGCGCGCGCGACGTGCCCGCGAAGATCACGTATGTGTCGAACAAGGCCGAATACACGCCGCCCGTCATCTACAGCAACGAAAGCCGCTCGAAGCTGGTCTTCATGGTCGAGGCGCATCCGTCGATCGCCGATGCACCGAGTCTTCATCCGGGCCAGCCCGTCACGGTGACACTGCAATGAATGCGTCCACACAGGAATACGTCATCGACGTGCAGAACCTGAACAAGCATTTCGGCGACAAGCACGTCGTCAACGATGTCTCCCTTCAGGTCGGCCGCGGCGAGATATTCGGTTTTCTCGGCCCGAACGGCAGCGGCAAGACGACATCCATCCGCCTGATGTGCGGCCTGCTCACTCCCGATTCGGGCACGGGCACGTGCCTCGGGTACGACATCCGCCGCGAGAGTGCGCAGATCAAGCGCAATGTCGGCTACATGACGCAGCGCTTCTCGTATTGGGAAGACCTGACCATCCGGGAGAATCTCGACTTCGTCGCGCGCATCTATCAGATGCGCAATCGCCGGGAAGCCGTCGACCGGTCGCTCGAAGCGCTCGGCCTTGAGACCCGCGCGAGCCAGCTCACCGGTTCGCTGTCCGGAGGCTGGAAACAGCGGCTTGCACTGGCTGCATGCATGCTGCACGAACCCAGGCTGCTGCTGCTCGACGAACCGACCGCCGGCGTCGATCCGACGGCGCGGCGCGACTTCTGGGAAGAACTTCACCGGCTCGCGGCGAGCGGCATTTCCGTGCTCGTCAGCACGCATTACATGGACGAAGCCGAACGCTGCCACAAGCTCGCCTATATCGCATACGGCAAGCTGCTCGCCAAGGGGACGGCGAGCGAGGTGATCGAATCGCAAGACCTCGAAACCTGGGCGATCCACGGCGAACACCTGAGCACGCTGTCCGAACAACTGCGCAAGACGCCCGGCATCGATCAGACCGTCGTGTTCGGCTCGGCGCTGCACGTGAGCGGCAGCGATCATGCCGCGCTCGAACGCGCGGTCAGACAGGCGACGGACGGCACGCCGCTGCGCATCGAACGCATCGCCACCGGACTCGAAGACGTGTTCATCTATCTGATGAGCCACTCGAAGGACAACTTCGGAGCATCATCGTGACCGAACGCGTCATGTTCTCGGCAACGCGCTGGTGGAGCATCGTCCTCAAGGAGTTCCTTCAGTTGCGACGCGACCGCGTCACGTTCGGCATGATCGTGGGGCTGCCCATCATCCAGCTCGCCCTGTTCGGCTTCGCGATCAATACCGACCCGAAGCACATGCCGACGGCCGTCATCATCGGCGACAACAGCGCCTTTTCGCGCAGCTTCATCGCCGCGATGAAGAACTCCGCCTATTTCAACTTTGTCGAGACGCTGCCTGACGAGCAAGCGGGCCGTCGCGCGCTCGCTCAGGGACGCGTGCAGTTTGTGCTGAACGTGCCCGTCGACTTCTCGAAGAAGCTGATCCGCGGCGAACGTCCATCGCTGCTCGTGGAGGCAGACGCCACGGACCCGACCGCCACGAACACCGCCGTCGCCGCGCTGTCCGGCCTCGTGCAGCCTGTCGCCGACAAGGACCTCACCGGCGCGCTCGCGCATCTGAACGGCGCCCCGGCCGCATTCGACGTGAAGGTTCACAACCTGTACAACCCCGAGGGAATCACACAGTACAACGTCGTGCCCGGCCTGATGGGCGTGATACTGACGATGACGCTCGTGATGATGACCGGCCTTGCGATCACGCGGGAACGCGAGCGCGGCACGATGGAAAACCTGCTCGCAACGCCCGTGCTCCCCGTGGAAGTCATGACCGGCAAGATCGTGCCCTACGTGATCATCGGCCTGATCCAGGCATCGATCATTCTTGTCGCAACGCGCTTCGTCTTTCACGTTCCGTTTGTCGGCAGCGCAATCGCGATCTATCTCTCCGCGCTGCTGTTCATCGCGGCGAATCTCACGGTCGGCATCACGCTGTCCTCGCTCGCCCGGAACCAGCTGCAGGCGATGCAGCTGACCGTGTTCTACTTCCTGCCCAACATCCTGCTCTCCGGGTTCATGTTTCCGTTCTCCGGCATGCCGGCGTGGGCGCAGTTCATCGGCAATCTGCTGCCGCTCACCTACTTCAACCGGCTGATTCGAGGCATCGTGCTCAAGGGCAACGGCTGGGAAGACCTGTGGCCGTCGGTCTGGCCGATGGCGCTCTTCACGGTCATCGTCATGGGCATCGCGCTGCGCTTTTATCGGCGCACGCTCGACTAGGAATACGCCGCCATGAAACACCTCGCGCTTCTGTCGATCGTCGCCCTGTCCGGGTGCGCGGTCGGCCCCGACTTCCACACACCAGCCGCGCCCGAAACCCCGACCTACACCCGCGACGCCGCGCCCCACGCCACCGCGGCGGCCGATGGCGCGGGCGGTTCGGCGCAGACATTCACCGCCGCCGGGCACGCCACGCCGATGTGGTGGACGCAGTTTCGCTCCGACGCGCTCGACCGTCTCGTGGACGAAGCCCTGCGGCAAAGCCCGACGCTTGCGCAAGCCCGCGCGAAACTGATCGAAGCGCGCGAGACCTACAACGCGCAGGCCGGCGCCACACGGTTCCCGAGTGTCGACGCAGCGATATCGGGCTCGCGGCAGCGAGTGGACCCCGCAGCGTTCGGCGTGCCCGACGTGCCGAACCCCGGACCGTTCTCGCTCTTCAACGCTTCGGTCAGCGTGTCCTATACGTTCGACATCTTCGGCGGTAACCGGCGCGCGCTCGAAGCAGCGATGGCGCAAGTCGACTATGAAGGGTTCCAGTTCGACGCGGCCCGCCTGTCGATCGCAGGAAACGTCGTGTCGGGCGCCGTGCGGCGCGCATCGCTTCAGGAGCAGATTGCGCTGACGCGGCGTCTCGCCGACGCCCAGGCGCAACAGTTGTCCATCATGGAAGCGCGTCATGCGGCGGGCGGCGTATCGGAACTCGACGTACGCAGCCAGCGGACCCTGTTCGCGCAAACACGCGCCTCGCTGCCGCCGCTTGCAACCCAGCTCGCTCAGGCCGATCATCAGCTGGCCATTCTCCTCGGGCGCGCGCCGTCGCAGGCGAACTTCGATGAACTCACGCTCGCATCGCTTCATCTGCCCGAACACATTCCGCTCACCTTGCCATCGACGCTCGCGCGCGAACGCCCGGACATACGCGCATCCGAGGCATTGCTGCATCAGGCGAGCGCGAATGTCGGCGTCGCGACGGCCAACCTGTATCCGCAGTTTTCGCTATCCGCGGGAATCGGCTCCCAGCGCACGAGCATCCAGGACGTGGTGAACGGACTGAACATCTGGAACATCGGGCTGAATCTCACGCAGCCGCTTTTCCACGGTGGAGAACTGCGCGCGAGGAAGCGCTCCGCGGAGGCGGCTTACGATGCCTCCCTGGCGGGCTATCAGCAAACCGTGCTTCAGTCGCTTCAACAGGTGGCGGACACGCTGACCGCGCTTCAGAACGACGCCCGCGAACTCCACGCACGCGACGACGCGGCGCAACAGGCGCAAGCCAGCTTCGAGATCGCTCGGGCGCAGTATGCGGCGGGCGGCGTCAGCCAGTTCGGCTTGCTCGACGCGCAGCGGCAGGTCCTCCAGACGGCACTCGATCGAACCCGCGCACATGCCGACCGGCTCACCGATACAGCCGCGCTCTTTCAGGCGCTGGGCGGCGGCCTGGATGCGGCGTCGCTGGCGGGCCGACCGTGAATGCAGGATGCGCCCCCGAACTCTTGCCCATGCGAGGAAACCAAAATCGCAACATCGCCGTTATCTTTCCCTCCTGTCGACTTCGACGAAGGGCCGGCCGGTACCATCCTCGCCGCCGCACGCGAAATACTGTTTCGGGATCACTATAGTGGCCTGACGATGGACCGGCTGGCGCTCGCGCTCGGCATGAGCAAAAAGACGCTCTACGTGCACTTCCCGTCGAAGGACGCGATGGTTGCCGCGATCATCGCGGCAACGGGCGTTTCCATCCGCCGTCAGGTCTCGGCCATACTGGACGGCCCCGGGCGGTTCCCCGAAAAGCTCGAACGCCTGCTGCGCACGGTCGCCGATCATGTGGGCGTCATGTCCCCCGACTTTCTGCGGGACCTGAACCGCTTCGCGCCGCAGCTTTTCGACGAGATCCAGGCCATCAAGGAACGCAATATTCCGACCGTGTTCGGCCGCGTGATGCAGCTCGGCATCGAGCAGGGGATGATCCGCGCGGATATCGACGTGACCTTCCTTGCGGAATACTGGCTGCAGGTGGCGCGAGGCGTCCACGATCCGGCGCTGCTCGCAAGAACGCACCTCGCGCCGCGCGAGGCATTGGAGAAGGCGCTGGATCTGTTCTTCGGCGGGGTGCTCAGCCCCGCGGCGCGCAAGCACCTCGGGCAGCGCCTGCCCGGGAAGCCGCATGCGTGACCCCGTCTACGCCGGATGAGTGCAAGCCGGCGGGACGGAGCTGCCTACGGCCTCGTTCGCGGCTGCGGCTGCTGACGCTGGCGGAATGCGCCGCTCCAGCCCGCGCTCAGTCGCCGCCAAAGCGGCTTATCTCGAGGCCCGATCCGACCGGCACCCGTATGCCCGACATCCCGGGCTTCGAACGCACGGCCCGGGCGTACCGGTTAACCGCTTCGCCGCCGGGAAGAATCATGTTGTCCGCGACGATGATCGCGCCCGCGTTGAGCTTCGGATAGAGCGCTTCGAGACACGGCACATACAGGTCTTTCCAGAGATCGACCAGCACGAAGTCGATACCGTGAGGCAGGCCGGCGATCATGCTCACGGCATCGCCCACCTCGAAATCGACATGGCCGGCAAGGCCCGCCTATACCGACATTTGCCGCGCATAGTCGGACTTGTAGTCGTGCAGCTCCATCGTGACGAGGCGGCCGCCGGCCGCGCGGGCCGCGTCTGCCAGCCATATCGCGGAATAGCCGTAGGAGGTGCCTAGCTCCAGGATGGCCGGCGCCTTCTGGCTTTTCGCCAGGATGTTGAGCAGTTGACCGGTATCCGGTCCGACCGCGAGCAGCCGGTCGTCGAGGGCGGCGGCCGAGGGGTTCGCGGGCCGGGTTTTGCGTTCTTCCGACATCCTTGCGTGATAGATGTCGAGCACTGCGAGGACCTTTGCGTCCAGCATCGAAAAATCTCCATAAAGCCGTTCAGACTGACAGGGCGCGATTGATTGATTGCGCGCCAGTGTGCGATCACGCCCGGATGTGAGCTTCCGCGCCGGGCACGCGGGACGCTAGGCCGCGCCCGGCACGTTGCGCGTCCTGAGAAACGCTTCGAGGGTCTCGCCGCGCATCGATGCGTACATGCCGAGATTGCTGATCTTCACGACACGCGCGAACTTCTCGAGCACGAAGAAGGACACGCCGTAGCGCACGAGCCCGAGCCAGTCGGTGTTGTCCACCAGCGCGCGCTCCTCGCCGGTCAGGCCTGCCGCGTCGTAGGCGCTGCTGCGCTCATTCAGCCAGCGCTCACGCGCCTCGTGCTCGCGCATCTGCCAGAAGAAGCGGTTCAGGCGCAGCGCCTTGATGCTTTGGCGAATGTCGAACGGGTAGGTCCCCGTCAGCTCCTCGATGCCCGTCAGTTGGGGATTCATTGCGGCACCTCGTCCTCGTAAAGCGTCACGGCCATCGCCGTGCTCGTCGCCAGATAATAGTTGCGATGGAGTTCCCTGATGTTCGGCGCGAGTGCGCCGCGCATCGCGAGCCACATGATCGTCTCGACATTCTCGGCGCCGCCGAGCCGCACGTAGTCCACATGCTTCATTGCGGCGAGCCGCTGCGGGTCGCGCACGATGAGATCCAGGAACTCGGTGTCCCAATCGGTATTGTTGAAGCCGCTGCGCTCTCCGTGTACCTGGTGAGACAGCCCGCCCGTGCCGACCACCACCACCTTCAGATCCTCGGGATACGACTCCACCGCACGGCGCAGCGACTGACCAAGCCGATAGCAGCGGTTTGCCGTCGGCAGCGGGTATTGCAGCACGTTCACTTCCATCGGAACGAGCGCGAGCGGCCAGCCGCCCGCATGAGGCAGCATCAGGGAAAGCGGCGAATTGCAGCCGTGGTCGAGCGGGCGCTCCTGAAAGATCGTCAGGTCGAACTCGTCGGAGATCATCTGCTCGCCGATGTGAATCGCGAGTTCCGGATGACCGGCGATGCCGGGCAGCGGACGCTTGCCCGCGCCCTCGTCCGCGAATTCGTGATTCGGCGACACACCGAGCGCGAACGTGGGATAGCAATCGAAGAAGAAGCTGTTCGCATGGTCGTTGTAGAACATCACCATCACGTCCGGCTGCTTCTCGGCCAGCCATTCGGCGACCGGTTCGTATCCTTTGAAGAGAGGCGCCCATGCAGGGTCGTTCTGCTTCTCGTTGTCGTAGGCCGCGCCTATTGTCGGCACGTGAGAGGTGCCGATGCCACCGATGATTCTTGCCATGTCAGTCCCTTGCGTATCAATGTGCGTTGCGAGAAGCGCCTGCAAATCAGATGGCGCCCCGGCCGTCTCTGAATAGCAAATTACCGGAATGGGCAAGTTTGGCAATAGCACGGTTTGCTCGTACAAAACCCGATAAGGCAGGCTAATCGGTCGTAATCTGCGCAACGAATAGTTGTTGAGGGCGCTTCCGGCTCGACGCATCAAGGCGCTGACGGCAGCCGGCACATGCCTCGCGGGGCGCCGTCATGAGCACTTCCCTCACACATGCCGATAAATGGATTCGATGGCCGAAGAACGACATCGCATGAAGGGCCTTCGAGCTTTCCCGAGCCGCCTCGGGCCGCTATACTCGGACGCAGATCCAGACGACTCGCGATGAATGAAACCACCCGGCCAACGGTCGCTCCCGCCTTCGGCGAAGCCTCGAATACAGCGCCCGTTCGTGCTGCAGGTCTTCGCCCATAGCCACCAATACGCGCTGCATCTGATCGCGGGCGCGGCGTGACGCCATGGAGACTTTGAATGGGTAATCCCGAACTGCTCAACCTCGCCTACCTGCGCGCATTCAGGCTGGTGGCGCAGACCGGCAGCGCGACGCGCGCGGCTTCAGCGCTGTATCGCGCGCAGTCGGCGGTCACGCGCTCCCTCCAGGAGCTTGAGACAGCCGTCGGCGAAACCCTGTTCGAACGCCGCTCCTCGGGCATGCTTCCGACGCCTGCGGGGCGCGTCGTGATCGAGCGCTGCGAGCGCATCTTCGCCGAGCTGGAAGAACTGGCGCAATGGTGCGCAGCGCGCCAGTCGCGCAGGCGCTCCGTCGCCGAAGGCACGCTGCCCGCCTATCTGCTGAACACACGGCGGCTGCAGCTGTTTTCTGCGCTTGCGCGGCACCGGCACATGCCCAGTGCCGCGCAAACGCTCGGGATCAGCCAGCCTGCGGTGAGCAGCGCGATCCGCATCATGGAAAGCGGCGCGGGCATGCAGCTTTTCTACCGGAGCCCGCGCGGCCTGCTGCTCACGAGCGAAGGCGAGACGTTCCTGCTGCACGTGCGACGCGCACTGAACGAGTTGCGTCATATTCCCGACGACATCGCCGCACTGCGCGGCAGCATTCAGGGTCATGTGACGGTGGGTGCCCTTCCGCTCGGGCGGACATTGCTGTTGCCGGAGGCCGTCGCGCGCGTCGCGGCGCAATATCCGGGCGTGCGGATCGTGACGGACGAAAGCGCCTATGAAACGCTGGTCGCCGGATTGCGTGCAGGCGACATCGATTTCGTCCTCGGCGCGCTGCGCGCGAACGATGCGGCAAGCGGCCTCGTAAACGAGCGGCTCATGTCGGATGACCTCGTCGTGCTCGCTCGCCGCGATCACCCGCTCGCGAGCGTGCGCGCACTCGCGCTCAGGGACATCGCGTCGGCCCAATGGATTCTGCCGCGCAGCCACTCGCCCGCGCGCGGCCTGTTCGAAGCGCTCTTCAAGCGAGCGCGGCTGAAGGCCCCGATGCCGAGCGTCGAAACCGCCGACCTCGCGATCATTCGCGGCGTGCTGCTGCAATCCGACATGCTCGCGGCAGTGTCCGCTCAGCAGCTGTATTACGAGCGCGAGTCGGCCCAGCTCGTCGCGCTCGACATCGCCATGCAGAACACGCGCAGGGACATCGGGCTCATCGTGCGCGCGGGCGGCACGCCGTCGCCCGCCGCGCGTGCGCTCATCGACGCGATACGCCTTGCCGTGGACAAGGTCGCACGCACGACGCGGGTCGTGCGGCGCTAGACGGCGTCACGAGCCCTCGCGGCCGAGGCGATCGAATAAATTGCGCCAGTCGAAGGGCGCGGAAAAGGAAGCGTAGTCGAGCGCTCGCTGCTCCATCGCATCGGCGACACCGTCCTGCAGCCGCGCGCACGCCTCGCTCATGAACGGCTCGATGTCCGCGTCGCGCAGGGTTTGCGCGACTTCGCGCATCTCGGCGGCACGCCGGCGCCCGTGCTCCGCCACCCGGCTCACGAGATAACCGGGCAGGTCGGCGTCGTGCTGCATCTTGACGAACGTCTCGCGCAGCGACTCGAGCACGATGAACTCGGCGTCGTAATGACGCGCGGCGCGCAGGCATTCCACCGTCAGCGCCTCGATGCCCTTGATCATCACGCTGCGCGACATCTTCGCCGCCGAAGCCACGCCGATCTTCGTCGAGACCGTGCGCGAGGCGAAGCCGAGTTCGTTCAACGCGGCACCTGTGCGTTGCGCCTGCATGCCACCGAGCAGCATCGGCACGGCGATGCCGTACGGCGGCACGGGCGCCATCACGGCGGCCTCCACGTAGTGCGCGCGCGCCGCCTCGATGACCGACTGCGCATGCCGCTTGGTCCGGGGCGAGACCGAGTTGATGTCGAAATAGACCTGCCCCGGCGCGATGACGCGCGCAACAGCTTCGGCCACTTCGATATCGGCCTGCGCCGTCACCGCGGAAACGATGAGCTGCGCCCCCTCGATAGCCTGTGCGAGCGTGTCCGCCGCCTGCACGCCCGAGCGGGCTGCCTTCTCGCGCAGTGCGCCGATGCACACGTCGTACATTGAAACCCGCACGCCCTTCGCGGCAAGCGCCGCGCCGAGAATGCCGCCCGCCTCGCCGAAGCCGACAAAGGCGACTCGCGTGATCCTTTCAAGTTCGCCGCTCACGTCGCCTCCTGCCACACGGCAGCAGGAATGCCGACGGCTCCGTCGAACAGCCAGCGCGCGGTACGCAGCAGTGCCGCGCTCGTCACTTCCGGTGCGGCGCTTGGGCCGCCCAGCGTGAGTTCGACCGTGAATTCGCCTGTCGGGTGCTCGACCGAAAGCCGCTTGCGGCCGCTCTCCTCGCGAACCTGCGCAATGCCCTCGCAGACAGTGCCCGGCAACACGGCCGCAGTCGCCACGCTCACGGCGCCGAGCACGCCGATCGATGCATGACAGCGGTGTGGAATGAAGCTGCGCGTCGCGATCGAGCCGCCCTCGCGCGGCTCGGCGACCAGGCACATTTTGGGCACCGTCCGTCCGCTGACATCGCCCAGGTTCATCAGCGGTCCCGCCGCGAGCCGGATCGATTCGATGCGCGCCTTGAGCGCCGTGTCGGCGTCGAGCGCTTCGCGCGTTTCGTAGCCTGTGCGGTTCAGATCGCGTGCGCGCATGAGCACGAGCGGCATGCCGTTGTCGATGCACGTCACGTCGATCCCGTCGATGGTGTCTCGCGCACAGCCCGTCGGAAAGAGCGCGCCGCACGTGGCACCGGCCGTATCCCTGAATTCGAGCGTTATCGCGGCCGCGACACCCGGCACGCCGTCGATTCCCGCATCGCCCTCATAGGTGACGTAGCCCCCGGGGGTCGCCACCGTCGCCACCGCGATCTGCCCGGTATTCACCATGTGGATGGCGACTTCCGTGCTGCCTTCACGCGGGACGACGAGGCCCCGCTCGATCGCAAACGGTCCCACGCCCGCCAGAATGTTGCCGCAGTTCTGCCCGTAATCGACCCGCGCCTCGTTCACGACGACCTGCGCGAACAGATAGTCGATGTCGGCGTCTTCACGCATGGAGCGCGAGATGATCGCGACCTTGCTCGTCAGCGGATCGGCGCCGCCGATGCCGTCGATCTGGCGGGGGTCCGGCGACCCCATCACCGCGAGCAGTACCCGGTCTCGGGCCGCGGGTTCGAGCGGCAGATCCGAAGCAAGAAAGTACGCGCCTTTCGACGTGCCGCCGCGCATCATCAGACACGGAATGCGCATTTGCCTGCGACTTGAAGCCATCGCCATCTCCCCTTCAAAGTTCAGAGGCCGAATCGACGTAGCGCAAGCCTCTTTCCGCGAGCCTGTCACGCATCGCGTAGTAGTCGAGGCCGAGCGTGCCGCTTGCGAGCACCGCACGCGTCTTCTCTTCCTTCTCCAGGCGCGCCTGCGCGGCCTTCGCTACCGCCTCGACGGTGGCGAGCGGCACCACGACGATGCCGTCGTCATCGGCCACGATCACGTCTCCCGGATGCACGATCTGCTGCGCGCATACGACCGGCACATTGACCGAGCCGAGCGTCTCCTTGACCGTGCCCTGCGCGGAGACGGCCTTCGACCACACGGGAAAATCCATTGCCTTGAGCGCGCGCACATCCCGGCAGCCCGCATCGATGATCAGGCCCTGTACGCCGCGCTTCGCGAGCGACGTGGCAAGCAGTTCCCCGAAATACCCGTCCTCGCAGGCAGACGTGGGCGCCACCACCAGCACGTCGCCTGCCCGGCACTGTTCGACCGCCACATGCAGCATCCAGTTGTCCGAAGGCGGCACGAGCACGGTCACGGCCGGTCCGGCAATGGCCGCGCCCGGATAGATCGGCCGCATGTAGCACGCGAGAAGACCAAGCCGGCTCTGCGCCTCGTGGACGGTCGCGACGCCTGCCTCCCGCAGCACGGCCACGTTCGCCGCATCCGCCCGCGCGATATGGGTCACCACCACGCCGCGCTTCATGCCAGATCTCCGACGACAGCGGGCGTGATCCGCTGATAGCCTTCCGCGTACCTGATGTCGCGCGCGGCCGTGATGCCGATGTTGCGTTTCGCCTGCACGCCCCGCTGCAATGCAACGCGCGTGTAGTATTCCCACAGGTGCTCCTGACCGGCCATGCATTCGATCGCGCGGCGCTTGACGTCCCACACGTCCGTAATGTCGAGGAACGTGTTGGGCGTCCATTCGCACTGCTCCGTCTGGTGCGGTTCGAACGCATAGACGGGTGGCGCGCCGACAACCGTCTGCCCGGGGTTGTGACCCTCGGCCTGCGCGATGATCCGCGCCTCCTGCGCGACGTGCATGGCAAGCGGGTGATCGAAGTTGTACGGGTCCTTGAGCGAGTGGCTCAGCACGAACGCCGGCTGAACGTCGCGGTACACGTCCACGAGCCGAAGGAGCGCCTCGTCGGAGACGCGCAACGGGTAGTCGCCGAGATCGAAGAAATCCACTTCCGCGCCGAGCACGTCTGCGGCGCGCAGCGCTTCCTCCCGGCGCGCTTCCTTCACCTTCCCGAGCGTCATCTCGCCCTTGCGCCAGAGCCTGGCCGACTCGCCGCGCTCGCCGAACGAGAGACAGACCACCTTCACCCGGTAGCCATTCTTCTTATGAAGCGCGATCGCGCCACCCGCGCGCCAGACGAAGTCGGCGCTGTGCGCGCTGACCACCAGCATTGAACGATCCGATGCCATAGATACCTTCCTTTCGAGTGGAATCCCGATGAGTGCATTCTATGGCCGGGCACACGAAGCGACGTCCACAAAGTGCTAGCGAAGGTATCTAATATGTTTATCGACATGACGCTGAACGCGCGCTCCGGTGCGATGTGAACGGCCGTCACGTGTTCCGGGTGACGACGGCAACCGACTACGGACGACGGCCGCCACCCAGCCGCGCCTTGAAAACGCGCGGTGCCGTGCTATCTTGATCTTATTGTCACGTGCACCGGCTGCGGCGAGGACAGTCATGGACGAGGCTAACCAGTCGATGGATCGGCAGGATTGCGCCCAGTTGCTGTGCTGGCTGACATGCGGCTGCCTGGGTGCGTACTACCTGGACGGCACGTGGCCCGGCCCCGCGTTTCACGTCCGGGCCGCGCGCAAATGGCTCGACCGCCACCGGCGTTACGCCGACTGGCTGACAACGGCGAAACTCGCGGCCACTGCGGTGCAACTCGCGCAACTCCACCGCGAGGTGGTCGACTGCGAGTGGGTGCGCGACGCTGTCGAAGAGATCGTGAACGGCGACGATCTCAACTACGACTCGGCGCTAGTCAGACGCATCTACGATGATTGCCAGCGCGCACTGGCGCATCGCCTGGACTGACGGGGCGCGCCCGCCACTATGCGACGGGTAACACGCCCGCATAGCGCGGCTCGGCCAATCCCTTCACCCCTGGCCTCAGTGCGAATACGTATCCATCGTCGTCACCTGCATTCGCGGACGGACGAATCGAGGTGACGAACAGCGTGTCGAGACCATCGCCGCCGAATGCGCACATCGAAGGCTTGCTCGCCGGAACGCTGACTTCGCGATCGAGCCGGCCTTGCGGCGTGAAGCGCAACAGCCGGCCGGCGTCGTTGGCGCAGGTCCAGTAGCAGCCGTCGGCGTCGACTGCCGCGCCGTCGGGCCGTCCCGTGTAGTGATGCAGGTCGGCGAATACACGACGGCCGTGCGGCGTGCCCGTGCCGGTATCGAAGTCGAACGCCCAGATCAGACGGCGCTGCGGATGCGAGTCCGACAGATACATCGTCCTCCCGTCCGGCGACCAGGCGAGACCGTTCTGCGTGATCAGCCCCTCGACGACGGGCGCCGACAGCACGCCCTTCTCGTCGAAGCGATACAGCGCCCCCGCCGGGCTCGCGAGCGACATGTCCTGCACCATCGTGCCCGCCCAGAAGCGGCCCTGACGGTCGCAGCGGCCGTCGTTGAAACGCATGCCGCCGGCGGTAAACGCCGGCGCCGCGAGACGACGCGCCAGCGCGCCGCCCGAGGCGGAAGCATTGTCATGCGGACCGCCATCGCGGTGCTGCGCCGCCTCGTCGAGCGTCACCGCGAAGAGCCCGCTCTCGAGCCCGGCGAGCACAGTGCCGGCCCGGTCGAATGCGATGCAGGCGACCTGCTCCGGCAATGCCCACTCGCTGCGGCGCGCGCTCGCAACATGCAGGCTCACGATGCGTCGCGCCGGAATGTCGACCCAGTAGAGCGCCTGCTGTTCCTCATGCCACACCGGGCATTCGCCGACCGCCGCGCGGCCGGCTGCGTCGAGCCGCTCCACGTGCACCGCGCCGTTCATCGGCCGCGCTCCATCGGTTCGCCGAGCACGAACACGCCGCCCTGGAACCGCTCTGCGGGATCGTCGCGCGTGGCGCTCGGCGCACTAGCCTGGAAGCGTTCCGCGAACTGCACGGAGCTGTCGCGCGGGTTGAAGCCGAGGAAGCCGGCCTTTGTGTTGTCCCACCACTTGACCGGGTTGTTCGACGCGCCGTAGGCGATCGCGTGGCCGACGCGGTTCGTGAAAAGCGAGCAGCGCACCAGTTCGATGAAGTCGCGGTAGCTCAGGAACGTGACGAGCATGCGCGGATTTTTGGGCTCCTCGAACGACGAGCCGATGCGCAAACACACGGTCTCGATGCCGAAGCGATCGTAGTAGTAGCGGGAAATCGCCTCGCCGAAGCACTTCGTCACGCCGTACAGGCTGTCCGGGCGCTGCGGCGCGTCCGCATCGAGCACCTCGGTGACCGGATGAAAGCCGATCGCGTGATTGGAGCTCGCGAACACGACGCGCCGCACGCCGTGCCTGCGGGCCGCCTCGTACACGTTGTAGGTGCCGCGGATGTTCGCCTCGAGCAGATCGTCGAACGGCGCATCGATCGAAATGCCGCCGAGGTGCACGATCGCATCGACGCCTTCGACGAGGTGCGTCACGGCCTGACGGTCCGCGAGGTCGACGACGCTCGTTTCCTCGTGCGGCGCCGGTTCGCCGAGCGCGGCGATGTCGCTCACGCGCACGATGTCGGCCCAGTCGGCGAGCGCGCCGCGCAGCTGGCGGCCCAGGTTGCCGGCCGCGCCGGTCAGCAGCAGGCGGCGGAACGGTTTGCGCGACGCCGTGGATGGCTGATTCATAAAAGCTCCTCTTGGATACGAAATTCAGGAAAACGTTTTTTCGCTGTAGCGAAAGACCTTGCGCAACGCCAATCACCCATTTTCTGAGGGAAAATGAGCAGAATGATCGCGCGGCGTCTAACCGCGGATTCATGTTTTCTGCGAGAATCCGTTAACAAGTTAAGAAAACGTTACCCTTCGGATGAAAAAAATTTCCCCGACGATTCGCGACGTCGCCGCCGCCGCCGGAGTCTCGGTTGCCACGGTGTCCAAGTACATGAACGGCGCGCAGCGCTTCTCCGCGCCGGTCGAGGCAAAGCTGAAGGCGGCCATCGCCGAACTCGGCTATCGCTCGAACCCGCTCGCGCGCTCGATGATCACCGGGCGCACACGCACCATCGGGCTGACCATCCTGGACATCAGCAACCCGCACTTCACGAACGTCGTGAAGGGCGCCAACCGCATCGCGCTGCGGCACGACTACACGCTGCTGCTCGTCGATACCGACGAGAACCAGGCGCGCGAGCGGCCGCTGATCGAAGCGCTCGCGCAGCGCGTCGACGGCCTGATCGTCAGTTCGCGCATGCCCGACGAGGAGTCGCAATGGATGCTCGATCTCGACAAGCCGCTCGTGCTCCTGCGGCGCAGCGAGGGGCTGCCGATTCCGAGCGTCGGCATCGACAACCGGCTTGCCGCCTACATGCTCGCGCGGCATCTGCTGAACCTCGGGCACCGTCACATCGCCTACCTCGGCTTCGGGCAGGCGCGCATCAACGACGAGCGCATCCGCGGCGCACGCGAGTGTCTCGACGAGGTCGGACTCGCGCTCGACGTGCATGACGCGCATGCACCGACCGCGCATGCCGGCGAGCATGCGTGCTCGCGCGTGATGCTCGGTCCGCGCCGCCCGCAGGCGGTGATCTGCTACAACGACCTGATCGCGCTCGGCTTCATGAAGGAAGCGGCCTCGCTCGGCATCAGGGTGCCGCAAGACGTCTCGGTGACGGGCGTAGACAACGTGCCCTACGGCGAGTACGCGGCCCCGGCGCTGACCACCGTCGACATCCAGAGCGAGAAGATGGGCGAGCTCGCGATGCAGAAGCTCATCGACGCACTCGCAGGCCACGCGGAGATCGGTCACTCGATGTTCGAGCCGCGCCTCATCGTCCGCGACTCGACCGCCGCCGCGAGCCACTGAGGCGCGCCGCCGCGCCGCTTCCCGCTTGCTTTCCAGCTTGCTCATGCATCGAGCTTCGCGGGGCTCATGCGCGGCGTCAGCAGGTGCATGACGGCGAACGCAACCAGATAGGCGAGCGCGCCGATGGCGAACAGCACCCAGTAGTGTCCGGTGCGCTGCAGCACCTGGCCGATCACTTCCGAGAACAGCACGCCGCCGAGCGAGCCGGCCATCCCGCCGATACCCACGACCGCGCCGAGCGCACGCTTCGGGAAGAGATCCGACGCCGTGGTGAAGAGGTTCGCCGACCAGCCCTGGTGCGCCGCAGCCGCCAGCCCGACGATCGCGACCGCGCCCCACAGGTTGTCCACTTGCGAGACGAACGCGATCGGCAGCACGCAGCATGCGCAGATCAGCATCGCGGTCTTGCGCGCGGCGTTCACGCTCCAGCCGGCGCGCAGGAGCGCCGACGAGAGCCAGCCGCCACCGATGCTGCCGACGGTCGTCATCGCATAGATGCACACGAGCGGCAGGCCGATGTGCTGCATGTCCATGCCGCGGGACTCGTTGAGCCACTTCGGCAGCCAGAACAGATAGAACCACCAGACCGGGTCGGTCAGAAACTTGCCGATCAGGAACGCCCACGTCTGGCGCTTCTTGAGCAGCACGCCCCAGCCGGGCGCGCGGGCATTCACATTGGCGGCGTCGAGTGCTTCGACTTCGTCCGCGGCGTCGTCGAGGTCATCGTCCCGCGAGCGCGCATCGGGCGACCGGTACATCGCGAACCACACGGCCAGCCAGACAATGCCGATCGCGCCCACGATCACGAACGCCGCGCGCCAGCCGAACGCCACCGCGAGCGGCGGGATGATGGCCGGCGCGAACACGGCGCCGATGTTCGCGCCCGAATTGAAGATGCCGGTCGCGAGTGCGCGCTCGCGGCGCGGAAACCATTCCGCCGTCGTCTTGATCGCGGCCGGGAAGTTGCCGCCCTCGCCCACGCCGAGCAGCGCGCGCACGACCGCGAAGCCGGCCACCGAGCCGACCGCCGCGTGCAGCATGGCGGCGATGCTCCACACCAGCATCGCGAGCCCGTAGGAGAGGCGCGTGCCGAGCCAGTCGACGATACGGCCGAAGCACAGCAGCCCGATCGCGTAAAACGCCGAGAAGGCGATCACGATGCGGCCGTACTGCACCTGAGTCCAGCCGATGTCGTGCTGCAGCACCGGCGCGAGCAGACCGAGAATCTGCCGGTCCATGTAGTTGATGACGGTCGCGAAAAAGAGCAGCGCGCAGACCGTCCAGCGGTAGCGGCTAGCGGCGCCCACGACGCCAGCGACGGCAGATTGCATGAATGTCTCCGTTGCGCGGCGTCGCTCGTCGCGCCGCGCATTCTGTTCACTGATGGCGACGAGCGCCGTGGCCTGACTTTCTGCGCAGCCGCAATGGCGCGCAACGCGAGAAACCAGCCGGTTTAGGAAAACGTTTTTCCAAGGATAGAGATTTTTATCCGCCTTCGCTAGTGGTTATTGGACGGACCATATGCGTATTTTCCCTGTGTGGCATGGGAGATTTCGGCCGAAATGAGTTAATCGTTTTCTAACGCGCCGTGACGGGTTGCGAGGAGATTCAGGAAGGAAGGGAATGCGCAGGTAAACGGTGCCGGATCATCCGGCTACTCCCGCGGTCAGTGCGCCGTCAAGCCGGGAGGCCGAACGCGCTCGACGGCTCACACCGAAGCGGCGATGTGCTCGCGCAGCCATCGGTGCGCGGGGTCGCGATGCGAGCGCTCGTGCCAGAGCATGGCCATCTCGAACCCGGGAACATCGACGGGCGCCTCGACAACCCGCAGCGCAGCACAGTCGCGAACCAGGCGAGAAGGCAGCATCGCCACGAGGTCGGTGGTCTCCAGGACCGACATCACGAACCGGAAGTGCGGAACGGATAGCACCACCCGGCGCGCCAGCCCGGCCCCGGCAAGCGCTTCATCCGTGATGCCGCGAAACCCGCCACCCTCCGGGGAAACGATCACGTGATCGAGCGCCGCGAATTGCGCAAGTGTCGGACGCCGCTTCAGGCGCGGATGACCCGCACGGCCCGCGAGGACATACCGCTCCGTGAAGAGCGTGCGCCGATGCAGCGCGGAAGGCGACTCCTCGCTGGTATGGAACGCCAGATCGATCTCCCCCTGCTCCGCCTGCCTGACGATGCGCGACGGCGCGAGCTGCAGCACCGCCAGCCGCGCGCCGGGCGCCGCCGAGCGCAAGCCGGCCAGAGCGGGCAAGAGGACCGTCGATTCGCCGTAGTCGGCAGCGGCAACGCGCCACGTGTGGCTCGCTTTCGACGGATCGAAGGGACTCGCCGGCGACACCGCCCGTTCGAGCGCATCGAGCGCCTGCCGCAAGGGCTCGCGCAACGCCTCGGCCCTCGCGGTCGGCCGCATGCCGCGCGGCCCCGGCAACAGCAGCGGGTCTCCGAAAATATCCCTCAGCTTCGCAAGATGGACGCTCACCGATGGCTGCGAGAAGTTCAGCCGCTCCGCTGCGCGGGTCACGTTGTGCTCCGAGAGAAGCACATCGAGCGTCAAGAGCAGGTTGAGGTCCAGCCGCCTGAGATTATTCATCGGTATACCTGTGATATTGGATATTCATTTTCAATATAGCTCACAGGGGCCTACGCTGATCCCTTCCAGTCACGGAGGCCCGCCAATGCATGTTCTTCTCGTCTATGCCCATCCCGAGCCCAGGTCGCTGAATGGCTCGCTCAGGAATTTTTCGGTCGGGCGCCTCGAAGGTGCAGGACACGTCGTCCGCGTATCGGACCTGTATGCGATGAAGTGGAAGGCATCGCTCGATGCCGGCGACAGCACGGCCCGGCAAGCCGATGCCCGCTTCGATCCTTCGCTCGACTCCCGGCGTGCGTTCGAAAGCGGCCTGCAAAGCAGGGATATCGCACTCGAACAGGACAAGCTGCTGTGGGCCGATGCGCTCATCCTCCAGTTTCCTCTCTGGTGGTTCTCCATGCCGGCGATCCTGAAAGGCTGGGTGGAGCGCGTCTACGCGTATGGCTTCGCCTACGGCGTCGGGGAACATTCCGATGCACGCTGGGGCGACCGCTACGGAGAAGGCACGCTCGCAGGCAAGCGGGCGATGCTCGTCGTGACCGCGGGCGGATGGGAGTCCCACTACGGCCCGCGAGGCATCAACGGGCCGATCGATGACGTGCTGTTTCCGATCCAGCACGGCATTCTTTACTACCCCGGCTTCGACGTCCTGCCACCCTTCGTGATCTATCGGACGAGCCGGATCGACGAAGCCCGATTCTCGGGGATTTGCGACGCGCTCGGACGACGTCTCGATGACCTGTGGAAGACGCCGCCGATACCGTTTCGCCCGCAGAATGCCGGCGCCTACGAGATTCCCGCGCTCACGCTGCGGCCTGACGTTTCTCCGGAGCAGTCCGGCTTCGCGGCGCACATCGGGCAGGAAGCGACTGGCGCGCCCGTCTCCGGCCTGCCGTGACAGACCGGAGAGGAGCCAGACGCGAAATCCGCTACGAGCTTACGGCGTTCCCGTGATCGGCCACATCCAGATCGCGTGGACTCGACGAAGCTTCCAGCGCCGGATCGTGGTGCAGCAGAAGCACGGCCGCGACGCCGACCAGACCGGCTCCCGCAAGGCACAGCAACCCGGCTCCGAAGCCGCCCGTGCTGTCCTTGATCCAGCCCATCGCGTACGGTCCGAAGAACCCGGCGAGGTTGCCCAGCGAATTGATCGCGGCGATCCCGCCCGCTGCGGCCGCACCGGACAGGAACGACGCGGGAAGCGTCCAGATCACGGGGAGGCAGCCGAAGATGCCGAAGCCCGCAATCGACAGCGCGATCATCTTGAGCACCGGCTGATCGAGTGCGGCCGCCGCCGCGATGCCACCGGCCGCGACGAGCAGCGCGATCGCGACATGCCATCTGCGTTCGAGCTTGCGGTCCGAATGACGCCCCCACACCACCATGCTGATCACGCCGACGATGTAGGGCAACGACGTCACGAATCCCGTCTGCACGTTGGTCAGGCCGAATGCCTTCACGATCTGCGGCAGGAAGAAGCTCAGCCCGTAGTTCGTAGCATTGGCGCCGAAATAGATCAGCGCGATCGCAAGCACGCGACGGTTGAACAGCGCTTCCTTCACGCTGAACGTGTGCACCGCTTCGCGATGCTCGCGCTCGTGCGCCTGGCGCGCGACCAGCCATTTGCGCTCTTCGGGCGCGAGCCAGTGTGCATCGGCGGGTTTGTCGGTCAGGTAGAAATACACCACGAACGCGAGCAGCAGCGCCGGCAGCGCTTCAATGAGGTACAGCCATTGCCAGCCGGCCATTCCGGCCATGCCGTCCATCGAGAGAAGCGCTCCGGAGATCGGTCCGCCGATCACCGTGGAAAGCGGAATGGCCGCCATGAAATAGCCGACGACGCGCCCGCGATATGCGGCGGGAAACCACAGCGTCAGCAGAAAGATGATGCCGGGAAAGAAGCCCGCCTCGGCAATGCCCAGCAGTATCCGCAGGCCGTAAAAGACGTGCGCGGCGGACATGCCCGTATATTGGGAAATGTGCGGGATATACGCCATCGCGCCAGCGAGGATGCCCCACGTGAACATGATGCGAGCGATCCATCGTCGTGCGCCGAAGCGTTCGAGCAGCAGATTGGACGGGACTTCGAAGAAGAAATAGGCGATGAAGAAAATGCCGGCGCCGAAGCCGTACGCGCTCGCGGAAAAGCCGAGCGCCTGATTCATTTGCAATGCAGCAAAGCCAACGTTGACACGGTCGAGGTAAGCAACGAAATAGCAGAGGATCAGGAACGGCACGAGCCTGACCATCACGCGCGTCATGGTACGAGTTTCGATCTCCATCGGTGTCTCCTCCAGTTTGCAATCGGTTGATGCGACGCAAGTGCGGAGACTACTCTTTAAGCAGCGACTACTGAAGTGGGGTTTGTGTGCTGATGCCGTCTCAGCGCGGCGGCGCGGGGATGAGCCGGCAGCGTGCAGCGACTCCGCCTCGCGTGCGTCCCAAACTGTGCGCATTCGATCGGCAGCGCGGGGACGCGATGATCACCAGCAGGCTCGGGCTTTGAAACCAAGGCTTTGAGGCGCACTGCGTCGAAGCCGGCTTCAATGCAGGTCCTGGAAATGGGTACTGCGTGTTCACCGACAAAGATGGCGACAGGTTCGTCGAAGCCACTAGCCACCCCAAGGGGGCGTCAGCGGGAAAAGGGACGCTAGGCTGGGGTACCGGCAAATACAAGGGCATAGAGGGGCAAGTTGACTGGCAGCAAGTGCTTACCCTCCCTGCAGAGAAGGGCTCATTCAATTTTGTTGGCACGAAGACCGGCAGTTACAGTCTTCCGTAACTGCCGGCCTCGCGCCAGCCTCTACCAGGTTTGAGAATGAGGCGGTTTGTCGTCGATGCCCGAGCTTCACAGACTGCAAATCGCCAACACAAGGCGTGGAGGAAGACCACAGATTTCGGTGCCGCCCGCCTTCTTCGATAGGCAGCCGCAAATGAAGCGGCGTTGGGTGTGCATAGCTCTTGCTTGCGCAAAAACTGTCTGTTGATTCCCCGTGGAAATCGACAATCCACAGCAACACGGGTCTGGACCGCACCGTCCGAAGCCGAAAAGCATCGTGAGCGACTAAAAGTCGACCGGCCTTACGCTCGACCGGCACCCGCTATCGCTGCTGCGTCCGGTGCTATTGCGGCAGCGGCTCATGCCTTCATCAACGCTGCAACCTACCGCAACGGTCGTCTCGCGCATCTGAGGCCTCGTCACGGTAGCCGGAGCGCTCTGTATCAGGTGCCGTCGATTCTAATTCGGTGCCAAGGCTGACCTTGGGTGGCACCACTTAGAGTTGCGATGGATGATGAAGTACCGAGCGCTATTTGACGCGTTAAGCATGCCTACCACCGTAATCGGCTTCCCGGCGGGCGGCACGAGCCCCACGATTCCCAGACGAGGGACGCTGACACGCCCCTGCGGGGTCTCGTGAGCGATTCGGGAGCAGGTTCTGTGGCTTTACTCCGGCCGACGTTTCTGAATACAAGGCAACGGTGAAAGCTCAACTTGGACAACCGCACGACTTCGAATCCGATTGGGACCGCGGTTGGAGACGTGAGCAAGAAACGATAATCGGCTACGAGACGCTGCGCGCTGAGAATCGGCATTGTTTGCACGTGATGTGCAAGCAGCGTGTGCGGAACTCGTGGATGTGCAGCAATAGCTGGATTTCGCCACCGCCAATAACCCGGCGAACAGATACCTAAAGCTGCTTCTTCAGACAACTCGCGTTCGCTGGACACAACTGCGCAAATTGACGGGTCTGCCGAACTTCGGCCGGTGCACTGCATCGGTCGACCTCCACGTACTCCATCGACCGGAAGAAGCCGGCGGCCGATGTTGTCAGCAGCCAAAGCTCAAACACCCCTGCTGAGCGAGCGGTCGCTTCCGCGCAGGACAGCAGAGTCGTACCCAGGCCGGCGTTACGAACATGTCGTGCGACGCAGAGTGAACGAAGCAGCGCACTTTGTCCGAACCGTTCAAGTCCTACGCTGCCTACGACGGCACCGCTGGCATCCTCGGCCACCAGAAAGTCGCTGAGCAACGCAGCACGGACGTCAGTGCCCGGCAGTTCGTTCTCTGCGAGCAGTGCCTTGATGACATCCAGGTCATCGCTTCGAGCTGCACGTATCTTCATAGTGAATTTGTCTGTGTTGGTCAACGAGCACGACGGTATCAAGCCGCGCTAATAGCCATGCGGCGGGACTTATCCGGACAGCAACAAAGAAGGCGATTGCCGACAGTATCGAGGCGAGGAATCCCTTCTATTCCGATGCCCGCATCAGACACGCGAGCGCAATTGCGAGACACGCCGACGGGCTGCCCAGCGTTCCGGCAGGAAGCGCCATGTCAAGAGGAGCAGCGCCACGGCGGCAGGTAGCCAGTTTAAATCGGTCAGCACGAACTCTCGATGCGCGAGGCGCACGTCAAGCACTGCTCCGACCGCGTCTTCCGGAACACCAATGCGTCGATACTCAAAGCCAATTCGCTTCGCAACTGATGCCAGATATTGACCGCGCAGTTCGGAAAGTTCTTCGTGGCTTTCGACGGAGACGCTCGCACCTCGTTGCGGCGGGACCTGTAACACGTCTTCGGCGCGCCAATAGCCGATGCGATTGCCGTTCTCATCGGTTCGCGGGATGACAGCGGGTTGGTCGCCGCCCACGCCAATCAACCAGCCCTTCACCTGACCGCGAGCAATGTCATGCACCCGTTCGTCGGAAGGCAACACAGGTGGCGCTTCCTGTCCATCCGTGAAAAAAATGACCGCAGTGTCGTGCCCCACACTCTGGGCTGTGCGGACAGCCGAATAGACGCCGCCCTCGGCAATCCGGCTCCAGTTGGTCCAACGCATCTGGCCATCAATGCTGTCAAGAGAAGCGAGTAGCGCGTCATAGTTGCTGCAAACCTCAATGGGAGGCAGCAGGAGCAGCGTGCTCTGCCCAGTGAAAACGCTCCAGCCGATTTTCGAGCCGCAGGGTAATCGCTCCAGACTGTCGCGCATCACCGCCCGCGCAAAGTTTAGTCGGCTTATCGGTGCGGCGCCCAGGCTGACGTCCTCGACGTCCATACTCTGCGTGATATCGAAGGTGACGATGTAACTGAACACGCTCCGTTGCAGCGTCAAGCCCGGCATCCAAACAGCAGCGGCCAGCAACGGCACTGCCGCAACAGTCGCCCAATTGCGCCGCTCAAATAAACCGAGCGTCAGAGCCGCGAAATTCATGGCAGGTCCTCACTCTGGGCTCCGCGCACCTTAACATTCCTCTGCTTCTTGATGTCGGGCTCGTTCGAGTCCGTCGCCGCCTCAGGTGCTAGCCATAGCGCCCGTTCGAGGTTGTATCGGGCGTCCCAGTCCTCGGGTGCAATCCGCAATACCGACCGATAACGTTCTTTGGCCTGCTCAAGCATCGGCAGGGACTGAATTGATGTTGGCGCGCCGCTGCGAGTCGCCTCGCGGAGATGCATGTTGCCAAGGTCAAACAGCGCCGCTGTCTGTATTGTCTTGTCGTTATCGTCCGTTACCAGCCCGTCGTAGAGTCTCTGAGCCCCGACATAGTCGCCCGCCTTCGACATGGACACCGCGCGAGCAAGCCGCACCTCGGCCGCACCATCGACTTTTCCCTTCATTTCTGGCTTGTTTCCCCCCGCAACTGCCGCGACGGCGACTGCCTGCGCCACAGAGCGTTCATATCTCAGCGTTGACCAGTCATACATCGCTATTCCGGCGAAGCTGAAAGCCAAGGTTCCAAATGCCAGATGAAGAAACGCTCGCCTCATGACCAGCTCCGCACGTGGATGAGGCGCAATCCCAGCAAGCACGCGCAACATGCCAACGCCACAGCGAAACAAAGGACGCTGCAATCTTGTCGCGGCAGATGTTCCACGAACGAGATGGAAGACTTTTGCTGTTTATCAATCTCGGCCATGGCAGCTGCCATCGCCGTGGCGTCGTTTGCTTGATACAGTCGATACGATGTTTCCAGGGTCTCGAAGTAATGATGCAGTTCAGCCTCGGCCGAGGACTGGTAAGAAGGCGCAATGTCGGTCAAGTCGGGACTGGTGTAGTCGCTGGTTCGTAGATAGATGAAGTAAAGCGAAATCGCGTTTCGTGCAAGACCTGCCCTGATGTCCCCGCGTGCCTTGGCGTTAAGTCTCGCGCCTCCATCGGAGACCAGCACAATGGCGCGCCGCCCCGCATAGGGCTGCCCGTCGAACTGTCTGATTGCAGCGAGGAGCCCCCGGTCAAGCCGCGTATCCGGCATCCCGCGACCGACCGACGTGCCTTCGATAGCATCCTGAATAATCCGTTGATTGCGGGTGAAAGGCACGACGAGCACGGGGCTGATGCCGAACATTAAAAATGCTAGACGGTCATCAGGGCGCGCGCTGATGAAACGCCCAAGCGAGCGACGGGCCACCTCGTTCTTGGACATGCCTCCCGGTTCGATAACGGGCGACTTTCCCATGACGTCATCCATGCTGGAACTGCGGTCCATCAAAATCACGATTTCGGCGCCGGTGCTGGCACGCATGGCCTGTAGGTGAGAGCGGCCAGGCCCAGCCAGGCCCAGGACGATAGCTAAGATCGCCAGCACTGCGCAGCCGCGCCCGAAGTATTCGACACCTGTGCCGACAGAATCGATTGGTAGCCAGTCGACAAACGAAAAACTGAGCGCCTCACTCCGCCGAGGTATCAGCGGCAGCAACGCCAGTGGGAGCATCAGGAGTAGCCAGGGTCTGACAAGATCAACCGACATGGTCATCGCTGCCGCCTTTCGGCACGATAGAGCGCTCGGCTGAAATCACGCAATGCAAAGCTCTCCCGGACCCCGTCAGCGCTGAAAAAGCGCTCTCGCGACTTCATGTAGAAATTCTCGAGCAGCGGCCGCAATGGCTCGAGGTAAGGGGCACGGGCCAACAGAGCGGACAGCGAACCGGCATGCACGACCTGACCTGCGGTTTCATTTAGCGCTAGATGCACGCAGAGCCAGGCATCAGCGTTCGCATCGACTTCAGGCGTTTTCAGGCTCTGTATTTTCCGCCAGGCGATTGCGAATGGAAGCCGGCGTGCGTCGCGACGATTACTCCAAAACCACCAGCCGACCCAAGCCAGCAGAGTCGCCGTCAAAAGAGCGAGCATTGAAAACAGTCGACGTTCAGTTGATGCCAATTGTGGAGACGAGACCAATCGGTCTGGCCTGAGTGCCCGCAAGTCGCCTGCGTCGAACGCGGTGCGCGGTGTCAGCGGTCCGAGGCTGATTGGCCACTCGGCAACTTGCAACGACGCGCCTGCCTCGGACGTCAGTCTGAGCGAGGGTAATCTGATTTCCGTGAGCGTTTCAGATGCGTTGGCTATTTGATAGTCGATGACCATCCAGCGACGACCCTCGCCGTCTATTTCTACGTGAGGCTTGCGGCGCTCGAACCAGACGTTGATACGGCCGTTCGACGGAGGTGTGACCTCTCCTGCGTCGCGGCCATTGATTTCCAGCAGAACTCGTTGACTCAGCACGTCGCCCAGAACATGACCGAATGCCCGTGGTTGTTCCACAGTCGCTGTCACCGATTGTTCCGCGTGGACCGAGCACGAACAAGCGAGGGCTATGGCAGCCAGGAACGCGAAGGCTCTACCGTTCGGACGCACCGCCATCGAACTCGCGCGAACAGTGCATCGCCTCATACGACAGCTTCCAGAAAATAGCGCGACAACGATTCGGCATCGAATGTCCCTTCGACGTAAAAAGGCTTGATGCCGCGCTTGCCGAAGAGCTCAGCCAATTCGCGACGCCGACGCGCGACGTTATCCCGCCATTGTTCAAGCAACCTGCGGCGCAGCCACAATCTCCGCGCTTTGCCTGTCTCAACGTCGCTGACCACGAGCATCGTGCCGGCACTCGGTGGCTCGATTTCCGCACGATCCCACACGACCATCGGCACAACTTGGGCATTAACCAGGGTTTCGAGAGCTGAGCCCAGCCGACCAAGCGGCCAATGAAAATCGGAAACGACAAAGACCAGGCTGTGGCGCCCTGCCAGCCTGTACAACGTCCGCTCCAGGCCTTCAATCCCTGCAGTCATTCCGGAAGTGTTCGAGAATCGACGGAGCATCGTCGCCATCTCGTCACCGACGCCGCGACCATGCCGTGCAGGAACGAAGAGGTCGCCCCGTTCCTCAGAGTCAAAAGCCAGCATCCCCACCCGGTCGCCCGCGCGAAACGCGCTGTAGCCCAATGCTTCGACGAAATCTGCGGCGAGATGAAGCTTCGGTCGTTCCCCTCCGAAGAGCATTGATGCGGACACATCCACCACGACATAGACGGGCACGGCTACACGCTGCAAGTGGAGTCGCACTAGCCACTCTGGCGGCACCGCACACTGACTTGCGCGCAAATCCAGCCGCCGTGGGTCAGGATGGTCGAACAGACGCGCATGTAGCGCGAATTCCTGGCCAGCGCCGAAGCTTGCGCCTGGATGCGAGCCGTGCCGAAATCCGCGAGCGCGCGTCGGTAGTCGATAATGGAATTCGACCGGCGGTCTCATGATGTCAGGGTACGGATATCTTCCGGACAATCATTGTGGTCAGCGCCTCTGCGAGTTCATGTCTGCGCAATTCATAGACTGGCGTGAAGAAAATCCGGTGGCCGAGTGCCGGAAAAAGCGCGAGGTGAACGTCTTCTGGTACTACGTGCAGACGTCCGTCAAGCCATGCAATTACACGGACTGCTCGTACCAACGCACTCATGCCACGGGGGCTTGCACCCACGAGAATGAGTCGCTCCATGTCGACATCGTCTAGTTCGATGCCGAAGCGCTGAGGCGCCCCGGTGGCTTCCCAAATCTTCAAAATATAGGTTTCGATGCTCGGACTCACCGTAACACTTCGCTGAATCTCAGCCCCAATCGCATTCAAGCGGGTTGGGTCGAGTATTGCCGACGGAACCCTGTCGAGAAGCGTTTCTACGTCGTGGAACATTGGGTCGAAAACCAGCGCGCGGCGAACCTCTGAAGCGGCCGGTGTGGGCATGTTCAATTCGAACAGGAATCGGTCACGCGCGGCGGAAGCAAGTTCGAAGGTCTCTTCCTTTTCGACCTTGTTTCTGTCCGCGAATACTGTCATGTGCGGAAAGCGGTATTCGCGGTCGAAAGCGTAGACCGTGCGCTCGGCCATCGCGCGAAGCAGCAGCGACTGGACTTGAGGGCGAGAACGATTTATTTCATTAAAGAAGAACGTGGTCAGTCGTTCGCCATGACGCAGCAGAGGACCAGCGTCGATTCTCGGTTTGCCGTCAGCGTCAACGAACGTGTGATAGACGAGATCGCCGGGCATCAGGTCGATGGTCCCTTCAACCCGTTCGAAATCGCCACCAGTTGAGCGTGCGAACGCCCTCAGCAAAGTCGTCTTGCCGACTCCGACGCCGCCTTCAAGAAGGACATGTCCCCGGGCAAAGAGGGCTACATTGATGAGATGTATGGTTTCTGTTTGACCAATGACCGCCGTCGCGACCGCGTCCTCCATCCTCAATGCGTCGCGACGCCAGTCCTCGAGTTCATTTTCCGATGCCATGGTTTGTCGTTTTTTCGATTCGTGCCTTTGCGACTCGTGGATTCGGTATCTGAACACGAATTACGAGGTACCCGAAGGCGCGCACGCACAAGGCGTGCCGACCTGACCGCGACCCCAATGGTAGAGATAATTCGAAGGCTTGGCGGCGATGCGGCCCGGCGCCCTGAATCACAGTGTCATGGAAGGGATTACATACTGTGACAGAACCGGGTCAGTGGGTTCCGGTTACTGGCCATGACATATTGAGCTGGACCCGGGACGAGTCGAGCTTACGGCAGCCGACTGATGCCGCGGCCGGAAATACAGCGCCCGGCCTCGGGACTGAAGAAATTCATCTCAAGGCGACGCAGAAACCACTCCGTCACAAGACGCGACTGTTTGTCCGTCAGTTCCTGAATGCGCAGGTTCAAATCGGCAATATGCTAATTCGCAAGACGTTTTTGACCTCTGTGCCGGACCGGGTGTGGTCGTCCCAGAGACAAAGCAAGACTGCAATCGGCTTCATGGGAAGCCCAAGATGCCGAGAGGATGGCCTCAACGAGAACGAGTGGCACGCGCTTAAAGAATGGGCACGCGCTCGAACTCGTCAAAGCGGACACTGCGTATCGTGTTTAGGGAAGCAGAGTGCTCAGAACGTGATATTGGTTCGCACGCCAACGACGGCTTCATTGCGCACGCGCTCGGACGGGTCATTCGGATTCGGAATGCCGCCGGCCGGATGGAAGACGTACTGGAAATCGGCCTGCAACTGCCACCACGGCGCGACCTGATACTGGTACGTTGCCTCGAGAATGGTCTCAGCGCTGCGCACCGGAAACCCAGGCGTGGTGAAAGTGCCAGTGTCGCCGTCGAGTCCTCGCGCATGCGAGCCAATCTTCGCGTAACCGACCGCCACCCCGACCACGTCATTGTCGCGGCCCTTCAATGGGGCCTTTAACGTGACACCTGCGTTCACGCCAAGGTCGATGAGGTTACGGTCGCCCGGCGCGCCCATGACTCTTGCAAACACGCCAAGCGATTTCGGACTCTCTGCTCCCGGTCGCCAGACCATCTGGTCGGCAACGGCATAGAAACTGTAATTGCCAGTGTGGCTCTGCGCGATGCCCGTGCTCGCTGGATTCGCGAGCGACAGGCCGGTGTTGTCGAACCGCTGGTCCGCAAATCGTTGCGTGTTGTACCAGACGCCCAGTTTGTATGTTCCGGGTAAGCCGGCCGGTTGCGCATCCGACCGAGTGGCCGGCGGCTGATTGATTGCATACTGGACCTCGCCGATGAACAGCGCGCCATTGTGCAGGTTGAAATTCGTACCGTGGGCGTTCTGTTTCTGCGGGTCGCCCCCATCACTGCCTGCCGGATTGCCGTCGAACACGCCAGCCAGCACGGTCAACGCATCCGAGATCCTCGTGCGGACGCGCACGCCGAGGGATGAGAGCGGATACGCAGGGCCACCCGCCGGCAGGTCAATCGATGGGAGGACAGACCATCCGAAGGTCGCGTTCATGAACAGGTTCGCATACTGGCTCACCATGAACTCCTGGTCGAGACTTTGCTGTCCGACCTTCACATCCATCTTCCCACCGGGAAGGGATTGCTGATACCAGAGTTCCCACAGTCGCGTCGTGTCGTCGGCTTCGATGCCGCTCACACTCTGCAGGGTCAGCAGGTTTCGTTGACTCAAACTACTACCGTGAATCTGCAGCCCCGACGCGTTGAACGTGCCGCCTGACAGCCCGAACGCCTTTTCTGTATCAACGACCAGACCGAACTGGGTCACTCCATCGTATGCGCCACCGCGTTTCACTCCGCCAGACAGGTTGTTCAGATACTCGCTGGTTTCCTGCAGGCTAACCGTTACACCATAGTTGGCGAGCCAGGGACGTATTCCCGCCATGTCGCCGAACAGGTTCGAACGGTTCCAGAGCTCAGTCGGTGCAGCAGGCGTCTGATTTGCCTCCGCCGCATTGTCTGTCCCGACCGGCGACGTTGACGGCGCAGTTTGAGCCGGAGTGGCGGCAGGCACCCCTTGAGCGAGAGCAGGGGGCACGACGCCGAGAGAAAACAGAAACACCAGGCTGATGGGAGCACTGGACATCAGCAGCTTGGTCTGCAGGTTTTTCTTCATGACGTACGGGGCCTACGTTATTAGATAACCAAATTGCTGGCATGCCAGGCGGCCGCCCAGTCGGAAGTGGGGCGTGAAAGGTGGTCCGGACCATAAACCGGTCCCGGTTCAGTGAAGTCCCCGGCTCAACCGCAAGGCTTGGCTCAGTTCACTATCGACCGACGAGGTGAATAACATCGCGGCGACCGCAATCGTCGGAATGGCGTAGCCGGCTGGCGTTAATCGACCAGCCACATAGGGAACTCGCAGCACCTCGCGCGACCATCAGATTGCGCGACAAGAAAATGCGTTTCGTCCGCACATGCGGCAACTCGCACCGCCCGGCTCTCCCGGCAATGGGCGACGACGGCGCCCGGGTTGCAGGAGCCATCGGGCGTGACGCCTGCACCGCGCCACCGAAAGACGTAGCAAAAGCTTTGACGACCATAAGCCCACTCCCGTCCAGCCCGACGAATTCGGGCGACGTATGAAGACGTGACTGCGCCTCGCAAATGGATCTGCGAAGGGGCGGTCAAGCAGAGGGAGCGTGCTACTGACAGACCGGTAGAAAACCAGTCAGTAATGAAGCGCGCTAACCCGAACCAAGCGAGTTAGCGGCGAAGGAGTGGTCCTGCGGCGGCTATCTCGCGGTTATGTCGCCGGCGCAGGCCGGCATCAGACTTCCGCTACTAGAGCATGTGTCCACAAGGGACTCCGTTTGATGAGACGGGCGGATTGTATTCGGCATGCGTGACAAACGGCAAGTAAATAAAGCATAAAAGATATCGCACACCGAATCGCCTGACGATGTCAGCGGGCAAACGAAACCTGCTTCACTTTCCCAGCCGTATCGACGCCCTTCATCCGCCTTTCCTTCCTGTCATTCTGAAAGACGCTTGCGCTCTGGCGCTGGCCATGCAACTCGACGCACGGCTTGAAACTTATATTTGCTCTGCTTAAGAAGCATGTTGACTTCCTATTCAGGGAGTGCCTAAAATTCGCCCGTCACCACAAAACGGGCTGATGCCTTGGATACCTGCAGTAGTCGACCTTCGAATAGTTTCGCTGCCTGACCGCAGGACGTCCGCGCTATCTTCTCTCAGCCGCCGTCTTGCCAGCAGGCAGACGGTGCGCGCCGTAGTAACTCTCTTCGTGCACCTTGATCAGCGCCATACGGACACACGATTGCGTGCGTCCGTATGGCACCTCGTCGCGAGCGTCAGCTCGCTGCTGCGTCCGTTCGCGCGCCCTTTCGGATGATGGGCGTGCGCCGACGCGTGGATTGAACACGTTCGTAGCAAACGCCGATAAGGAGCCGCCATGCCAGACAGTGACAGTCATCCCATACGCCGTTCACCTTTACCTGTGCCTGAGGGAAGCGCGTAGACCTTCGTCGCTGCGCGCATGATGCGCCCGCGCTCCGTGTCTGCTGGCTTCCCGCGAACCGCGTCAAGCCAGACGCCCCGGAGAAATATCATGACCTTTGGTCTCCTCCTGTCCCAACTGCCTCGCGTCCGTGAATCGCGCGTCCACTACGACGGCATGCTCGCGCTGCACGCCCACGAACCACACAAATTCGCAGCGTTCTGGCAGCGCCTCAAGATTCT
The DNA here is from genome assembly GCF_000698595.1 of Caballeronia glathei. Lineage (GTDB taxonomy): Bacteria > Pseudomonadota > Gammaproteobacteria > Burkholderiales > Burkholderiaceae > Caballeronia > Caballeronia glathei. The sequence goes on along the minus strand of NZ_JFHC01000027.1, from coordinate 12,400 downwards.
CTTTTCATAATCGCGCCCTCTTTCCACCATATGCAAGCGACACCGTCATCCGACGGCACATGCGCTTACGTATGACGGAGGTGCGCATTTTCCTTTCAAAAGCCGGACTAGAGAAGAAAGCGAAATGTCTATTCCAACGCAAGTCTCATCAAAGCGGAGTGCCGTTCTTGACTCGGCACACATCGGCGACATCAAGGGCGCTCTCGGCACCATCGCCCACCACGACACCGCACCGCGCACCAACTGGTGGGCGCGCTTTCGGACGATGCTGGCCATCCTCGGCCCCGGCCTCATCGTGATGGTCGGCGACAACGATGCTGGCGCCTTCGGTACCTACACCCAGGCGGGGCAGAACTATGGAACCACATTGCTATGGACCTTGATGCTGCTGGTACCTGTCCTCTTCGTCAATCAGGAGATGGTGCTGCGGTTGGGTGCCGTGACCGGCGTCGGCCACGCGCGCCTCATTTTTGAACGATTCGGCAAATTCTGGGGTGCGTTCAGCGTTGTCGATTTGTTCATTCTCAACGCGTTGACCATCGTGACCGAGTTCATCGGCATCACGTTCGTCCTCGACTTCTTCGGTGTCTCCAAGGTCCTGGGGGTCTGCATTGCAGCGGCTCTGACCATGGCCGCAGTCAGTACAGGAAATTTCAGGCGCTTCGAACGATTCGCCGTGGTGCTTTGTCTACTGAGCCTATTGCTTGTGCCCGTGCTGGTGTCTATTCACCCGCCGGTTGGCCAGATGGCACACAACTTCCTGATTCCCAACTGGCCTGCACACTCGAAGCTCAGCGACGTGATGCTGCTCGTCATCGGCATCGTCGGCACCACCGTCGCACCGTGGCAGCTGTTTTTCCAGCAAAGCTACATCGTCGATAAACGCATCACCCCGCGCTTCATGAAGTATGAAAGGGCTGACCTGCTGATTGGCATTGTGTTCGTGATGATTGGCGCGGTGGCGATGATTTCACTCTGTGCCGCGCTTTACGCAGGGAAACCCGAGTTCGGCAATTTCACGGACGCGGGCGGCGTCATCGCCGGCCTGGAGAAGTATGCGGGCCGCACGCCAGCCGTTCTCTTCGCCGTGGCGCTGCTCGACGCGTGCATTATCGGTGCCGCTGCGGTGTCGCTGGCCACCGCGTATGCCATTGGCGATGTGTTCGGGATGCGTCACTCGCTCCACCGCAGTGTGACGGATGCGAAAGGCTTCTATCTAGTGTACTTCGGCATTATCGCCACTGCAGCAGCTCTGGTATTGATTCCAGGTAGCCCGCTTGGTCTGCTAACCGAAGCGGTACAAACACTTGCAGGCGTACTGCTTCCCAGCGCTACCGTATTTTTGCTGCTGCTGTGCAACGACAAGGCCGTGCTTGGTCCGTGGGTCAACTCGAAGAAGCTCAATCTGTTCACAGGTGCGGTGGTCTGGGTGCTGGTGATGCTGTCTGTCATCCTGACTGCTTCGGTGATGTACCCGGACATCGAGGGCAAATCGATTCTCGAGGTGCTTGCCGGAGGCACATTGCTCGCCGTCGCTGGTTATGCCACAACAGCTGGGATTCGCAAGCTTCGAGGTGAGACGGCGGATAACGAAGTACGGACGTATCCGAAATTCGCGCGCGACACGTGGCGCATGCCACCGCTAGGCGAACTGCCTCCTCCGAACCTCACGCTGACCAAGCGTGTCTGGATGGGCGTGTTGCGCGGCTATCTGCTGGTGGCTGTAGCGCTGGTTATCGTGAAGGTCGTGCAGATGACGTTCCTTGGATAGCTCATACGCCGGCGCGGTCGGTACTTTCCGGCTGTTCGCTCAAGAGCAATGCGCACATGCCCTCAGTCAAATCGGTAGGTGCCATTTGCGCTATGTGGATGCGCGCCATCCCTTTGTCAGTGCCCGCCCTTTGCAGATGGGGCGGACTGGCATGAACCTAATGTGCACCGACCACAAGCAGGATTATCCGTTACACGAAACGAAGAGCCAAAAATGATGGTGGAGTCTGTTCTACGGCTGCTCGCCGCATTTTCCTGTGGCGTGGTCATCGGTCTTGAACGCCAGATGCGTCAACGCACGGCGGGACTGCGGACCATTACTCTCGTGGCTAGCGGCGCCTGCCTGTTCGTCACTCTGGGTGTACTGACGGGAAACGGAACAACGGGGCTGACGCAGATTGCGTCTTACGTCGTGTCGGGCGTGGGCTTCCTCGGCGGCGGCGTCATCATGCGCGACAAGGGCTCGATACAAGGCATCAACACGGCTGCCACGCTCTGGTGTTCGGTGGCAGTCGGCGTCTTGTGCGGTGCCGGACACTTTGGTCCCGCTGCGGCGGGAACCGCGGTCGTACTTCTCACGAACACTGTCTTGCGGGAAGTCAGCCGCGCCATCAATGCGGCTCCCCTATCGGCCGCCGACCTGGTGCGCGAATACACATTGGAAAAAGGCGGAAACGGTGAAGGTCGACGGTCCGCTCAGCAGCAATGACGGAAGCACCGTTCTGTCATGGGCGCTGAAAGGCCGCGGCATCGCCGTGCGCTCGCAGTGGGAGACGGCGAAGCATCTCGCCGACGGCTCGCTCGTCGCACTGCTCGGCAACTGGGCTCAACCCAACGCCGACATTCACGCGATCTATCTCGAACGTCACAGGCTTTCGGCAAAATTACGCACCTTCGTGAAGTTTCTCGGCGAGCGCCTGCGGCAGACCGCGCTGCCTGCCGGGTGAAGCGTCTGTGAGGGCGCGCGACGCCAACCTGCTTATTGCCTATCATGTTGCGAATGGGCCGTCTGCCCGCTCCAGGATTACCTCATGAATTCCCCTTCTGATTCCTCCTCCCCCATCGTGTGGATCGCCGGCGTCGGCGCGAGCGCGGGCCTGGGCGCCGCGCTCGCGCGCCGCTTTGCACAAGGCGGCTTCGCAGTCGCGCTCACCGGGCGCACCGCGGCACGCATCGAAGCGCTTGCCTCGGAAATCCGCGCAGCGGGCGGCACGGCTCACGCGCTGCCGGGTGACGTGTCCGATGAAACGTCAATCGCCAGCCTTGCCGCGCGCATTCGCGAGATTGGCACGCTTCGGGCCGCCATCTTTAATGCGGGCAACGCCGTCCGTGCTCCGGCGCTCGAACTGACCGCGGATCAACTTGAACAGGCGCTTCGCACCAATGCGATCGGCGGCTTCCTGTTCGGGCAGGCCGCGCTGCGCGCCATGTTCGAAAACGGCCGCGACGCGGCTGCGCCGGACGGCCGCGGCACGCTGTTATTCACCGGAGCGACCGCAGCGTTGCGCGGCCGCCCGCCGTTCGCCGCGTTCGCCGCAGCCAAGGCGGCGCTGCGTTCGCTCGCGCAGAGCTTCGCGCGCGAGTTCGGGCGAGAAGGCATACACGTCGCGCATATCGTGATCGACGGAGGGATCGATGGCGAGCGGCTGCGTCAGGCCGCACCGCAGCGCGTGCAGCAGATGGGCGACGACGGTCTGCTGCAAGCCGATGCCATCGCCGAAACGTACTGGCAACTCCACGTTCAGCATCGCAGCGCATGGACGCAGGAAATCGATCTGCGTCCATTCAAGGAACCGTTCTGACGAAGCGCATACGGTATTGCACACCGACGCGCACGCCCGGCATCCAGTGATGCGTCGCGCATGAACGCCGCGATGTTTTCGAGCGCGCATCCTGCGCGATGCCGCGCTTCAGCGTGCGCGTCTCAGTGGCGCTATGCTACTGCTTCCGTCTATTCAAGGACCCTCTCATGAAACCGACACCCGGATCGATGATCACCTTTCGCCGCCCTGACGGCCAGGAAGTCAGCGGCTATCTCGCCACGCCGCACAATGCCGAAGGCGCGCCTGCCATCGTCGTCATTCAGGAATGGTGGGGGCTCAACGACCAGATTCTCGGGGTGGCGGACCGGCTCGCACAGTCCGGTTATCTGGCGCTGGTCCCCGATCTCTACCGGGGAAAGGCGACGGCCGAAGAAGAAGAGGCGCACCATCTGATGACCGGGCTCGACTTCGGCGACGCTGCCAGTCAGGACATTCGCGGCGCCGTGCAATACCTGAAGCAGCGCACGGAACGCGTCGGCGTGACCGGCTTCTGCATGGGCGGCGCGCTCACGCTGCTGGCGCTGAGCCAGGACCCCGGCGTGTCGGCGGGCGTGGTGTGGTACGGGTGCCCTCCGCTGGAGTACATCGACGCCACGAAGATCAAGGCGCCGCTGCTTGGTCACTGGGCCACGCAGGATGCGTTCTTTCCGGCTGCCACGGTCGATGCGCTCGAGGCCAAGCTGCGCGAGGCGAACGTCGATGCGGAATTCCATCGCTACCTCGCCCACCATGCGTTTGCCAACGAGACCGCCGTCGGGCCGGGCCGCATTGCGGGCACGCAGTTCGATCCCGTCTGGGCGCAGCTCGCGTGGGACCGCACGCTGACTTTCCTCGGCCGCACGCTGTGGCCGCAGAAAACGGCGGCGGAATAAGGAAAGCGGGCCGGTGCGCGCGCGCCGGCCCCCGAATGATCCCTCAAACGTCGATTGACGAGGAACGCCGTTAGCGATGAAGCGCGGCGCCGCTAGTCGGATTCAGCTTCCGCTTCAATCGTTCTCCATTCGGGAAACGGATCGTCGTAATTCTTCCAGGCCGATGGCCCGGCGCGCATTTCCTCATCGGTGAGCAGGCAGTGGTCAAAGCCGCGGCGAAGCGCGGCCTCGTCCATCCCTATGCCGATCAACACCAGCTCCTGCTGACGATCACCATACGGCTCCTCCCAGCGCGATTCGATCATGGCCCGGCTCTCGGGGTCCTTCGGCCGCTGACGTGCATCGACGGCCGCCCACCAGACACCTGCCAGCCCATGCCGGGAGATGGCGCCCGCCTGTGACCAGCCGCCGACACGGTCGTGCCGCGACGCCAGCCAGAAGTATCCTTTCGAGCGAACCACGCCGGTCCATTCCTGCTGGATCCATGCCCCGTACCGGGCCGGATGAAACGGGCGCCGGGCCCGGTAGACAAAGCTCGTGATGCCGTATTCCTGGCTTTCCGGAATGCGTTCACCGCGCATCTCCCTCAACTAGCCGGGCGCCTGCGATGCGGCCTCCAGATCGAAGCGGCCCGTATCGAGCACTTCGCCGAGCGGCACCTCTCCGAATGCCGTCTCGATGATCTTCGCGCTCGCGTTCAGGCCCCGGACGATCCCCTTGAGATTTCCCAGCGCCTCCCCGCTTACGAGATCGGCCTTGTTGAGCACGATGACATCCGCGAATTCGACCTGCTCGGTCAGCAGATCGACCACGGTGCGCCGATCCTCGCTGCCCATCGTTTCGCCGCGGTCGGCCAGATGGTCATGAGATCCGAAATCGAGCACGAAGTTGTGCGCATCGACGACCGTAACCATGGTGTCGAGGCGTGCCACATCGGAAAGGCTCTGGCCCTGCTCGTCGCGGAACGTGAAGGTCTCCGCGACCGGCAAAGGCTCGGAAATGCCCGTCGATTCGATCAGTAGATAGTCGAAACGCCGCTCGCCCGCCAGGCGCCGGATTTCGACGAGCAGGTCCTCGCGCAGCGTGCAGCAGATGCAGCCATTGCTCATCTCGACGAGGCGCTCCTCCGAGCGTGAAAGCTCGGCGCCGCCATCGCGCACGAGACGGGCGTCGATATTGACTTCGCTCATGTCGTTCACGATCACCGCGACGCGCCGGCCCTCGCGGTTGTTCAGCACGTGATTGAGCAGCGTCGTCTTTCCCGCGCCGAGAAAGCCGGATAAAACGGTGACTGGCAGCTTGTCCATGGAAACTCTCCTCAAAAGGTGGTGCGCAAACCGACCATGACGCTGCGACCGCCCTCCGGCGCGATATCGCGCACGACGGAACTCGCGTACCGCACTTCCTGGTTGGTCAGATTCTCGCCTCGCACATAGGCGAGCCAGTGCGAGGCACCGGCGTGAAATGCGTAGGTCAGGGTCAGGCCGAGCGTGGTGTAGCTTCCGGTCGGCAGATCGTTTTCCGGGACGCGGTGCTGCGCCCAGGCATGGACCATTTCCGCGCGGGCGCCGAACGGGCCGTAGCCGTAATCGGCGGCCACGGTCGTGCGCAACGGAGAAATGCGCGGGAGTGCTTCCCCGGTATCGACGTTGCGGGCATGCGTGTAGTCGGCAACGAGTTCGACGTCCACGAGATGCGCGCCCTTCTCGAAGATCCGCCACTTGCCGTCCGCTTCCACGCCATAGAATTCCGCGCGCACGCCCCGGTAGACCGCCTCGTTGAGCGCGTCATCGGTGCCCGCCGGGACCTCGTGGTCGTTGTCATCGACGAGGCGGCCCGTGTTGAACTCGGTGAGGTAATTGCTGAACCGGCTGTAGAACACGCCGACACTGCCCTTGTTCGGCCCGCTCGCAAAGCGCAGCGACAGATCGGTCGAGACGGCCTTCTCCTTCTGCGCGTCGGGGTTGCCGATGAGGTACTGGCCGGTCGCGTCGTGTGGCCCGTTCGAATAGAGTTCGTAGAACGTCGGCGCGCGTTCCGTGTAGGCCACATTGCCCACGATCGACCATGCGGGGTCGAGCCTGTAACGCGCGCCCGCGGAAACGCTGCCGGCATTGAAGTCGCGCTCGGGCGCGCCCGCGAACTTCTCGTTGCCGCCAGCAGTGGGCTCCAGTTTCACGTACTCGTAACGGGCACCTGCACTCAGCTTCAGCGCATCGTTGACGGCCCATTCTTCCAGGCCGAAGAGCGCCACGTTCGTCGTTTGAGAGGTAGGCACGAGTGCTTCGTCCCCCAGCGCCGAGAACGTGTTCTGGCTGACCTGCACGCCGAGCGCGCCGTCGAGCGGCCCGAGCTTCCTGTGACGTGCCTCGAGACGCGCCTCATAGCCGTGATTGCGGAAGGTGGTGCCGGTTTCGCCGTTATCGATTTCCCTGTGCTCATAGTCCGTGTAGCCGAAATCGAAATCGAGCTGGCTGAACGGGCCCTGCAGATTGCGGACTTCGGACGCGACGGCCACGTGGTCCTGATGCATCCTCAAGCGGACATCGTCTTCGGCGACGGACCCGTAGTTCGCCTCGTAGCCGTTGTACGACACGCCTGCATAGCCGTCGGCCCACGTGTACGACGTGCCCACCGCGCCGCCGTGCCAGCGGCCGTCGCTATTGGGAATGCTGCCGACGGGCTGGGGAGCGTCAGGTCCGTCGAGCGCGCGCTGGCGGTCGGAGCGCACGAATCCGGGCACACGAAGCTTGCTCGTTTCGCGGTCGAAGGCGTCGACGTGAAAAGCGAACTGACCATTTCCCCCTTCGACCTGGGCCGCACCGGCGCGGGCGTCGTTTGCGCCGCCATAGTTCGCATCGACGGTGCCCGTCACGCCCTTGATCGGCTCACGCGGAATGCGGTTGTCGATCGTGTTGACCACGCCGCCGATTGCATTGCCGCCATAAAGCAACGCGGCGGGTCCCCGCACGATCTCGACGCGCTCGATCGACAGCGGATCCTGCGGGACGGCGTGATCGTAGGAAAGCGACGATGCGTCGAAAGAAGCGACACCGTTTTGCAGCAAGCGGATTCTGTCGCCATCCATCCCGCGAATGATGGGGCGTCCGACCATTGGGCCGTAGGTCGTGGTCGACACGCCCGGCAGCCCGTTGAGGGTGGCGCCCAGCGAATCGGCGCCGCGAAGCGCGAGTGCGTCGCCATACAGCGCGGTGGCAGGGGCGAAGAGTTCGTTGTCACGCAAGGGATTGGCCGTCACGAACACGGGTTCGAGTGCGGCGCCCGGTATCAGGGTTCTCGTGGCGGCGTCCGGGGTCTGGCTGGTCTCGCCGTGAGCCAGTGCGGTAACGAGCGCGAGCGGAATGGGGAGTAGTCGAAAGGCGGAGGAAAGTCGTGGGACGTTGATCGACGAGATCACAGTTGGCAGCCGAAGTTGGAGTTCTTATGGACGGGAGAGACCTGAGTTCGCCCGTCGAGCACGAAAGCGCAAAGGGCACAATCAGAATTTTCTGAAATGATATAACATTGCATTAAGATTCGGAAGCTGAGATGAGGCGTTCTGCGAGGTTTGGCTATCGGGCGGAGCGAAACGGGTTCGTCCGTCAAGCGGGACGGATGCTCTGCGGACTGCTTCTTGAAGGGTTCGCGGCAGGGTGCCCGTCGAAGAAATGCCGCTTGCGCCCAAGGTCGGCGGGACGCGCTGTGCTTCAGCCGCTTTATCAATGGCGGCTCAACGTGGTATTGCCTTATCGGGCGCGATGGCCGCGCGCGGACGACGTCCGCCCTGCGGACCGAATGCCAGTCACGCTAGTGCGGCCCGGCAAAAAGAGCATCGCCGGGCAGATTTTGTCGGGACGCGGGAGACGGATGCGGAAACCGATTAGCTGAAGGCGTTCGTCGATCGCGCTCCGCAATCGGATTGGAACGGCGCGAAGGTGTCGTGAAAACACGTGGCCGTTGCGTCGCTTCGAGGTGTCAGCGGGGAGGCGGCGCCTCATCGGCGATCCTCGTTCTTCTCCGTCATGTCGGAAGCGATGGGGGTACTCGCGCGGGCGGCGCCGCCCGCGCGTCGAAGGGCGTTCAGCCGATTACTTCGATCAGGCTGACGACCAGCGTAAAGATGCCGACACAACCACCGAGCGTTGCCACGCTTTGCATGAACGGAGACATGGGGACCTGACAAAATGTGAATGAACGTGCATTAAACCGTATTTGAAAGATAAATGAAAGATTTCTCAGCATACCCGCGTTCGATCGCGCACAGGGTCGGTGAAGGCGCCTTCACATCGCTTCCGGCGTCACCCCGGCTCATTCGTCCGAAGTGAAGGCGAGCGGCGCCATTCGTCCCGCCGGGGCAGCCTCTATCCCGCCGTTTTGCTCTCGCCCTTGCGCCGCAGGGCAAGCGCGACGCCGCTCAGCGTCAGCGCCATCGCAGCGATCTCCTGAAGGCCGAGCGGCTCACCCAGCGCGAGCGCCGCAGCGACGATGCCCATGATCGGCACGAGCAGCATGCCGATGGACGCGATCTCCGGCGCGAGATAGCGCAAGGTCGCGAACCACGCGAGGTAGCAGACGCCCATCGGGACCACGGTCATGTAGACGAGGACGGCCCAGCCGTCCGCCTTCAGTGCGCCGAAATCCGGGTGTTCGATCAGCAGGCCCGCGACCACCATCGGCACGCATCCCAGCCCCACCTGCCACGCCACGAGCGTGATCGGCGATACGGGAACCGGCGTCTGGATGACGGTCCCGAGTGCAAAGAGCACGGCCGCCAGCAAGGCGAACAGGATGCCCGTGAGCTTCCCGGCATCGAACGCGAATCCACGGCCGCCAAGCAGAACGACCACGCCGGCAAGCCCCAGAAGCAACGCGATGAAACCCGCCGCGGACGGGCGTCGCGACAGCACGGGCCAGGCGAGCAGCATCGCCCAGATGGGCATCGTGTAGACGAGCAATGCGCCTTCGCTCACGCTCAGCCACTTCATCGACAGCGTCGAGAAGCCCATCCACGCGAAGACATTCGTGCAGGCGGAGAGGAGCATGCGCGGCATCAGCTGACGCGGAACGCGCGTCTGTTCGCCGGCGCAGACGGCGATGACCGCGAGCAGCATCGAGGCCGCCACACCCGCCACGCCGCGCGAGAACAGCGGGGGCCACTCCCGCAGCAGGATTTTCATCGCGGGCCAGTTGAGGGCCCAGCCGGTTGCAGTCACCAATAAAAAGAACACCCCGGGCCATCGCGCGGACTTCATTTGCACCTGTTTTCCTGTTTGATGAAGCCTGGAGAATGCTGCGTGCTTCCAGACGTGCCGACCCGCCATGTTACCCGCCGCACCACGCCACGCCGCGCCGCGATGAAACATCGCGACATAACTTCCACATATTTATTAACAGGGCCGCTCGTTAAAGTGGGTTCATGCAACGCGACGGCACCCTTCGCCGGACACGATGCGTCCCGCAACCAACCGGTCATCTCCTCATCATGGAATCCTTAACCAGAATCGCGCTCTACGCATCGTTGTTCGTCGTGGGTGCCTCGCTGATCGAGGCATGGGTGCTCAGCCGGAAAAACCGGAACAGCGCCACGCCCTTCGACTGGCACGAAGTGTGGCTCTCGCTCGCCGATATGGCCGGGCGCAAGCTGCTCGCGCTCCTGCCGCTCTCGCTCGCGACGCCGATCTTCGCGTTCGCCTGGGAACATCGCATCCATACGGTCACGATCGACAGCGCGCTGGCCGTGTTCCTGCTCTTCATCGGCCAGGAGTTCTTCTACTACTGGTACCACCGCGCGTCGCACCGCATCCGCTTCTTCTGGGCGACGCACGCAGTCCACCACTCGCCGAACCAGCTGACGCTCGCTTCCGCGTACCGGCTCGGCTGGACGGGCAAGCTGACCGGCAGCGCGATGTTCTTCGCACCGCTCGTGTGGCTCGGCCTGCGCCCGGAAGTCGTGCTCGCGACACTCTCGATCAACCTGCTGTATCAATTCTGGCTGCACAACACGTGGATGCCCAAGCTCGGCTGGCTCGAGTACGTGTTCAACACGCCGTCCGCGCACCGGGTGCATCACGCGTCGAATGTGAATTATCTGGACGCGAACTACGGCGGCGTGCTGATCGTATTCGACCGCCTGTTCGGCACCTACCTGGAGGAACGCGCCGAAGAGCCGTGCCGCTACGGCCTCGTCACCCCGACGCGCTCGCACAATCCGCTCGTGGTCGAATTCGAGCACTGGGTGAGCCTGGCACGCGACGTCGCGTCGGCCAAAGATGTCTCCTCGGCGGTTTCCTACGTGCTTCGGCCGCCCGGCTGGCGCGCGGACGGTGCGAGCGAAACGACGGAAGATCTGCGCAGGCAGGCCCGCGGTGAACGGAGCGTGATTCAGGCGTCCGGCGGCTGATCGACTGACGGGCTGCGCGTTGCACACACAGCAGCCGGGCGCAAGAGCAGCGGCAGACCCACGTCCGGCAGCCCTGCCAAAGAAAGCATCGATGCAACTCGCGGAGCGTGCCCCAAAGCCGCTCCGCGCACCGCCGAACACTCACGCCTGCGCCGGAACCGCCTCCACGCCCATCACTTCGAGCATCTCGCGCACGGCATCGAGCGCGCCGCGCATCTCGCGCTCGCCGATCCGCCCGATGCATCCCATGCGGAACGAGTCGGCGACCGTCAGCTTGCCCGGATAGATGACGAAGCCGCGCTCCTTCAGGCCGTCGTAGAAACGCTGAAAATCAAAGCGCGGATCGTCGAGCATGTGGAACGTCACGATGATCGGCGCCTGCAAGGCTTCCGGCAGCAAGGGCCTGAATCCAAGCGCCGTCATGCCGTCGAGCAGGATGCGGCAATTCTCGCGGTAGCGCCCGCCGCGGCCGCTCACCCCGCCCTCCGCCGCGAACTCCCTGAGCGCCTGATGCAGCGCGACGATCACGTGCGTCGGCGGCGTGAAGCGGTACTGCCCCGTCTTCCCGAAATTCGACCACTGGTCGTGCAGGTCGAGCACGAGCGTCGTCGCGTTGCCCTGCGAAGCGGCGAGCACGTCGCGCCGGCAAATCACGAAGCCGAGGCCCGGCACGCCCTCGATGCACTTGTTCGACGAAGCCGCGACCGCATCGGCATGCACCGCGCGGGCATCGAGCGGCAGGGCGCCGAAGGCGCTCATCGAGTCGATCAGATAGCCCTTTCCGTATTTCGCGGCGAGGGCGCCGATCTCCTCGACCGGGTTGAGAATGCCCGAGGTCGTCTCGCAATGCACCGCGAAGATGTGTGTGATGGAGGGCGTGCGCTTCAGGATCGCCTCGATCTTCTTCAGGTCCGGCGGGGCGTCTTCGGCGGTCTGGTGCACGACCGTCTTGCGCGCGGCGATATCGAGAATGCGTTTCGCGCGCAGGCCATACGCGCCGTTCACGAGGACAAGCACCTTGCCCTTGCGCGGCACGAGGCTCGTCAGCATGGCCTCGACGGCGAAGGTGCCGGAGCCCTGCATCGGCACCGTCACGAAATCCTCGCCGCCATTTGCTATCTCGCAGAGCTGCGCGAGCACGGCCTTGTTCGTTGCGACGAAGTTCGCGTCGCGCGAGCCCCAGTCGTGCAGCATCGCTGCCTTGACGGAGCGCGAGGTGGTCAGCGGGCCGGGGGTCAGAAGAATCGGATCGCCCGTTTCGGTTTCGAATGGCGCGGCAGGCTTGAAATGAGACATGAAGTTCCGTCCGAAGTCAGATCGCAAAGGTAAGACGAAAAAGTAAGACGAAAAAGCGCGTGAGTCGATTTCGACCGGGCGCGGCGCAGCGTGGTGCACGACTCAGCATTGTGCCGGGGCCGCCGCCGTTGCGTCCAACCGGACGGCGGCAGACTGCGTCCGGACCGTCGGGGTGTACCCGGATGCTCACGCGATGGCTTCATATTTTAGATACAAATCATACCGAATAATAGATTTTA
>NZ_JFHC01000026.1 GCF_000698595.1 Caballeronia glathei | reverse complement strand
GTAATACGGGACGAACTTGTGGGCGCATTCGGCTTGCGCATCGCGAGTGGTGCGGCGGGCGGCTTGCCATCCCTCGCGGAAAGCCCATTTCCAAAACGGGTCGAGCCCTTGCCCGCGATCATTTCCGAGTGCATCTAACGCCGCCTCGCATTCCGCATCGTTTGGCGTCTTGTCGTTTGGATGTTGGTGCATTACGCCGCCCCCTTGTTCACTGCCTGTTCGATGGCACTACCGGGCAGTGTGTCCTTATAGAAGTTGATCGCCTTTGCAGCCAATTCGATCAATTGGCCTTCGAACGAATCGGCCGTTGTCGAATTCCACATCTCGACCACATCGTGCAAGTCCATCACGAACGGCTTCGCACGCGGGGCGCACTCGGCTTGCGGGGCGGTGTAGACGATGCGCACTTTGTCCGGGCAGTTCGTCAGGTTGTTGCGATAGCTGACCTCCGATTGGTCCCGCCAATCACCGCTCGCGAGCCGATACTGATACACCGCCTCACCCTTGCCGCCATCCGGCACGGCAGACGATATAGCGGCGCGGGCTTGCCACATGCGCCACGACATATCGTTGTTGGTGATCGCCTGCTCTGCGACTCGCTTCGCAATGTCGGTGTTCTCAATGATAGAAAGCTCGTTCATGAGCGCCGCAATGAACTGCTCACGCTCCGCTGCTACGTCTGCGCGGTCATTGGTATTGGTCATGGTGTCTGGTCCCGTTATTTGATGGTGATGTCAGGAACGATCACCGACGGCTTGAAGATCACCCTGTAGTGGTAGGCACTGACATTGGCCCCTTCAAGTTGCTCGACGAAGTACGTCACGTTGTCGGAGAGGCCCAGGAAGTGCTTTTTGAAACTGGACGGCCCCGTCTTGCAGGTGATCGACACTTCCCGGCTTTTGTCGGCGTTGCCGAGCGAGCACAGGCCTTCGATGCTCAACATGTAGTCGCCGGTGATGCCGTTGTAGAACACGACTCGTCGATTGATCTCGAAGTTGTCGGCGGCCTTCGACAGGTTCCGTGACGCCACATCCGCATCATTGCAACCAGACAGGGATGCCAGCAGAGCAACCAACAACACAGACTTTTTCATTTTTCATTCCTTTCGTAGGCGCATGAGAGCAGGATCGCCTTTTCAAGCTGACGCACGCGGCTTTCAAGGTCTTCGATTCGCTGCTCTAGACTGCGTTTTTGTTTAGCCGTGCAAGACCCGAGGCAACGGCTGCTGGTGAAACAATCTCCGCTTGCGACCGTGCAGTGCGAGTGCGGGTAGAACTCTCCGTTATGTTTAGGCATGGGGTAGGTGCGTGAGAGCGGCGGTCTTGGCGGGGGTCATGCGTCTAGATCCGACGCCCGCGAGTGCCGCGATGCTCGTTGATCGCCATCTTGCGAACGATCTCCGATTCAAGATCGATCTCTTGCCACTTGGCGAGATCGGCCACGCGCAGGATGATGTCTGCGAGTTCCTCGCCGAACGCGTCGGTCGGCTTATCGCCTCGGCACTCGTTGACGGCCTCGCCGACCTCGGACGCGATCAACGCGAGTGCTTCGAGCACGGTCTTGTTATGCCAGCCCATGCGCTCAACCCAGTCGTACTGTCGGTCGCACATTTCGCCAATCGTCAATTCGCTCATGTTCATCTCTCTATCGTGTCCGGCGCTGTGCGCCATCAAAGCTTCTTGAATTCAACGACCCATACCCACGGGTCGGACGCCCACGATTCGTTGCCGTTGATCGACGTCCACAGGCGGACGAAGCGCTCGCGTGCGTAGCCCGGGATGCTCGTGTTCGTGCGATCCACGCCTTCGGCAAGTGCGTCAGCATCTGTTATGTCGTGCAGGCGCTCGACGCGCACGCTGGTCACTTCAAGCGTGATGCGCGACGCATAGCGCGGCATGTGGATGGACGGCCTCCACTTTCCATCGATGGTCGACTCGGTCGCATAGCCGGCGGCATAGGCGAATGGGCCATCCTCGTCACGCGTGGCGCCGATAGCGGCGGGAGCGTGGTTCCACGTCTCGCGGACCCAAAGGCTATCTCCGGGCATGCCGTAGGGGCAGGGGATCAGGTCTATCTCCGGGAAGTCGGTGCCGATGCCCCGACGCACGAAAACGCCAAATCGGCCTTTCTTCGGGTGGGGCGAGGAGATCCGCCCGAAGAAAGGCGGGACTTCGAACGCCCAGCCATCTGAGGGTTGTTGCGCAATCACGCGCCTCGTCTGTGTCTTACTGCCGTCTAGCAGCGCGCGCACCATCGGGCCGCTGAAGAGGATCGGTCGTTCGCTCATGATTTCTCTCTATCGTGTCCGGTGCTGTGCGCCATTAGTCGGCGGTTGCCTTCACGGCGCGTTTGCCGCGCCAGCGCCATCCGGGTGCGATCGCCTTCGTGCTCATGCGCTGCCAGCGCTGGTCGCGAGTCATCGGTTCGACCTCGTCCGGATCGCCGCCAAAGTTCTCGGGAACGATGAACGCCCAGTAGTGGACATCGATCCAGATTGACCGGGGGCATTCCTCAGTCCACTCGGGCTCGTAATACCCGCTCATGTAACCGAAGACGGGCGAGCCCTTGATGTCGACGTTGTTCGGATGCTCCTTGCGCGGGCAGGTGCGTACATCGTCGTCAAGATCGGCTTCAGTCCAGCCCGAGGTGCCATGCGATCGCAACAGTTCAATCGCGCGCTTTGCCTGCTTTTTGTAGATCCGTCCGTTCATGAAATTCTCGTTATTCAGTGAATCACCAAAGACAAAGCAAACACCGCTGCGATTACAGCAAGCACGATGTCGGAGCTGGTCACGCGGGTTGTTCGGTCGGAACGCGCGCAGCGTCGTACTGGCGGATGGCCCATGCGATCGCGTACAGGTTCCAGAGGAAGTGGAATGTGTACTCGTTGCAGTTCCATTCCCAGCAGTCTTCGAACAGGCGCGGGAAGTCCTTCGACTCGAAATCATGCATGTGTCTGAACGCTTCGCCGCCGTGTCCGTCTTCGACGTAATCGAAGATCTCGTCATTGATCTCCTGCCAGAGATCAGCGCGCTGCTCTGCTGTCGTCTCGTAGCCCTCGAGACAGCTATCAACCCGGTCCTTCACCCGAGCCTTGAATTGCGATGCAGAGAACCGCTCAGCTGCACCCTTGCCGTATCCGTCGCAGCTGACAGCCTGGAGCTTTTCAGCCCAATATCCCTCGTTGACGTACAGCTTCTTCGGGTCATTGCCGCGATCAGTCCGGAAGAACTGAAACATATCGGTCAGGCGCGAAAACACATACGTCCCGCAGTCGCCACGAATGCAGAGCGCACCGGGCCACGTCAAAATCTCGAACCAGTAGCTGCTGTCGCCGTCCGCTGCGCGGAACTTGATGTGCCGATCGACACCGTCGTCACGGACAACGGTCATCTTGTGGTTGGCGACGTCGCGTTCGAATCGTTTTTGATCACAGGTCATGCTGTTCTCCGAATAAGTGCCGGATATAAGCGCCGGCGCGCTCTCCACTGTTTGGGGCGCCCACCATCCAGCACGTCGGAGAACACGCGATTTCGCCAATTCCTATTGGCTGGTGGGGGCGCTTGAAGGGTTAGGCGGCTTGCTGGCGGAGCATCGCTTGCTCGCCTGAAACCGCTTCGATATGCCGAATCAGAGCAGCGCAAATCTGCGGGAAGATTTCTTCGTGATAGAGCTTTGCTGCCTTGCCCGTGGCGGCATGCACAAAGCCGAGACTTGCCAAGCCATCGGCGGTCAAGGAAATGGGCGCCAGGCGCTCATTGATCTGTCCGAGGCGCAGTGTGGGCGCGGCATCGGAAGTGATCCGAGCAGGGGCGGTCCACGGGGCGAATTGCTCTTGCTTCGCCGAAATCGGCGCGGGCGATGTAGTCACCGGCGCCGGTATCTTGGCTTCAGCTTTCTCCTGCTCTTCCTTGCGGATCCGTTCGCGCTCTGCTTCGATCCGTTTTTCCTCTGCAGCCTTGTGATCCGAAATCCGCGTCCGGATTACCAACTGAAGGTCTTCAATCGGCTTTCCAACCAGAGCCAGCTTGTCGGCAAACAGGAACTCATAGCCGACCGACTCATCCTTGATACAAGCAAGACTCGTCCGGATTCGCTTTGCGGACGCGTCAGCCTCAATCTTGGCGTTTGCGAGAACCGTGTTCGCCGCGTCCTGGATGCTAGCCACGGTGCGTTTTCCCTTCGCCGCACCCGCGAAGTCCGGTGCCGTCAGCACGATCCAAGGACCGCCGGTCTCTTCCTTCAGGCCGGCGATGTGCTGCTCATACATCGCCTTTGCCTTCAGGATGATGCCTTCCTTGATTTCGACTTTCCGGCGGCTGACCAGCTTGTCGAGCTCGAGACGAACGGCTCGCGCCTCGCTACTGATTGCGTCGATGGTCTTGAACAACTCATCGATGCTTTGCGTCTGGCTCAGCGCATGCTCTTTCGCCGCTTCAAGGCGCGATTCAACCTCGCCGCACCATTTGACCGTCTTTTCCGCGTCGGCGAAGTGTTGATCGGTGACCAACTCCCGGTTGATGCCTGCGAACACGGCGAGGGCGTGGTCCCTGAATTCGATCAAGTTGCTCGCCGTGACTTTGCCGGTCACCTCGACTCGGAGCGCGGGCAGCGTTTCGGGCGTGCGGCCGATCGGCTTGACTTCGACGGCTTCCGGTACATAGGCGGCGAGATCCTTCTTGAACTGTGCCCACCCGGCACGAATCCGTTCGTGCCATGCCGGATCCGGAAAGACCTCCATGTATTCCATGTTCTCCCGCGTGCCATCCGACACGGTGAAGATCACTTTCTTTGCGCCCGTCACCATCATGACCTGCTGGCACTGCGGCTGGTGCTCCTCCGGGAGAATCTTGTTGCGCACCGATTCGGCGAGCGCGGCGTTGTGTTGCTTGTGCTCAAACGCCAGTTCCTCCGACATCGTCAAGCCGTCACAGGACGCCGACAGATCGCCATCCGAACAGGTCACCGGATACAGATCTTCGCCGATCAGATCTTCGATGATCGGACGGGCCAATGCTTCGACTTCGTGCCCGTAGTCGAGGATGTTCTTTTGGACCCAATCGCTAAATTCCTTCGCGGTACCGGTATGCTTCATATGAAGCAGCTCGGTGCGCTTAACCTTGGACGACAGGCCGAGCATCGCTGCGGCCTCGCTGGCGCCAAAGTGATGCAGGCGGAAGTTCGCCCATTCGTCCGTGCCTTGGACGAGGTTGTGAATAGTGCGGTCAGTCATTCTCGTGGCTCCAGGCATCGATGGTCATCTTCTGGTCTTCGGAAAGGCGCGTCTTCGTCTCGATCATCTTGACCAGATCGTCCACCGTCTTTTTCTTCTCGACGATCAGCTTTCGCCATTCCGGTGTCTTGGCCTGGAATTGCTCGTCGGAACAAGCAGGAATCTGCTTTCCGCTCTCCGGCTCAGCGCCAGCGGTCTGCTCTGCCTTGTTCTCCATGACCGATTTCCAGGTGGCTTCACCATCCTTGATCGCTCCGTAGATGCCCCGCAGATCGACGAGCTCAGTAGGTGAGCATGCGTCGAGCGAGTGGCCGAGGTAGCGCGTCAGATCCTCCGCCTTCACCCCAATCTCGCCAAACGCGTCGGCGATCTTCTTGCGCTCGGCGGCCGGATCGCGTGCCGCTTCGTCCATGCGGACCGACTTGATGATGTCTTCTGCCTCGTCCTGCAGATCGCCGGGTACGATGCGCAGGCCCAGCGTACGAATCGCCTTCGAGATCAGAGCGGCCCGCTTGTTCAGCAAGTCGTCATCGTTGGCCGTGACCGTGTACGTCATCTTTCCGTAGCTGTTCTTGCGGACTGAAATGTACGAACCGTCATCCATCGGCTTGGAGCGCTCGACGGTCTTGGACACGCGCACGTCGAGCGGATAGGTCACGTTCGATTCCAGATCCGTCACGGCGACGCGGTGCACCTCCTTGGCGTCATCCTCGAAGATCATGGATGTCTCGATCAGCACGTTGGTCATGCAGCGGAGCGCCACCTCGACGAACCGAATTCCGAGGCCCTCGACGCCCTGCCCGATCGGCTTGCGGTAGTACGCGCTTTTGTTGTGCGCGAACGACGGGCGCCGACACTCGCGGATGATGTCCTGACGGACCTGATCCCAATTCCGCGGACGTTGCATTGCCATGATGTAGCGGGCTTCGACCATCGCTTTCGCTTGTGCGGCAACTGCGGTCGAAGCGGTTTCGACGAGCGCCGTCGTCGTCTGATGCGCGCCGAATTCTTGGCGCACGGAAAGTGCTGTGCTCACACAACCTCCGAAGGTTTGTTCTCAATCGCCAAAAGCGACTGAATCTGTCCGTTTATTTCCGTGACCCGAGCGGTGAACGCTGCACGGAGCTTTTCCTTCTCCCGCTCGAGATTCGCCACCAGGCCGGGGCGAAGGTCGAAGTCGTCCGGAATCTCGACCGTGAATTCGTGATCGCAGACCTTGACCGTGTGTTCATCGGAGGCGTCGAAGCTGTAGAAGGTGTAGCTAGGCGCCCTCTCCCACCGGTGTTGCAGGGCGAATATCGCGCCCTTGATCGTTATCGTTGCCATCCCCTACCCCTTGGCTTAAGCCACGTTCACGTACGCAAAGTGCCGTGCGATATGTGGTGCTATATGCGCCGTTCCGATCGCCATCGGCTTGAGGCCGAGCCGTGCGTTGCGCTCTCTTTTCTCGGCCAACTGGGCGTCATTCATCGCAGCCAGATGACGCATCTGCGCTTCCATGCGCTCCGCTTGAGTAAGACGAACGGTTGTCGTCACCAGGCGAAGGTCAACCATTTGTAGGATGGACATTTCAGATTCCCAGAATTTGCTTGATAACCAGTGCGCCGAACGTCCCGACGAGCCCCAATGAAGCGCCGATCAGAACTGCCGTATGCACGCTGATGACGCGGTCGATGCGGCTCTCTTGCTCCAACTTCCGGCGGCCGGCGGCGCTGATGTTGACGATCACACCGGCGCGGTCATCGACGATTTCCCATGCGGTCATTTCGGCTCCTTCACTGCCTGTTCGTTGGCGGCTGTGCACGCTGCTTCAGGGGTATCTCCTTGCCCGCGTGCCAACACCTTGCGATTCCGGTCGTCGTCACGATGGTTAGAGCAAATCCACGCCATCCAGCCGGTTCGCCGCGTGTATGCCAGTTCGAAATATGCGTAGTCGTTCTTTTCCAACTCTTCGGCATGACGCGCTACCAGTTGGCGGATAGCATCACGCCGGGCGCACTCGGCTTGCTCACCGTGGGCGGCGATGTGCTCGATTAGCGACAACTGATCGCGCTTCCAATCGTTCTCGTCGTGCACGTAGCCAAACCGCTCGCACAGAAGCCGATGGAAATTCTTGAAGTCTTGCTCACTCATTTCCCGCTCCGTGCCTGTTCGATGGCGCGCTCCACGTACCGAAGCGCTGCTTTCCAGCCTTGACGCGCGGCGTGCGTCCTTTCATTCAGGAACAGCCAGTGCAGCGGGTGCTGCGACATGTCGTAATTCGCCTCTTGCGCCCACGCTTCAAACTCGTTCTGCTCCTTTCCGTCGCACACGATAGGGATCGCACGCGGTGCGCATTCGGCTTGCGGGGCAGTGAAACAATCCTCTGTCGCGAAGAACCCCCCGCCGTATTGAGGGTGGTGAAACTCCACTAGGTCGCCCATGTTGACCATGCGAATTTCACTCGCCACCGCCTCACTCTTGCCGATGGCTTTCGGTCTGGCGTATAGCTTTGTCCCAATGGGAAGCTTCTTAAGCACTTCCTCTTGAATCACAAGGTCGCGCTCTGCGAATGCATCAGGGTCGCCATACTTATTGACGACCTCCGCCACCGCCTCACCATTGCCGCCCACCGACGCCATAGCGGCGCGAGCAATGTGCAGCGCCATGTCGACCGTCACGGGATCTCCCCAACCGGCCTCGTCTGGCATCACTGAACAGGCGAAGTCAAAGTCTTTCCGGCGCTGTTCCCGCTCCGCCGCATCTACCGTCGTCATACATTCCCCCGTTGCACTCGCGGCATCGTGTCCGCGTCGAGCTTTTCATATCGGTCATCGTCCCAAGACGCTGCTCGCTCGGCCTCAGTCAGCGGCGGCTCACTATCTCCCATCGCTTCGTCTAGGTCGCGGTCTAGCCAGCGGTCGTATGCGTTCCAAATCGCTTTGTTGTTGTTGGACTTACTCATAGCAGTCCTCAATTCGTTAAATAGTGACTCGCCATCATGGCAAGGACCGGCAGCCTGTCATGTCTGCCAGTTTTCAAGCGCTTCTCAGATCAACGGCTTACTTATACTGCCTTCACCCGTTTTAGCTCCACGCTACCTTGCCATCATGGTCCGGGCATCGCACCCGGAAGGCACTTCGGTGAGCCGTGCTGGCAGGGGGGATTTAAACCTTCAGCGCAACGAGGTTGATCAGGTCTTGCACCGTCTGGACCTTCTCGGCGGCCTCGTTATCGTCCAGCTCGATGCCGAACTCGTCTTCCGCATTCATGATCAATTCAAGGAAGTCGAGCGAATCGGCGCCAAGGTCTTTGACGATGTGCATATCGCCCTTGAGGTCCGACAGATTGATGCCTAACTGGTCGCTGATAACGTCCTTGACCCGCTCTTCGACGCCGTTGATAAGAAATTCGCTCATGTTTTCCTCGTTGTTAAAACCGCTCTACCGCCGGGCGGCGCCTTGGATGAACGCCACGGCCATCAATACCAGCGTGATCCAAGCGCCAAGGCCGGCGTAGAAATAGGTCATGTTCAAGTTCATTTCAGGCCCTCGATCGGTTCAAACAGCTTCGCCAGGAAGCGCTCATACGCGGTCTCGTCGACCTCGTTCTGCTTTCGCTGCTGTTCGGTCAGCCATCCCTGCGTGATCTCGACCCAGTAATCCAGAGCATTCTTCTCAAAGCCCATATTTCCTCCTCAGCACCAAACCACGTCACGACTGATATCCACGCTTCGCACAAGACGCGAATTGCGGTATTCGTCGTAATGCGCCGCGAAGCGCAGGATATAAGTCGATACGCGCGCACAGGTACGCGCGCCGAAGTCCTGATAGAACGCCATTCTTACCCCCCTCAAACGGATCATGATGATGAGCCCGATTACCGCCTCGGCTACGCAGCCGATCAAAGCTAGAATGACCACGTTGGCCTCTTAGTAGTGCGAAGGGCGTCGGACAAGGCGACGCGGTTGATATCGTTTGGTTGCAGCGTTTCGTGAATGGCGCTATGGGCCGGCCTGTGTTTCCGGTCTGCTACGGGTTCACCTCAAAGGGTTTCCACCTGCCAGCGCACGTCGCAAGGGCCCGACGAGCCCCGCACAGCGCCATTCACGAAAAACTGCTACACGCGCGGCGCTAGCTACTCCCGGCCTAGCCGGCTCCAGCTGCCGCGTGGTTTCCTACTCAATCCCTCAAGTGTTCTATAGCGCCATCTGGGAGCCAGGCACTTGAGAGATAGGCCCCGATCTTTTCAGCGGTAGGGCGTTGAGCGCTCCCTTGCGGGTATCTCTTCTATCAGGGTTAAAGATCAAACCGCGGTCCAGCTCTGCCGGGGCGGGTGCTGCGTCCCTTGCGGGTTGCGCCGTTTGGCGCGGTGTTTCGGTGTAAATGAACGATAGCAAACGCTCGCGTATAACGCAAGCAAAAGCTATCGCTCATATGCGAAATTTTTTTATCGCTGTGTTGTGGCAACGCAAACGTCGTGCATCACCTAGACTGAGTCGGTGAACAGGAGACGACCATGTCGCCAGCTGATGTGCTGACTATCTTCGAGCGCCTTAATACTGAGGGCCGCGCGGACGTTCCGTTGGATGAGGCATGCGCTGGTTTTGCCGGCTGGCTCGCAGAGAGGTGGGAGGAGTTCGAGGGCGACGACTTGACGATGTTGACGTCTGTTGGTGCCACGCTATGGCGCGAAGGATTTGCGCAGCGCCAGAAATAGAAAACCCCGCTCGGGGCGGGGCGGCGTCACGCGGGGTCTCGGCTCAGCTCATGATGGAAGACGGCGGCGCTACTTGGCCCTGAAGACTCGATAGCATCCAGACATCGGCGAAACGGCTCAGAATGAGTGCCTCCTGCTGGGCGCGCTTCGAATCCTCTCGATCGTCAATGATGACCCTTATATCCGCAGCCGCGTTGGACGGAATCCCTCTCACATCGGCAAGCTTTCTGACCTCTGCAGCCGTCGACTGCGGTTTTGACGACACTACGTCTATCAACTCACCGTCCAGCAAGAAGTGGAAGTCGTGCGAACGGCCGGAGATGCCTGTCATGGGCTGATCGCGCAGCAGATCCAACTTTGGCTTCCATTGTCTGAGGTAGAACTCGACTTCGTTTGCCAGCGTTGTTGCGTCCGTCGTCATGCCGGCATTTTCGGCTTCCCATCCCGCGATCTCCAGAATAGCGGTTACGACGTTGCGAAATGCGTCTTGAGCGTTGGACGCCATTGCAACCGCGGAAATCTCACCATCGTCCGACAGTTCCGCGCCCGCTTCCCTTGCTAGACGACGCAACGGGGACAGCGAGCGATTGTCGCGGAACTTAATTCCTGAGCCGGCGATGTGGAACATCGTATCGCCGCCGTCGAAAAAACGGATCGTCTTCCCCGCCTCTTCCGCGAACACGTGTATCCCATCCCCGTCGAAGTACTCAAAAGGCGTCGAGATGCAATGCACGACGTCGCCGCCTGGCTGCTGCAGGGGGCGGCACTTGAACCCGATCGTCGTGAAAAGTTGGGCGCAGTTCATTGTCTACCGAAGTTTGAATTCCAGAGGCGACTCGATCACCTCGTCAAACTGAATGTTAACCGCATTGCAAAAATGCTCAAGTGCTTCTTCGAATGTTTGCGGGAACGCTGAGGATCCAAAGCAAATCCGATCCGTTCCGATATGTTCGTGTGGCCAGTCATGGTCTTCCGGATCGCAAAGCGGAACGTTGCTTGTATCAAGCTGGTACGCCCGCTTCGGAGCCCCGAACTCTAACCGGAAGAGAGAAAATTTGAAGCTTTCCCTGAGTGGCCTGACGCTCCGTTTGCATATTAGTTCCACCGTCAGAGCCTTTTTATACAACCCTCCCGGCGTGATGACGCCGGTGACGAGTGCCCAAGACTCGATCCGGCCGCTTGACAAGGCGATCCATGCTGCCTCTGGGGCTGACTTCTGGACAGCCAGAAGTTCATCGGCCTCCTTTCGAGGAAGATCTAAATGGTTCGCCATCGAGTGCAGTTCGAAATCGACATGAAACAGTTCGCGAGGTTTCCGTGGAAGCTTTTAACTCCACTCGGGGACGGCACAGGGGCGAGAATGGACGGCGCAGGGCGACCTAACATCTAGACGCTTCGGTACATCCCAGATCCGCGCGGCACGATCGCGCCGACTCGATGAATGCTGAGCACAATGTTCAGCGGTCGGGTCATTGGCGGGACGCCATTGTTGATGGACCCAAGACAGATTTCATCGTCTCGGACCCATAGCAGCTCCTTGACGACGGCGCTCCCGTCTGTGAACTTCACCACGACGTCGTCGCCTGGCAGCGCTTCGAGGCCCGGCTCGACAACTATATATTCACCGCTCTTGATTCTAGGGCGCATGCTATCCCCACGGACCCTTAATCCATATGCGGTCGGATCGGGCGAATAAATGTGGAGCCACCCGTGACCCTGGCCCGGCGGATAGTCGTCGATGCTTATGAAACCGTCCGGCCCTCCCTGCACTTCCCCGACCACAGCGATATCCCTCCCCGCCCTGAGGCTCAATGGCTCGCTAACGTTTGCTTCTGTTTCTGGCGAGACATTGATGCTAGGCCGATGGTCACCGGGCGAAGTCGTGATAAAGCCGGACTTTTGCTCTATATTCGGTAATTCAGTGGGTGCTGAAATATGCTTACCAAGTAATTCTTCCTCAAGGCCGAGGTCGAAGTACAGCGGGGCCAGCTTCAGATCAGCCTCCAGCCTGCGCGCTACGCCTTCTCGGAAGCCCTTTCCGCTCCGATAGTTCGCGTTGAGGATCTGCCGCAACCGTACTGGATCTTGATTGTGCATGCGTGCGAACGCCGCAACATTTCCTCCCGCCTCTTTGTCGACGAGCTCTTTTAGCCTCTTCCGGCGATAAGCATCGATATCCATTTGCGCATTACACCCGAAAACTAGCATTTGCTGTGTTCGCAAAAGCTATCTTTTGACGAGCATCTGCTTGCTTTGTGCGAAAGCAAATGCTATCGTATACGCCATGGATATCTTTCACGCCTACCTCAAGAAACTGACCAAGGACGAGCGCCAGTCGCTCGCCGATCTGGTCGACACATCGGTCGCCTACCTCTGGCAGATCGCCTACAAGCAGCGCCGCTGCAATGAGTCGATGGCTATCGAAATCGAGAAGGCGTCGAAACGAGCTGTCCGCGTCGAGGACCTTCGGCCCGACGTTGATTGGGCCTACATCAGGGACTCGGCTCGATCCATCGCTGAAAGCGGTGCCGACATTGTAGACCGATTGAAAGCTTCCGACGACGTGCAGCCTCCTGCGGGAGGCACGAATCGGAAGCGCAAGGAGGCGAAGCTCCGGGTTTAGAAGGTTGTTGTCCATAACGGTTTTTGGTTTTCGTTTTATCGGAGGTCGCATCCTCCCTTTTTTTGGTCGTTAGCAGAAACCCTAACCGACCCTAATTTGGCGGGACGCTAAGGGAAGAAGTGATGAGCCGTTATCTATCAATGGTTTAAGGGCGCTAGCCGGCACCTGGCCAAAAGAGCCAGACCGATTCAACCAAAACATACGAGGGCGCTAAACAGCGCTTCTGGATGCAAACCAAATTGTTCTACGAAGACGAGTTTGAAGCCCTCCAGCTGATGGTTAGCAGCAGCGGCAAGTCGGTCAAAGAGATCGCCGGGCACCTGTGGCCCGACATGAAGCCCGAAAGCGCCTACGCGAAGTTGAAGGCGTGTCTGAACCCGAAGGGCGACGAGAACTTCCGGTTTAGCCAAGTCCTCGAACTCATGCGCTTCTGCAACTGCTACGACCCGCTCTATTACGTATGCGACGAGACCATGCATGCCCGGCCGGATCGCAAGGCGCCCGAGGATGACGTGGTGAAACTCACGGAGACGATCCAGGCGGCTGCCGACGTGCTCACCAAGGCATCGGCTGCCCTTGAGCGCATCCAGAATCAAACGGCCATGATGCGGCCGGTTCCGCGGAGAGCAGCATGACCCGCGCGCTGATCTTCCTTTGCTCCCTCATCTGCATGTGCGCTCTGCTCACGTGGGTTGGCAGTCTCCTTATTGAGAGGCTGTAATTGAACGACCTGCCGGAACCGCTGACGCCAGCTGACTGCGACTTGAAGGATTTCCCCTTCATGCCGCTCGAAGTAGCACGCTTACGCCGCTCGAAGGCATGGCTTGTGGCAAAGCGCACGCCGGCGCTCGCCTTTTACATGATCAACCTTTGGACGGCGTCCTGGCACGACAAGCCTGCTGCGTCGCTCGAAGATGACGATGACGTGCTGGCTGACCTCGCCATGTGTGACCCGCACAAATGGACGAAGCTGAGAGCCGATGTCCTTCACGGATGGGTGAAGTGCACCGATGGTCGTCTCTACCATCCTGTTGTCGCTGAGAAGGCTCTTGATGCGTGGAATTCCAAGCTCGATCAACGATGGAAAACAGAATGCGCTCGCATCAAGAAACACAACGACCGGCACGGGACAAAGATCCCCCGTCCTACTTTCGACGAGTGGATGTCCCAAGGTTGTCCCTCGGGACAGCGACTGCCTGTCCCTAGGGACAACTCCGGGACAGACTCCGGACAAGTTGGGGAAACGCCATCCAAGAGAGAGGGAGAGGGAGAGGGACAGAGAGAGTCTTTAAAAACTACCGTACCTACCGGTACGGGCGCCGAAGCGCCGAGCGGGATGAGTTCGCAGGAATCGATTTTCAGGATTGGCGTGCCTTGGCTGGTCAGCCATGCGGGCACAAACGTCAAAGAATCGAACATTCGCTCAATGTTGGGCGGTGCTGTGAAGCAACTTGGCGACGATGGCGCGTGGGCAGTGGTGCAGGACTGCATGCGCGAAACGCCGATTGAGCCTGTCGCCTGGATCGCGGCTGCAATCAACGCCCGCATTCCTGCTGGCAAGGGCAAAGGGAAGCAGAGTCGCCACAGCGGCTTTGACAAGATCGATTATCGAGATGGGGTGAACGATGATGGAAGTTTCTGAGGCGAAGGTGTCCCGTACGAGCGAATGCGACCGGCATGGATCGTACGAAGAGTCGGGCGTGACGTTGCCGTTCGGATCGCGGCGCACGATCTGGTCCGGTTGCGTTGCCTGCAATGCGGAGCGGCGTGAGACCGAGGAGAAGCGGCGTATCGCTGAAGAAGAGGCTCAGCGCCAGCGCCGCCTCGAGCAGCGTCTGAGCACGTCAGGAATCCCGCTGAGGTTTCGCGACCGGACCTTCGATAACTTCGTCGCGGATACGGATGCAAAGAAAACCGCGCTGCAGATTGCAGCCGAATTCGTCGACCAGTTCGCTGATCATGCCGAGCGCGGAACGACGGTGATCTTTTCCGGCAAGCCGGGAACAGGCAAAAGCCACCTGGCGCTCGCCGCGGCAATGGCCGTCATGAAGTCGTCGACGGCGCTCTACGTCAACGCGCTCGATCTGATCCGCATGGTTCGCGACACATGGCGCCGTGATTCCGAGATGACGGAAAGCGCCGTTCTCAACGAACTTTCGGCCGTAAGCCTACTGGTGATCGACGAGATCGGCGTTCAGTACGGCACGGAAGGCGAGCAAGTCATCCTGTTTGACGTTCTGAACCGCCGGTATCGCGATTTGATGCCGACGATCCTGCTGACGAACCTCGGCAAGACCGGCATGAAGGAATTCCTTGGAGAGCGCAGTTTCGACCGTCTCCGCGAAGGCGGGATCTGGGTGGCGTTCGACTGGGAATCCCACCGCGGCGCCCGCAAGGCAGCATGACACCGGAGCAAGCGGCCGAGGTCGTTGCCGAAATTGCAGAGTGGCCTTTGCCTGAGCGACGGGCCTACATCAAGCAGATCCGAGAAGCGTTCGGCGATGCGGCGGCAAAGCAGATCGAGGCTGGGCTAACCGAATTGTGGAATCGTAGGTAAGGGAGCGATGGAAATGGAACGAGGTACGGGCGTGGCGGATAGTACTCCTCAAAACAAGACGATTCTCGCGATCGATCCGGGAACAGAGAAATCCGGCTGGTGCATTTTTCAGGATGGAAAGGTGTCCGACTCCGGCATTGACGAGAACGACGTCATCTTGAGCCTCGTTTATGGATGGCTTGGCGGCCCAATGGCGATCGAAATGGTTTCCAGCTACGGAATGCCTGTCGGTCGGGAAGTCTTCGAGACTGTGCTTTGGATCGGGCGATTTGTCGAGGCACATCAATCGCCGGAATCTGTCCGCCTCGTGTACCGCAAGGACGTGAAGTTGCATCTGTGCGGATCGCCGAAGGCAAAGGACGGAAATATTCGTCAAGCCCTGATCGACATGTTTCCGCGCACTGGCGGAGGGAAGACGCCGCAGGTTGGTACCAAGAAGCAACCCGGTCCGCTTTTCGGCGTGTCGTCGCACGCTTGGTCCGCGCTTGCGGTTGCCGTCTATGCGACGCATCAACGTGAACTGGAGGCCGCCTGATGGCCCGCTCCCAAAAGCCCCGCAAGAAGTACCAGCCGGCTCGCTGGCTCGAGCGCATGGTCAAGGCTCAAGAGACTCGCATGGATGTCCGGCCGTTGGATGACGACAAGCAGCGCGACCTAGGCATCGCCTTTCGCGTCGCGTTCGACCTGATGATCCACGGGGGTGACGAAAGCGCATGGCACACGTTGGCTCAAGCGCTGAATATCGCCCTCGTCCTTTGCGAAGACGACTTCGGGAAGGCATACGAGCCCGACCTGAAGGCGGCGCTTGAGGGCCTGGTCCGCGCGAAGGAGCGATTTAACCGAACCGGCAAATGGGGATTCGACGGCGGCGCCATCCAGACGATTCGCTTCGGTCTGGAACTGCACGAAGAGCAGATGCGAGTAGCGGAGCGGTCGGCTGTTCGTCGAGCGATTCGCGAAGTCGAGCGTCGCATTGACAACGGTGATGTCTATCAGGAGGCCGCTTGATGTACACAAAACCATGGCTAGTTTCCGAAGAAGCGACGCTTCGAACAATGTGGGCCGCCGGAGTCGATCCGAAATTGATCGCGTCCTACATTCCCGGAAGGTCAAGGGACGCAATTAGCAGGCATGCGCTCCACTTGGAACTCAATCGCCCCCACTGGTACAAGCCGCCTAGGCCCCACACCAACTGGGATCAAGTCGAACAAATCATGACCGATGCCGGCTGCCCACTGAAAGCTGATCGGATAGCCGAACTATCCGGCCTGCATGGCTCGGTCGTTTACAAAGTCCTCAATGATCGACGAGGAAGGCTCGTCTACGTGGCCGACTGGCTCATCACTACGCGAAAGCCGGCTGCCCTGTGGATGCTTGGTTGCAAACCGGACGCCCATCATCCGCTACGAGGGAAACAGAACCCCTTCGCCGTTGCCGCCGGCCTCGTGGCGATTCCCGAGGGCCGGCGCGGTCGCATCTATCAACAGTCGATGAGCATCACTGACAAGGAACTCGCGGCATGAAATCGCAAACCGAAACGACTCAGCTTGTCATCGGTATGAGCCACCGCGAGATGGTGGACATCATGCAATCGGCGGGGATCTTTTGCTCGCCAGATCGCTTCTGCCGAATCCTGCAGGAAGCGCAACGCCGCGCCCTTGCTGAACGAGCACTCGAACGCATGGCGGAGAACGCGGAGGAGCTTAGGTTGGATGACGTGGAGCCGGAAAGTGAAAAAGACTGATTGGTTCCCGCCAGAGAGTAAGCCCGTTCGCGTCGGCATCTATGAAAGTCAGATTTTCGACGCCGGTTGGATGTACGACTGGTTTGTCTGGTGGGATGGGCGGATGTGGCGCGACAAAGAGAGCGGATGGACGCTGGAAAATCAAAACATCACTTGGCGTGGAATCGAGGCGAAAAATGAAGAGCAGCGCTGAATTGGTAGTCAAGCTGGGTCAGTTGCACACGAAGATCGAGGAAGCATCGGCCAAGGGGTTTAAGACGGACGCGGCAATGAAGCTGCTCTATGAGCTCGAAAGCGTCGTCGATTCCCTGCTCGCTGTCGGTACGGCTGAGTTTGTGGCGCGCGAGGTGACGCAATGACCATCGCACCGTATCTATTCGCCATCGGATTCGCCATCGGCGGCATTCTCTCAACGCGCCGGATCGGCCTCGGCGACTGGCGCTACTGGTCGATTATGGCGCTGGTCGGCGCCGCTGCGGTGGTCGGGAGGGTCTCGTGACTGCGCCGACCAAGATCCTATTCCTCGACATCGACGGCGTGCTGAACAGCCATCGAACCGTGACTATTCACGGTGGCCCGACTGAGTTTGGCGGCAAGCCTCGCGGCGGCGGATTCCCGCACGACTTTAGCGAGTCCGGCATGAAGAAGTTCGACCCGGTTGCGGTCGCTCTGATCCGCCAAGTCTGTATCGAAACAGATTGTTCAATCGTCCTCTCTTCGGCATGGCGAGTTTTGTTCAGCGCTCACGAATGCGCAAACAGTCTTGATCTGCCGATTATCGATAAGACGCCCAACCTCGCCGACGTGCGCGGAGCCGAAATCAAGGCGTGGCTCGACCAGCATCCGGAAGTCGAGCATTACGCGATCGTCGATGACAACAGCGACATGCTGGAATCTCAGCGCAGCAACTTCGTGCAGACGGACGGGCTAGAAGGCCTCAGCTATCGCGATTTCTGTGCGCTGCGTGACATCTTGGACGGCCGCGGCACAGGGCATCAACGCAAGGCTTTGGTGTGGGAGGACATGTGAGCGACATCCAGACTGCATTCCAAGGCGAGCTGCAGCTCGCAGGATGGTCCGAGACGCATAACGGCGGCTGCAAAGTCACGTTCTGGCTGCCGGATGCGACCGAGCTCGACGCGTTTCGCTCCCTGACGGTTCGCAAAGGCAACACCGCCGGCCACCGCTTCATGGCGGCGCTCGTCGAAATTGGTGACGATGAAACACCAGTCCAACGCGAGCCGGAGCCGGAGAAGCCAAAGGGCGGCGCCCTAGCCGTTCTCGCCGGCCGCCTCTGTATGGATCCCGAGTTTTGGCGCTTCCTTGAGAACGAATACGGCGTTTCCTTTCATGCTTGCCAGGCAGCGAACGAAGCCGCTCAATGGATTCGCGAGCAATGCGGTGTAGCGAGCCGCGCCGAGCTCGACCATAACGAAGAAGCCGCCGCCACGTTTCATCGCGTGGTGCGCGGGCCTTGGCAGAAGTATTGTCAGCGTCGAGGTGCTGCATGAAAAGCCATGCGATCGAAGGGAAATCGACTACGACAGAGCGTGCACCGCAGGGAATCTCGCAGGGCGCAAAGATTCGGGAGGCGTTGTGAAACTGAATGACCTTTCCGGGCAGAAATATGGCCGCTTCACAGTTGAATCTATCGACCCTACAAGGAACAAGGAGGGGCGCATCAAATGGATATGCATCTGTGATTGCGGGACTCGATTCTCTACCACGGGCCGGAATATCAAAAGTGGCAACACGCGTAGTTGCGGGTGTCTTCGCAAGGAGACGTCGATCGAGGGCCTTAAGGCGCGGGGACAGATTGGTAATTCGCTAATCCAAGCGGCCGGATCCAAGGCTTCCACAAAACATGGCATGCACCGGACGCGGACTTACCATTCTTGGAACAACATGAAAATGCGTTGCCTGAATCCGGGGGCGGACTCCTACCCAGCCTATGGCGGAAGGGGAATCAAGGTTTGCGAAAGATGGTATTCCTTCGAAAATTTCCTAGAAGACATGGGTGAATGCCCGGACGGGTTCTCTATTGAGCGAAAGGAGGTGAATGGAGATTACGAGAAAGGAAATTGCGCATGGGCGTCGATGGAGGTTCAACAAAACAACAAGCGCAACAACAGATTCATCGAGTATCAAGGTAAGACGCTGACAGCGACGCAATGGGAAAGACTATTTGGTCTCCGGAATGGAACGGTTCTGCAACGGCTTAGACGCGGTTGGCCCATAGACCGAATATTCGAGAGGCCCCGAACATGCGCGCGGAGCGTTGCATGAAGCGATCCCCACTCCAACGTAAGACGCCGATGACGCGCGGCTCCTGGAAAAGCTCACCGGTCAAATCAACGGACTGGCGCGAGGATCTGCGCAGCGGCGGGATAAAGCGGCGCATCAAGAAGCCCACGGTCGCGGAAGGATCGAAATACCTGGCGGCTTGCCGCGAAGAGCCCTGCTACCTCAACGTCATGTGCCCGTGGACGGATTGGGCTGACCCGACTGTCGTCGATTGCCATTCGAACCAGGCCAAGCATGGCAAAGCAGGCGCCCGCAAGGCGGATCACGAATTCACCGTTCCCGGCTGCGCCAAGTGTCATTACTGGCTCGACTTCGGGCCTGCACCGTGGGAAGAGAAATGCGCCGTGTTTGACGACGCACTGGAGCGCTGGAAGCCGAGGCGTGCGAGAAAGATGGGATTGATCGAACAACAAGAATTGGAGGTTGCATGATTGACATCGACAAGTTGGAAGAATTTGCAAAGGCGGCCACGCCGCAGAACATCGACGGCGCCGAAATCATCGAGCGTCACGAAGATGGAAGGTGTATCGAATGCCCAGCGTGCGGCGGCGAGGGGAGCGTGGAAATAGAGGCCGATTTCTGCAACTACGATGGCGAAGCGATCGGTCTGCAGTTCTACGGTATCGGTAATGCACATGGAGCCGCCGAAGCTTATTTTCGTGCAGCCAATCCCGCCACAATCCTCGAACTCTGCGCAGAGCTTCGGAGGCTGCGCGCCCTAGTTGAAATGTCAGTCGCACAAATAGCACAACAGCATCCGTAGTACAACTTAATTCGTTGTACAATAGGTTGATTCCAAAGGCAGTAACCAACTACATTTTGTGTCGCGGGGTTCGTGATGTTCAAAGACCAGATCGCAAGTGACGTTCGCAGCTCGAATCTCGCGTGGAACGAGCGCGAGGTTAAATCCATCGACCGCATCACCGCGCTCGGCATGTCGGATCAGTTGGGCGCCGCACTCTTCCGATTCAAGTACGGCTCAGACGGCGCGGCTGGCAAGCGTGCATTGCACCTGTTGACGCACAAAGCGACGCGTAGCCTCGGCATAGAAATGACCTACGCGCGGAAACTCGCGACGGCATGTCTTCTTGAATTCGTGGCCGACACGTGCGAGAAATGCAACGGTACGGGGATCGTCATGAAGTCTGGGCATTCGGACGGCTGCAAGAAGTGTGAGGGATCGGGGCTAAAGCGCTACTCGGATACCGAGCGCGCGCTTGCCGCCGGCCTCCCGATAGATAGCTTCAAGGCTAAGCATCTAAAAAAGTTCGATCAGGTCATGACTTGCCTGATGGGATCTGTCGCGGCGACGGGCGGGAAGGTGCGCCACTTGCTTAGGGAGGCGGCGTGAGCTTCGTTAAACGCTTCGAACGCAACACCGTAGGCCGAGACTTCGCTGTTGGCGACATCCACGGACATTTCACCGCGCTTCAGAATCGACTGGCACAGATCGGCTTTAATCGCGACGTCGATCGACTGTTCAGCGTGGGTGATCTGGTTGACCGTGGCCCGGAATCCGATAACGCGCTAGAGTGGATTGACCTGCCGTGGTTTCACGCCGTCAGAGGGAACCACGAAGACATGGCTATTCGCTGGCCTAGCGGCAACATGGACAGCGCGCACTATGCGGCAAATGGCGGCGGCTGGAACGTTTCGAATCCGCGCTATCTGCAACTTGCGTTCTCCGGCGCGTTCGACGCACTGCCCATCGCAATGGAAGTTGAGACAGAAGCGGGCCTAGTTGGCATCGTGCACGCTGACTGCCCCTTTCCGACCTGGCGAGACTTTACGGTTTCTATCGACGACTCGAACCTGTCGAATAAGATGCGCAAAGCCATCTTTGAGGCGGCTCTGTGGTCGCGTGAACGCATTCAGGATGAAGACCGCAGCGGCGTTGCCGGCATTCGGGCGCTGATCGTCGGCCATACGCCGTTGAAGAATCCCGCCGTTCTGGGCAACGTGCACTACATCGACACGGGCGGCTGGTTCCGTGACGGGTATTTCACGTTGATCGACTTGTCGACGCTGGAGACGATTCCGCCGATACCGGGGAAACTGGATTGGGCGGCATAAAACAACATCTAGTTAAAAACTTGTTTCAAACCACAACACGTGGTATATACTGTGCCCGTACCGTCTCGCATTAAGGATGTTTGGGGCGGTAGAGCCTAAGGGCTCCCATTTTTCTCCCGCAGCGGTCTCGCTCGCGCCAAAATTCCCGAAGCCACCCTAACCCGGTGGCTTTTTTGCGTTCAAGCCATGCGCTTCCCTGTCCCCCTCGAATCCGGAATGTACGGGAACCCCGAGCACGTGCTTGAGCAAAAGCAAGCGCAAGAGGCCAACGAAAAGCGCAAGGCTAGACGTACGCTAACCGTTCGGCCTGAGTGGAGCGAAGCACGAAAGGCGGTGGAGCAACTTTTCGAGCGGCTTGATGAACACTGAAACCGAAAATCTGATCGACTCGATCGAGCAAGACATCCAGCGCGTCAGGAACCTTGACGCTGCGCTGAAGGCGTCGCTAATCGCCAAGCTCGACGAACTGCGTAAACTGGTGAAGTAATGGACGAGATCCTAGAGGCATTGGCCGCCGGCCCGTTGCTCGCCGCGGCGTGGCACCTTGGGATGTGCCGTGCGCTCACTGCGTGGGCGGACTTCCTGGTCGACCTGAGCGACGACTGATTAAGTAATGCAGACGCCTCAAAACGAGGCCTCTCAATGAGGCGCCCCGCGAGAACCGTTCCTCTAAGCCACGAGCTATGGAGGGGCATACGTCAAGCGCGGGGCTCCTCCTTGAGAGCTAGGCATGTCAAAGCCGACAGCGGGCGGCCGGGACTACGACAGCCCGGCGTAAGACTGCCATTGAGCGAATTCCCGCCGCTCTCACCAATCCCCTACCTGCATCACCTCCTTGCAGGTTTAGCCCGCCACGAGCGGGCGTTTTTATTGGAGCAACGACGGCAAGGAAGAAGACCGTTGTCATCGTGGAAGAGCCTACTGAGACTTGTAAGTCATGTAGGTGTAGCCGGTTCCTTGAAAGCAAAGACGACACGGCTTGGTTGTGCCGCCTCATGCCGCCAACCGTGATCTACGACATTGTCGAGCAGAAGCCAGTCAGCAGGCTGCCAGAGGTGGCCGCCGATCACTGGTGCGCACAATTTCAGCCGAAATTGAATTCTTGAGGGAAATCTGTGGACACAAACGACTTGTTGAAAGCCGTGAAGGACCACGGAAGCCTTCGCGGCGCCGCCGCAGCACTCGGGATTCCGGAAAGCACGCTGCGAGGTCGTCTCCGCGGTGCTGTTCCGCTCTCTGAGAATCAGCGCAAGTATCGCGATGACTGGACCGCTGATGACTGCATCGCCGAGCTTCAGCGAATCGCTAAGATCGACGAAGACAAGGTTATCTCCCGGAACTACTTCCGCGTGCATTCGGAAATCTCCGAGTCCACATGGAATAGGCATTTCGGAACGTTCCACGAGTTCAAGCGTCAGGCCGGTATCGTTCTGTCGCGCCACGCTCACGGTCTCGAGCGCGCGATTGCCAAGCACGCCAGCAAGGACGTGCAGCGCCGCATGAATGTGGAAAAGTCGGGCTGGGAAGACGCTTATCTGCGCCCCAGCTCGAAGCGGTTTCAGACGGTCCTGGTTGCGTCGGACATTCACGACATCGAATGCGATCCGTTCTGGCGTCGCTGTTTCATCGATACGGCGAAGCGCGTACAGCCGGA
Source organism: Caballeronia glathei (assembly GCF_000698595.1). Taxonomy (GTDB): domain Bacteria; phylum Pseudomonadota; class Gammaproteobacteria; order Burkholderiales; family Burkholderiaceae; genus Caballeronia; species Caballeronia glathei. Next base: position 76,179 of record NZ_JFHC01000026.1, on the reverse strand, counting down.
AAAGGTCGTCATTAACGGCGACGCACTGGATCTGCCTGAATTTGGCAAGTACGGCGTCGACCCGCGCGAGTGGGATGTGATCGGCCGAATCAAGTGGCTGCATGCCTTCCTAAACGACATCCGTGTGTCGTGCCCGGAAACAGAGATCATCTATGTCGAGGGAAACCACGAAGCGCGCCTGATCCGCCACCTCGGCGAAGCGACGCCCGCGCTTAAAGTCGTCCTTTCCGACCTGCACGGCTTCACGGTGCCGAAGCTGATGGGCCTTGACGCCTACCAGGTGAACTATATCGCCCGGATGGATCTTGCCGCGTTCAGTGAGCGAGACATGAAGCAGGAGTTGGCGAAGAACTATCTGGTGATGTACGACTGCCTGATGGCGCACCATTTTCCCGAAGGTAGGAATATGGGCGTGCCGGGTTTCAATGGGCATCATCACAAGCATATTGTGTGGCCGTTCTACTCGCCGCAGTTCGGGTCGAGCGAATGGCACCAGCTCGGGTGCGGTCATGCCCGCGCGGCGACTTACTGTGCCGGCGAGAAGTGGGCGCTGGGCTTCATGCTCTGCCACGTCGACACGCAGAAGAAACACACGCAATTTGAGTACGTCGAGCTCCGCGACTTCGCGATGATCGGCGGCCGGTTCTACGAGCGACAGAAAACCGAATTAATGGCGGCATGATGACTCCCGAAAACTTCGCATACTGGTTAAACGGGTTCGTCGAGCTGACGCAAGGTCAGACTCCGAATCCTGCGCAGTGGAAGGCAATCCAAGAGCACCTTGCGCTAACGTTGAAGAAGGTGACGCCGCCAGTTGGTATAAAGCAGGAAATCAAGGCGCCGGCCGGCACGGACGCGGAAAAACTCTTCCGTGACTGGAGGGTGGCAACGCCGATCGATTGGGCCCAGACGCCCTACACCGTGACGTGCACGTCAGGCTTCGCGCAGGCGGACGCCAAAGGCGTGCTCATCTGCTAACCGTTTCCCGCCGAGGCCTATCTGGCCTTGTCACCCCGCCCGTCGTGCAACGCGACTGGCTGCCGAGCGATCGGCACCAATTCTGAGATTGAGCGATGGCATTCCCGAACTCGCAGTCAAACCCGAACGGCGCAATTCCCGTTTACATCACGTCCGGTTCTGGTGGCGGCGGAGGCTTGGCCGGGCCTGCCAAAGCTGGCGTAAGCGCGAAGGGTACTGTCGGCACGACGTCGGCGGCCATCATCGCCGCGGGCGCATTCGCGGGCTGGGTTACGGTCCAGAACACGAGCCCGGCGAACACGCTGTTCGTGTCGTTCACGGCACCGGCAACGGCGACGGATATCGCAATACTTCCTGGCGCGGCTCTGACGCTGCCGTTCGGGCCGACCAATGCGCTGAATGGCATCGGTTCGGCTGCCGGTACGACTTTCGCCGCAGTGGGGTATTGAATGCGCAAGATCCTACTTCTGCTGGCGCTGCTGCCGTCGCTCGCGCTCGCGCAGCTGTCGCCGCCGCCCTACAACCCAGCCAACGTCAAGATCACTGGCGGCACGGCGGCATTCTCAGGAACCGTGAGTACGACCGGTAACGTGAATGTCCAGGGCAACGTTAGCTCGACGTCTAACACTCAACCGGCTAGCCCCACAAACTCAGGGGTTGCGCTAAATGCGACACCGAACATCGCCGATGTGCAGATGTTCGATTCGACGCGCGCAGCTAATGACAGGACCGCGGAGTGGATATTTTTCAATGGCGCCGCAGCGTTACGTTTTGCAAATGACGCGCATAGTGCTGTGCTCGTCCCGTTCTCGGTGACTGGCGGCCAGGGCTCTGGTATCACGGGCATCACGTCAAACAGCGGAGCCGGAAGCTGGACCCACACCGGCAATATGGCCGTATCGGGTGCGCTGATAGCCGGAAGCGGGACGCTGAATGTCTACTCGCCCGCTGGCGTAGCTGTCACGACTCCGCACGTGGTGACTGGTACTGTGACGCTCGCCGCAGGAACTGGAACGGCCACCTTCACCGGCAACGCCGTGTTTAGTAACACGACTTCTTACGTATGCACGGCGACGAATACATCTACAAATAGTGCCGTGCGCGCCACGAACGCGTCTGCATCGTCCGTCACGTTTAACTCCGGCACGGGCGCGGACGTTATCGCGTTTCAGTGTATCGGCAACTAATCAGTAAGGGCCTGTGCCCCTAGGCGGGTATGGCTAAATCGACGTACACCACAGCTATCGCGACCAAGATATGCGAAATGCTGGTCGAAGGTAAATCGCTCCGCCAGATATGCGAAGAACCGGGAATGCCTAATAAGGCAACGGTTCTGCGGTGGCTCGCGGATGAAAAACGCGCTGTCTTCCGCGACCAGTACGCACGCGCACGCGAGATGCAGGCGGAAGCGATCGCTGATGAGATTCTCGAGATCGCTGACGACGGGCGCAATGACTGGATGGAAATCGTTGGCAAGGAAGGCGACACGGTTGGTTGGCGTGTGAATGGCGAGGCCGTTCAACGATCACGTCTGCGAGTTGATTCGCGTAAATGGTTGCTGTCGAAGATGCTTCCAAAGAAGTACGGCGAGACGAAAGACTCTGGCGAAGACAGCGGCGATGTAAAAATTCATGGCGGATTGCCCGAGTAGGAGCAGATTCCTCCGACCCCTTGCGGGTCTATAAGAAATAATCTTCTTCTATGCCTGATATCTACCTGCCGACATTGCACGCCGGTCAGGTGGACATCTACAAGAATCGCACGCGCCTTAACGCTGTTCGATGTGGTCGGCGCTGGGGCAAGACCAAGCAGATGGTCACGATGGGCGGCGACGCTGCCGCCAAGGGGCGAAAGGTCGGCCTCTTCACTCCAGAACATAAGCAGCTTCTTGAGCCATACGATGAGTTGCTTGACATTCTGCAGCCGATCAAGAGGCGCGCGAGCAAGAACGAAGGAACGATACGCACTAAGACGGGCGGAATCGTTGACTTCTGGCAGCTAGACGATAACGAGCTGGCTGGCCGCGGTCGTGAATACGACCTGGTGATGATCGATGAGGCGGCGTTCACGAAGAACGGCCAGATGATGAAGATCTGGGAGAAGTCGATCAAGCCGACTCTCCTGACTCGCCGCGGAAGCGTTTGGGTGTTCTCTACCCCGAACGGTGTGGACTCTGAAAACTTCTTCTATCGCGTCTGTAACGACGAGAAGCTAGGTTTCGCGCAGTTCCACGCCCCGACGAGCAGCAATCCGTATGTCCCGCCTGATGAGTTGGAGAAGGAGCGGCTTAATAATCACCCGCTGGTCTGGCAACAGGAATTCGAGGCCAAGTTTGTTGACTGGTCTGGCGTTGCTTTCTTTGAGTACGACAAGCTAACCGTCGATGGTAAGGGCGTTCCCTACCCTGAGCATTGCGATGGCGTATTCGCCATCATCGATAGCGCGATGAAGGACGGAAGCGGCAACGACGGCACGGCTGTCGTGTATTGCGCGCTTTCGAAGCACGTCGGTCATCCGCTCATCATTCTGGATTGGGACATCGTCCAGATAAATTCAGACCTGCTCGTAACCTGGTTGCCGAACGTCTTCACTCAGCTTGAGCACTACGCAAAGCTGACCAAGGCCCGTGCCGGATCGCTTGGCGCGTTCATCGAGGACAAATCCAGCGGGATAACGCTAAACCAGCACTCCTCTCGCGTTGGCTGGCCGGCGCAGCCTATCAATGGCGATATCACTTCGATTGGCAAGGATGGGCGCGCGGTAGCTTGTTCTGGCTCCGTGTACCGCGGCGAAGTGAAGTTTTCCGCGCATGCATTAGACAAAGTCGTGGAATACAAGGGTCAAACAAAGAACCATCTTGTCTCGCAAGTGGTTGGCTACCGGATCGGCGATAAGGACGCGCACAAACGCGCGGACGACTTGGCAGACGGTTTCATGTACGGCGTCATCATTGGTCTGGGCGGTCCGGACGGCTTTTAACTCATCATCCCCATGGCAGAAATCCTAATCCACGGTTCGTCGCTCTCTACGAGCCTGATGGATCTGCTTGTAGCGGATGGCATCTTTCCGGGCCACGAGCCGAGTTACGCGCTCTGTAAGACGATCTACGCGTTTCACCCGCTCGGCGGAAAGGTCGTCGACCAGCCCATCCAGATCGCGATGAGCCAGGCGCGGAAGATTTCTATTCCAGACAGCCCCGAGGAGCGCGTGCGCGATGCCTTCGAGCGCAAGTGGAGAGAGATCAACGCGGACACGTACATTGCGAACACGTGGAGGCTGGCGAAGATCTACGGCGCGTCGGCGATTGTGTACGGTGCCGAGGGTGTCGATACGGACAAGCCGATTCCGCCGGAGAAATTGGCGAAGGCTGATCTGTACTTCAACGCGCTCGATCCGCTGAATACGGCCGGTTCGCTCGTATTGAACCAAGACCCGAACGCGCCGGACTTTCAAAAGCCTGTGCTCGTGACGGCATCGGGCCAAAAGTATCACCCGTCGCGTACGTGCGTGTTCTTCAACGAGGCTCCGCTGTACATCGAGTTCACGAGCTCGGCGTTTGGCTACACGGGCCGATCGGTCTATCAGCGTGCGCTCTACCCTTTGAAGTCGTTCGTGCAGACGATGGTGGCCGACGACATGATCGCCCGCAAGGTCGGCGTGATCGTCGCCAAGATGAAGCCGGCGGGCTCCATTGCCGACCGTGCGATGGCTGTTCTGCAGGGCGTCAAGCGTAACGTCGTCAAGGAAGCGCAGACCAACAACGTCATCAACATCACGCCGGAAGAGGAGATCGAGACGCTGAATCTGCTGAACGCGGACGGCGCGATCACGACGGCGCGAAAGAACATCCTCGAGAACATCGCCGCGGCAGTGCCGCAGCCGGCCAAGCTGCTCAACTCGGAATCGTATGCCGAGGGATTTGGCGAAGGCAGCGAAGATGCAAAAGAAGTGGTTCGATACATCGAGCACGAGCGCAAGTCCGTGCAGCCGCTGTACGACTTCTTTGACCCGATCGTGATGCGCCTGGCATGGACGCCCGAGTTTTTCGGGACGATTCAAGCGACGGTTCCGGAATACAAGAACGTCAGCTACGAACAGGCGTTCTACCAGTGGAAGAATGCATTCTCCGCCGAATGGCCGTCTCTCATCGTTGAGCCAGAAAGCGAACTGGTGAACGTGGAGAAGGTCAAGTTTGAGGCGATCGTCGGCGCGCTTGAAGTGCTGATGCCGCAGGCGGATCCGGCCAACAAGGCGCGTCTGGTCGAATGGGCGGCTAACAACCTGAACGAATCGAAACATCTGTTCACGAATCCGCTCGTTCTCGACTATGACGACTTGGCGAACTACGAGCCGCCGACGCCAGAACCTGAGCCGAGCGAACCGCGTCCGCACAACATCTGATGGCCAAGCAAACATTCTTTCAGGTGATCTCCGAGGCGATCCGGGAGTTTGAGACCAACGGCTTCGACAGCATCGAGCGCCTGACGTTCTGGGTCGACAAAATCCGCAGAGCCGCGGTCGAAACACTGACGCCTGAGAGCGTGCTCAACGAGGAGCTGACCCGCGTTCTGACGGGCACGTATAAGCGGCTCATCGATGACGGCCAGATTCTCAAGGCCCATCCAGGTGTCGGCCGCTTCACCGTCGATCGCCTGAAACCGAAGCTGCGCACCGAGCTCGACCGGCGCCTGATGGTGTCGCGGAATCTGATCAAGCTGAACCGTCAGCAGATGATCGAGAAGACGACGCAGCGCTTTGCTGGCTGGGCGTCTTCGGTGCCGGCGGGCGGCAGTCGTGCGATCGACACGAAGGACGTCAAGGAAAACATCCGTAAGGCTATGACGTCGCTTCCGTTTGAGGAGCGCCGCGTTGCCATCGATCAGGGTCATAAATTCGTCGGGTCGCTCAACGAGATCATCGCTGTCGACGGCGGCGCAATTGCAATGCGCTGGAATTCACAGTGGAAGCGCAGAGGTTACGGCTACCGCGTCGAGCACAAAGAGCGCGACCAGAAAATATATCTGCTGCGTTCGAGCTGGGCGAAGGAGAAAGGCTTGGTCAAGCCAGGACCCGCGGGCTATTACGACGACATCACGAAGGTCGGCGAGGAAGTTTATTGCTCGTGCTTCGCGACTTGGATCTATAACCTGCGCGACCTCCCCGACGACATGATTACCGTGGCCGGCAAAAAATCCCTTGAAGAAGTCCGCGCGAAAATTGCTGCGATGAAGAGATAAACCATGCCGCTTGGAAAAGGATCGTCGCAAGAGGCGATCAGCAAGAACATCGCGACCGAGCGCGAGGCGGGCAAGCCAGAAAAGCAAGCCATCGCCATCGCCTATAACGTCGCAGGCAAGAGCAAGGCCGATTCGGAGCCCATGCAAGCCGCCGGCACGCTGATTGTGGCCAACGGCGCCGTCCTGTTCCTGCGCCGCGGCGCTGGAGGTGATCACCCCGGTGAGTGGGCCTTCGCAGGAGGGAAGCAGGAGCAAGGCGAAACCGCCGAAGAAGCCGCCCGCCGCGAGACCGCCGAAGAGACCGGATACGAGCCGCACAAGCTGGTCGAGATCGCCAAGACCGACGAGGGCGGAGTCGAGTTCACGACGTTCTATCACGAGTGCCGGCCGTTCGAAGTCGCGCTGAGCGATGAAAGCACGGAATGGGCGTGGGCGCCGATTGGGTCATGGCCCGAACCGCTCCACCCTGGCTGCCGGTTCGTGCTCGAGTCGGATGCGTTCAAGTGCATCCGCAAGGCGCACATGACGGAGACGGAGGTTGCGCAGGCGATCGCCGCGGGCGATTTCACCTCGCCGCAGTTCGTGCGCAACATGTGGATGTTCGATATCCGCATCACTGGCACGGGCACATCGTTCCGGTCCAAGGATAACGAGTACGTCTATCGGCCGCCTGAGAATTACCTCAATGATGAGTTTCTGGCGCGCTGTAATGGCCTGCCGGTCATTGTTGACCATCCCGAAAAGGCGACCCTCGATTCGCAGGAGTTTAACAACCGGATCGTCGGCACTGTTCTGTTGCCATACATCAAGGGCGATGAGGTTTGGGCCGTAGCGCGGATTTATGATGAAGCGACCGCGACATTGATGTCGCAGGAACAGCTCTCGACATCGCCCTCCGTCGTCTTTCGAAATCCAGATTTAGAGAATTCCACCGTTACTTTAGACGGTGGGCAACCCCTCTTAATTGAGGGAAAACCGATCCTGCTCGATCACATCGCTGTATGCGAGGTGGGCGTGTGGGACAAGGGCGGCCCGCCAACCGGCGTATCCACCAACCACGTTCAGGAACCTGAGATGACTGAAGAAGAGCGTAAGGCCAAGGCGGACGCCGAGGCGAAGCAAGAACTCGAAGCGCGTGCCAAGGCCGACGCTGAGGAAAAGGCTAAAGCTGACGCCGAGCAAGAGAAGGCAAAAGCCGATTCCGAAAAGTGGGACAAGTTGATGTCTGCAGTCGATTCGATCTGCAAGCGCATGGACTCGTTCGAAGAGAAGAAGGCTGACGGCATGCCCGGCGACGAGCTCGAGCCGGTCGGCGACAAGAAGGCTGATGCCGACGAGAAGGACGCCAAGGAGAAGGAAGCCGAGGCCGCCAAGCTGAAGGCAGAAGCGAAGGAAGAAGAAGCCAAGGCCGACGCCGAAAAGTCCGCCCTGCTCGCGCGCGTTTCCGACCTCGAAAAGATGCTCGTGGCAACCGCGCAACTCACGCCGAAGCCCCTGAGCGATTCGGACTACGCCGCGATGGCTGATGCCCAAGCCAAGGCCGACAGCGTCTATTCGGCATTCGGCAAGCAAGCCCCGCGCGCGCTGAACGGCGAAGACCTCCTGTCGTATCGCAAGCGCCTCGCTGCTGGCGTGAAGGCACACAGCGACCAGTGGAAGTCGATCGACATCAGCAAGGTCGATGCTGCCGTGTTCGAAATCGCTGAGCCGAAGATCTACGCCGACGCGTTCGAAGCCGCTGCTCATCCGTCCGCATCGCCCGAAGGCGGTCTGCGCGCGGTGACGAAGGACACCGGCACCGGCCACAAGATCACGACGTTCTACGGCCGCCCGAGCGACTGGATGGATTCGTTCCGCCCGCCGCGTCTGAAAGGCAAGATCAACGTGCAAAAGAGCCACTGAGCTCGTAGTCGCAAACCAACAGGCCGCCATCGCGCGGCCTTTCTCATTTCTGGATAGGAAAACATGGCACTGAATACGCCCTTCTTTCCGTACGCGACTACGAACGCAGCTGGTTCGTTCTCGGTACAAAGCGCCGGCTACGTGCAAGGCGTCTACTTCGACGAGCCGGCCCTGCGCTACTCGCTCGCCCTCGGCACTCTGTCGCCGACCGCAACCGGCCCGATCTGGGGCGGCGTTCCGATCTCGGAAAGCATTCCCGGCGCGCCCTCGGACACCACGACCGGCGGCACGGTCATCCAAGCGTCCGCAGTCGCAAACATCACCGGCTTCACGGTGTTCAACCAGGCATATAGCTGGGTTGGCTCGCCGCAAAGCCAAGTCCCCCTTGCTGGCTCGGCCGGCATGACGGTTCCGTTCTTCCGCATGGGTTCGGGCGTGCGTCTGGCTGTTGCGATGGACCCGTCGCTCGTCTCGCTCGACGGCGGCCTGATCACGCAGCAAGTCTCGTGGGACTTCAACAACAACGTCCTGCAGCCGTTCAACGCAGCAACCGCAACCGTCGCGATCACCTCGCAAACGGCAACGTTCGACGCTCCCTCGGGCACGTGGACGGTCGTAGTCGTGGCAGGCGCTGCCTCGCTGGTCGGCGGCGTTGGCGACTCGATCAACATCTCGGGCGCGACGAACGCCGGCACCGGCGGCGCTGGTCTGATCAACGGCACGCACGTCGTGACGGCGTTCACGGACAGCCAGCATTTCAGCTATCAAGTCGTGGCTCCGGCTGGCGCAATCGGCGCGATCGCTGGCACGCAAGTGCTGAACCAAGGAACGGGCGTTCTTCCCGTCAAGGTGCTGTCGACCAACGTCGGCAACAGCATGACCGTTTCCTTCAACCCCACCACTGGCGCAGCAACCTGGAATCGCACCGGTTCGGCGGCCATCATCCTGCTCTGAGGCTAAAACATGGCTAACATCGTACCGGCACAAATTCGGGTCAGCCCGAGCTACGTCGTTCCCGAACTGCTCCTGCAATACCAGCAGGCTTCGGGCGCATTCGAAACTATCGCCACCGGCGACCCGCTCGTTCGCCTCGGTGAAGACGACCTCGCGGTCTACATCAAGCGTCTCGACCTTCGCACGGAAGTGCAAGTCGGCCAGTTCGCGGCGAACCAGCTTCCGAGCTGCACGATCGTCTACAACGAGATCAGCACGCCGACGTACATGATCCGCTCGCGCGCGGAATACGATCACCACGACACGGCCGCTCTGGGCCGCGTTGGCGCGTCGACCGTCGAAGCGCACCGCCTGGCGATGCGTCAGGGCACGTTCCAGCAACAGCGGAACCTGCTGCTGTACGGCGCGAACCCGCTGAACGGCGAAGGTCTGCTGAACACGAACGGCGCCACGGCACTGAACCTGCCGGCCGACATGAACGGCAACACCACCGTTTCGACGTACGACAACGGCGCGTTCGCGTTCTTCATGCTTCAGCAAATCGGCGCGATCAAGGTCCGCACGATGCAGATGGGCATGCCGGCGCGCTTCTCGGTCGTGATGCCGCAGCGCATCCTCGAATCGATCAGCTATCAGGGCATCGTGCAACTGACGCAGTTCCAGCGTGAAGGCGCAGGTTCGAAGTCGGTTCGCGGCCTGGTGGATGACGTGCTCGAGTGGAACGAGGACGAAATCACGTGGGGCGCGGATGACACGCTCGTCGGCAAGGGCGCCGGCGGCACGGACATGATCGTCATCAGCATGCCGGAAGTGAAGAAGCCGAAGGCGAACAAGATCAACACGAACGTGTTCGCCGAGCTCACGCCGGGCCTCGAGGCATGCAGCCTCCAGCTCGTCGACCGCGCTGCGCCCACGGAGATCATTGCACCGCTCCCCGCTGGTGCTGTGGACGTCGTGTCGGAACTGCGTTCGACGTCGGGCTGGGCCGCGCGTCCGGAAGCTCTCACGCTGATCAGCGCGGGCTTCTAATCGGTTGTCCCACACCTAGGCGCCGGAGCCGAAAGCCCGTTCCCTGCGGGTTGGTGTGGGCATTCAATACAGGGATTCTTTTCAGGGAAAGAAGCCATGACGTTGTATGTAGGCAATCTCACGAAGCAGGTTTTCGAACTTCATTTCTGGGTCGAGAACACCAAGAAGCCGATCGTCGTTAAGATCCAGCCCGGCAGCCAAGCGAACGTCTATCCGCAAGGCTCCCACCTCGATCACGAAAACATCGTCGGTCAGCACAAGATGTACGGTCTGACTCAGGTATCCGAGATCGACCGCCGCAAAGAATTCGTCGGCCATTGCTATCAGTTCGACACGCCGATCCCGCTTGATCGCCTGTTCACGACGATGGAGCGCAACGACGACATGCTGTACGACCAAGCGCTCGAGCGTCGCAAGGAAGCCGCGCTGGCTATGGACGAGACGATGAAACGAACCGCGCAAGAAACCGACACGAAACTGCAGAACTTCGAGGTCGAGCTTCAGGAAGTCGAGCAGAAAGGCGTCGACACGCAGGTTCACGAAGTCATCACCGTGGGCGACGGCGAGCAGCAGCAACGCCGCCGCGGCCGTCCGCGCAGGAGCTAAATGTGTTCTTTTTCCCGCCACCTCCCGGCGCCGGCGGTCTTGCCCCGTGGCAGACACAGACCCAGCCGAACACCGCCGATCTGTACACGTTCCTGACGACGGTGGCGGGCGTTCCCACGGCAGCGCTGCCGTCGAATAGTCCGTATCTGGCGTGGGCACTGAGTTTTTCCGAGGAGAACACGTTGCTCGTGTTGCGGGCCGTGGGGCAGGACTATTACTGCTTCGCGGTCTACCTGCTCGCGACGTCGTTCCTGATCAACTGGGCGCCGGATCAGCTAGGCCAGACGTTCTTCGCTGATCTGCGCAACACGTGGAACATTTCGGGCTTCGTGGGCGGCATCGTGCAGTCCACGGCCGATCAGGGCACGTCGGAATCGATGACGATGCCGGACTTCCTGAATGGCCTGACCCTCGGCCAATTGCAGGCTTTGAAAGACCCATTCGGGCGTCAATGGCTTGCGATGTCGCAAGAACTCGGGCCCATATGGGGCATTAGCTAGGAGTGACCGATGGCAGCCGCCCGCGACTATGCAACACCGCACGCTGACGGAGGCGGCAGCTATTCGGCGCCGAAGGTCTACGCGAGTAACGCACCCAGCAGGATCACGCTCAACCTCGGCGTGATCGATATTCCGTATTCAAACGCCCCGCCGGCGGAGAAGGTGCCGCAGGCGAAGAAGGGCAAGGCGAACAAGCCGCTCAAGCCTAAATCGTCCGGCGGCACGAAAACAACTGGCGACGTTGCCGAGATCCTTGAAGATAAGTACGGGATCATGGACACGTTCGCTTATGTCCAGCTTCCTGACATCGCGAAGGCGCTGGAGGAATCGATTGCCGGGTCGCTCGAAACCCTGCTGATGGGCGGTATGCCTAGCGCGAATCCGTTTGCCTCGGCTGAATCCAAAATCACCGCCATGTTCAAGCAATTTTTGGCGACGGGCGCGATTGAGCATATGGGAATTGAAGGCGTTCCGACGCAAGCGGCGCTGAACGGCGTGAATCACCGCCTGAAGCACCCGTATGCGAAGGGGAATCCGCGGCGAGAGTCGTTCATCGATACGGGGCTCTATCAGTCCCATTTCTTGGCGTGGTTCTCTTAAATGCCGTCGATCACAGAGTCCCTAAATTCGCAAAGCCAGCTTGCGAGCGGCTTAGCGGCCGGCGTGAATACGCTGTCGCTTAGTCAGACCATCCCATTCACGCGCTATACGCAAGCCGTCCTACCGCTGGACGGATACGTGTTCTACATCAACACGGGCGAGGTTGTAAGCGTCCAAGGCTCGTTGCACTATTCGACGGACCAGCAGCAGAACGAAGACGAAACGATCGATGTCAACCGCGTCATCTTCACCGCACTGAGCCAGATTGATCGATTCAATCAAGTCGCGCCAACCGACTTGTTCGTCGGCACGTTCGAAGGAATCCGGTTCTCGTTCAACGCGCGCGGATCGTTCTACGAACAGGCGAACCTGTTTCACTATCTTGGGAACGCGGTCTACCCTGCCCTGGCGTCTCAGCTAGTCGAGAGCGCTGCCGACTTACCGACCGAGCCCGTCGTATCAAACAGCCTGCCGATTTGGCTGAGCCAGAACAGTTTCGCACCGGTCTATCCATCGTTCCTCGTGCCGTCGAACGTCGTGCCGCCGTACATCACGGCACACATCGAGCCGGATCTGACTGAGGTCCCGTCGTTCCCCATTTATGGATGGCCAGGCACGACCGAGCCGAATTCAGGCACGGCGCCGCTTCACGATCTGCCGAGCACGCAGCTGGCGAAGGACAACGTCAGGCTGACGCTGTATGGCTTCACGAATCAGATGGCGATTCAGTATCTCGCATCGCTGATCGATCACTCGCTGAATGTCGAGGATTTCGGTTTTGGCAACTCCCCGGCGATCAAGGACCAGAAGCGCACGCAGTCCGAGCTCAACGTGATCGCCATGAAGAAGACGATCGATATCGTTGCGTGGTACTTCCAAAGCACGGCCGACGCCGTTGCGCGTCGCCTGATCCTGTCCGCCGGATTCTCTTCGATTACCCCATAAGCGGGGCATCCCGCTTCGAACAACTCACCCCGCTCCGGCGGGGTTTTTCATTTCTGGAGTCTCGTATGCCCCAAGGTCCGATCGCTGTAAACCCCATCAGCAACACGCAGACCAAACTCAATGTCACGGCGAAGACTGTGATTAACGTTGGTCCCGGCCGCGTCGCAAAGATCGTCTTCGTCGTTGCATCCACCGCCGGCACCCCTGGCGTCTATGACGCGGCCACGACTGCCGCTGGCGTTGCCGCTACCGCTCTATGGGCCGGCGCTGCGGTTACCACGATCGGCACTGTTGTCCCTCTCGATATGGCCTACACGAATGGTCTTGTGGTCGATCCGGGCACGACCGGCGTGGTTTCGGTTTCGTTCATCTAATCCCCGGAGGCCGCCCACATGGCGCAATTTACAACCCCGACGATCGTAACGGTTAATACGATCGTCACGCGAGCGCCTACGCCCTCGCAGCTTCAGCAAAGCGGCGCCATCGTATCCACGGGCGGCACCACTCTCGCACCAGGCACGTTTCAGTTTTGCGGTCTGCTTTCGCAGGTCGAAGATATTCTTTCGGCGCCGGCGGCACTGAGCACCCTCGCTTGGGCAACTGGCACTGTCACCGCGACGACCGCCGCCCCGATCGGATTGGCTACCGGCCAGACGTTCACTACGACGATCACTGGCGCGGTGCCGGCTGGCTATAACGGCACGTACACCGCAACGGTCACTGGCGCTAGCGCGTTCACCTTCGCTCTCGCGACGAACCCTGGCGCGGAAACGACTCCGGGTGTGTTTCTGCCGCCGGACGCTGCTTTCATCGATGACGCTGCAAGGACGTTCTTCGCTCAAGGCCAGACAATCGGCGTGTTTGTGCTCGAGCTCGGCCCGCAAACGACCGCTGCCGACGCAATCACGGCTCTGCAGACGTTCATCACGAACAACAGCAACCCGCAAGTCTTCTACGCGTATTTGCTGGATCCGTCGTGGGACGAAGCGTCGGCGGCTGCCCTGAACACGATGACGGCGAATTTCGAAAGCCCGAGCGGGCAGACGTATTTCTTCGTCACGACGACGGTCGCGAATCTTCCGACCTACGCCACGAACAAGGCGGTCATCGCGATGGTGCCCAGCCCGAAGCAAGCGGCGACCGAGTTGCAGGCTGCAGCCATGTTCTATCAGTGGCTGGTGAACAAGCCGGGCCCGGCGAACCAGCTGGCGCCGATGGCGTACCGCTTCGTCTTCGGCGTGACGCCGTGGGATCAAGCCACGAGCACGACGGACATCAACACGGTCCTGACCAACTTCGGAAACATCATCCTGACAGGTGCCGAAGGCGGCATTTCGACGGCGTGCATCTTCAAGGGCACGACGATGGACGGCCAGCAGGCGGCGTTCTGGTACGGAATCGACTTCTTCCGTATCCAGGTCAAGCAAGCCCTCGCCGCAGCGATCATCAACGGCTCGAACCAGAACCCGCCGCTGCTCTACAACCAGAACGGCATCAACACGCTGCTCGCGGTTGCGCAGAACGTCGGGAACTCGACTGTTGCATTCGGTTGCGCACTGAGCGTCGTTGTCAACGCCGTGCCCTTCACGACGTACACGACGCAAAACCCGAACGATTACAACGCGGGCGTCTATAACGGCTTCTCCGCGACGCTCGTTGGCGTAAGCGGATTTTTGACGATCACATTCGAACTCGACGCGGTCGAATTCGTGGCGTAAGGACATCTCATGGCTAATGTACCTGTGGTAGCACAAGGCGTCCTGAACCGCGTTCGATGCTCCGTGATCGTTCCGAGCAACCCGGCGCTGAACATCACGGCGCCGTTCATGGGCCGCTCATTCGCTCGCATCGAGTTCGAAGGCGATTTCGTTCAGCAGATCGAGACCGGGACGGGCGCAGTTCGCTCGCCCGAGCCGTTCGTCATGGCGACGATTTCGGTTGGCCTGTTGCGCACTCAAGCGCTCGCAAGCAATTGGATGATGCAAGCGCAGACCAATGGCTTCTTGGGCGACGTGACGATCCATAGCGATACGGCAGCTTTCCAGCCGATCACTATCAACGAGGCGGTTTTGCGCCATCTCGACCCCGGCGCTTTTGACGGCACGGACCCCATCGTGAGAGTTACGGTGCGTGGCACGTTCCCGATCAACGCCGACATGTGGAACTTCGCTTAACGCTTTGCGCTGCGGCTAGGAACGCGATCCGAAAGCCGGCCCCCTTACCGGTTGCCGCAGCCTCTTCTAAGGGCTGACTGAAGGGAATCAGACATGAAGATCAACGAGAAACGGCACCTTGTGTTGCCGATCGTGACCGACCTGGTCACGAAGAAGGTGGAAGGAAAGGATGTGACCGAGGAAGTGGTTCGCATCTATGCTCATCACACGCCGGTCTCGCGCGAGGTATTCGAGGCGAATTATCGAATCCTTGCCGCAACCAAATCGGCGCTGGCGAGCAAGGGTTCGCACTACCTGATGTCGTCGGGCCCGCGCATCGCGGCTCTGACGCTTCGGGATGAAGGAAAGAAGGATGCAGCGGCGCGAGGCTCGTTCGATGAGCAAGGGCGCGTCGTGGACGAAGAGACCCCCGCTTTCTTTGCTGAACTGAAGCGCCTGACGATGGTGCTTTGCCCTGGTCAGCAAGGGTGGGACATGCTGCCCATCGACGCAGCCATCGGTGCCGGCAAGATCGACGCCGAGGATTGGGAGGAGGTGGCTTCGAGTCTCGTTTTTTTTACTTGTCATTATGCGATGGCGAGAAAAGCCGATCGCGAGACGACGGCGAACGGAACAGCTTCACTTCTGGGGTCGTCGATTTCATCCTTGGCACCTACGGAATTCATCGCCTCCTTGCCGAGCTGGACGCCGGCCGCACCTACGATGCCGGTACAGTCTTCGATTCCATCCTAAGCTACATCACGGGCGAGGGATTCACGGAGACGTTCGAACGATACGAAACCCCATACCGGTCTGCACTTGAATACCGGCAAAGATATTTGCTGGAAGGTATGAAAAGGTAAGCCATGGCGGCAAAATCGATAATCACCGTCGACGTCGACGACACCAAGTTCCGCGAGTTCCAAGCCCTCTTCCAGAAGTATCAGTCGCAGCTTTCGGATATGCCGGAGGACTGGAAAAAGGTCGTCGACGTAATCGATGATGCCAGCGGCGGCATGGATCATTTTTCGAAGTCGTCCAAGTCGTCGAAGGACTTCCTCATGATTGCCGCCATCCAGGCGGATGCCATCTCGAAGGCCATGCTCAAAGCCACCGGGGTGCAGGACAAGTTCAATACAAAAGCCAAAGACGGCGCGATCCAGATGACGCGGATGCAGAAGGCATCGGCGGCTATGCACAAATCGATGTCCGGCATGAGCTCTATCCTGCTCAAGCTGGGCACAGTAGGCGCGAGCGGTATCGGAACCGCAATCGCCGCGGTCTATGGCGCAACGAATCAACTGGCCGGACAGAATCTTCAGGCCCGCGGGCTCGGCCTTCGCATCGGCCAAACGCAGGCGTTCGGGGCGAACTTCGAAAAGTTCGGGCTTGGCGCGTCGGACCTCGGCAACGTTGCGAACGCGCAAGGCGACGTCAGCAAATGGCGGGCATTTATTTCCGCCGGCCTGACGCCTCAGCAGATCCAGAACGAGGACGCGGAGCAACTGACGTACGACTTCTCCCGTGCTGCAAGCGGGAAGTATCGCGAGTGGCAAAAGTCAGGTATGCCGGCCGCCTCGATGGCGCAGGCTTACGGCTTCACGGATTTCCTCTCGCCGCAGCAGTTGAGAACGGGTGCAAGCTATAGCGACTCGGACTGGATGAAGGCTCAGCAGAAGACGATTTCCGCTGCTAAGGCGATGGAAGTCAATCAGGGCACTGCGGATCAGGCGTCGGACGTTAAGGCGGCGCTGAAGGCAGATTGGGCGCAGGTACTCAACACTTTCAACGAGCAGCTTGCTGCGGCTAGTCCTGAACTGAAGGTCATGGGCGATGCTGCCGCAGTCGCTGCGACCGCGCTGCTGAAGGTGGCGGGTCCGCAGGGCAAGGAATTGCTGAGGGCCCTTGAAGGTCCGCCGGTTTCACGCGCCGATGCTGCAAAATCCAATACGCTAACGGGAGGCTTGGCTAGACTCGGTTACGGACTACGCGACATTTTTACGCTTGGTTCAATCAAGTCCGGCGGCTCCTCCCCCGCATTCTCGGTGGACTCAAATCACCCGCTTGGGACGATTGGCAATTCTAATGCGGCGGCCGGCGGCGCTGGGCCGGCCGCAGCTGGCAATCGTTTAGCGTCCATGATCGACGCCCAATACACGGTCGAATCAAGCCGCGGTAAGAAGCTCCTTTCTAAGAAAGGCGCAATGGGACCGATGCAGTTCATGAAGGCTACGTGGGATGAATGGGGTCATGGAGATGTCAATAATTTGCATGATGCCCAGGATGCAGCAAGGCGATACGACACGTTCCTGCTGAAGCGCTATAACGGCGATAACCGCAAGGCTCTTGCTGCCTATAACTGGGGAATGGGACACCTTGATAAGGACATCGCTGCGCACGGTGCAAACTGGGAGAAGTTTGCGCCAAAGGAAACACAGGATTACATCAACAAGATCGTGACTTTGATGGCGAAGGGCGGCCAGACCGTCAACGTCAATATCACGAACCAAACGGCCGCGCGTGTAGCGGTTTCACAGAACGCGGCGCAGCACTGATATGGCAAATCAACCGGCATTCGCTACGGTCTATGACCTCGCCTTCCAGGTGTCGCCTATCATCCTGGTCGACGGTATCGCGTCAACCACGCTGGGCGGAATGCTGCCGATTATTGCTCTGGTGGGTCAATCGGCAGCGTTCCTGCAAGGCGCAGCGTCTGATGGCTTCTCGACCAGCGATTTCTTCGCGCGATTCGTTCCGGTTCCGGGCTCGACGCTCGTCAATCAGCAGATCGCGACCTATCCTTTTGCCAATCAGCAGACGGCCGCTAACGCGACGATTCAGCAGCCGTTGAACATCTCGCTGCGCATGATTGCGCCGGTCAAGGATACGGCGGGCTACCTAACGAAAACCGCCATCTTCACCAGTCTGCAGAATTCGCTGGTGGCCCACAATGCGGCCGGCGGAACATATCACATCGCCACGCCGGCCTACATCTATAAAAACGCGATCCTGACGTCGATGACGGATACGACGGGCGGCGCCGGAAAGCAGCAGCAGATTGAGTATCAGCTCGATTTTGTGCAGCCCCTAGTCACGGGTCAGCAGGCAACTGCAGCGCTCAATTCCTTGATGAGCAAGCTTTCTAGCGGCGCCTCAGTATCCGGTGCAACGCCTGCTGCGGGATCGTCGTTCTGGTCGAATGCCGCGGTCGCCGTGGGCTCGTCTGCGCAGAACGCTGTCTCTAACGTGACGGGCATTGCGGGCGTCGTGAACACTTATCTGAGCAGCGCACTGTGACTTTAATCCCGTTCACTCCCAACAACCTTTCGTCGCCGCCCTTCTCTACGCAGCTCACGCTCGACGGCGGAAGCTTCGTTGGAAATGTGACGTGGAACATAGCTGGACAGAGATGGTATTTGTCCATTCTTGATAGCTCTGGCACGATGTTTTGGTCCGGTGCGATGGTCGGTTCCCCGCTCGGATTTGACATCTTTTTGGCGCCGGGCGTGTTCTCTTCGTCGACGATTCTGTTTAGGGCGGACACGGGAAACTTTGAGATTGTCCCATGAGCCGATTCTACGAGCTCTCTCTCACGCCTCAAGGCACCACGACGCCGACGCGGGTCTTCACTTCGCACCCGAAAGGAGTCTACGACCCCGCGGCGCTGGAAATCGAGTATGACGCGTTGGTCGGCCCGTACGGCACGCCGAGCGGCGCCTCGACGGTCACGCTTCGCGGAATCTCGCTGAAGGATTTGACCCAGTCGCAGCAGTTCGCCGGCATGACGCTCGAACTAAAAGCGGGCATGAAGGCGGGTCTGCCGCTCGTCAATCCGGCGCAGGCCGGGACGATCCTGAAGGGGCAAATTTTCCAGTCGTATGGAAATTGGGAAGGCGTAGAGCAAACGCTGGATTTCGTTGTCATCCCGGCTACGTTCACGATCGACAATCCGGGGAACTTCGTTCTTAACTGGACCGCCGGCACGCAACTTTCCACGGCGCTGCAACAGACGTTTTCGGTTGCCTATCCCAATATGCCGGTGGATATGCATATCAGCAGCGATTTCGTCCAGAACTTCGACGAGATCCACGTATGCGGCACGCTTGACCAGTTGGCGCAGGCTGTATCGGAAATCACCGAGGGCGTTTTCGATAACCCGGTGACGATCGGCATTCAAGGCGGCCGGGTCGTCGTTTTCGACAAGACGTTTTTGCCTACGCCGATCCAACTAGCATTTACAGATTTCGTCGGGCAGCCAACGTGGATTGCCGTCAACACGATTCAGCTAAAGATGGTTGCGCGCGCCGACCTCGTGATGGGCGGAATGGTCCGGATGCCGCAGGGGCTTCAAAACCTGCCAGGCTTCGTGACAACCAGTTCGAATTCGTTCCCGTCGACCATCAAGAATCAGACGACGTTTCAGAACAATTTCATCGTGTCCGAGCTGCGCCAGATCGGAAGTTTCCGTTCCGCCGACGCAACGCAATGGGTCACGATCGCTAACTGCATCATGAATCCAAATGGCTGACAATTACGCGAAGCTTTGGGTTCAGAAGAGCTCGAATCAGTTGGCGATCAACCGGGCTCAGCAAGCCATCTCGAACACCGGGCGCGCGCTTCCCTGCCGAGTCGTCAGCGTCTCGGGCTCGATTGTCACGGTTGCGTTTGAAGTCAGCGCGGCGCCGCTGACGCTCCCGAACATCACGATCCCGAAGGCGGAGAGCCCGTGGATCCGGATGCCGACTCAGGTTGGCGACAAGGGCGTCACGATGCCGGCCGACGCCTACCTTGGCGGCGTTTCGGGGCTCGGCGGTGGCGTAGCGAATCTGACGCGCCCCGGCAACCTTAGCGCGCTCGTGTTCGTGCCGATCAGCAACGCCGGATCAGGCCCGATCGATCAGAACGCGGCGCAGGTTCAAGGCCCGAACGGCGCGATCATCCGCACGACGCAGGGCACGAGGTCCGAAATCGTCACGAACACCGATGGAACGACCGTTACCTTCGGGACGTCGACCATCGTCGTGAATGGAACAGAGACCGCTCTGACGTTCGGCGCGACATCGCTGGTTCTCAACGCGGCCGGCATCACGATGACGTTCGGCGCAAATACCATCGTGCTGAACGGTTCGGGACTGAGCATCAACGGCGAGAGCTACGAGAACCATACGCACGGATACTTCCCTGGCACTGGCACGAAGGTTCAAACCGATCCGCCGATCAACTAGCGCTGCGAATACGTGCCCTTGATGCCGTCGTAACGGTCTTCCCACATGCTGAATTTGTGCATGAAGTCCACTTCCCCGTTGCTCCAGCGGACAGTGATGTAACAGTCGATGCGATGAAGGCCCGGATAGTACTCGTAAGCCGGCGTACCGCCGACGTTCTTGATAGACGATATCTTCGCGGCGTTGGGACCGAGGTCCAACAGATACGGAATGTTCGACAGTTCCATATCCCGCGCGAGCGGCGCCTCGCAGTTTTGCGGAATGCCAGCGAGGTCGACGTCTTGTGCGTTGGCCGCCGATGAGACCAGCAAGATAGACAGCAGGGTTATGCGAATCATGGTTTCTCCATTTGCTCTTTGAGGGATTGAAATGCGTACGTGGGGAAGAATCGCCAATGCCGATGGCACTAAAACATGGGTCAAGGTTGAAACGGATGCGAACGGCTTTGATGACAATTGTTGGCTGACCACTCTAGCTCAAGCGCTAAAGCTGAATCTGGGAGAGAGCCCATTTTTTGCCAATACGGGCATTCCGCAGATGCAAACGATCGTCACTCAAGTCCTCCCTGATTTTTACGTAAATCAAATTCAGCAGCAGTTTTCCCCGCACTTCGCATCGCTCACTATCGCGCGCGTACAGGGATCATTCCCGCCGGTCTATCAAGTGACCGCCGTTTGCCACAACGGGGCGATATTGACTCCCTATGTGGACTCTTCGATCGTTGCTCCTCAACTCGATAACACGTTCACTCTCAATTCATCGACCCTAGCATGATCAAACGTCTTGCATTCCTGTTGCTGCTCGCCTGTTCGACGGCGAACGCACAGTTCACCTCAGGTCAGATTCTGACGGCGGCACAGCTTAACAATGCGTTTTCGAACGTTCTGTCGCTGTCGGGCGGGGTTCTAAATGGGCCGCTCACCGTCCCGACTCTTACGGTGACGGGTGTCCTCAATGCGCCGAATATTTCGATCCCGATCTCTGGTCTTTCGCCTGTTGCAGCGAATACGGTGCTCGCGAACGCAACTGGCTCGAGCGCTGCGCCGACAGCATTCAGCATGCCGAGCTGCAGCAGCTCGAACAGCTCTCTGCAATGGTCAAACGGCACCGGGTTCGTATGCCTGACGGGTGTCGCTCGAACGGGCAACCCGCTGTCTCAATTCGCCGCGACGACCAGCGCGCAGCTGCTCGGTGTGATCTCGGACGAAACGGGGAGTGGCTCGCTGGTCTTTGGCACGTCGCCGACGATCACAACGCCGAATATCGTCGGCACGACGACGAACAACAACGCGAACGCGGGTTCGGTCGGCGAGTATCAGTCGAACTCAACCGCAGGAACGTCGCTAACGAGTTCGACGGCGGCAAATGCAACGAGCATCACGAACCTGCCGGCGGGAGATTGGGATGTTTCGTGTGCGGTGACGTTCGCTCCGGCAGCCGGGGTAACGCCAACTGTCCTCGCGGCCGGCATCAATACGACCTCAGCGACTGTGCCGGGGTCTAATCTCGGCGGCTTCGTCCAGCTAGCCAGCGGGTTTCCTATCGCAGCAGCCCAGGTTTTGGAAACGCCGACCGTGCGTGTGAGTCTCGCGAGTCCGACGACGACGTTTTGCGTAGCGCAATCGACGTTCTCAGGCGGCACGATGACGGCGAACGGGTTCATCCGCGCGCGGCGAGTTCGATAACCAACACGCAAGTCTTTTAATCAGTCACAAGCCCGCTTAGGCGGGCTTTTTTATTGGCCCGACCTAGATGGCTACAACCATTAACCCAACGAACATCCCGTTGGTGATGACCGCGGCAGGGCCAACGACCACGCCCGTACAGACTCTGTATCAGAACCTGATCAATTTCGTGGCGTCGCAGTCGCCCGGCTTCACTGTATTGCCGGCTGGTTTGATCGACGACATCACCGGCACAGACGTCGGCGCACTTATCACCATTGATCAGGCTCGAGTCGACGCGATCAACTCTGTGACGCCTTTCGGCGCCAACGCATTCATCCTCGCCCAGCTCGGCGCGCAATTCGGCGTTCCGCAGGGCGTGGCGGCCAACGGCAGCGTCTTTGTGCAGTTCTCCGGGCCGCCAGGATTCGTATTTCAGCCGGGCTTCTTGGTCGGCGACGGTACAAACCAATATTCGCTGCAGGACGGCGGCGTTATCCAGGCGGGTGGCACCAGCCCTCTCCTGTTAGCTGTATCGACGAACAGTGGAACCTTCGCGATTCCGGCTGGAACGGTCTCGAAAATCGTCACGTCTGTCCCGAGTGCGTTTGCGGTCACGGTGACGAACCCGGAAGCGGGGACGCCGGCCACGACAACGGAAAGCGTTCAGGACTATCGGGCGCGCGTGCTGCAGGCTGGCCTCGTCACAGTGACGGGAACGCCGGCGTTCGTTAAGACTCTGCTCGGCAAGGTCACCGGCGTCCAGCAGCGTCTTATATCGGTCAATCAGTTGCCTGGCGGATGGCAGATCGTCTGCGGTGGCGGCGATGAATTCTCTGTCGCGACGGCGATCCTTCAGAGCGTTCCCGACATCGCGGCGCTTCAGGGTTCTCAGCTTGGCATCACCGCCATGACGGCAGCGAACCCCGTTGTCATCACGACGAACTTGCCTACTGGATTCAGTGTGGGTCAGACGTTCACGGTGACAGGCGCAACGCCGACTGCATACAACGTCACCTATACGGTCGGATCCATCGCTGGAAACACGATCACCACGACGACAAACGGCACCGCCTTCGGTGCCTATGTCGGAGGCGCCACGTTCTCGCCGAATCCGCGCGACGTTGTCGTTTCGTTGTTTCAGAACCCGAACACGTATTCCATTCCGTTCGTCAATCCGCCGCAGCA
Organism: Caballeronia glathei; assembly: GCF_000698595.1. Taxonomy (GTDB): domain Bacteria; phylum Pseudomonadota; class Gammaproteobacteria; order Burkholderiales; family Burkholderiaceae; genus Caballeronia; species Caballeronia glathei. Next base: position 53,198 of record NZ_JFHC01000026.1, on the reverse strand, counting down.
AAACGTGACGGCGGCGGTCACGTGGAATACGACGCTTCCGAACTTCACCGCGGGTCCATCGGTTAATCAGTTGGCGGCACCGGCATTGCAGTCTTACCTGAACAGTATTTTTGTGGGCCAGCCGATCAACCTGCTCGAGATGACGGCCACGTTTCAAAACGCCGTCGCATCGGTTATCGCGGCGCCGAATATCACTACTTTGCAGTTTGCCGTAGTCATCAACGGAGTCCCGGCAACGCCGGCCGCAGGCACCAGCATTATCCAAGGTGACCCCGAAGGCTTCTTCAACTGTTCCGCGACTGGTGTGACGGTCACGCAAGGCTAAATGTATGGCCGACATCGAGTCATTTTCCACGCTGCCGATGCAGCAAATAATTCCATCGTATTTATACCGGCAGTATTCCGACGATGTGAATCTTAGGGCGTTTGTTGACGCCTACAACTCGCTGTCTCAAGGGTATCTCTCGTGGTTCACCAGCACGCCGTTAGCGCTCTACACGTCGCCTAACATCACCGGCCCGCTACTGGACTGGATCGCGCGAGGAATCTACGGTATCCCGCGCCCGGTGCTGTCATCCTCGACGACAAGTAGAGTCGCTGGATACGACGCCTACGCCTACAACACGATGCCCTACAACGGGCAGAAGATCTCGTCCTCCGGCTCCGCGGCGCTGGCTTCCGATGACATCTACAAGCGGGTGATGACGTGGAATCTGTATCGCGGCGATGGGAAGGTCTTCACGATCGGATGGCTGAAGAACCGGATTAATCGGTTTCTCAACGGCGTGAACGGGACGGATTGGCCAGTTCAAAACAATCCTCCGTCCATAACCGTTTCCGGGAACATCTTCTCTATCACAGTGTTCTCGACGCCCGAGGCGCAGGCACTTCAGCAGTTATTCGCAAACAACGAACTGGCTGTGCCGTTCCAGTACGTCTATCAGTTTGTCAACGTCAATCTGATCAATAACGGCGGCATTTTGCAGATGACGCTGCCTCTCAATTTCCCAACGTCTCCGGATGGACTGGTGCCGGGAGCGCTTTGGTACAACGGCGGCGTCATATCGGTCATCCCTGGCGTCACGCCAAACCCGTCTGCGCCACCCGTGTTCTTCAGCCAAACGCTTACGCCTCAGGAGTTGCTAACCCTTGGCGGCGGCAATCTACCGCTCACGAATCCGGGCGACGGCACCCTCCAGTTATGGAATGACGCCGGCGTTATTTCGATTGCCTAAAAGGTGTATCAGTGGCTATTTTCACATTCGCGAACAACATCAGCACGACGCTGGCGGGCGCCGTCGCGCCCTCTGATACGTCGCTAACGCTTTCGAGCTCGGCGGGTCTGCCGGCCTCGATTCCTGCCGGCATGTCGTTGGTCATTACCCTCAACGATCAAGCGACGCGGGACAACTTCGAAGTCATCTATGCGGGCGCTGTCAGCGGAGCGACGCTGAGCAACCTGTCCCGTGGGCAGGAAGGAACGTCTGCGCTCGCGTGGCTAACCGGCGATTTCGCTTTTAGCGGACCGACCGCAGGTCAACAGCAATCGTTCGGGCAATTGGCTAAGGACAATGACTGGACCGGCTCGAACTCTTTCGAGCAATCCGTCGACGTAACGGGAGAAGTGACGGCCACTCAAGGCTTTCTCGTGCCGCATAACACGAGCAGCCTCGGCTATCAGCTGAGTTCGACTTTCGGCCCGTTCTCTGCATTCTTCTGCTCGCCTACCAATCAGGTAATGATTGGCAACACGTCCTTTCCGTTCTTCATTAGAGGCGCAAACGGAGGCAACGTATTTGGCATCGGTCAGACGCAAATCACCGTTATTCGCACATACAACACGCCCTTCGTTAACAACACGCCCGCTCCGATCATGGTTTCCGCAGCCACTTCTTCAACCGGAACGGGATCGATCGGCATCTTTATCAATGGCGTCGAATTCACCAATTCGTCGGCAACATCCTCCGGCCAAGCTTTGTGCGTATGGGCAATTGTGATGCCGGGGAGCACATACCAATACGTTACAACCGGATCAGTTTCACCAACCGCAACATTCACGGAAATACGATAAATGCCGGAAATCTTTGGTCTGCCGCAACCGCTGACGGGAAACGAGACGGTAACAATTCAGCAGGTTCAAAACGGGCAGATCGCACTTTGCACGATGCCCCTGTCGCAGCTCACGCAAATCCTCGGTTCGTCCACTCAATGGGCGACCAACCTCCCCACTACACGTCCTGATACGCCCGGAATTCTCTGGGACAACGGCGGCGTCGTTTCGATTTCCTGATTTCCATCCCCGGAAAATAAAATGAAAAAGTTTGTTGTTGCGGCACTCTTAGTGCCGCTGACGGCGTTCGCCCAGAGTTTTCCGTCTCCGACATTCAGCTCTCTCACGCTGCAAAATCCGCTTAGCTCCGCTAGCGGTGGCACGGGTGCTGCGAATGCTGGGGCAATCTCGGTAGGCGGCGACTTTACGGTCTCCGGCGCCAATCCGGTGACGCTCACGACGACCGGAACGACCAGCATCACGCTGCCGACAAGCGGCACGCTGCTCAATGGCACCACAGGTGCAACGGCCGGCGCGAACTCCAATATCACGTCGCTATCCGGACTGACGACGCCGCTGTCGGTTCCGCAAGGTGGGATTGGGAAGAACTCTCTGACGGCACACGGCGTCGCAATCGGCGCAGGTACGTCAGCCATCAACGTGACGGCCGCAGGGGCAGCCGGTACGTTGTTTGCCGGCAATGGCGCATCTGCCGATCCGTCCTTCCAGACGTTGAGCTCGCTCGGTATCGCTCCGCTTGCTTCGCCGGCATTCACCGGAACGCCTTCCGCGCCCACTGCACCACTCGGGACGAACACGACGCAGGTCGCGACGACGGCGTTTGTCGCTAGCCACTCGGACTGCGCGTCGATCCTCGATTTCGGCGGAAATAACCTCGGTGCGGCGAACAATGATGCAGCCTACGTGGCAACCATCGTTGCCAACCAGGCGACTCATCCCAACAACGTATGCATTTTTTTCCCGGCGGGTACGTACAACTTTGCTAGCCAGGCGGCTTTCGGATTTCCGAACGCGCCCGGTAGCATAACCGTGCGCGGTGCGGGCGCGGATAATACCGTGCTGAACTGGGCAAATGGCGGCGGTCTTTCGTTCAATTACCTGCTTGCCTCCAATTCCGTACACGTCGATGGATTGACCATTGCAAGCGGCGCATTGGGCGTCGGCCAGGGCATTTTCCTAAATCAATCGTCGGCCACGTTTGCTAGCGCTGCACTAAGTACCATCACGAACGTCACGATCCGTGGGACGGATGGATACTTCGGGGCCAAATTTTTCGGGATCGGCATCGATATTCGAGGCGTATCTAACGTCAATATCGATCACGTCCAGGCGATCGGGCCAGGTACGCCTGCTGGGACTGGGGTTCTCATTGCATCATCGGGAACGCTGCCACTGATCGTTTTCAACCTTAGCAATTCCAGTTTTGACCAGTGGAACGTCGGGCTTGAGTACGGCAACTTGGTGCAGGGCGTTCAGATGTCCAACATGAACTTCACCAACAATGTCAACGGGGTACGTGCATCGGGTGGATTGTCTGGACTGGATCAACTTAGTATCGTTGGAAGTCAATTCAACTCTGTTGCCAACGGTTTTAACATCCTTTTGCAGTCTGCCATTCCGAACGTACAAATCGCAAATAACCTGTTTTTGATCAACAGCAACTCGAGTGGCGTAGACCTTCAAAGCGCTTTGTCGACAACGACCATCACTGGAAATAGTTTCGAATCGAACACGGGCTCTACGTCTGGCATATTTGGCATTATCGTGAACGGATTTACGAATGGTGGAACGATCATCACCGGAAATTCATTCTTCACCCTAGGCAGTGGCATCACCCTGCAGGCGGCATCGAGGAACGTAAATGTTCAATCGAATGTGTATATAAACTGTGTTACGACCGTAGACAATTCCGGTACGAGCAATGTGATCGGCGGCGGCTCGCCCTGATGATCTGTGGCCCGATACAGTCGGGCCGCACCTAAAGTTCACGCATTCAAAACAACACACCCAGCCCCGCAAGGGGCTTTTTCTTTTCCTGGACCGATTCATGGATTTCACCGCCGTCGTCGAAGTGGGTTGCGCGGGCTTTGCCGCTGTCAGTGGCGTCTTTGGGTGGCTTTGGCAGCGGTCAGAGGCGCAGCGAGACAAGACGAGCAAGGAACAGGGCGACGCCATCAAAGAGCAGTCGCTTGCCATCAAGGAACTGAACAAAGCGCTCGACGCGCACAAGCTCCACATCGCCGAGACGTACGTGACACAGACCGAGCTGACGAAAGCGGTGGGCAGTCTCGAGCGCTCCATTGAACGCCTTATTGAGGCGGTCAACCAGAACGCAACCGAAATGCGCGAGGGGTTCCGACTCCTACAACAGACAAAGGCGGACAAGTGAACGTCACACGTATTTCCAGCGTCACCTCGTTTGTAGCGGATACGACGCTGAGCGGACGCTACATCTTTGAAGAAGGCGGAATGCTCCAGCCGGCGGCAGGCGTGACCCTCACGTTCTCGAAGGCGCTGATCGACGCGAACGACTTCCAGCAGATCTTCGACCTGTCCAAAGGCGGCACGATCGCCGGGACCATCTACAACGAATACCACTCCGCGTCGTGGTTCGGCGCGGATTACACCGGGCTCAGCCAATCTGGCACAAAGGTGCAAGCCGCGTTCGATTCGCCTCTCACGCAAAACGTAAAGTGCGTTCGCGGGATGTACCTGTGCAGCGGCGCGGAGCTCACGCTGGTCGACAAGCACCTGATTTGCGCGAGCTACCCTTCGGGCAACACGACGGACGGCGTTATGTTCCGTTGGTCGCAAGACATGGGGCCAGGCACGGCAGCACTGCGCGTCTTTTCGGGCGGCAGGAAACTGGAAAACGCGCAGTATCGTGGTTTCCGCATGCTTGGTCCGGGACAGAAAGGCGCCGTCATGGGTACGACGTCGGCTGGCTGCCAGATGGATGGCATCGTTTTCGGCAACGGCGGCAATCACAAGTTCGACGCGAAGGACATCTTCGTGACCGGCGTGCGCTTCGCCTATACCGCATGGACCAACAACGGGCATAGCTCGCTCGATAACCTGGGCGGAACCGGCAACTTCGCAACGTGGTGCATCCTCAGCACCGGCGGCGACTGGAAGTGGACGAACTGCTCGAGCAACGCGGAACTCTGCGCTGCCTTCTACTTGCCGAAGAACGGGAGCATGGGCGTTCACGCCGACATTGAGGACTATTTCAGCGGTTTCAGCCCGTATTTCGTCTATCAATCAGATACGCTCGATCCGCGCCTTCCTGGCACGGCGACAGCTGGGCTTACCGTGGCGTCCGTCTGGAAGCGCGTCGCGTGCGAACGGCTGGGCAACGCGTTCATCAATCTCGTTCCGGTTGATTCGAGCATCTTCCAACTGAAATTAATTGCGACCGGCTGGGACTCGTTTGTCAGCGGCGCTGCGACGATTCAAGCGGAAGCGTCCGATTACGCGATCAAGGCGGGCTACATCGAAGGTCTGGACCTGGACGACGCTCTCGACTCCGGCGGTGCGGGAACGCTCGCGACGTTCGACCTCGGCGTCATTCAGGTCAGGAACTCGAACGCGCGCGGAATCACCGCGCGCAACGTCCACAACGTCCCTGCCGCCGGGAAGACCTTCCTAGAAGGGACAACAAACGCGCTCATCGCCGCGCAGACGTCCAAGCTGCCGGTTCTGACGATCCCTGCCGGCGCAACGATCGGCACCTACTCGGCCACGGACCTCGAGGCGTGCAGCCGCACGAACTGGTTCCCCATGGCCCGCACGGCTCAAAGCCTTGGTGCTGCGCGTGCAGTTCTTTCCACAAGCGGCGACGTTGCAACTATCACGCTGTCGGAGGCACTGCCCAACGCAGTGTCATTCACCGTCAACCTGCTCCCTTCAGCTAACTAGCTGACGCCTCACCGTTCCCCGGCCATTTTGGCCGGGGATTCACGGAGACACTGATGAAACCCGATGACTTCATTGCCGCAATTTCGCCGGCGGCTCAAGCATGCGCGGCAAAAACCAAGATCCCCGCGTCATTCACTATCGCACAGGCCGCTCTTGAATCGGGCTGGGGTGCCGCATGCCCCGGCTTCAATCTGTTCGGCATCAAAGCGGATGCGTCATGGCATGGCCCCGTCACCGAACAGGTGACGCATGAAGTCGTGAAGGGCAAGCCAATCACGATCACGGCGAAATTCCGCGCGTACAGCGATTGGCTTGGGAGCATCGAAGACCACGCATCGTTTTTGACGGGCAACCCGCGATATAGCGGTGCGTTCGCCTATGCGAGCGGATCGACGTTCGCTCGAGCTGTGGCTGCCGCAGGGTATGCCACTGATCCGGACTACGCAACTAAGATCATCAGCATCATCAAGGCGCACAACCTTTCGACACTGGATTCGTGATAAGGGAATTCCATGGCATCGAACCTCAAATACAGCGTCACGCTTAAGAATGACCAGCAAGCAGCGATAACGACGAGACTCGGCGCCAGCGCCGCATACGATCTGTATGACGGCACGCAACCGACGTCGCCCGAAACCGCCGTCACCACACAGAACCTTCTCGCCACACTTGTCTGCTCGACGACTCTGGCACCAGCACCTTCGGGCGGCGTGCTCATCCTCAACGCCATCAGCAACGGCACTGGCACCGCGGCTGCAGGCACGGGCAAGACGGCCAATTGGTACCGTCTACGAACTTCGGCTGGCGTCGCTCATGTAGACGGTACGGTCGGCATCAGTGGCTGCGACCTGAACCTCAACAACCCGAACATCGCCACCGGTCAAACGGTTAGCGTGTCGTCGAGCACGTACACGAACGGAAACTGATCTCGTAATCGGAGGCACGCATGGGGAGCCTATCCGGTTCGACAACCATTCTCGCGGGCACAGAGACATTCAATCTCTCGTCGCCCGCACAGACGGACTGGATCGAGTTTCACGCGTCAACAACGCCGAACCGCATGAGCGGAGCTGGCTCGACCATTGGCTTGCCGACACTGCTAGGTTCCGGCGTCTCGTGGGGCACGTTCGCATTCGGCCTTGGCTACACGTGGACCGGCGGCACTCCGCAAGCCTCTGGAACCGCCGTCAAGGAAGGCATTTTCGTCAGCGCGACAACGGCAACAGCCGGGCAGGGTTTTAAATTCACCCTCCCAGCGGACACGACTAGTCGCACGGTTACGATTTATTGGGGTGGAAATAGCTGCGCCTCGCAGATTGATATTTCGCTGTCAGACGGAAGCGCAGCCCCGGTACAGCATCTGCCTGCCGCACCGGGTTCAGGTGCGTCTCAGTTTCTAGCCACTACGCTTACGTATAGCGCGGACTCGGCAGGCAAACAGCTGATCTGTCAGCTTACTGCCAAGTCGATTATAGGCGGCGGCGGTAACGTGTGGATGGGGGCAGCTAAGTACCTGAATGCCACGGCTACATCCACTGGCGCAGGGGCCTCAATTCAGGGTGGGAATACTGGCTCTGCCATCGGGGCGGTGTCGATTTCCCGATCTGCTGCACAGGGCCAGGCGAAGAATTCTGGAGCCACTTCCGGGGCCGTGGTTGTGAGTGGTTCAGGCGCCGGCACGCAGACGGCAAATGCGGTCTCTTCGGTGGCGCGAAGTGCCATATCTGGCACTTCGGCATCGACTCAGGCAAGCAACACGGCGGCGGCATCTGGCTCTGTCGGAATCTCCGGCGCGGCGGCAAGCACTCAAGCGCCGAATGCCTCGACCGCATCTGGCGCAATCGGCAATGTCTCGCAAGGCAGCGCGGCGAGCACGCAAGCGAAGAATGTGTCGGCGGCGGCCGGCGGCGTATTGGTTTCTGGTTCTGGCGCGTCTGTCCAATCGGAAAACGTCGTTGCGGCATCGGGAAGCGTCGTCTATTCGGTCATTTCTGGTGCGGGATTATCAACCCAAGCCAAGACATTATCCCTGGCGATTGGTGCAGTTTCCGTCTCCGGTTCGGCGGCATCGATGCAGGCGCCCAATAGCGATTCTTCGACTGGCGTCGTTGTTGTGTCGGGTTCTCTCGCGTCAGTGACTCAGCGACCCAGCTTGAGTGCTGCGATCGGCCAGGTTACTGCGACTTCGTACGCTGCCGATCAGAACTATCTCGTCACAGTCGCGCCGCGGCCATTCTGTTCCATCGCTTCGGTTCGACCATTCTATTCGGCGGAATTAGCCCGCTATTTCTACGTGAAATGCGCATGAACTTCAATCTGACTCCACAGTTGAGCCTGAAAGACCCGCGCGAGACGGTTGTGATAACGATGGATGCGACGGCTATGCTGGCACCCGGAGAAACATTAACAGGGACGCCGGAAGTTTCTATCAAAGCGACTGCAGGCGCCGATTCAACGCCCTCTCTGGTTCTCTCGGGCGTGGTCATAAATTCGGTTCCTCTGACGCTACTCAAGGGCAAGGCGATCGCAATTGGCGCTGCAGTTCAGGCCGTCTGCTCGGCGGGCACATTCGGCAGTCAGTATTGGATCGCCATTACGTGCCAGACCAGCAATCCGAACAAGATATTGGTTTTGAAGGCAGCGTTGCCGATGTCGTCGCAGTAATCGCCGGTCCCTACCGACCTTACCCAATCTTATGCATCTTACGGCCGCCTACGGGCGGCTTTTTTGTTGGAGAAATGGAAATGAACAACGCATCGTCCTTGATCACCGGCGGCGCCACTCTGACCGCAGCTTCGCTCGTGCCGGCCGTCCAATGGGCCTCGATGGGCTTCCCAATGCCCATGCCGCCCGAAGTGCAACTGCTCGTCGCGGGCGCACTCGTGACGGCGATTCACGCGGTCTGCAACGTCCTTGCGGCCCGTGCCGCGGCGAAAGCAGAGCCCAAAGCGCCTGCAGTGCAATCGTGAATCGCGCTCTGTGCTGCCTCGCGGTGGCGTCTCTCGCCGGCTGTGCCGGCACGGCGTCATATAGCGTGAAACCGTTCTATGAGCCGAACACGAAGCAAATCATCTGCTGTGAGGCCTCCGCCCAAAACGGAAAGGATATCAGTTCACTCACGTTCGATCTGTCTATGGCGCCAGACAGCACCGTCACCGTTCACTTCGCTGAAAACGGCGTCGGAGCCACGGCTCCACTGAATGCGCAAGGCGCCGTCATCAGCAATGTCGCTGGCGCGGCCTCCAATGCCGCAGCCGCGGCTATCAAACTCGCTCCTTAAGGAAATCCCATGCTTCGCAAATTCGCGCCCTTCATTGCGGCAGGCGTCATCGCGTCCGTTGTCTCGGCATGCGCCTCCGCTCCCGCTCAATCGCCCGCTCAATTGCTGTCCGCTGTGCATACCCAAGTCGGCATCGCTTGCACCGCCGCCGTCCCGTCTCTCAACTCCATCAAGGCGCTCGAGCCAGGCCTGACCGCGGATCAAGCGGCAGTCGTCGACAAGGTGTATTCGGATGCAATCGCGTTCTGCGCTGTGCATGATTCGGTCAGCGTCGCAAGTGTCCAGGCGTTTGCGAACACGTCGATTCCGGCCGCGCTGCAACTCGTGAACGATTCGTCGCTCTCGCAGAACGACAAGACGCTCGTGGCCATCGGCGCAATTGCGCTGCAGACCGCACTGAACACGGCAATTGCTCAGTTCAATGCGGCGGCTCCCGCTTCGGCTCCGGTCGGCGCGAGCGCGTAATGAGCAAGTTCCTGACGTCTCTCGTGATGCAGAACGCGACCGACCAGGATGACGGGAAGTGGCGGCTCACGCAGCCGCTCGTCTATGACTCGGACGTCGCCGGACGAGTGTTCGTTGTGCCGGTGGGGTTTGTGACTGACTTGGCATCAGTGCCGCGGGTGCCGATCGCTTACCTGCTCGCGGGCGGCACTTCCGCAGAGGCATCGGTCGTTCACGATGCCATCTATACCTATCACTGGGTATCTCGGGAGATTGCGGATGCTGTTCTGCGCGAAGCATCCGCTGTCACTCAGGTTCCCTGGCTACGCCGCCAAATCATGTGGCTCGCAGTTCGCTGCTTCGGTGGCAGTCACTGGGATGCCCCCATGATTAGCGAAAAGTCCGTGTAATTCGTCGGCCGCCTTGCAGTAAGCTAGGTGCGCCTCTTCGGGAGTATCGAAGAGGCCAAGATGCCTTTGCTTCCAGTTCACCACAATGTAGGCCCTCCATTTTCGATTCTGAGCATGCCAGCAAACGCCTTTGAATCCTGACTTGTTGTTCTTGCTCAGCGACCGGTTATGCTGGTTTTGCGAGTGAGTGGCCTTGCGGAGATTGTCTATCCAATTTTCGCTCGGGACCAGATTCTTATGGTCAATGAGCGGCACGAACTCCCCATAATAAATGGCCCATGCTTCGAAGCCCATCACGGCATAACAGGCGATCTCTTGTATTCGCCTTTTACAGCCAATATGCTGTATCCCGCTACGCCAGCATGATCGGCGTAGCGGCACCCCTCTACGCGCCTACGCGCACATCAACCAGCGGCACCAGCGGGACGATACGACAACCGCGATCTCCCGCTTCGTCCGCTTCCCGCTTGCTCTGCGTGACAAAGGTAAGATCCCGCTTCGGATCGTACACATGCCACGCAACAACATTCTCTTCTGCACTATTATTGTTCATTGCTTCCCCGATTTTTAGGTGTGGGTTTCTTGTTATTCGATGTCTAACGTCATAAACGGTGTCGGGCTTACGAACCGTAGCCCGAGCACTCGTCTATTGATGAACTCAAACACATACACAGGCACTGCCGACCTCGCAAATACTCTAATTCCCCAAGTCTCGCCCTCCCGGACTCGAATATCTGTCAACTCGAAGCGCACCGGCTTTCCGAGGTCTGCCTTGGTCAGGTCTAGAACGACGTGATCCTTAATCTCGTTGTTAGGACTGACTATCTCGACTCCCACCAGTCCCTGCTTCACGAAGTCCACAGACATGACGAAAGAGACTGCGGCCAGCTTCCCGGCACGCGGTGCGACGCGGTATTCCCTGAACGGCATGGAGGACAGCGAGTCGCTCAGCTCCAGCGAAGATCCGGCGTTCCTCCATCCCATCCGATCGCTGAACTGCTTCACCGGCACAAACTGCGGAGCAACGGCGCCCCATAGGTCAGCCCTCCTGCGGAAGACACGCAATCTCCACGAATAACGAGCCATATGGCGAAGGCCAGCTAGCTCGCTTGCCTGGGCGAGGGATAGAGATGACTGACCACCCTCCACAGTAGGAAATCCTGTCGTGGCGCGCACCCAAGCTGGCAGCCTATGGAGACGCCGCGCTTGTTCCGACCAACTTGCCTCGCCGCCATGACGACGCTGCATCTCAGCGATAACGCGGGCGTTTTCCTTTCCAGAGAAATGCTCTTCGCAATACGACGAGTTCGCCTCTTTTATCTTTTGCTGATCGTACTTACCGGAGACGACGTCCTTCAAGCCAAAAAGCCAAGACGTCGACGCGAATGGGTAGTTAACGACAATGGCGTTCTCACCGTCCTCAATATTGTCAAACGGCGGGGTATTCGGAACGATCGCGACGGCGTTTAACAGTTTCGCCGTGAGCAATGCGTGTTGGGTCTTAAACCGATTATTCCGCGTCTCACTCGGAGCGTGCAGAACATAATCAGGAGAGAACCGAGCGAAGCGCCGCATCGCAAACAAGTATCCCGTTTCGAAAGGCAATAGAGTGACCCGCATGCCAGTCGGAAGGCGGTCAAGGTCGGTCCGTTCATCGTCGTCTGGCTTTGGCGCCACGAGGTGAATTCTTGCCCCTTGCTCCGCGAGGCTGACCAACGCCGGGAAAACTATCGACCACAATCCCTTATTCCGGTGTGACCCGCCTGCACACGCAATGACTATCTCGCCTTCCGCTTTGTGCTCGCGGAAATCGACGGAAAGAGCACGCTGATCGAAGCTCGATACTGGAAAAACGGTCAGATTCTCGTGAAGTTTGTTCTCTTTAAAATAACCCAGCAGGTTGGCGCTCGATAGCAGCACGCCACTGAACAGTTTCAGGTCCTCGCGAAGCTTGGGTAAACGGAAATCTTCGCCGGGCACGGACACCTCTTTGTTCTCAACCAACATTGGCAAGTTGTCGTCGAGGAAAAAGTAAGTGGGAATGCCCAGTGCTTTAGCCGCTTCAATCCAAGGTCGGAACGCAGAAATATGTCGAACGAAGATAACCGAGGTGGCTCGAGCGAGTTCCTCTACGCCGAAACCTCCGTGGTAGGAGATGACGCGCACTCGACGGGCAACTTCCGCGGGAAGCATGTCGAAATACAGAGTCGTTGAAGCGTTGTAGTGGAGGTTGACGACGAGTGTGTATCCATCGTCGGACTTCTTCGGCGGCTGCCATTCCGGGATTTTCCAGCCGCGCGCTTGTGCATGCTTTTGCGCCAAGCTGTCGCAAACGGACTGGGTACTGATACCGTGGTCTGGATTGGGCAACAAAACCTCGTACTCAGGGATGTTCGCCGGCCGAAGCGCTTCGTTTCTTGACGTTCGCATCCACTCGTCTACAGCCCAACTATCGAGCGCATATGTGTTGCCCAGGCTGTCGGATGTCATCGGACCGTCTTCGCGTCCGACCGCGACGTCGACGAACCTAACTTCGTACCGCTCGGCCGCTCTGCACCAAAGATCCCAGTCGCAGACTCGAGCGATGACGATGTGGGGGTCGTAGAAACCGATGTCTTCGATCATGTCCCTTGGCATGAGGACCCCGTTGTTGGGAATGAAATTCCCAAGCCGAAGGTGGCCTTGTGACCTTGCGGACCCGAGCCGCATGTCAATAATTTCTCCCGTCTTCTGGTCCTTATGCGACCACTCAACGTGCCCATAAACGATCGCCGTAGGAAACTTCTCGGATTCCGCAAGAAGCTTTTCAAGGGCGTCATCATTGAACATTGTGTCATCGAAGGCGAACGAAATCCGGTCGGCGCGAGCGCGCACGTACGCCTCATACTCAGAGATTGCGGGCAGACCTATGTTCTTCGGGTGACGAAGGCAACTGATTCGCCCGTCTCTACGCTGAAATTCCGCGATCTGATCGGCAGTTCCATCAGTGCTTGCGTCGTCGATTATGATGAGTTCGATATCGTCGAGCGTCTGTGACAGGATTGACTCCACAGCCCTCTTGAAGAGGCCGCTTTTGCCGCGCCGAAAAGTGGGAAGCAGGACCGATAGCTTGGGTTTGACGTCTGCGTCGTACGAAAAACCCGGGATCCAGATGGTGTCGGAGATCAGTTCTTTTACTTTCATTCTGTAATTTTTTCCGGCTGGCCGAAGTTGGCGTGGATTTTACCGTAAGGGCTTACAGTAAACGCTATTCGTCTTATCGAATTTTTGTCTGAGCTTGGCGCCATAAAAAAGTCCCGCCAACCAGCGAAGGTTGAGCGGGACCATCAAGCGCAGCGCGCCATGCAAAACGCGCTTGTTTCTATTATCAGATGTTTGGCGCCTAGTTCAAGGCGCGAAATGATTCGCTGTATTTCAGATTTAGTTGTCGCCCTTCCTCGCCCACTGCAGCAGCTCAGTCCGGGGGCTAAACCGAGGCGAGACGAGCCATGCCGCAAAGACCGGTTCCCATTCCTCCCAAACGTAATCGTCGAGATCGAACTCCTCATCGATCCGGCCGGTGCCGTGCTCGCACAAAAACGCGAAGACTATCTGGCTTCCGTTCCAATACGCGGTCATGCAGTCGGCAAATCGGCGGCGGTGCCACGCGGTTGGTCCTTGAGCAACATCGCCAACTGAGATTCGAATTCATCGGCGGTCATTGGGAGTTCTCCGATTGAGGGTTTCTCTATCTAAGCGAGGCGCGGCCCCAGCCCAGCGCAGCCGGTCGCCCGAAATCCGCATTCTTGATTTTCAGCCAATCGAGCGACCTCCCGCGCTCATACCGCGACGAAAGCCGCTTGGCTATCATGCCTTCGAGGTCTAGGGCCTGCGCTTGCTCGAAAACCCATTCGCCGGCGCCGAAGATGCCGTTCGCGAAAATCAGCGTCTTCGTGTCGGTGATGGCTTCGCGGAGGTGGCTCTTGCGCTCGGCGAGCGGCAGCGCGCGCAGATCTTCGCCGTCGATCGAGAGGGCGTCGAATAGGTATAGGCGCGCCGGATGCCACAATTCAACCTTCGAGGCAGATGTGGGGTGACGAACAAAACGGCAGCCGCTGCACATGTATGGTGCATTAGTTTACAACACTAATGGCCCTCCATATGGACCGTCTATCCCGGACCGTCAACCCGCTGGAGCGCGTGGGTGTCTGCCGCCGTGAGACGGCGCGTGGTCTGCGCTTCGAGGCATACATCTACGTGACAGAGCGGCGTCGCTCGCGGCGCGTCTACATCGGGACGTTCGATACGCTCGATGAGGCATCACACGCCTACAACAAGGCAGCGATAGAACTTCATGGCGACCACGCGCGGCTGAACCCTGTCGGCGTCGTTGGCCAGGCCGACTGACGAACAGTTCAGTTCTAGGACGTTCGTGCGCGCGATGCAGGGACCAGTGACAACAACAAAAAGACCGCCGCTTGCAGGCGGCGGTGCAGAGGAGTTGTACAAGGAGAGCACACCATTGCAAATGCGCTCAAGAACAGTCTAGTACCTTTCGGGCGAATCGCAAGCGCCCGCGGGAGCGGCGGCGCATCCTTCGAGCGCTCGATTCAGGTCAGACGCATCAATCATCCTCGTCATACCTGAAAGGGGGATGCATCGGCTGGGTGGTGTCTATTCCGGCCATCTGAAGCGCCGCATCAATCCGTATTAACTCAGCACGGAAATTCATCTCCCAGGTCTCGCGTTCAGCGGTGCACAGTTTCCCGTTGTGAATCGCCAGTGTGTAGCGTGCGAGCAGCAGCGCGTCGACGAGCTTGGCTTCACGCTCGGCTTGCTCGATAAACGTTTTCGGTTTCATGGTCGCCTCCTTGTCGGAGGCTGAGCATTGTTCGATCCCGGCACGTCTTCGTCATCGTCACTTCCTGTCGCTCGGACCCAGAACGCACAGCCGAACTCGGCTCGCGCGATCACTTGGACGCTCCCGCCGCGCTCACAGCGCGCGTGCGAAGTGCCTTCTAAGTTGCCGCCCCAGTGCTCACATTTCCAGCAGGCGTGCTCCGCCCCGTCGTTTTCGAACAGGCCCATCGCGGCCTCGCAAATGCTGTATGGATGTACAGTACGATACGCCAAAACAGTCGGGCGGTGGGCGGAGAGCTTTTAGGAATTGCGGCGAACCGATTTATGCCGCCTCGGATAGCGCCTTCTTGGCAATTCTCTCCAGAATGATATTCCCCGATGTCTTCATGGCGTTGAGATACGGTTTTAAGCGGCGAACGTAATGATCCTCTACGCTGCCAAGCCAGTCATAGGGAATCCCGCCAACACACCAGTATCGATCGAAAACCTTTCCGCTACGCTGATGCGCCATTAGCCGCTCGTATATTCTCATGGCTCTGCCGACATACGCGATTTCATTGTTGGAAATGAGAACATAGATTCCCCAGCAATTTGGACCATCACCACGAGTATATGGCTCGGCGTCTCTGATGATTTCCTCGCCGGTGTGCAGCAGAACATGCGCGTTCGCTGTGAACCAGCCGTCATAGGAAAAGTCGTTGGCTCCGACACGGAAGAAGTTGAAATCGTCGACGATGGGGTCGCCAGTCGGCTCAAAAGTATGAAGCGGGATTGCCATGGATGTTCCTTGGTCCAATATCGTCAACCGACTCTAGGCGCATGTTTCGGGCAGAAAAACACACACCATATCGTTTGAGTCTAGATTTTTCAGGGGCCTCGGAATCCTGCAAACCATTGCGGCGGAAGGCAGCAGGAGTCGAACCTACCTGGGAGCGGCTGACGCCCCCAACTGGGTTTGAAGCCCAGCCGCACCACCGGATACGGATGCCTTCCTGCAGAGAAAAAACGAGCCGCGCAGCCGGTCGATCTTTCAGATCAACTCGTGCCAGCGGCTATCGACGCGCACCACGTGACGTTCGCGGTGGAAGCGAGTATACCCAACGCGGTCGAAGAATTCCAAAACCTGTATCGCGCGCTTGCGCCCGAGCGCGCTTGCGTCGCGAAACGGTGCTGCCGCGAGCGCGCCGCCTTGCTTCTCCGCTTCCGAAGCGACGAGCAGCGCCAGTTCGCGAATCGCGTCGCGATGATAGAAAAGATCGCGCACGACCTGGAACACCTCGCCGCGCCGCGCAAGCTTGCGCAGCAGTTGCCGCACGCGCTCCTCCGGCACGCCGTGCGCGCTCGCGAGATCGCGTACCCAGGGCGGATCGAAACGGCCTCGCGCAATCGACGGAAGCAGCGCATCGGCCAGCGCCTGTTCGGCGGCGTCGAGGGTGACGGCATGCGTCGGCAGATGCAGCCACGGCCCGCTGCGCGCGATCGTCCCTTCTTCCAGCGCAGCATCCACGAGCGCGCGCCACAGCGCGTCGGGCACGAGCGGCGCGGCGATGCGGCGAAGACGCGCCGTGTCGGCGCCCTGCTCGTCCGGCGAGCGCTCGTGAAAAACACGCAACGCGTCGACGAGCCGGCCGGCCAGCGCATCCCATTGCGAACGCGCGACGAGCATCGCATCGTCGGGCAACGGCACGACGCGCGTGTCGTCGGGCAACGTCAGCGCGGCTGCGGGCATGCCCGTGAGATGCTCGAGCAGCGAACGCGGCAGGCCGTGCGGCGCGCAAGCGAGGAGCGGGTCGATGCGCCCCGTGTCGAGCATCGAGTCCAGCGCATCGAGCCACGCGCGCCGCTCGGGCGTGCGGCGCTTTCTCGCTGGCCCGAACGGATCGAGCACACGCCCCCCGCCGACCGTGCGGTTCGCCTGCGCATTGCGCACGATGAAGCGGTCGCCGGGCAGCGCGCACACGGGCTGATCGAAGACGAGCTGCACGCGCGCCCGCTCGCCCGCGTGCAGCTCGTCGCCATCGAGCAGCGCGACATGCGCGACCCGGTGCGTCGTGCCGAGGTGCACGTGCAGCGGCGCCCAGTGCGTGAGATCGAGCCCGGCATCGGGCAGGAGCGTGAGATCGGTGTCGATACGCTCGGAGGCCCGCGCGAGCCGCGCATCGACGATCCAGTCACCGCGCGCAATCGCATCCTTTTCGATGCCGGCGAGATTCAGTGCGCAACGCTCCCCCGCGCGCCCCGTCTGCGCCGCGCGATTCTGCGCGTGGATGCTGCGCACGCGCACGGGTTCGCCCTTCGGCGCGAGCAGCATCGTATCGCCGACATTCACGCGCCCCGAGAACACCGTGCCCGTCACGATGGTGCCCTGCCCGGCGAGCGTGAACACGCGGTCGACCGCGAGCCTGAACAGCCCGTCGTCGCGCCGCATCCGCCAGCGGGCGGCGGCCGCGCGCAAATGCGCGTCGAGTGCGGCGACGCCCGCGTCGTTCTCGCGGGTCGCGTTGGTGTCGAAAAGCGGCGCGTCCTTCAGCGCGCCCGGCGCGAGCCACGCTGCGATTTCCTCGTGTACTTCGATGAGGCGCGCCTCATCGACGCGATCGGTCTTCGTCACCGCGACCGCGCCCTCGGTCACGCCGAGCAATTCGAGGATCGCGAGATGCTCGCGGGTCTGCGGCATCACGCCGTCGTCCGCGGCGACGACGACGAGCGCAAAGTCGATGCCGCATGCCCCCGCTGCCATCGTGTGGACCAGCTTCTCGTGGCCCGGCACGTCGATCAGGCCGAGCACGTCGCCGTTCGCGAGCGGCACGTACGCATAGCCGAGCTCGATCGAAATGCCGCGCGCCTTCTCTTCCTTCAGCCGGTCGGTATCGACGCCGGACAGCGCGCGAACCAGCGTCGTCTTGCCGTGGTCGATGTGGCCCGCGGTGCCTGCGATCATGCGCCCGCGCCCTTCGGTTGCGGCGCCGAATACGCCTCGAGTTGCGCGATGAACGCGGCTTCGTCGGCGGCTTCCAGGCAGCGCAGGTCGAGACGCAGCGCGTCGTCGGCGATCCGGCCGATCACCGGGCGCGGCAGCTCGCGCAGCACCTTCTCGACCTTCGCCAGTTGCCGCCCCGGCCGCTTGCCGCTCGCAAGACGCACCGCGACGCCGTAGCTCGGCAGCACGTCGACCGGCAGCGCACCGCTGCCGATCTGGCTGAACATCGGCTCGATGGCAATGGAGAATTCGTCGCCGATCGCGCGCAGCAGCGCGGGCGCGATGCGCTCGGCGGCATTGCGCATGTCGTCGGCGGGGCGCGTGAGAAGGCGCAGCGTGGTCAGCCGGTCGCGCAGGAATTCGGGCGCCCGGTAGAGGCGCAGCACCGGTTCGAGCGCGGCGAGCGTCAGCTTGCCGACGCGCAGCGCGCGCTTCAGCGGATGCTTCTTGATCTTCCCGATCAGATCCGCCCGGCCGACGATCAGCCCCGCCTGCGGCCCGCCGAGCAGCTTGTCGCCGCTGAACGTGACCAGATCCGCGCCGCCTTCCACCGTCTCGCGCACGGTCGTCTCGCGCGGCAGGCCCCATTGCGTCAGGTCGACGAGCGTGCCGCTGCCGAGATCGACCGCCACCGGCACGCGGCGCGCCTTGCCGAGCGAGGCGAGTTCGTGCAGCGCGACTTCCTTCGTGAAGCCGCTGATCGCGTAGTTGCTGCAATGAACCTTCATCAACAGCGCCGTGCGATCGCCGATCGCCTCGTCGTAATCCTTCAGGTGCGTGCGGTTGGTCGTGCCGACTTCGCGCAGCTTCGCGCCCGCCCGGCTCATGATGTCCGGAATGCGAAACGCGCCGCCGATCTCGACCAGCTCGCCGCGCGACACGATCACTTCCTTCTTCGACGCGAGCGCGGACAGCGTAAGCAGCACCGCCGCCGCGTTATTGTTCACCACAGTCGCGGCTTCGGCGCCCGTGAGCTCGCAGATGAGGTCGTCGATCAGGTCGTCGCGGTCGCCGCGGCGGCCGGTTGCGAGATCGAATTCGAGGTTGGCCGGACGCGTGAGGACATCGACGACCGCCTGGACCGCGGCGTCCGGCAGCAGCGCGCGGCCGAGATTCGTATGGAGAACCGTGCCGGTGAGATTGAAGACGGTGCGCACGCTGCCGCGCGCCCGCTCGCGAAGCAACGCGCCGACCGATTGCGCGAGGCGCGACTCCTCGAGCGCGTCCAGGCACGCGCGGCCCGCCTGCGCTTCGCGGCGCCAGTCGTCGAGCGTGCTGCGCAGCGCGGCAAGAGTCTGCGTGCGCCCATATTCCGCGACGAGCGGCTCGAATCCCGCCGATGCGATCATCCGCTCCACCGATGGCACCCGCGCCATCAGCGACCTCAGTGCGACGCTCGTTACTTCGCTCACGCCTTCGCCCCCGTTTCCTGACTTTTATTCCTGGCCCTGAGCCTGGTCCGTCTGGTCCGCCTGTTCCGGCCACAGCCACGGATGCGGCGACGCACGCCGGTAGCCCTCCTCGCCCATCAGCAGGTCGAGCGTAAGGCTCGCGAGATCGTCGGCGAAAGGCTCGAAATCGTAGGCCTTGTCCTGGTAGCCGATCTTCCGGTACGTATGGCACTCGTCACACGATTCCGCCTTCAGCCACGCCTTCTTCGCCGACTCGTTGCGGGCTTCCTGATCGGCGTGTGCCGCGCCGATCGCGTGATACGCAATGCCCTTCGTCGAGTCGCAACTGGAGCACTTCGTGCGGACCATGTGCCATTCGGTGGCGCACAGGCCGCACTGCAGATAGCGATAACCCTCATACGCGCCGCCGACCCGCACGACGCTCGCGACCGGATGCGAGCCGCACAGCGGGCACAAGCCCGGCGTGTCGAGATAAGGCAGTTGCGACGGGTCGATGCGGCTCGCGAAGTCCGTCCACACCACCTGCAGCGCCGCCATGATGAACGGCGCGCTCGCCGGGTCGACTTCGGCAAAGCGCTGGGCAAAGATGGCGTCGGCCTGGGCGTCGAGTTCCTTCGCATCGAGCGCGCGCAGCTTCTCCATCAATTGCACGAGCGGAGGCGTGAGCGGGCCGGCCGATTCGACGGCGTCCAGGAGGCGCAGCAGGACGTCGCGCCAGGCCGGATCGCGCTCGCCGGAGAGCGCCGGGATGAGCGGCATCGAATGCTGCTGGGCGCTCCTGATCAGCTCGACGCTCGGCGGCGTGGCTTCGAAACCGGTCAGCGCGCGCTGTTGCGCATCGGCAAGCGCGGCCATCAGCCGCAGATAGCCGGCGATCGGATTGCTCGCGTCGGCGAGTTCGCGCAGCCGCGCGGCGCGCGCCGGAAAAACCCTCTCGCGCTCGGGGCTCCGGATGCGCGGAATCGCCGACGGATCGAGCGATTCGATCTGATCGGCTTCGAGAATGCGTTGGACCACGGGAATACCTCTTGAGACTGAATGACGCGACTTTCGCGTTCGACGACGGCCGAAGAAACGCACCTGCGACCGCCCGTCGGCGCCGCGCCCGTGCCGTGCAGGGGGCAGCGGTTCGCGCCGAAAGCGCCCGCAAAGGATAGCAGCTTCCGTCGCGGCGCGTGGCCAGCGAACGTGACGGCCGGACGACCTTTCGAAAGGCCTGCCTGCAACAAAAAACCGCCGCCCCGCAAAGGGCGGCGGCCGGCTTCGGTGATGCACCGGGCTCACCGGAAACAGCGGAAAAACAGCTACTTTCCGATGATTTCCCTGAACCACCGCGGATGGTGCTTGCGCGCCCATCCGTAGGTCACGGTGCCGCGCACCATCGCGCCTACCGAGCCCTTCACCCAGATCGCCGCGTAGATATGCACGACGATCCCGATGATCAGCAGCCACGCCGCAATCGCGTGGACGACCGACGCGAGCCGGATGATCCCGATCGGGAAATAGAACGAGAAGTAGCGGCGCCAGATCACGATGCCGCTCACCAGCAGCAGCAGGAGACACGCGACCATCACGAAGAACAGCACCTTCTGGCCGGCGTTGTAGCGTCCGATCTCGGGCAGCCTGTCCTCGCGGTTGTTGAGCACGTCGCCGACCTGCTTCATCCACTGCATGTCGTCCTTGTCCAGATAATTGTGATGCCAGAAACGCAGCATCAATATCAGGAACGAAAGGAACATCACGACGCCGACGAACGGATGCAGAATGCGTGTCCACTGCCCGCCGCCGAGCACGAAATACAGGAACGACATCGCCGGATGGAACATGGCGAGCCCGGACAACGCGAGCAGCACGAAGGTGATCGCGGTGATCCAGTGGTTGGTGCGCTCGTTCGGCGTATAGCGGACGATCAGGCGATTGCCCTTCACGTCCCTCAACTCGTGGTTCAGGTCATCGTGCTTCATGAGCGCTCCTCGTTGCGACCGTGCTTGGCCTCGTCGGCTTCGCGCGCTGCCACCAGTTCGTCTTCCTCCGTCACCTCGTTCGGACCGACCCGGGTGTAGTGGAAGAAGCCCGCCAGGGCGGCGACCGCGACGCCGGCAAGCGCCAGCGGCTTCGCGAGCCCCTTCCACAGCGAGACCAGCGGACTGATCGACGGATTCTCGGGCAGGCCGTGATAGAGCGTGGGCTTGTCGGCGTGGTGCAGCACGTACATCACGTGCGTGCCGCCAACGCCCGCCGGGTCGTACAGACCGGCGTTCTTGAAGCCGCGCTCCTTCAGGTCCTCGATGCGGTCCTCCGCCTGCGCCTTCATGTCCTCCTTGGTGCCGAACATGATGGCGCCCGTCGGGCAGGTCTTCACGCAGGCCGGTTCCTGCCCGACCGCAACGCGGTCGGAGCAGAGCGTGCACTTGTATGCGCGATGATCCTGCTTCGAGATGCGCGGCACGTTGAACGGGCAGCCCGTCACGCAGTAGCCGCAGCCGATGCAGTTCTCTTCATGGAAATCGACGATGCCGTTCGTGTACTGAACGATCGCCCCCGGCGACGGGCACGCCTTCAGGCAGCCCGGGTCCTCGCAGTGCATGCAGCCGTCCTTGCGGATCAGCCATTCGAGGTCGCCGGCCGGATTCTCGTACTCGGTGAACCGCATGACGGTCCACGAGTGCTCGGTCAGGTCGCGCGGGTTGTCGTACACGCCGATCGAATCGCCCACTTCGTCGCGCAGGTCGTTCCATTCCATGCAGGCCGTCTGGCACGCCTTGCAGCCGATGCACTTCGACACGTCGATCAGCTTCGCGACCGTCCCCGTGACGGGATCGCGGACCTGCGGCGTGGGCGTCGTGGTAGCGGAGACGCGTTTGATATCGAGTGATTGCAGAGCCATCTCTTTCCCCTTATGCCTTCTCGACCTTCACGAGGAACGACTTGAATTCCGGCGTCTGGGAATTCCCGTCGCCCACGGAGGGCGTCAGCGTATTGACGAGATAGCCCGGCTGCGTGAGGCCCTTGAAGCCCCAGTGCAGCGGGAGACCAACGGTCTGCACTTTCTTTCCCTCGATCGTCAGCGTCCTGATGCGCTTGGTGACCACCGCCACCGCCACGATGTGCCCGCGGTTGCTCGACACCTTCACCCGGTCGCCGGCCACCACGCCCACCTCCTTCGCCAGCTCCTCGCCGATCTCCACGAACTGCTCCGGCTGGATGATCGCGTTCATGCGCGCGTGCTTGGTCCAGTAGTGGAAGTGCTCGGTCAGACGATAGGTGGTCGCCGTATGCGGGAAGTCCTTCGCCGTGCCGAACGCGGCCCGGTCGTCCGGGAACACGCGCGCCGCCGGGTTGCTGACGGCCTCCTTGGTGTTCGGATAGAGCGGGTTGTAGCCGAGCGGATTCTCGAACGGCTCGTAATGCACCGGGAACGGACCTTCGTTCATGCCGTCGCGGGCGAAGAAGCGCGCCACGCCTTCCGCGTTCATGATGAACGGGTTCATGCCGTTTTCAGGCGGCTCGTCGGCCTTGAAGTCGGGGATGTCCGGGCCGCTCCAGGTCTTGCCGTTCCACGCGATCAGCTTGCGCGTCGGGTCGAAGGGCTTGCCGGCGAGGTCGCACGACGCGCGGTTGTACAGCACGCGCCGGTTCGCCGGCCACGCCCACGCCCAGCCGAGCGTCTGGCCGATGCCCGTCGGGTCGGAGTTGTCGCGCCGGCCCATCTGGTTGCCCGCCTGCGTCCACGATCCGCAGAAAATCCAGCAGCCCGACGCGGTCGAACCGTCGTCGCGCAATTGCGCGAAGCTCGCGAGCTGCTCGCCCTTCTTCGCGATGACCCTGGTCTTGTCGACGGGATCGGTGACGTCGGCAAGTGCCTTCCCGTTGAACTCCATCGCGATTTCTTCGGGTGTGGGGCTCTCCGGGTCCGCGTACGGCCAGGTCATCTTCAGGATCGGATCGGGGTACTTGCCGCCCTTCTCGCGATACGCCTGACGCATGCGCAGCCACAGCCCGGACATGATCTCCAGGTCGCTCCTCGCCTCGCCCGGCGGCTGGGCGCCCTGCCAGTGCCACTGCAGCACGCGGCTCGAACTCACGAGCGAGCCGCGCTCCTCCGCGAAGCACGAAGTTGGCAGGCGGAACACCTCGGTCTGGATCTTCGCCGGATCGACGTCGTTGAACTCGCCGAAGTTCTTCCAGAACTCGGACGTTTCCGTCGCGAGCGGGTCCATGATGACGAGCCACTTCAGCTTGGAGAGGCCGAGGCTGATCTTCGCCTTGTTCGGCGCGGCGGCGAGCGGGTTGAAGCCCTGCGCGATGTAGCCGTTCATCTTGCCCTGCGCCATCAGCTCGAACACCTGCAGCATGTCGTAGGACTTGTCGAGTTTCGGCAGATAGTCGAAGCCGAAGTTGTTCTCGGCCGTGGCGTTGTCACCCCACCAGGACTTCATGAAGCTCACGTGGAACGCGCGGTAGTTCTTCCAGTAGGAGAGCTGGTTCGGCCGCAGCGGCTGCGCCGCGCGCTTCGTGATGTAGGCCTCGTAGTCCTGTTCGCCTTCCATCGGCAGCGTCATGTAGCCGGGCAGCAGGTTCGACATCAGGCCGAGGTCCGTCAGGCCCTGGATGTTCGAGTGCCCGCGCAGCGCGTTCATGCCGCCGCCCGCGATCCCGATGTTGCCAAGCAGGAGCTGCACCATCGCACCCGTGCGGATCATCTGCGCACCGACGGAGTGATGCGTCCAGCCGAGCGCGTACAGAATGGTGCCCGCGCGGCCCGGAACGGCGGTGGAGGCGAGCATCTCGCAGACCTTCAGGAATTTGTCCTTCGGCGTGCCGCACGTCTTCTCCACCTGCTCGGGCGTGTAGCGCGAGTAGTGCTGCTTCATCAGGTTGTAGACGCAGCGCGGATGCTGCAGCGTGGGATCGACCTTGGCGAAACCGTCGTCGCCGCGCTCGTAATCCCAGGTGGATTTGTCGTAGTTGCGCTTTTCCGGGTTGTAGCCCGAATAGATCCCTTCATTGAACGCGAAGTCCTCGCGCACGATGAACGAGAAGTCCGTGTAGTTCTTCACGTACTCGTGCTGGATCTTGTCGTGCGTCAGCAGGTAGTTGATCACTCCGCCGAGGAACACGATGTCCGTGCCGGTGCGAATCGGCGCGTAGAAATCCGCAACCGATGCGGTGCGCGTAAAGCGCGGGTCGACGACGATCAGACGCGCCTTCCTGTGCGCCTTCGCCTCGGTCACCCACTTGAAGCCGCACGGGTGCGCTTCAGCGGCGTTGCCGCCCATCACCAGAATTACGTCCGCGTTCTTGATGTCGACCCAATGGTTCGTCATCGCTCCACGGCCAAACGTCGGGGCAAGACCTGCCACCGTCGGGCCGTGTCAGACACGCGCCTGGTTGTCGAACGCGAGCATCCCGAGACTGCGGATCGTCTTGTGCGTCAGATAGCCGACTTCGTTGCTGCCCGCCGACGCGGCGAGCATGCCCGTGGTCAGCCAGCGGTTCACCTTCTTGCCGTCCGGCGTGGTCTCGACGAAGTTCGCGTCGCGGTCTTCCTTCATCAGCACGGCGATGCGGTCGAGCGCGTCTTCCCACGAGATGCGCTTCCACTCGTTCGATCCGGCCGCCCGGTACTCGGGATACTTCAGCCGGCTCGGGCTGTGGATGAAGTCGATGAGCGCCGCGCCCTTCGGGCACAGCGTGCCGCGATTGACGGGATGGTCGGGGTCGCCTTCGATATGGATGATGCTCGCCTTCGCGTTCTTGGCGTTGTCGCCGAGACCGTACATCAGGATGCCGCAACCGACTGAGCAGTACGGGCAGGTATTACGGGTTTCCGTTGTGCGCGACAGTTTGTACTGACGGACTTCTGCGAGCGCGGGAGCCGGCGAGAAGCCCATCAGGGCTAGACTCGATCCGGCGAGCGAACTCGCTGAGACCTTCAGGAACTGGCGCCGGGACATTTGCAACATGGCCGCCTCGGCTAAATATGTGGGGTACCCCGATTATATGGTCTTCACTCAACTCTCGCCGGGGCGGCGCGGGCGAAGCGATACACGGACTTACACGTATACGGCGCCTTTGACGCTTTTTTGAGCTTCGCCGCGCCCTTCCCGCAGAACATTCGCACGCTCCCGCCATGCCCGGCCCCCCGCCGGCCCCTTGTCCGGCGCGGCCTCGCGCGTACCCGAACGCGCGCGCTGGAACGGATTCTGCTCTTGACGGACAGGCATTCAGCACAGCGAGCGCCCCACCCATCGAACAGCCGAGGTCCGCGATGAGCACCCTCTCCACGCAGAAAATCCAGGCCGTCGTCAAGAAGGACGCTTCGTGGGCGGTCGGCGCCCTCAGGAAGTTCGGCGAAGACCGCTGCGCCGCGATGGCCGCGAGCATCGCGTTCTACTCGGCGTTTTCGCTCGCGCCGACGCTCGTGATGGTGATCGCGGTCGCGGGCTGGGTGTTCGGCGCCGAGGCCGCGCGCGGGCAGCTGTTCCATCAGGTCAATGGCCTGATCGGCGACCAGGCGGCGGCGGGCGTGCAGAGCATCGTCGAGAACGCGCACCGCAGCGGCGGCACCGGCATCGCGGCAGTCATCTCGTTCCTGCTGCTCGCGATCGGCGCATCCGCGACGTTCTCGTCGCTCAACACCGCGCTCAACCTCGTGTGGCCCGTCTCGGGCGACCAGAAGTCGAGCGTGTTCGCGATGGTGCGCGTGCGGCTCATCTCGTTCGGGCTCGTGCTGGGCGTCGCGTTCCTGCTGATCGTGTCGCTCGTGCTCGACACTGCGATCCAGGCCGTCGGCCTGTGGCTTTGGGGCGATTCGCCGTTCGTGATCATCGGCGACGTCGTGCAGCTCGTGGCGGGTCTCGCGGTTCTGTCGGTCGCGTTCGGCGCGCTGCTCAAGTTCCTCCCCGACGCCACCGTGCAATGGCGCGACGCGCTTGTCGGCGGCGCCGTCGCGGCGGTCCTCTTTTCCGCGGGCAAGAAGCTGTTCGCGTTCTACCTGACCCACGCGGGCACCGCAAGCGCGTTCGGCGCGGCAGGCTCGCTCGCCGTGCTCCTGATGTGGCTGTACTTCTCGGCGGCGGTCCTTCTGCTCGGCGCGGAGTTCTCGGCGGCACGCGCGCGCCTGCACGACCCGCGCGGCGCGTGGGGCATGCAGGGCGGCAACGTGCCCCCGGGCAGCCGCGCGAAGATCGGCTCGATGCTCGCCTCGTCCACCCGCGACGTGGGCGAGCCCGTCGGCGGCATGCACGGCGGACCCGCCGTGCCCGCGCACGCGCGCCGCTCGATCGGCTCGCGCGCCGGGCGCTCGCAGCAACTCACGCAGCAGGCGCGCAGGAAGGTGTCCGCGCTCGCCACGGCACTTTCGCTCTCGCGCAAGGTGGCACGCGCCGAGACAACGGCAACGCGCGCCACCGCGCTCGCGATGATCGGCGCGGGCCGCAAGGCGTCGCAGGCAAACGAAATGGTGCGGCGCCACCCGTGGCGCGCGATGCTCGTCGCGGCGAGCGCAGGCATGGCCGTCGCGCTGTTGTCGCACCGCAGCGCGCAGCGCCCCTCCGGCACCCGAAAAGCGCCCCGAAACGACGCATGAAAGAGGCCACCGGCGCTCCGGGCGTGAACCCGATTTATTACGGAAATCGCGCTAATGAGCGTAACGAATTAGTAATAGCCCTTTCGCCGTCACTCATTCCGAAAGCTTTCGGAACTTTTTTGAGAGGGGTCTGTCGTGCACACTTCGCACGAAAAAACGGCTGAAACCCTTGACAGCCGGACCTGCAGGCAAAGTGTCGGTTTTTTGAGACAGGTTATTTTTTTCAGTTCTTAAGTTTTGAAACACTGCGTTATTCTCTGCGCCGGTAACAACGATTTTAATCATTCGCGTGGAGAATTCGATGAAACGATTCGCACTGACGTCCCTCTCGCTGGCCATGCTCGGCGCAGCTGGTGCGGCACAAGCACAATCCAGCGTGACGCTGTACGGCGTGGTCGACGCAGGTCTTGGTTACGTTAGCAACGCCAATCAAGCCAGCGACAGCCTGTGGGGCATGATCAACGGCAACCTGTCGGGCAGCCGCTGGGGCTTGAAGGGCACGGAAGATCTGGGCGGCGGCCTGAAGGCGATTTTCCAGTTGGAAAACGGCTTTGACCCGGGCACGGGCCAGTTGAACCAGGGCGGTCGCGAATTCGGCCGTCAGGCTTACGTGGGCTTGAGCGGCGACCAGTGGGGTACGGTGACGTTGGGTCGCCAGTACGACCCGTCGGTCGACATGGTTCAGGGCCTCACGGCAGACAACAACTGGGGCGGCATCTTCGCAACGCCGGGCGACATCGACAACTACGACAACAGCCTGCGCACGTCGAACACTGTCAAGTACGTTTCGCCGAACTACGCGGGCTTCCAGGTTGAAGGTCTGTACGGCTTCAGCAACCTGGCAGGCGCAACGGGCCAAGGCCAGACGTGGAGCGGTGCAGCAACGTATAACAACGGTCCCCTGGGTCTCGCGGCCAGCTACCTCTACACGAACAACCCGAGCGCAAACCGCGCGACCGGCTGGAACAGCCCGTCGTCGGACTCGCTGTTCAACAGCCCGGTCAACATCGGCTACCAGACGGCTCACTCGATCGGCATCGCTCGCGCCGCGGCATCGTATGCATTCGGCCCGGCAACGTTCGGCGCTTCGTACAGCTTCTCGCAGTACAAGAGCGACGGCAACTCGACGTTCCAGTCGCAGGAAAAGTTCAACACCGCCAACGCGTTCGTGAACTGGCAGCTGTCGCCGGCGATCCTGCTCGGCCTGGGCTACACGTACATGAAGGCTGACGGCGACACGTCGGCGCACTACAACCAGGTCAGCATCGGCGCGGACTACTCGCTGTCGAAGCGCACGGACCTGTACGCGATCGGCGCATGGCAGAAGGCAAGCGGCACGCAGAAGAACGCAGACGGCGTGACGACTTCCGACGCTCAGGCTTCGATCGGCTCGTATGGCTTCTCGAGCGGCGCGGACCACCAGGAAATGGTGATCGTCGGTATCCGCCACAAGTTCTAAAGTCGGCAACGGCGCGGCGCTCACGCGGCGCGCTCACGAAGACTCGCGGTATCGAACCCGCCACAGGCATTGCCTGTGGCGGGTTTTTTCATGGGCGGCGGTTTTGCGCCGGCAGCCTGCCGATGTCCGTCATAAACCGTCAAATCAACCGCACTCGCGCGGGCGACGCGGGGCGGGCGACGCAGAATGGCAGGCCTCGCGTCCGCCACGGAGACCTGAAGATGCACCCACGTTCAATCGCGCGCGTCCTTTGCACCGTCGCCGCCATGCTGGCCGCTGCCGCTTGCGGCACCCGCACGCCCCACCCGGACGGGCAGCCATTCGCGGGCGACAGCCGCCTGCCGCACATCGTGGCGCATCGCGCAGGCGCGGGCGACTTCCCCGAGAACACGCTGCTCGCTATCGAAGGCGCGCTGCGCAATCGCGCCGACATGATCTGGCTCACCGTCCAATTGAGCAGCGACGGCGTGCCCGTGCTGTACCGTCCCGCCGATCTCGCCGTCAACACGCAGGGCGCGGGGCCGGTCGCAGGAAAGCGCTTCGATGAGCTGCAGCAGTTGAATGCGGGCTGGAACTTCGAGCGCGTCGACGAAAGCGGCGCGACGCGCCGGCCTTACCGCGCGCTGCCGGTTCCCGGCGCCGGACTGCAACCGCTCGCCGTTCCCTCGCTGCGGCAGGCGCTCGAGGCGATTCCCGCGCCGCTTGCGGTGATCCTCGACATGAAGGCGCTGCCCGCCGGGCCGCAGGCCGAAGCGGTCGCGCGGGTGCTCGGCGACATGCACGCCTGGAACCGCGTGCTGATCTACTCCACCGACGCGTCGTACCAGAAGGCCTTCGCGCGCTTCCCAGAGGCGCGCCTCTTCGAATCGCGCGATGCCACGCGCACGCGGCTCGCGGCGGTCGCCCTCGCGGGCGAATGCGTGGAGCCGCCGGCCGCGTCCGCGTGGACGGCGTTCGAACTCAGGCGGAAGATGGAACTGACGGAGACGTTCACGCTCGGCGAGGCGCGCTCGCCGGTCGACGCCAGGCTGTGGACGGTGGAGTCGGTCAGGTGCTTTCGCAGCCGCACGCATGCGGACATTCTGGCGATCGGCGTCGATACGGCCGACGACTACCGCGCCGCCGCCTGTCTCGGCATCGATGCGGTATTGACGGATTCACCCCGGAAGATGCGCGCGGTGAAGGCCGGGATCGGAGCCGAAACGCCGTTGCGATGCGCGCCGCGCTGACTGGCCCGAGACAGGCAGACCGGAACCCGGGCGAGGGCGCGGCATAACTCCGCGACATAACCCCGCGCTACTCCTGCGGCTTGCTCTGCACGTTCTGCGCGAGCGTCTGCGCGGGCGCGTCGGCACCGCACGGCAGGTCGCCGATCACGAGACGCGGCACGGTGGACACCACCTGGCGCGGCCGCAGGGGCACGTCGGCGGTATCGGTCCACGACGGGTTCGGGATCTCGCCGAAAATCTGGCGCAGGCGCTCGCCCCACGTGCGATGGATCATCTGGTAGTAGTCGCTGTCGTTGTCGAGCGAGGCGAAGCGCGTGACGCGCAGCGAATTCTTTTCGTAGACGAGCAGATCGAGCGGCAGCCCCACCGAGAGGTTCGAGCGCAGCGTCGAGTCCATGGAGATCAGCGCGCACTTCGCGACTTCGTCGAGCGGCGTGGACGGCGTGATGACGCGGTCGATGATCGGCTTGCCGTACTTGGATTCGCCGATCTGGAAATACGGGCTCACGCGCGTCGATTCGACGAAATTGCCGGCCGCGTAGATCATGAACAGACGCGGTCCCTGCCCGCAGATCTGGCCGCCCAGAATGAAGCTGCAATTGAAGTCGACGCTGAATTCCGCGAGCGAAAGCGCGTCGCGCCGATGCACTTCGCGCACCGCGTCGCCGACGATGCGCGCCGCGTCCGCCATGGTCGCCGCGTTGTACAGCGTGGGACGCGCCGGGTCGGAGGGATCGGCGAGCAGATGCATGACGGCCTGCGTCAGCGCGAGGTTGCCCGCGGCGAGCAGCACCAGCACGCGCTCGCCCGGCTGCTCGAAAACCGCCATCTTGCGCGCGGCGCTGACATGGTCGACGCCGGCGTTGGTGCGCGTGTCGGAAAGGAACACGAGTCCCTCGTCCACGCACATGCCCACGCAATAAGTCATGTCGTCCTGTTCCGGAAAGATGCAATCACGCTATTGTACTGGCGCGTCTGCAGTGCCGCATTCACCGCTCCGGTGCCGCGCCGCACTTCACTGTACTTTACGGCAGATTCGCCCGCCGCTTGCGCGCCGGGACCCGGTTTACTGCTCCGTTTGTGCGTCCACGGACACATGCACCGAGAGCCGCTCCTCCTTGCCGCCGACACGCGATCCGCGCACCGGCGCCGCCGCTTCGTAGTCGCGCGCGACCGCGAGCCGGCAGTACCGTCCGCTCGCGAACCTCGTGTGCGTGACGTCCACCGACACCCAGCCGTTGTTGACCCACACGTCCACCCACGCGTGGCTCGCGGCGTGCTCCACGTCGCCCGGGTCGATATAGCCGCTCACGTAGCGCGCCGGAATACCGCGCGCGCGGCAGCACGCCAGCATCAGGTGCGCGTGGTCCTGGCAAACCCCGTTGCCGAACTCGAGCGCCTCGGCGGCCGTGCTCGTCACCTCCGTCACGCCCGGCAGATAGTTCACTCGCGTCTCGATGCACTCCGCGAGCCTGATGAGCGCCGCGGGCGAATCGATCGACGGCACGAGGTGCGCCAGTTCGCGGATCGCCGGATCGGGCTCGGTGAGCGCGGTCGGGCACGTGTAGTGTTCGAGCGGGATGGGGCCGGCGTCGTCGTAGAGGCGGCCTTCGTCGAGCAGGGTCGTTTCCACTTCGCCCGCCACCGTCAGGTGGATCTCGCTGTGCGGCTTCGTCAGGACGAGCGTGTGCAGCGTGTTGCCGTAGGCGTCGCGGGCGTAGTCGAGCTTGGCGGGCGCGTCGATATGCCAGCGCCGCACCAGTTGCGACGCGCCGTTCGCGGGCGTGAGGCGCAGTTGCTGGATCGAATACTGGACGGGCGCCGCATAGCGGTAGTTGGTGTCGTGGCGGATGGTGAGGAGCATGTCGGTTCCTTCGATAGTTCGTGCCACGTCAGGCAAGGGGCAGCATCAAGAACGAGCGCATCACGCGCATGCCGAGTTCGTCGACCCGTTTGAGGAATTGCGTCAGATAGGCGTGCACCCCGGTTTCCAGTATCTGCCGGATGTCCGCGTAGAGCACGTCCGCGCGCAGCTTGCCGCCGAAGCGCTCGCAGTCGTTCGAGTTGGGCGTGCGCAGCTTGACGAGCGTCTCGCAGACCCCGTCGAGCGACGCGAGGAGCGATCGCGGCATCTGCTCGTTGAGGATCAGCAGCTCCACGACCCGCGACGGCGTCACGACGTCGCGGTACACCTTCCGATAGATCTCGAGCGCCGAAACAGAACTCAGGATCGATGTCCAGTAGTAGAAATCCTCAAGCTGGCGCGCGGCTTCGCGCGAATTGGGCTCGGCGTCGGCGAAACGCACGTCGAGGATGCGCGCCGTGTTGTCCGCGCGCTCCAGATAGGTGCCCAGTTGCATGAAGTAGTACGCGTCGTCGCGCAGCGCCGTGCCGACCATCACGCCGCGGCACAGGTTCGAGCGGTACTTCACCCATTCGAAAAGCGTATCCGGGCTGTGCTGCAGTTCGCCCGACGCGATCCGCTCGTTGTATTCGAGCCACGTGTAGTTGATGGTTTCCCAGCCTTCCGTCGTCAGCGTGCCGCGCACGGCGCGGGCGTTTTCGCGCGTCGCGTGCAGGCAGGCGATGATGCTCGACGGATTGCGCTGGTCGGCGACCATGAAGTGCAGCATGTCGTCGCGCGAGTCGGAGTTCGGATGGCGCTCCTCGAACATCGCTTCGAGTTCGGAGATGCGCAGCACCGAGCGCTGCGCACGCGCTTCCTGCTCGGGCGTCTGCGGCAGCAGCATGCCTTCCAGGTTGATGTCAAGCATGCGCGCGGTGTTCTCCGCGCGCTCCATGTAGCGCGCCATCCAGAAAAGATGGTCAGCGGTGCGGCTTAGCATGATGGCGTTCCGTTCGCGTTGGTTCGTTCCCGAGCGCGTTCGCCGCCTTCCCGCGCGGGATGCGGCGCGCCCTTTCTGGCCGGTTGTTCTCGTTGTCCGTTCAATCCACCATCCAGGTGTCCTTGGTCCCGCCGCCCTGCGACGAATTCACGACCAGCGACCCCTCCTTGAGCGCGACGCGCGTGAGCCCGCCCGCGCACATGTTGACCTCGCGCCCGGACAGCACGAACGGGCGCAGGTCGATGTGGCGCGGCGCGATGCCCGACTCCACGAAGGTCGGGCACGCGGAGAGCGCGAGCGTCGGCTGCGCGATGTAGCCGTTCGGGCGCGCGATCAGGCGCGCGCGAAACGCCTCGATCTCGGCTTGCGTCGACGCCGGCCCGACCAGCATGCCGTAGCCGCCCGCGCCGTGCACTTCCTTCACGACGAGTTCCGGCAGATGCGCGAGCGTGTATTCGAGGTCGGCGGGCTTGCGGCACTGGTAGGTCGGCACGTTGTTCAGGATCGGCTTCTCGCCGAGATAGAACTCGATCATGTCGGGGACGAACGGGTAGATCGACTTGTCGTCGGCGATGCCGGTGCCCATCGCGTTCGCGAGCGCCACGCGCCCCGCGCGGTACGACGTGAGGAGGCCGGGAATGCCGAGCGCCGAATCCGCGCGAAAGGCAAGCGGGTCGAGGAAGTCGTCGTCGAGGCGCCGGTAGATCACGTCGACGCGGCGCGGCCCCTGCGTCGTGCGCATGAAGACGTAGTTCTCGTCGACGAACAGGTCCTTGCCCTCCACCAGTTCCACGCCCATCTGCTGCGCGAGGAACGAATGCTCGAAATAGGCGGAGTTGTACATGCCGGGCGTGAGCACGACGACGACCGGATCGTCGACGCCTTCCGGCGCGATCGAGCGCAGCGTCTCCAGCAGCAGGTCCGGGTAATGCGCGACCGGCGCGATGCGGTTCTGCACGAAGAGTTCGGGAAAGAGCCGCATCATCATCTTGCGGTTCTCCAGCATGTACGACACGCCCGACGGCACGCGCAGGTTGTCTTCCAGCACGTAGAACTCGCCCGCCGCGCCCGCGCGCACGACATCGACGCCCGCGATGTGCGCGTAGACGTCGAGCGGCACGTCGACGCCCTGCATCTCGGGGCGATACTGCGCGTTCGTATACACCTGCTCCGCGGGCACGCGGCCGGCCCGCACGATGTCGTGGTCGTGATAGATGTCGTGGATGAAGAGGTTGAGCGCCTGCACGCGCTGGCGCAGACCGGCTTCGAGCGTGCGCCACTCGTCGCCGGGGATGATGCGCGGAATCATGTCGAAGGGAATGAGCCGCTCCGTGCCCGAGAGGTCGCCGTTCACCGCGAACGTGATGCCGACGCGCCGGAACAGCAGGTCAGCTTCGGCCCGCTTGCGCGCGATGGCTTCGGGAGGCTGCGCCGTGAGCCAGCGCGAGAAGCGTGCGTAGTGAGTCCGCACGGTTTCGTCGTGACGCATTTCGTCGTAGATCTGCATCGTGTGCGTCCTTTTTGAGTGCGGGTTTCAGGGCCGCCGGGCGACGGCTTCTGGTGCGGGCCGCCTGTTTGACGCGTGTGTGGTCATTTCAGTATCGGTCGTAAGAGCAAAGGGTGTGCCATTTTTTTTGGGGTGATTGTGCGGGAGATAACGGGGTTGCCGCGCGGGAGCGCTTCAATTGGGTGCGTGGGAGGCGGTGGCGGGCGGGGATGGGATGTGGGGGATGCGCGGTTTTGGTGCGGCGTGGATAATGCCGGTCGCGTTCAGATCGACGCTTCCACGCTGGAGACCACCATGAAAAACATCGAAACTG
Organism: Caballeronia glathei; assembly: GCF_000698595.1. Lineage (GTDB taxonomy): Bacteria > Pseudomonadota > Gammaproteobacteria > Burkholderiales > Burkholderiaceae > Caballeronia > Caballeronia glathei. Next base: position 18,899 of record NZ_JFHC01000026.1, on the reverse strand, counting down.
TTCTCGCATACCTCGCGAAATGCGAACCTCACCGTTCAGATCGGGCCCGCAATCGTTCCCCGCACATTATCGACAAGATAGTACGTTTCCTCTTGTGGACCGGGATCGGACTTTTCATTGTCGCTCTCGTGCTGGCGGCAGCCGCAAAAACCCACATTGTGATCGCGAAGGGGGCACTTCTATCCGGCGCTTTGATGATCGCGGCCAGCCCACTCCTGATATTGGCAAGTGGATTCGTTCAAACACTTAGCCAAATAGCCATGGCTTTCCGTTGGAAGAAAAAGTCGCTTCAGATTTTTATGGAGGAACTGAAAAACGATCGTCGGCGTGTTCGCTTTCTCGCGCGCTCATCCGAGCATACGCTTAAAGAAGTGCAGCATTTTCTGAAGCTGAAGATCGACCGCATCGAAAAGAGGATTTCACAATTCTTTGGCGACAAGGCCGCGCTCCTCTCTCTGCTGGCCGTGACATATTCGCTTGTAAAAGACGTGGGTGGCGTCGCGTGGCTCATGGCCACGTTTCAACTCGGCTTCGCCCCGGGAAACTACGCGAACGCAGCGTGGCTCATGGCGCTCGCGTTGATTTTCGGGATTTCAATTGGTGCACTGGCGCTGAAAGTACTGCAGCGACGCTACGCCTACCAACTCGAACTTGTAGAAATGGCGTTGATCTTTCATCCCGCGAAAATCCAGACGACGTCGTGAACGGGTAAGCTATGTCCGATAAAAAAGTCCGCCAATGGCGGACTTTTTATTGCATTGTTCAAACAGCAGAACCCCTTACCCCAACAACCGCCGAATCGCCGCCGCAATCTCGTCCACGTGCGTTTCAATCGCAAAATGGCCGGTATCCAGCATTTCCACGACCGCAGCCGGAATATCCCGCTTGTACGCCTGCGCCCCGGGCGGAATGAAGAACGGATCATGCTTTCCCCAGATCGCGAGCGTCGGCGGCTGGAATGTGCGGAAGAAAGCCTGAAACTCCGGATAGAGCTTCACATTCGACGCATAATCCAGAAACAGATCCAGCTGGATATCCTTATTGCCCGGCCTTTCGAGCAAAGCCGCGTCGAGTGTATAAGACTCCGGCGCGATCGAATCCGGATTCGGTGCGCCATGCACATATTGCCAGCGCGTGCCTTCGAAATTCAGAATCGCATCCGCAATGACCTGCCGATTTTCCGCGCTCGGCTCGGACCAATAGCGGCGAATCGGATCCCACGCGTCGCCGAGCCCTTCCTCATACGCATTCCCGTTCTGCGAAACGATCGCGCTGATCCGCTCCGGCTGCGCGAGCGCCAGCCGGTAACCCGTTGGCGCACCGTAATCGAACACGTAAATCGCATAACGCGTCAGCCCCAATGCATCGACGAACGCCTCCGCCGTCTTTGCCAGCGCCGCAAACGAGTACTTGTAGTCTCGCCCGGCCGGCACCTCGGTGAATCCGAACCCCGGCAGGTCCGGCGCGATCACGCGATACCGGTCCGCCAGCCGCGGAATCAGTTCGCGGAACATGTGCGACGACGACGGAAACCCGTGCAGCAGCAGCAGAACCGGTCCGTCGGCGGGGCCGGCTTCGCGGTAGAACACATTCACTCCATCCGCTTCTATGCGCTTCAGAGCGATAGCGGGAATCGCGGGGACCGCGGGAACGGCAGGGGTGGCGGCTTGATTCGACATGACTGACTCTCCGTTGGAAGTTGACTCGACCGATCGGTTGAAACCGTTATAAGTTAAAAACAACGGTTACATCATAGCGACGCCTCGTAACTTGTCAAATAGTTTTTTAGCAGTTACATTTGAGACATCCGCTTAATAAGGCCTGTCATGCCCGACCCCATCCTGATCGCCGACCACCCCGCCCTCGACCTGCTGAACACGGTCGCGAACGTCGACGGCAAGCCGCTCGACTTCTGGCAATCCGACGAAGACGTCACGCAGTGGCTCGCGCAGGCGGGCGTGACACAGCCGGACGAAGCGCCGTCCTACCCGCCGCTCGCCCTGCGCGATGCGGCGCGGTCCTTGCGCGAAGTCGTGCGCAAGCTCGTCGCGCAACGCAAGGCTGGCGAGAAGCTCGATCTCGCCGGCCTGAACGCGTTTCTCGCACGCGGCCGGTATGAAGTACAACTGGTGGAGGACGATGCGGGGAACCTGCATGTCGAGCATCGACACGAGCAGGCGACGCCCGAGCAACTGCTGATGCCGCTCGCGCAATCGGCGGCGGAACTGCTCGCCACCGCCGACTTCAATCTCGTGCGTAAATGCGAGCATCCGGAATGCACGCTGTATTTCTACGACCGCACGAAGTCGCACCGGCGGCGCTGGTGCAGCATGGCGCTGTGCGGCAACCGACACAAGGTGGCGAGCTTCCGCCGCCGGCAGGAGAAATAGCCGTCCGGGCGCGCCGCGCCCGGTCCGCCGCCAATCCTTGAACAACAACAACCATGAAACGCCAATTCGACGACGTCCAGCTTGGCAGCATCGAACTGTTTTGTCTCGCGGCCGAACTGGCGAGCTTCACCGCGGCCGCGACGGCGGCGGGAGTCACGCCGGCGGCCGTGAGCCGGTCGGTTTCGCGGCTGGAGGAACGCATGGGCGTGCGGCTTTTCGTGCGCACGACGCGCCAGATCCGCCTGACCGACGCCGGCCGCGCCTATTTCGAACAATGCCGCGACGCGCTCGCGCAACTCGTCGAAGCGGAGCGGCAGGCGACGGGCCAGCAGGTCGCGCCGGCCGGCGTGCTGCGCATCAGCATGCCGACGCCTTATGCGCACTATCGCGTGCTGCCGATCCTCGCCGAGTTTCGCGAGCGCCATCCGCAGGTGCGCGTGGAAGTGCACATCAGCAACCGCAACATCGACTTCGCGGAAGAGAGCTTCGACCTCGCGATTCGCGGACGCGCGCCGGACGAATCCAACCTGATCGCGCGCAAGCTCGAGGACGCGGAACTGGTGATCGTCGGCACGCCGGGCTATCTGAAGCGGGCAGGCAAGCCGAAGTCGCCCGACGACCTGGAGCGCCACGAGTGCATCCTGTTCGACCTGCCGAGCAGCGGCCGCCGCATTCCGTGGCTCTTCATGGAAGACGGCGCCATGACCGAGCGCATGATGGACGGCGCCTACTCCACCGCCGGCGACGTGCTGGGCGGCGTCACGCTCGCGCGCAACGGCGCGGGGCTGTTCCAGACCTACCGGTTCGTCATCGAGCGCGACCTGCAGGCGGGAACGCTCGTCGAGGTGCTGCCGTCCTTCGGCGGCGCGTCGCGGCCGTTCGTGCTGATCTATCCGCACAGCCGCCACATGTCGGCGCGGGTGCGCAGTTTCGTCGATTTCCTCGTGGAGAAGCTGCGCGACCGCGGCGCCTGAATTCCGGCGTCATTGCGCCGCGGTGCCTGCGCGGATCGACCGGTAGTAGGCGATGCCCGCGTCCAGGTGCTTTTTGAACGCAAAGCCCTCTTCGATCATCGCGTCGAAGTCGGCGCGCGCAATCTTCATCACATAACTGTGTTCGGTCGTGAGGAGCACGCAGTCGCCGTCAAGCTGGCGCGGGCTGTACCACTTGCCGGGGCTCGCATGGCCCGACGGATAGCTGCGCCCTTCGTACTGCACCTGCCAGCCGCCGTCGAGGAGAATCCAGACGTCGTCCGCTTCGTCCGCCGATCCCGCAACAACGGTGGCCGCCTGCGCCTCCCACTCGCGCGAGTGGCCGATGACGTAGCGCAGCTGTTCCGTCGACAGACCGGTGAAGAAAGGCGTCCTTCTCAGCAGATAGAGATGGGTCGTCGAGGCTCTCATGGGCGGGTTTCCTGACAGTGGTGGCGCACGTATCGCAGAATCCAATGAGCAACGGCAGCAATGCGGCGAATGCAAGGCGAAGCAGGAGTTTCATGTGCGTTCCGGTGGCGGGCGCCGGCCTTTCGTCCGTCCGGCCCTTCGTCCGCCGCTTTCGATATGCGCGTCAGACGACCCCGCCGTTCGCGCGCAGGACTTGTCCGTTCACCCAGCCGCCGTCGGGGCCGGCCAGGAACGACACCGCCGACGCGGCCTCTTCCGGCTGGCCAAGCCGCTCGAGCGGCGCCATCTTGACGAACATGTCCACCGTCTTCTCGTCCTTTCCCTCGAAGAACAGCTCGGTCGCGATCGGACCCGGTGCAACGGCGTTCACGGTGACGTTGCGGCCGCGCAGTTCCTTCGAGAACACGCGGGTGAACGATTCGACCGCCGCCTTCGTCGCGTTGTAGACCGCGTAGCCCGGCAGGTTCATCCCGACCGAGCTGCTCGAGAAATTCACGATGCGCCCGCCGCCGTTGATACGCGCCGCCGCTTCGCGCAGCGTGTTGAAGGTGCCGCGCACGTTGATGTCGAAGGCCTGCGAGAAGAAGTCGTCGGTCGTGCCGGCGAGCGGCATGGTCTTCAGCACGCCCGCGTTGTTCACGAGCACATCGACCTTGCCAAGCTTCTCTTCGGTGGTGTCGAACATCCGGCGCACGTCGTCGGGATTGCGCACGTCGGCCTGCACCGCGATCGCCTTCGCGCCGTTCGCCTCGAGCTCGGCGACGACGGCGTCCGCCTCCTTCGAGCTCGACGCATAGTTGACCGCGACGGCGAAGCCATCGCTGGCGAGCCGGCGCGCGACCGCCGCACCGATGCCGCGGGCGGCGCCGGTCACGATGGCAACACGTGCGTTCTTGATCTGGTTCATGATTTCTCTCCTCACAGCGGGTTATTGGGGTTGCCGGGGTTGTTGCCGTTGGTGAGGTGAATCATGGATCATTCGGATTGGGAGATCATTACCCGCAAAGTGGCATCATCGTTCCATTTACTTCAATAATGTTTCGGAATTCCGTCATGGACCGTTTTCAGGAGATGCAGGTTTTCGTGCGCATCGCGGATCGCCGCAGCTTCACGCAGGCGGCGGACGACCTGCAGGTCCCGCGCGCAACCGTCACGAACATGATGAAGCGCCTGGAAGCGCGGCTCGGCACGCGGCTGCTCGAACGCACGACGCGCACGGTGCGCCTGACACACGACGGCGAGGCGCACTACCGCCGCTGCGTGCGCCTGATCGCGGATCTGGAGGAAGCGGAAGGCTCGTTCCGGCATGCCGACCCGAAGGGGCTGCTGCGCGTGAATCTGCAGGGCACGCTCGCGAAGCACTTCGTCGTGCCCGCGCTGCCGGATTTCATCGCGCAGTATCCGGACATCGAGCTGTATATCGGCGAGGACGACCGGCTGGTCGACCTGGTGCGCGAAGGCATCGACTGCGTGCTGCGCGCGGGCCAGTTGCAGGATTCATCGATGGTCGGGCGGCGCGTGGCGCTGCTCGCCCAGGTGAGCGTCGCAAGCCCCGCGTACCTCGCGAAGTACGGCGAACCCGCCGATCTCGAAGCGCTGCCGGCACATCGCGCCATCAACTACATTTCGAGCGGCACGGGCAAGTCGGTGCCGCTCGAATTCACCGTCGGCGACCACGTGGAAGCGGTCCAGCTCGCGGCGTCGATCTCCGTGACCGGCGCCGACCTGTACACCGGGGCGGCCGTCGCGGGGCTCGGCATCGTGCAGGTGCCGCGCTATCGCGTGGGGAGCGAACTGGCGGACGGCCGCCTGAAAATCGTGCTGCCGGACCTGCCGCCGCCGCCGATGCCGGTATCCGTGCTCTACCCGCAGCACCGGCAGCTTTCGTCGCGTGTGCGCGTGTTCGCGCAGTGGCTGCGGGACATTTTCGAGACGGCCGCCTAGATCAGTCGATCGCCTCGCCCGAGCGCTCCTTCATGAACGCCACGGCGACGAGGCTCGCCACGCCGCACGCGATCACGTACCACGCGGGCGCCAGCGTGCTGCCCGTGACGACGATGAGCGAGGTCACGAAGAACTGCGCGAACCCGCCGAAGATCGCCACGCCCACGCTGTAGACCACGGCGGCACCCGTCGCGCGCACGGCGCGCGGGAACAGTTCGCCGAGCATCGCGCCGACGCCGCCTACGTTGATCGCATGCACGCACGAGAGCGCCGTCACCACGGCGAGCAGCGTTGCCGCGGAAGGCCACCGGTTGAGCGCGACGAACGCCGGATAGATCGCGAGCATCAGCACGATGCGCGTCGCCTGCGCCATCCGGTTGCGGCCGAAGCGATCCGACAGGTGGCCGCCGATGGGCGCGAGCACGAACAGGATCGCGCCCGACACGCAGCCGGAAAGCATCGACGTCCACGCGGGCAGGCCGAGCATCTTCACGCCGTAGATCGACAGATAGAACACGATGATGAAATGCGCCGCGGTGCCGCCGATCGTGAGTCCAAGCCCGGTGAGCACGGCGCGCCGGTGATCGCGCAGCACGTCGATGAGCGGCAGCTTCGGCGGCTTTGCGGCGAGTGCGCGCGGCGGCTCTTCCTCGAGCGTGCGGCGCAGCCACCAGCCGACCGGCACGATCAGCGTGCCGATCACGAACGGCACGCGCCAGCCCCAGCTTTCGAGCTGCGCGGTCGAAAGCGACGCGGTGAGCAGCACGCCCGTCAGCGCGCCCGCAAGCGCGGCGATGCCCTGGCTCGCGAACTGCCACGACGCATAGAAGCCGCGCCGGTTCGCAGGTGCCTGTTCGAGCAGGAGGGTCGTCGACGCCCCGACCTCGCCGCCCGCCGAAAAACCCTGGATGAGCCGCGCGATCACGAGGATCACGGGCGCGGCGACGCCGACCTGCGCGTAGGTGGGCGCGAGCGCGATCATCGCGGTGCCGGCGGCCATCAGCCCGAGCGTGAGGACCATCGCGTTCTTGCGGCCGGCGCGATCGGCGTACATGCCGATCATGAGCCCGCCGAGCGGCCGCGTGAAAAAGCCGACCCCGAAGCTCGCGACCGCGAGCAGCAGCTGGCCGAGCGGATCGTGCACGGGAAAGAACAGCTTGCCGATCAGCAGCGCGAAGAAGCCATAGACCGTGAAGTCGTAGAACTCCAGCGCATTGCCGACCGCCGCCGCCGTCACGACCCGCGCGCGGCTCTGCTTGCGCGTCAGGACTGCGCCCGGGGGGGGCGAAACGCCTGCCAACGTGTGTGTCTTCATGATGTCTCTCGATGCGCGGCGCGCCGCAGTGGGTTCAGTCGGCGAGGTACGCTTCCGCGAGCCGCACCCAGTAGCTCGCGCCGATCGCGAGAATGTCGTCGTTGAAGTCGTAGCCGGGGTTGTGGACCATGCAGCCGCCCTTGCTGCCGGTGCCGTTGCCGATCCAGGCGTAGCTGCCGGGGCGCACTTCGAGCATGTACGCGAAGTCTTCGCTGCCCATGAGCGGCGCTGCGGCGTCGTTCACGCGCCCCGCGCCGAGCATCTTCTTCGCGACATCGGCGGCGAACGCGGTCGGCTCGTCGTGATTGACGAGCACCGGGTAGCCCAGTTCATAGTCGATGTCCGCCTCGCAGCCGTACGCCGCCGCCTGCGCATGCACGAGCGCGGTGATGCGTTGCTGCAAAAGCGCGCGCACGCCGGCATCGAGCGCGCGCACGGAGAGCTTCATCAGCGCGGTCTGCGGAATCACGTTGTGGGTATCGCCCGCCTGCACGCTGCCGACCGAGACCACGGCCGGCTTTTGCGCATCCACTTCACGCGCGACGAGGCTGTTCAGCCCCAGCATGATCGACGCGACCGCGGGCATCGGATCGCGCGCGAGATGCGGCATCGCGCCGTGGCCGCCATGGCCGCGCACGGTGATCGTCACACGGTCCGACGAAGCCATGCCCGGGCCGGGGCAAAAGCTCATGTCGCCCGCGGCGAAGCCCGGCATGTTGTGCAGCCCGAAGACGGCGTCGCAGGGAAACCGTTCGAAAAGCCCGTCCTCGATCATCGCGCGCGCGCCGCCCTCGCCTTCCTCGGCCGGCTGGAAGATCACGTTGAGCGTGCCGGAGAACTGCCGGCTTTCGGCGAGATAGCGCGCGGCGCACAGCAGCATCGCGGTGTGGCCGTCGTGGCCGCAGGCGTGCATCGTCTTCGGCGTGGCGCTCGCGTAGGGGAGGCCCGTGGCTTCCTCGATCGGCAGCGCATCCATGTCGGCGCGCAAACCGATGCGCCGCGCCCCGCCGCCGTGCCGCAGCACGCCTACCACACCCGTGCCGCCCAGCCCGCGATGCACGTCGTAGCCCCACTCGGCGAGCAGTTGCGCGACGAGTGCGCTCGTGGCCGTTTCCTGGAACGCGAGTTCCGGGTTCGCGTGGATACGGCGGCGCACGTCGACGAATTCGGGCGCGATGGCGGCGATGCCGGGAATGACGGGTTCGACTGACAGCATGAAGGCTCCTGTGCGCTCACGCGGGTGAGGCGCGGTGTTTCGGGTGACTAAGGGGTAAATAAGGTGTGACCGGGAGATGACTTGTTGCAACCAAGCATATAAAGTCGAAAAGAAAACCAAAAGACAGTTATTTCGCCGTACGACGACCTCCGGTTGTCGGCATAAACCCTAGGTTCCCGCCAGCATGAAGTATCACCAGTTGCGCGCGTTTCTGAGCGTCGCCGAACAGGGCAGCATTCGCGCGGCGGCGCGCAGCCTGCATTTGTCGCAGGCCGCGCTGACGAAAGCGCTCAAGGAGCTGGAGCAGCATCTCGGCGTGCCGCTCGTGCTGCGCACGGCGCGCGGCGTGCAGCTGACCGCGTTCGGGCAGCAGTTGCGCATCCGCGCGCAGCTCATGGTGACCGAGATGCGGCGCGCCGAAGACGACATCGCGCAGATGAAGGGCGCCGCCAACGGCAGCGTGAGCGTCGCCGTCACGCCGGCGGCGGCGATCTCGGTCCTGCCCGAGGCTTATCGCGCGTTTCGCCGCGAGATGCCGAATGCGCGCGTGAGCTTCATCGAAGGGTTTCCGGGCGTCGCGCTGCCGCGCCTGCGCGACGGGACGCTCGATTTCGTCGTCGCGGTGATCGTGCCGGAGCATCTGGGACCGGAGTTCGATCACGCGGAACTGTACGAGAGCCGGTCGGTGGTGGTCGCGCGGCGCGATCATCCGCTCAGTCATTGCACGTCGCTCGCCGAACTGGCGGGCGCGGAGTGGTTGCTCAATCCGTCGCCGGAAAGCTCGACGCGCGCGCTGCTCGACTTCTTCGACGAGCTTGGCCTGCCCGCGCCGCAGCGCGTGATCGAATGCCCGAGCTTCGTCATCGCGCGTGGCCTGCTGTGCGGCTCGGATGCGATCGCGGCGATGCCCGCGCCGCTCGTCGATCATTCGTGGGCCGGCGAAGGGCTCGTCGTCCTGCCGGTCACCGACCGTCTGCCCGCCATTTCAGTAGGCGTCGTGACCCGCCGCGACAGCCCGCTCACGCCAGCCGCGTCGCTGTTCGTCGATTGCCTGCAGCACGCGGCGCGGCAGCGCAAGAAAAGCTGAGCCGGGCGGCGTGGCGGCATCCTGCTTGCTGGCATCGTGAGCAATGCCTGAAGGAGGACGACCATGCTGCTCATCGACGACGAAATCGCGCGCCTCGAATCCCTCGCCCCGTTCTTGCTGAGCGAAGCGAAGGCGGCCCTTGCCAGCAACGTGGGCCATGCGTTCACGATGGAACTCGCGGAGCACGTGCCGCCCGGCCTGCGCATCCGCGCGCCCGATAACCCGAACGACGATCGTGACGCGCCGCCCTGGCCGCTCGATCTCTTCGTCGGCTTGCCGCTTGTCGAGTTGCGCCGGCTCGCGAACGCAACCGACGGCGCGCGCGAAAGACTGATCGCACGGTTCGGCGCGACCTTCGTGCCGCGTCTGTCGCGCGCGATCCGGCAGCTCGCGCCCCATGACATCCACTACGAAGCAGGCCGCCAGAGTGAGAAGGGAACGCTCACCGTGTTGCTCGACGAACCCGCGGCCGGGTAGAAGGAGCGGCAGCTGGCGCGAAGTAGCAGCCGGTTGAAAGAAGCCTTCCTGATCATTCGAAAGGGCGCACGCATAAAAAAAGCCAGCTTCGAAACGAAGCTGGCCTTGTGCGGAACCGCCTGACTTGAAACGCAAATGCAGCGCTAAAGAAGCGCTAATGAAGCTTACGCTGCTGCGTCCTTCAGCTTCTTCAGCGCGCGTGCCTTGATGCGCACGCTGGCCGGTTTCGCCGGGAACCAGCGCTCTTCGCCCGAGAACGGGTCCTTGCCGAAGCGCTTCTTCTTCGCCGGCACGGTTTGCGCCGAGATCTTCAACAGGCCCGACAGCGTGAACTCGCCGGCGCCCTTCTTGTGGACGGCGCCGAGGATCGTGTCTTCCAGCGCGGACAACACGGCCTTCACGGCTTTCAGATCGACCGTTGCGCGGTCTGCAAGATGAGCGGCAAGCGACGCTTTCGTGAAGGTGTCCTTGATCGGCGACAAGGCACCCGCCTTCACGGCAACCTTCTTGGCCGCGACAACTGGCTTCGCGGTGACGTTCTTCGCGGCAACCTTCTTAGCTGCTGCTTTCTTTGCCGGAGCGGCGGCGGCCTTCGTGGCAACCTTCGTCGCGGCTTTCTTGGCAGCGGTTTTTGCGGAAGTCGGCATGTTTCTCCTACCTGTTGTGGTCAGTGATTTCACAATACGTGCACGCGAATGCGCCCGTATCAAGGCCGGATTCTACAAGCGACGCACGCGTTCGTGCGAGTCTTTTGCGTTTTTATACCCTTTTTTCAGGGGTTTTCTGTCGCATCGATGTGACGGACCATGTCGGAGGCAGTGCCTTCACGCTGAAAGCGAAGCTTCGTTGGCAGCAGACGGAGCGATATGCGCGATGAGCGGATAGTGATCGGATGCGATGCGCGCGAGCGCGCTCCTGTGCGCATCGACGCGAATCAGGCGCTCGCCGGGATGCACCCAGATGCGATCGAGCGCGAAGAGCGGGTAGCGCGTGGGAAACGTGCGCGGCGCGCTCGCGCGATAGAAATGCGTGACGAGCCGGCGCAGCGTGCGCCCATAGACGAACCATTCGTTCAGGTCGCCAAGCAGGATCACGGGCATCGCGGGCGTATCGAAGCTTTGCAGCACCTGCTCGACTTGCGCCCGCCTTTCACTCGACGCAAGCCCGAGATGCGTCGCGACCACGCGCCACACTTCGCCGCCGCAGTCGATGTCCGCATCGAGCGCGCCGCGCGGCTCGCGGCTCCTGAACGACAGGTCGAGCGTGCGCACCGCGCGCACCGGAAAGCGCGTCAGCACGGCGTTGCCGTAGCGGCGCGCCGCCGTGTCGAGCGTCGGGCCTTCCACGGCGTTCAGGCCGGTCATCCGCTGCAGGATGTCGAGCACGTTCGGCGCATCGCTGCCGCCGAGCGGCACTTCCTGAAGCGCGAAGATGTCGGCGTCGATCTCGCCGAGCACCGCGCCGATGCGCTCCGGCGCGAGCCTGCCGTCGATGCCGACCGCGCCATGCACGTTGTAGGTGGCAATCCGCAATTCGCGCGACAGCGTCACGCCTTGCTCCATCGAGTCGATCTGCACGTCGCTCATGAAGCTCATGAGTTCACCTCGTCGGCCCGCTTCGGATCGGGCGGGACGTCGCGCGGCGGGGCGCTGGTTGCCCGAAAGCTCGCGGCGCGCACGGCTTCGTCGCTCGCCCGCGCCTTGTCTTCGTCGCTCGCTTCGGGGGCCTCGCCGTTCGCCGCGCCGGCGCGGCCGAGAAAGCGCTGCAGGAGCAACGACAACCCGACGAGCGTCACGCCGATGCCGATCAGAATCGCGAAAGAACCGGCTGTCGGATGGCGCAGCGACGCGACGAGCTGATGCGCGAACGCGACCGTCAGCAGGATGCCCGGCCCCATGCCGAGCAGCGTGCCGAGCATGAAATCCCGCATGCGTATGTGCGATGCGCCCGCCATCAGGTTGACGATGGCAAACGGCGCAACGGGCAGGATGCGCAGCACGACGACCGCCACGATGCCGCGCTTCGCCACCCGCTCGCTCAGCCTGTTCACGCGCGTGCCGGCCACGCGCCGCACCACGTCGCGGCCGAGCCAGCTGCCGAGCAGATACGTGACCGCGGCCGCGGCCATCGTGCCGACGAGCGCGTAGGCACTACCCATGCCCGCGCCGAACACGAGGCCGGTCGTCGCGATGAGAAGCGTGATCGGCACGGACACGACCGCGGCTCCCACGTAACACAGCACGATCCAGAGCGGCGCGAGCGGCAGCGACTCGATGTGGCGCGTCGCCCGCGTGAGCGCCTTCAGGTTCAGATAGTCGCCAAGCGGCGTCCAGTGCCAGAGCCCCGCCAGCCCGACGATGACGAGCGCGAGCACGCCGAGGAGCGCGTAGCGTCCGGCGAGCGGCCGCGCCTTCTCGACCGGCACGAACTGCCCGACGAGCTCGTCCGGCGCCACGGGCGTCTCGGGATCGATCAGCGCTTCGGAGGGAATCAGCTGGTCGAGGTCGGGCGAGACGGCCGGATTCAGGGGTTCGAGCGTGCGATGCTCGCTCGCGTCGCGCTGCAACGCGGCGATCGCTTCGTTCATGCTGTGCCGCGCCGTGCGTTCGCGCGCAACGTCGCAGAAATCGCAGCCGAGATGCTCGGCGAGCAGGAGATCGCGCATGCGTGCGATCGCCGACTGGATGCGCGGATCGCCGTTCGCATCGATCGCGATGTTGCACTCGGTGTCGAGCACCATCGAGCGGTTGTTGAGATTCGCCGAGCCGACGAGCAGCAGGTCGTCGTCGACGATCATCAGCTTGCTGTGCACATTCACGCATCCTTCAGTGAGCCCCGGCACGCACGGCGACAGGATGCGATAACGGTCGTGCGCGTCGGCGGCCGTGAGAAGCTGGTGCAGGCGCGAGCGCAGCACGCCCATCGTCACCTCCTGCAGCCAGCCGCTCTGGTTGCGCGGCACGACGATCGCGAGATCGGGACCGTCGGGCTTTTCGAGCGTTTCGCGCAGCGCGGCGCCGATCGTCCCCGACGTGAAGTACTGGTTCTCGATGTAGATGCTGCGCGCAGCCCGCGCGATCGCATCGAGATACTGCGCGCGGATCTGGCGCACCGCCGCCCGCCCGCCGTAGGCCGGCTCGGTGAGCGAGATCGCGAGGTCCACGTCCTCGACATCCGCTGCGCGCGAGGGCGGCCACGGATCGCCGTCGACCGGCACGCGGTGCGAGCGGATCGCGAAGCGCCGGCCGCAGGCGCGCTGCCAGCGCTCGCGTGCGAGAAGGCCGATTTCGCGGGCGGCGTCGCCGTCGAACATCGTGTGGATGTCGTGAAAGGGCTGGTACGGCGCGTTGCCGGCGTCGCGGCGCAGCGGGTTCTTCGCCGCATGCTCGGGCGTGTCCCAGCGCGAGCGCGTGAGATCGAGGCCGCCGACGAACGCGAGCCGGTCGTCGATCACGACCATCTTCTGATGATGCGAGCCGCCGAGCGGATGCTTGCCGTCCATCTGGAACGCGATGCGCCGGTGCGTGCGCCAGCCCATCTTGTAGACCGGCAGCCACTCGCGCTCGAATGCGTAGAGCATCGCGAAGTCCCATGCGAGGATGTAGATGCGCAGGCGCCGGCGCTTCGCCGCGACTTCATGCAGGAAGTCGCCGAGGGCTTCGGGAAAACCGTCGTCGACACCTTCGGGGGTCAGCTTCATGCGGCTGTCGATATCCCAGCCGAGGATGAAGACCGTGCGCTGCGCGCGCGTGATCGCTTCGCGCAGCACGCGAAAGTAGTCCGAGCCGTCGACGAGCAGGCTGAAGCGCCCGGCATGTCGCACGCTCGCGCAATTGCGTCCCGGGTCGTGAAAGGGCTCCGCGCTCATGCGTCACCTTCGGGCGTCGCCGGGCCGTGCTCCAGTGGTCCCTTCAATTGCCCGGGTGCGACGCACACGGTGCGCTGGATCGTCGATGTCATTGCGTCGTCCTGTATTCGTCCTGTTTGTCTGGCGCGTGTTCGTGGCGCGTGTCTGCGATTCGAAAAGGTTTTGCAAGCCTCATGCCTGAGCGTAGCCCGCAATTCGCCATGCCGCACGCACGTCTGGGCGCCGCCGTGCCGTTCACCGTACCGGAAATCCTCCATCTATCTGTACCGGTACTGTACCGATCCCTTTCAATACACTGAGGCCTGAATTCGAACCAATCCATGAACGAGGATCACCGACATGCCCGCCGACCTGCTGAGCGCCCTTCCCGCCGCCGTGCTCTTCGCGCTGGTGACGACGATCACGCCCGGCCCCAACAACACGATGCTGCTCGCCTCGGGCGTGAATTTCGGCCTGAAGCGCACCGTGCCGCACCTGCTCGGCATCAGCGCGGGGGTCGCGTTCCTCATGCTCGCCGTCGGCCTCGGACTCGCGCAGGCGTTCGAGCGCTTCGCGTGGCTCTACACGGTGCTCGAGACGGCGAGCGTCGTGTATCTGCTGTATCTGGCGTGGAAGATCGGCACGTCGTCGTCCGTGCAGGCGCGCGACGGCGAGCGCCGGCCGATGCGCTTCTACGAAGCCGTCGCGTTCCAGTGGGTCAATCCGAAAGCCTGGATGATGGTGCTCACGGCCGCCACCACGATTCACCTGCACGCGAGCCTTTCGCTGAACGCGGCGCTGATGGCGCTCGTGTTCATCGTGGTGGGCCTGCCGTGCATCACGATGTGGGCGGCGTTCGGCATGTCGCTGCGGCGCTTTCTCGGCCGCCCGCGCTGGCTGCGCGCATTCAACCTGACGATGGCGGCGCTGCTCGTTCTGTCGCTCTATCCGATCGTCGTGCGCGCGCTCGCCTGACACTCGCTACCGCCTCGCGCAACGCGGCGCGCCTGCCTCGATATCCGCGCCGCAATGCGAAGCTGGAATTTCGTCAAACCATACGACGAACCCTCTTTGCCAGTGCGCCCGACCGGTGCATACTGGTCCATACACGCCGGCGCGCAATTTATGCAGTCCCGCTTGCAAGTTTGGGACTCGAGTGCCCACCCGTTGTCCCATCCACCTCTGATGCCGCTGGAAGCGGCCTTTGCCCGGCGTGTACGTACCTTGCTTGCCCGTCTAATTCGCGCCACGTCTGGCGCGGCTTTGAAATCTGTCCAAGGAGTACGCCATGTCTGGAGCCAATCGCCCATCCGGTCCTGCAACGCGGAAGTCCCTAGATCTCGCCGATCAAATCGAACGCGATGAACTGGAGAACAATCTGCCGGATGCGCTGAACAACGTCGACGACGAAGACGATTTCGACGACGAACCCGACTCCGGTAACCATCCGGGGCACTAGGCCGCCCCAGTTCGTTCGCCCGCCCGTCGGGCGCAACACAATTAGCCGCATCGCCACCAGGCCGTGCGGCTTTTTTGCGTCCTGCTTCGACGCACATACGGGTGGGCACGAGCGTTGCTTGAGTGGGCATGCCGCCGGTCCCGTGCGGCACGGAACTGATACGCCATGGCGGCGACGGCGTCAGCCAGCACGCTAACTAAACCGATAAATCGGACCTGTGGAGGGTTTTCATGCTTCGATACGCTGTCATTTTCTTCATCATCGCGATCATCGCGGCGTTCTTCGGCTTTGGCGGCATTGCGTCGGGCGCGGCTGAAATCGCGAAGATCCTGTTCTTCATCTTTATCGTCATCTTCCTGGCGACCCTCCTGCTCGGCGTGTTCAGGCGATGACGCTGCGAAGCGAAAGTGGCGCGCACGGCGCGCCGCGCCGATAAAAAAGCGCGAGCAGGTTCGCGCTTTTTTATTCGGCTGATGCGGAACTCGATGCGATCGGGTATCGGCTGGATCGCCTGCGTCTTACCGCTATTCCAGCGATTTCTTCAGGAACCCCCACAATGCGTCGTCGCCCGAATACGGCACGTTGAACCGGAACCACGCACTCGCGGCGTCGCCGGGACGAAAGTACGACCCCGGCGCGAGCCAGATGCCGTGAGCGAGCGCGCGCGTCGCGACTGCGCCCGCTTCCTTCGGCTCGACCGGCAGCCGCGCCCAGAGGAACAGCCCCGCGCGCGGCCGGTGAAAAAGTTCGAGCCCGAGCGCGTCCATGCGCTCCTCGACGCGCCCGTGCGCTTCCTTCAGCCTGTCCACGACGAACTCGACGTGCCGCGCATAGCGCCCTTCCGTCAGCACCTTGTCGACGATGCGCTCGGTCGTCTCCGACGACGTCAGTCCCACCGCCATCTTCGTGCGCGCGAGCTCGCGCAGCACGTCGCGCTCGGCGACCACGTAGCCGCAGCGCAGCGCGGGCGTGATCGTCTTCGCGAAGCCGCCCACGTAGAGCACGCGGTTGAGCCCCTCCATCGCGGCGAAGAGCGGCGCGCCGGCGGGCGCGAGCTCGCGGTTCACGTCGTCCTCGACGACCCACAGCCCGTGCCGCTCCGCGATCTGCAGCAGCCTGAACGCCGACGCCATGCCGAACGTCGCGCCGGTCGGATTCTGCAAGGTCGTGTTGAGAAAAATCGCCTTGGGCCGATGCTCCACGACGAGACGCTCGAACACGTCCGTATCGATGCCCTGCGCGGTGCGCGGCACGCCCAGCACGGTCAGCCCCGCCAGCTGAAGGATCTGGAGCAGGTTGCAGTAGCCGGGGTCCTCGACGACCACCGCGTCGCCCGGGCGCAGCAGCGTGCGCACGATCAGGTCGAGCGCCTGGGTGGCGCCCGCCGTGAGCAGCACGTTCGAGGCGGCGTCCACCGGCAGGCCGTGCCGGTCGAGCTGTTCCGCGATGCGCTCGCGTAACGGCGCGAAACCGTACGGATGCCCGTAGTCGGCCATGCGCGCGGCCGGCACGCGGCTCAACGAGCGCAGCGCATGATGCAGCCCGCTCTCGTTCACCCATTCGTTCGGCAGCCAGCCGCAGCCGGCCTTGATCGGCACGGAATGGTCGGCGAAAACGTCCGACAGGAGCCACGTCGCGTTCAGGCTCGGGGGCTGCCAGTCGAGCGAGCGCGTGCGCTCGCCGTGCCTGCGCGCCGCCACGCGATACCCCGAGCCGCGCCGCGCGACGACGAGCCCCATCGACACGAGCCGCCCGTACGCCTCGGTGACGGTGAACGTGCTCAGCCGCTCCGCCTGCGCGAGCCGCCGCACGGAAGGCAGCAACGCACCCGCCCGCATCGATTGCTCTTCGATGGCGGCGGCGAACGCGCGCACGAGTTGTTCGACGAGCGTTGGCGCCTGCGCCCGGTCGCGTTCCAGCTTGAGTTCGATCATGGGTCGAGAATAGCGCCGCCCGCCGGCGCATACCAATACAGTTTCCAGCATTTTGCCAGCACAGTTGGCAGCGCAGTAGCGCAACTGTCTATGCCGCGCCCTTTTTACGAGGACTAGAGTGATCGTTCTTTCTGAGGAGACCACCATGAATTCGCGCGCCGTCATCGACGACCTTTCTACCTTCTGGATGCCGTTCACCGCCAACCGCCAGTTCAAGGCCGCGCCGCGGCTCCTCGAAAGCGCGAAAGGCATGTATTACCGCTCGACCGACGGCCGCGAGATCCTCGACGGCTGCGCCGGCCTCTGGTGCGTGAATGCCGGCCACTGCCGCGACGAAATCGTCGAGGCCGTGCAGAAGGGGCTCGCCACGCTCGACTTCGCCCCGACGTTTCAGATGGGCCACCCGCTCGCGTTCGAGGCGGCGTCGAAGGTCGCGGCGCTGATGCCCGAAGGGCTCGACCGCATCTTCTTCACGAATTCGGGTTCGGAGTCCGTCGATTCGGCGCTGAAGATCGCGCTCGCGTATCACCGCGCGCGCGGCGAAGGCCAGCGCACGCGCCTGATCGGCCGCGAGCGCGGCTATCACGGCGTGGGCTTCGGCGGCATTTCGGTCGGCGGCATCGCGCCGAACCGCAAGGCGTTTTCGGGCGCGCTGCTGCCGTCCGTCGATCACCTGCCGCACACGCACGACCTCGCACACAACGCGTTCTCGAAGGGGCAGCCCGCCTGGGGCGAGCACCTCGCGGACGAACTGGAACGCCTCGTCACGCTGCACGATGCGTCGACGATCGCCGCCGTGATCGTCGAGCCGCTCGCGGGTTCGACCGGCGTGCTGGTGCCGCCCATCGGCTACCTGCAAAAGCTGCGCGACATCTGCACGAAGCACGGCATCCTCCTGATCTTCGACGAAGTCATCACCGGCTTCGGGCGTCTGGGCAAGGCAACGGCAAGCGAATACTTCGGCGTGAAGCCGGACCTCATCACGATGGCGAAGGCCATCAACAACGCCACGGTGCCGATGGGCGCCGTCGCGGCGCACCGCAATGTCCACGACACGATCATCGGCGCGGGCGCGGCCAACGCCATCGAGCTTTTCCACGGCTATACGTACTCGGCGCACCCGGTCGCGGCCGCCGCGGCCGTCGCGACGCTCGACCTGTATGTGCGCGACAGGCTGTTCGAGCGCGCGGCATCGAAGGCCGAGAAGTTCGAGAACGCGGCGCATGCGCTGCGCGACGCGCCGTTCGTCAAGGACGTGCGCAATCTCGGGCTGGTTGCGGGCGTCGAACTCGATTCGCGCGACGGCGCGCCGGGCGCGCGCGCGTATGAAGTGTTCGTGAAGTGCTTCGAGGCGGGCGTGCTCGTGCGCTTCACCGGCGATATCCTCGCGTTCTCGCCGCCGCTGATCGTCGAGGACGACCAGATCGACCAGATCTTCGGCACGGTTCGCAAAGTGCTGGAAAGCGTGAAGTAAGCCAGCATCAACTCAAGGAATCTATCGACATGGGTCAGTCACATCAGAGCGAAACGCGCGTTGCGGCGCTGTCGCATTTCATCGGCGGACGGCGGGTGGACGGCACGAGCGACCGTTTCGGCGACGTGTTCAACCCGGCCACCGGCGCGGTTTCGTCGCGCGTGCCGCTCGCGAGCGTCGCGGAAGTCGATGCGGCCGTCGCCGCCGCGAAAGCCGCATTCCCCGCCTGGAGCGAAACCGCGCCGCTCAAGCGCGCCCGCGTGATGTTCAAGTTCAAGCAGCTGCTCGACGAGCACCACGACGAGCTGGCCGAGCTCATCACCCGCGAGCACGGCAAGGTGTTCAGCGACGCC
>NZ_JFHC01000025.1 GCF_000698595.1 Caballeronia glathei | reverse complement strand
GCGGTGTCAGGACGTGACCACGTTTGAGCCTTTCAGAGTGGCTCGACCGTAGGAGTGTCCACCTCTGTGTTTCACCCGGAGAGGTACGCAGACCGATTGTGTAGCCGCACCCTCGAACGGAGTGGTACGGCAGTCATTCATCCGTCTCGGCACTGCGTGCCCGACGAAGGGTGAATCAGGGGGCAAAGTCTGCGGTAGGATGAAGTGCCTGGTACGAGCGGCAATAAGTGAAGCGATGGGTTGTAATGGAGGTTGCGTCCGAGCGAAGCGAGGATGGATGTATGACTGCCTTACCACTGGCTTGCAGAGTGCGATGTGGCAGTGGGTCCGCGTACCGCTCCGCGCGAAGAACAAAGGCGGACACTCCTGCGGTCGGGCCACTCTGGACGAATCAGGGCGAGGACCTCCTAACACCGCTTGCCCGATAGCTGCTTTCTTTGGTTACTTTCTTTGCAGCAGCAAAGAAAGTAACTGCCGCCCCGCACAGGGGCGAGCCAATCGACCGCGAAGAAAACAAGTCAACCAGAAGCGCACAAACATCAAACGGTGTAAACAGCAAACCGAAGGCACAAACGAAGAACCCCAAAACCGCGAAGTGAATCGAAGCACCTATGAAACTGACGCCAAGAGAAAAAGACAAACTGCTGATCTTCACCGCCGCGCTGCTCGCTGAACGGCGCCGCGCCCGCGGGTTGAAGCTCAACTATCCGGAAGCGGTCGCGTTCATCTCCGCCGCGCTGATGGAAGCGGCGCGCGACGGCAAGACCGTCGCTGAAGTCATGCACTACGGCACGACGCTCCTCACGCGCGACGACGTGATGGAAGGCGTCCCCGAAATGATCCCCGACGTGCAGGTCGAAGCGACCTTCCCCGACGGCACCAAGCTCGTGACCGTCCATCACCCCATTACCTGACCCCGCAAGGTGCCGCACATGATCCCCGGCGAATATCTGATCGACGACGGCGAACACGAACTCAACGCGGGCCGCGAAACGGTCTCGGTCGTTGTGTCGAATACCGGCGACCGGCCCGTGCAGGTCGGCTCGCATTTCCATTTCTACGAAGTCAATACGGCGCTCGTCTTCGAGCGTGAAAAGACGCGCGGCTTTCGCCTGAACATCGCGGCAGGCACCGCCGTGCGCTTCGAGCCGGGCCAGGAGCGCACGGTGCAACTCGTCGCGCTCGCGGGCGACCGCGCTGTCTATGGCTTCAACGGTCTCGTGATGGGACCGCTCTGATCTTCTATCGGGAACACTGTCAATGACGCTACGCATCGGACGCCGCGCCTACGCGGAAATGTTCGGCCCGACCACCGGCGACCGCGTTCGCCTCGCCGACACCGACCTCGTGATCGAAGTCGAGCGCGACTTCACGACCTACGGCGAAGAAGTGAAGTTCGGCGGCGGCAAGGTGATCCGCGACGGCATGGGCCAGTCGCAGCGCGTCGCCAACGACGTCGCCGACACCGTCGTGACGAACGCGCTGATCCTCGATCACTGGGGCATCGTAAAGGCCGACATCGGCATCAAGGGCGGCCGCATCCAGGCGATCGGCAAGGCGGGCAATCCCGACATCCAGCCGGGCGTGACGATCGCGATCGGCGCCGCCACCGAAGTCATCGCGGGCGAAGGCATGATCGTGACGGCGGGCGGCATCGATTCGCACATCCACTTCATCAGCCCGCAGCAGATCGACGAGGCGCTCGCGAGCGGCGTGACGACCATGCTCGGCGGCGGCACCGGCCCCGCGACGGGCACGAACGCAACCACCTGCACGCCCGGGCCGTGGCACATCGAACGCATGCTGCAGGCCGCCGACGGCTGGCCCGTGAATCTCGGCTTTCTCGGCAAGGGCAACGCGAGCCTGCCCGCGCCGCTTATCGAGCAGGTGAAGGCAGGCGCGATCGGGCTCAAGCTGCACGAGGACTGGGGCACGACGCCCGCCGCGATCGACAACTGCCTCTCGGTTGCCGACGACACCGACACGCAGGTCGCAATTCACACCGACACACTAAACGAAGCCGGCTTCGTCGAGGCGACCGTCGCCGCGTTCAAGGGCCGCACGATCCACACGTACCACACCGAGGGCGCGGGCGGCGGCCATGCGCCGGACATCATCAAGGTCTGCGGCGAGTCGAACGTGCTGCCCTCCTCGACCAATCCGACGCGCCCCTACACCATCAACACGCTCGACGAACACCTCGACATGCTGATGGTCTGTCATCACCTCGATCCGTCGATCGCAGAGGACATCGCATTCGCCGAATCGCGCATCCGCCGCGAGACCATCGCCGCCGAAGACATCCTGCACGACCTGGGCGCATTGTCGATGCTCTCATCCGACTCGCAGGCGATGGGCCGCGTGGGCGAAGTCGTGATCCGGACCTGGCAGACCGCGCACAAGATGAAGGTGCAGCGCGGCACGCTGCCCGAGGACAGCGCGCGCAACGACAACTTCCGCGCGAAGCGCTACATCGCGAAGTACACGATCAACCCGGCGATCACGCACGGAATCGCGCATGAAGTCGGCTCGATCGAGCCGGGCAAGTGGGCGGATATCGTCTTCTGGGAGCCCGCGTTCTTCGGCGTCAAGCCCGCGATGATCGTGAAGGGCGGCATGATCGCGATCGCCCAGATGGGCGACCCGAACGCATCGATTCCCACGCCGCAGCCGGTGCACTACCGCGAGATGTTCGCCACGCGCGGCGGGGCGCTCGGCAGGACTTCGCTCACGTTCGTCTCGCAAATGGCGGCTGATGCGCGCATCGCCGATCGCTACGGCCTGCAGAAACAGGTCGTCGCGGTGAAGAACTGCCGCAACGTCACGAAGGCCGACATGATCCACAACGCGTGGCAACCGTCGATCACCGTCGACCCGGAGACATACCAGGTCGTCGCCAACGGTGAACTCCTGACCTGCGACCCCGCCTCGGTGCTGCCGATGGCGCAGCGCTATTTCCTCTTCTGACCATGCGCACGATCGACAAACGCCTGACCGCCAGGCTCGCTCCCGTGCTCGTCAAGCGCGCGGCCACGCTCACGCTTGCCTTCGACGCGCGCTGCAAGAGCCGCCTCGCCGCGACGCTCGACAGCGGCGAGGACGTCGCGCTCGTCATGCCGCGCGGCACGGTGCTGCGCGATGGCGACATGCTCGTCGCCGACGACGGCGCGTTCGTGCGCGTGATCGCGGCTGCACAGGACGTGCTCGTCGTGCGCGCGCCCGATGCCCTCACGCTCACGCGCGCCGCCTATCACCTGGGCAACCGGCACACGCCCGTCGAAGTGGGCGCGGATTTTCTCAGGCTCGAAGCCGATCCGGTGCTCGAGGACATGCTGCGGCGTCTTGGCGCGCGGGTCGAACGCGCGTCGCAGCCGTTCCAGCCGGAAACGGGTGCGTACGGCGGCGGCCACAAGCACGGTCACGACGAAACCTTCAGCGAGGACTACGCGCTCGCGCAGAAGGTTTTCGACGAGCATCATGCGCACGGCCACGACCACTGCGGTCACGACCACGATCACTGCGGCCACGACCACGGTCACGGCCACCACCACGATCATGCGCACCGCTGAGCTCACCGCGCTCCTGCATCTGGCGTCGCCGGCGCTGCCGATCGGCGCGTTCAGCTACTCGCAGGGTCTCGAAGCGGCGATCGAGCACGGCCTGATTCACGACGGCGACACCGCCCGCGACTGGATCGCGAGCGGCCTCGCGCACGTGCTCGCACGCGGCGAACTGCCGTTTCTCGCGCATCAGATGGAGCGCTGGCGCTCGCACGATGCGCACGCGCTCGCCGCCGCCGACGAGGAATTTCTCGCGAGCCGCGAGTCGGCGGAACTGAGGCGCGAAACGCAGCAGATGGGCTGGTCGCTCGCACAGCTCTGCGCATCGCTCGAATGGGGCGACGAAGCCCGCCGCGCGACGCTTGCCGCGCTCAAGCCCGTCGCGCAGCCCACCGCCTTCGCTTTCGCCGCGTTCGCCCACGACGCAAGCCCGGACGCCGCGCTCACCGCGTACGCGTTCAGCTGGGTCGAGAACCAGGCGGCCGCCGCGCTCAAGGCCGTGCCGCTCGGACAAGTCGCGGGACAGCGGATCATCGTCGCGCTGCGTGAGCCGATCGAGCGCGCCGTTGCAGAAGCGCTCGCCACGCCGCCGCATCACATCAACACTTTCGCGCCGCAGCTCGGAATTCTGTCGGCTCGACACGAATCTCAGTATTCGCGGCTCTTTCGCTCCTGAAGGACCTAAAGAACATGAACACGTCCGCTCTCTCTTCTCCCGCCCGCCGAACCAAGAAGCTGCCGCCGCTGCGCGTGGGCGTCGGCGGCCCGGTCGGCTCCGGCAAGACGACGCTCCTCGAAATGCTCTGCAAGGCGATGCGCGACAAGTACGACCTCGTCGCGATCACCAACGACATCTACACGAAGGAAGACCAGCGCCTCCTGACCGTCGCGGGCGCGCTGCCCGCCGAGCGGATCATGGGCGTCGAGACGGGCGGCTGCCCGCATACGGCGATCCGCGAGGACGCGTCGATCAATCTCGAAGCCGTCGACCGGATGGTCGGCCGCTTTCCCGACGCCGACATCGTGTTCATCGAATCGGGCGGCGACAATCTCGCGGCGACGTTCAGCCCGGAGCTGTCTGATCTGACGATCTACGTGATCGATGTGGCGGGCGGCGAGAAGATTCCGCGCAAGGGCGGGCCGGGCATCACGAAGTCCGACCTGCTCGTGATCAACAAGACCGACCTCGCGCCGTATGTCGGGGCGAACCTCGATGTGATGGCGTCCGATGCGAAGAAGATGCGCGGCGAGCGGCCGTTCGTGATGTGCAACCTGAAGGCGCTCGAAGGCCTCGCCGACGTGATCGCGTTCATCGAGCGAAAGGGTCTCCTCGCGCTCTGAGGGCGGTCGCCTCAGCCGCCGGGCTTCGCGACGAAGAACGCGCGGCTGTAGCTGACCCGGC
Organism: Caballeronia glathei; assembly: GCF_000698595.1. Lineage (GTDB taxonomy): Bacteria > Pseudomonadota > Gammaproteobacteria > Burkholderiales > Burkholderiaceae > Caballeronia > Caballeronia glathei. The sequence continues at coordinate 98,126 of NZ_JFHC01000025.1, read as the reverse complement.
CGCGCGGCCGCGCGCCATCGACCCGCTCGAAATTGAGCGCGAGGAAATACTCCGCCGGGGCGCCGTCGAATGTCAGCGCCGCATCATGGGCGAACCCGAAGCGCGTGTAGAACGCGGGGTCGCCGAGCACGACACACCCGGCCGCGCCGAGTGAGCGCAGTTCGTCCAGCCCGCGCCGAACGAGCGCCGAGCCGATTCCCGCCGACTGCCGTAGCGGGAGGACGGCAAGCGGCCCGAGGCCGTACCACCAGGCAGTACCGTCCGGAATCGACACCGGCGAAAACGCGACATGCCCCGCCACTTCGCCGTCCAGTTCGGCGACGAGCGACACCGGCAGTTCACCGGACGCGCGCAGTGCATCGATCACCCGATGCTCGGTGCCGTCGCTGTGCGCGGCGCCGCGAAACGCGTCGGCCGTCAGCGCGCGGATCGCCGCGACATCACCCGCTTCCTCGCGCCGGATCACGAGCGGCTTCATTTCGCGGCTTCCTCCTGACCTTCCAGCAACGCCCCCAGCACCGCCACCGACCGCTGCGTCGCCCCGCGATGCCGCGCCGCGAACGCCGACGCCGCCGCGCTCATCGCGAGCCGGCGCGGCTTGTCGGTAAAGAGCTCGCGCAGGCCGCGCGCAAGACCTCGAGGATCGTCGACGCGCAGCGCCGCGCCCGCCGCGATGGCGTCGTTCGTCGCCTGCGTGAAATTGAACGTGTGCGGGCCGATCAGCACGGGCACGCCTTCGGCGCACGCCTCGATGAGGTTCTGACCGCCGAGCGGCAGCAGGCTTCCGCCGATGAACGCGAGATCAGCGGCCGCGTAGTACGCGCCGAGTTCGCCCATCGAGTCGCCGAGCAGCACCTGCACGCTCGCCGGCAAGGGGCGCGCCGCGTCGGCGCCCGAACCCGCCGCCACCGCCCTGGGCGCCCACTCGGAGCGCCGCACGCACGACATCCCCGCGCTCGCCACCAACGCCGCGACTTCGTCGAAACGCTGCGGATGCCGCGGGACCAGAATCAGCAGCGCATCCGGCACGTTGAGTGCCGCGAACGCCTGGAGGACGAGCGCCTCCTCGCCCTCGCGCGTGCTCGCCGCGACCCACACCGGCCGCTCGCCGATCGCCGCGCGCCACGCGTGTCCGCGCGCCTCGAGCTCGGGCGGCGCGCTCATGTCGAACTTGAGATTGCCGAGCACCGCGACGTTGCGGGCGCCGAGCGCCGTGAGTCGTTCGGCGTCGGCGGGAGACTGCGCGAGCACGCGGGCGAAGCCGCCGAACACGTCACGCGTGGCGTGGCCGAACTTCGCGGCGCGCCGGTACGAACGCTCCGACATGCGCGCGTTCGTCAGCACGAGCGGCATGTCGGCGCGCCTGCATTCGTCGATGAGCGTCGGCCAGACCTCGGTCTCCATCACGATGCCGAGCGACGGCCGCCACGCGTGCAGGAAGCGCCGCACGAGCAGAGGCAGGTCGTACGGAAGATAGCTGCGCAGCACTCGGCCGCCGAACAGCTGCTCGCCGGTCGCGCGGCCGCTCGGCGTCATGTGCGTGAGCAGGATGCGCGCCTCGGGGTGCGCGCGCATCAATGCTTCGATGAGCGGCTGCGCGGCGCGCGTCTCGCCCACCGACACCGCGTGCACCCAGATGAGCGGCGCGAGATCGTCGGCGCGGCGCCCCGGCCCGCGCCCGAAGCGCTCGGCGATATGCTCGCGATAGCCGCGCTCCTTGCGCGAGCGGATGAGAAGGCGCAGCACCGCGAGCGGCGCGACGATCCACCACAGCGCGCGATAGACGAGCCTCAGCATGGAGGCTCCCGCGTCACGTGAGCGGGGCTCAAACGAGCGCCCTGCCCTTGAGGCGCTGAAGAATGCCGAGCGGCGCGCAATCCGGCTGCGCCATCGCGCCGACGGGAAGGAAGAAGGTCTGCTCCAGCATGTACTGGCCCGACATCACCGCGTGCGAGGTATGGTCGGAAAAGCACACCCACACGCAGCCCGGCGGGAACGGCATCTCCTCCTGGGGCGCGGCCTTCTGATAGTCGAGATCGGCCTTCATCGCATCGTGCAGATGCAGCATCAGGTGATCGTATTCGCTGCGCGGCGACTTGGTGATGTGCAGCAGGTTCATGAGCCACGCGGAGCCGGGCATCTGCGGCTTGATGTTCGGCAGGAAGCGCTTCGCCATGTCCTCGAACGGCTCGCCCACGCGCCATACGCGCGGCGCGCCGTGCGGATTCACGTTCGTGAACACGCGCAGGATGCGCTCGCCGTAGTTCGGCCGCGACGGGAACGCATCCACGTGCAGGCGGCTGTCGTCCTTGCGCCACGAGGTCTGGCGCGTCTCCACCTGATGCAGCCGCAGGCTCGTCGGCGCGACGCGCAGCTTGCCGTCGTACTCCGGAAAGAGGCCGTCGACGAGCGAGCGCGCGTTCGCCTGATATCGTCCGATGAGTGCGCGCACGGCCGACTGCGTGACCGCGTCGCCGAGCACGCCGTTCAGCGCGCCGCCGTTGGGCGCGAGGCTGATGTTCTTGCGCTTCGGATCGGCGATCTTCGGATCGAGCAGCGCCCGTTCGCCGCCCTCGATCGCGAAGCGAAGGTGCGGAAAATAAAGCACCTTGCCGCGCTCGACACCCGCGAGAAGCGTCTCGCGCGGCACCGAAAGCTGTTCGCCCTGCCAGTCGCAGGAAGCGACTTCGATGATTTGAGATTCGGTCATGTGCCTTCGATAGTCGAATGGGCGCGGCGCGCGGGCCGCGTGGCCGCTATTGTCGCCCGGCCGCGGCGCTTTGGGCCGCGGCTGAAAGATACCGCAATTGACGGCGCTCAACGGCAAAACGCATGCCGGGCACGCGACGCACGCCACGCGCGGGCCGCGCCGGATGCGCCGCGCGACTCAGAGCAGACCGAAGCCCGCGAGCGACGCCTTGACCGCGCCGAGCGTCGGATGCTGGTTCGCGCTGCCGAGATTGACGACCTGCGGCGACCAGTAGCCGCCCGTGCGCCAGGCGGTCGAGAAATTGTACAACTCGACGGTCGGCCGCTTCAGCGCGGCGGCGATATGCACGAGCCCCGTGTCTACGCCGACCGTCGCGGCAGCGCCTTCGATGAGCCCCGCCACCGCCGGCAGCGAGAGCTTCGGCGGCACGATCGCCGCCGCGCCGAATTCCTTCGCGAGCTTCTCGCTCGTGGCGCGTTCGGCATCGCTGCCCCATGGCAGGACGATCGACGCCCCGCGCCGCACGAGCGCCTGACCCAGTTCGATCCACGCGGTCTCGGGCCACTGCTTGTCCGCCCGCGACGTGGCGTGCACGAACACCACGTACGGCACCGGCAGGTTCAGGCCCGACTGCGAGAGCGCGAGCGACGCGCGGCGCGTGTCGATGCCGAAGTCGATGTCGTCGGTCGGATCGGGGCGCGGCGCGCCGATGGCCGACGCCACCAGCTGCCGCGTGCGCTCGACGACGTGCGTGCGCGGCTCGATCGGCACGCGCTTGTCGTAGAAGAAGCGCACCGGCCATTCGAAGCCCGCGCCGTCGGTGCGGTTCGCGAGCCCGACGAGCGGCCCGCGCGCCCAGCTCGCCACCCACGCCGTCTTGATGAGGCCCTGGCAATCGATCACGAGGTCGTAGTTCTCGGCTGCGAGAAACCGGCGGAACTTGCCGATCTCGCGCCAGTTCTCGGGCGAAAACCAGCGCTTGCGCCAGCGCCGCAGCGAAAAGGGAATAGCGCGGCGCACGCCGTCGACGAGTTCGACGAGGCTCGCGAAGCTCTCCTCGACGAGCCAGTCAATCTGCGCATCGGGGTAAAGGCGGCGGATATCGGCGATGGCCGGCATGTTATGGACGACGTCGCCAAGCGACGACACCCGGACAATCAGGATCTTTTGCACGCTGTAGACGAATGGCGCCGTTCACCCGAACGGCGCGTGGGTCGAAAATGAGATGGGCGATTTTAGCGCGCTCGGGATTGCCAGGAGGTAAAGATCGTGTCAAGCGGATGTCGCGGGCGAAAAAAAACGCGGTTCCGGAGAACCGCGTTCCTGACTGCATGCTGCCTTGAATCCCTTCCCAACGCTTCAGAACGGCAGCTTCGCGTCCGGCTTCTCGGCGAGGATCACGCGGCGGAAGTCTTCCTGAATGCGCTTGAGGGCTGCGTCGCTGTCCGCTTCGAAACGCATCACGACGACCGGCGTCGTATTCGACGACCGCGCGAGCCCGAAGCCGTCCGGATACTCGACGCGCAGGCCGTCGATGGTGAGCACGTCGTCCGCGCCTTCGAACTTCGCCGACTTCTGCAGCCGCGCGATCAGCTCGAAGTTCTCGCCCTCTTCCAGTTTCAGCTGCAATTCGGGCGTGGAAAGCGAGTTCGGCAGGTCGTTGAGCAGCTTGCTCGGATCGGCCACGCGCGAGAGGATTTCGAGCATCCGCGCGCCGGTGTAGAGGCCGTCGTCGAAGCCGTACCAGCGGTCCTTGAAGAACACGTGTCCGCTCATCTCGCCCGCGAGCGGCGCGCCGGTTTCGCGCAGCTTCGCCTTCACGAGCGAGTGGCCGGTCTTCCACATCAGCGGCTCGCCGCCCTGCTCGCGCACCCACTTTGCGAGATTGCGCGTGCATTTCACGTCGTAGATGATCTGGCCGCCCTTGTTGCGCGAGAGCACTTCCTGCGCGAAGAGCATCAGTTGGCGGTCCGGATAGATCACCTGGCCGTCTTTCGTCACGACGCCGAGGCGGTCGCCGTCGCCGTCGAACGCAAAGCCGATTTCAGCGTCGGTTTCCTTCAGCGCGCGGATCACGTCCTGGAGGTTCTCCGGGTGCGCCGGGTCCGGGTGGTGATTCGGGAAGGTGCCGTCGATATCGGTGAAGAGCTCGACGAGCTCGCAGCCGAGCGCCCTGAAAAGGCGCGGCGCGAGGCCGCCCGCGACGCCGTTGCCCGTATCGACCACGATCTTCATCGGCCGCACCGGCTTCACGTCGCTCACGATGCGATCGAGATACGCCTGCGAGATGTCGTACTCGGTGTAGGTGCCCTCGCCCTGCGTGAAGTCGCTGTTCACGATGCGCTGGTAGAGCGCCTGGATCTGCTCGCCGTAGATCGCGGCGCCGCGCAGCACCATCTTGAAGCCGTTGTAGTCGGGCGGGTTGTGGCTGCCCGTCACGACCATGCAGGAATCGACGCGGCGCTCACCCGTCGGCAGTTGCAGCGGGACGCTCGCCGCGAAGTAGCCGACGGGCGTCGGCACCATGCCGACATCGACCACGTCGACACCCGCCTGCCGCAGGCCGTCGGCGAGCGCGCCGACGAGTTCCGGTCCGGAGAGCCGCCCGTCGCGCGCGACGACGACCGAGTCGCCGCCCTGCTTGCGGATTTCGCTGCCGAATGCGCGGCCGATGCTGCGCGCGACATCGGCATCGACCGTCTTGCCGACGATGCCGCGGATGTCGTACGCCTTGAAGATGGATTGGGAAATCTGTGACTGGCTCATGAGTGGCTACCTGTCTAATAATTGATGGATTCTCGGCGATGCAGCCAGCGGGCTTGCAGGTCGTAACTGTCGAACATACACGAACGGGATGCGAGCAATTTCGAAAAAATAACGAAATAAATCCTGCCGATACCGCATGAAAGCGTCGCGGCCGGGACCCTCCGCGCGGGGGACGGGGCGATCCGGTTCGCACTTATAATCGCTGTCTTTCAGTGTCCTGCCGTGCAATTCCTGCGCAAATATTCTAATCCAATGGCCCCACGCCCTTTAGCCTCAACTGCATCGAATGAGGCGACTTCGCGCGCAAGCACACATTTCGCGATGCCCGGCGGCCGAGGCGCCGCCCTGCCGCCATGCAATCAGACGGCGGCAGCATACGGCGTGCCCGCTCCCGCCAGCGGCGGGCCGCACGCATGCTGAGCGCCTTCGCGCGCGCGCGCAGCCCGGACGTCGCGAAGGCGCTCGCGAACATCATGTGGCTCGGGCTGGAACGCCTGACGCAGATCGCGGTTGCCATCGTGATAAGCGGCCTGCTCGCGCGCTATTTCGGACCCGATGTCTTCGGCAAGTGGCAATACGCGAACACGCTGCTGCTCGTGCTCTCGCCGATCACCTGGGTGTGCGGCGCCGAAATCCTCGTGCCGACCATCGTGAAGCGCGCGCCGGGCGAGGTCGGCACCGTGCTCGGCAGCGCGTTCGTGCTGCGCATGGCGGTGTCGGTGCTCGCGCTCGCCGCCACCTGGGGCTGGATCGCGGCGGGCCACACCGATCCGCTCGTCGGCGCGATGCTTGCCGGGCTCGCCGTCACGATGCTGTTTCGCGAGCCGTTCGTCGGCGTGATCAACGCCTGGCTGCAGAGCATGACCTACAGCAAGCCGCAACTGCTCGCGAGCATGGCGACGGCCGTTCTGAAAGCGGCGCTCGTGTTCGCGCTCGTGCGCGCGGCGGCCGAGCCGTCGCGCTTCGGCTGGCTCTGGGCGCTGGAGGCGGCCGCGATCGGCGCGGCGCTCGTCCTCTATTACATGCGGCGCCACGGCGGACGGCTCGGCTGGCAGTTCGACGGCGCGCTCTTTCGCCACTTCGCGAGCGCGGGCACGGTGTTCTGGCTCGGCCTGATCTGCATGTATCTGTTCCTGAAACTCGACCGGCTGATGCTCGAGCGCCATATTTCGTTCGCCGACCTGGGCCGCTATTCCGCCGCGCAGCAGCTGAACGAAAACTGGATCACGCTCGCGCTGATGCTCGCGCAGACCATTGCGCCCGCATTCGTCTACCGCGTGCAGGACGCGGCGCTGCTCAGGCGCAACATCACGCGGCTCGTCGCGATGACGGCCGCGCTGATGATCGGCGGCGCGATCGTGCTCGACCTGCTCGCGGGCTTCATCATTTCGCGCGTGTTCGGGCCGGACTACGAAGGCGCGATCGAGATCTTCCGCTGGGCCGTGTGGCTCTCGGTGCCGGCCGGGATCGAGGCGATCGGCAACCTCGTCGTGCTGAAATATCAGGCGAAATTCGTGCTGCTCGGCAAATGGCTGCTCGCGCTGGCCGTGGCATTCGCGGTCAATTCGTTCGCGATTCCGCATATGGGCAGCTATGGCGCGCTCGCCGGACTGGCGGCGGGCTATCTCGCCGCGGCGGCCGTCAATTTCTACTACATCCGCTTCAGGGTGCGCGCATGACTGCTACGGACCTGAACGACGTCGCGATCCTGATTCCCGCGTTCAACGCGCAAGCCGGACTGGAGCGCACGCTCGCGTCGTTCTGCGAGGACGCGCCGGTGCGCGTGCTCATCGTCGACGACGGCAGCACGCCGCCGATCGCCGCGCCCGTGATCCGGGGCCTCGACATCGACATCCTGCGCATGCCGGTGAACGGCGGAATCGAGCGCGCGCTGCAGGCGGGCATCGACGCCCTCGATGCCCGCGGCGTGCGCTACGCCGCGCGCATCGACGCAGGCGACTTCGCCACGCCCCGGCGGCTCGCGAAGCAGCGTGCATACATGGAAGCGAACCCGCGCGTCGCGGCGCTCGGCATGTGGACGCATGTCGTGACGCCGGAGGGCGCGCCGCTTTTCGACCTCACCCCACCCACCGATCCCGCCGCGATCCGCCGTGTGATGCTGATGCGCTCGTGCTTCTCCCATCCTTCGATGATGCTGCGCGTCGAGGCCGTGCGCGACGCGGGCAATTACCGCGCGCAATACCGCGCCGCCGAGGACCTCGACCTGTTCCTGCGCCTGATGGAGCGCCACGACTGCGCGAACCTGCCGGAATTCGGCCTGTACTACGAGATGAACGAGCGCGGCATCAGCGCCACGAAGCGCCGCACGCAGGCACTCTCCACGCTGCGCCTGCAACTGCGCTACTTCCGGGCGGGCAATCTGCCCGACTGGATCGGCGTGGCGAAGAGCATCGCGCATCTCGTGCTGCCGTATCGCGCGCTGCGCAGCCTGAAGGCGCGGCTCTTTCCGGCCGGCGCCGCATGAGCGCGCCCGATTTTCACCGTCCCACTTTTGCCACTCCTGAACCGCACCGCATGACAGCAGAAAAATCCCGCCTTCGCGTCGCGCTCGTCTGCAACACGGCGTGGGCGATCTACACCTACCGGCGGGGCCTCTTGCGGATGCTGACCGAATGCGGCGCCGAAGTGAGCGTGATCGCGCCGCGCGACCGCACGTTCGAGCCGCTCATCGCGATGGGCTGCCGCTGCGTCGAGCTGCCGGTGGCGTCGAAGGGCACCGATCCGCGCGACGACCTGAAAACGCTCGTCGCGCTCTTTCGCGAGTACCGCGCGACACGCCCGCACGTCGTCTTCCACTACACGATCAAGCCGAACATCTACGGGTCGATCGCGGCGAAGCTCGCCGGCGTGCCGTCGATCGCCGTCACGACGGGCCTTGGCTACGTGTTCATCCAGAAGAGCCGCACCGCCGCCGTCGCGAAGCGCCTGTACCGTCTCGCGTTTCGCTTTCCGCGCGAGGTCTGGTTCCTGAATCAGGACGACCGTGCTGCTTTCCTCGAGCAGAACCTGCTCGCCCATCCGGAGCGCGCGCAGCTGCTGCACGGCGAAGGGGTCGATCTCGACGAATATGCGCTCGCGCCGCTGCCGCCGCGCGAAGGCTTTATTTTCATTTTAATTGGCCGCCTGCTGTGGGATAAAGGCGTCGCGGAATACGTCGAGGCGGCGCGGCGCCTGCGCGTCAGGTATCCGCACGCGCGCTTCCAGCTTCTCGGACCGGTCGGCGTAGACAACCCGAGCGCGATCACCCGCACCGACGTCGACGCATGGGAGCGCGAACATGTGATCGAGTATCTCGGCGAGGCGCACGACGTGCGCCCTCACATCGCGAACGCGGATTGCGTCGTGCTGCCTTCGTATCGCGAAGGTGTGCCGCGCACGCTGATGGAGGCGTCGTCGATGGGCCGCCCGATCGTCGCGACCGACGTTCCGGGCTGCCGCGAAGTGGTGGACGACGGCGTGACCGGCCTGCTGTGCGAGGTGAGGAACGCGTCGAGCCTCGCCGGCAAGCTGGAACGCATGCTCACGATGGACGCGCAGCAACGCGCCGCGATGGGACTGAAGGGGCGCGAAAAGGTTGCCCGGGAATTCGACGAGAAGGCGGTCGTCGAACGCTACAGGGGCACAATACGCGCAGTAAGCGGCATTTCACTTTGATTTTGGAGCGTCTGGAGCACTATCGATGACTGACAACACCAGCGGCAAGGGAACGATCCTCGTGACGGGCGGCGCGGGCTTCATCGGCTCGCACACCTGCGTCGAACTGCTCGAAGACGGCTACGGCGTCGTCGTGATCGACAATCTCGTGAACAGCAACGCGGAGTCGCTCAAGCGGGTCGAGCGGATCACGGGCAAGCGTGTCGATTTCTATGAAGCGGACGCACGCGACGAAGGCGCGCTCGCCCGCATCTTCGACCAGCACCCGATCACGGGCGCGATCCATTTCGCGGCGCTCAAGGCGGTGGGCGAATCCGTGGCGAAGCCGCTTGCGTACTACCGCAACAATATCGACAGCCTGCTCGTGCTGCTCGACACGATGCGCGAGCGCAACGTGAAGAATTTCGTGTTCAGTTCGTCGGCGACGGTGTACGGCGTGCCGCAGAGCGTACCGATCGACGAATCGTTTCCGCTTTCGGCGACCAATCCGTACGGCCAGTCGAAGCTGATCGCCGAGCAGGTGCTGCGCGATCTGGAGGTGTCGGACCCGGCCTGGCGCATCGCGACGCTGCGCTACTTCAACCCGGTCGGCGCGCATGAGAGCGGCCTGATTGGCGAGGACCCGGCGGGCGTGCCGAACAACCTGATGCCGTACGTCGCGCAGGTGGCGGTCGGCAAGCTGGAGCGGCTGCGCATTTTCGGCAGCGACTACGCTACGCACGACGGCACCGGCGTGCGCGACTATATCCACGTAGTCGACCTGGCGCGCGGACACATCGCGGCGATCGACGCGCTGAAGTCGCTCGACCGGAGCTTCGTCGTGAATCTCGGCACGGGCCAGGGGTATAGCGTGCTCGACGTCGTGAAGGCGTTCGAGGCGGCGTCGGGCCGGCGCGTGCCGTACGAACTCGTGGCGCGGCGCCCGGGCGATGTGGCGGCATGTTATGCCGATCCGGCCGCGGCCGAGAAGCTGATCGGGTGGCGTGCGCAGTACGGCATCGAGAGAATGTGCGCCGATCACTGGCGCTGGCAGTCGCAGAATCCGCGCGGGTTTGAGTGAGATTTTTTGTCCCCCTCGATGGGGCGCTGGCGCTTGGGGTTGGGGTTTGTTGAACCGTCTGATGCGCCTGCGCTCCCATGAAACTTGATTTCTTGTTGGTCTAGTAGCTTCGCCCCTGTGCACAAGGTGGGCGCTGGCGCTTGGGGTTGGGCTTTTCTTGTTGAACCGTCTGATGCGCTTGCGCTTCTGTGAAACTTGCATTGATATTGGTTTATTAGCTTCGCCCCTGTGCGGGGCGGCAGTCACTTTCTTTGCTGCTGCAAAGAAAGTAACCAAAGAAAGCAGCTATTGGGTCAGCGGCGTGAGGACGTGACCACGTTTGATTCATTCAGCGTGGCCCGGCCGTGGGAGTGTCCACCTCTGTCCGTCGGGCGGATTGGCACGCGGACCCACCGCGGCATCGCGCCCTTAAACGAAGTGGCAAGGCAATCATTCATCCGTCTCGGCACTGCGTGCCCGACGAAGGGTAAATCGGGTGGTGGGCGCGCGTAGGGCGCGAAACGCGCGCTACGCGGTGGATGGTCGTGGGAACGGAGTCAAGCGATCGGTTGTGGCGCACCCTGTGTCCGAGCAAAGCGAGGACGGAGGTATGACTGCCTTACCACTCCGTTCGAGGGTGCGATAGCACAGTGGGTCCGCGTACCTATCCGCTCAACGTACCGAGGTGGACACTCCCACGGCCGGGCCACTCCGAAAGACTCGAACGTGGTCACCTCCTAACACCGCTGACCCAATAGCTGCTTTCTTTGGTTACTTTCTTTGCAGCAGCAAAGAAAGTGACTGCCGCCCCGCACAGGGGCGAAGCGAATAGACCAATAACAACGCAAGTTTCATAGGAGCACAAGCGCATCAAACGGCGTAAACCCCACAACCCCAAGCGCCAGCGCCAGCACCCCACGAACTACAATACTGTCCGCGTCAAACGAAAAACCGTCGACATCAAAAACGGCTCTCACCGCCGGAGCACCGCCAGGTCCTTACTTCATGCTCAGTTTCGCGCTCGCTTTTCTGATTTCGCTTCTGGTAACGCTATTGATCGTGCGCTTCGCGCATCTTCACGAGGGAGTCCTCGGCGACACCGACCTCGCCGGCGTGCAGAAATTCCACGCGCGGCCCGTGCCGCGCATCGGCGGCGTGGGCATCGTGTGCGGCCTCGCCTGTTCTGCCATCCAGCTGCGCTGGAGCTACCCGGCCGTCTCCGCCGGCATTCTCGCGATCATCGCGTGCGGAATGCCCGCCTTCCTCGCAGGCCTCATCGAAGACCTGACCAAGCGCGTGACGCCCCTCGTGCGCCTCGTCTGCACGATGGCCGCGGCCGCGCTCGCCTACGCCCTGCTCGATATCGCCGTGACGCGCATCAGCGTGCCGCCGCTCGACTTCCTCCTCTCCTACGCGGTGATTTCGTGCGCGGTGACGGTGCTCGCGGTGGCGGCGCTCGCCAATGCAATCAACATCATCGACGGCTTCAACGGCCTCGCCTCGATGGTCGCGGTCATGATGTTCGCGTCGCTCGCCTATGTGGCGTTCCAGGTGCACGACCCGATCGTGCTCTCGGCGTCGCTCATCATGATGGGCGCGGTAATCGGCTTCTTCATCTGGAATTTTCCGGCCGGCCTGATCTTTCTCGGCGACGGCGGCGCGTACTTCGTCGGCTTCATGCTGGCCGAACTGGCGATCATGCTCGTCATGCGCAACCGCGATGTCTCGGCATGGTATCCGGTGCTGCTCTTCATGTACCCGATCTTCGAGACCTGTTTCTCGATCTACCGGAAAAAATTCATTCGCGGCATCTCGCCGGGCATCCCCGACGGCGTGCACCTGCACATGCTCGTCTACAAGCGGCTGATGCGCTGGGCGGTCGGCGCGCAGAACGCGCGCGAGCTCACGCGCCGCAATTCGCTGACTTCGCCCTATCTCTGGCTCCTGTGCCTCGTCGCCGTGATCCCGGCGACGCTCTTCTGGCGCCACACGGTGCATCTGTTCTGCTTCGTGGTGGTGTTCGCTGCCACCTACGTCTGGCTCTACATCAGCATCGTGCGCTTCAAGGTGCCGCGCTGGATGGTGTTCCGCCGGCCGCACCCGCTGAAAAAATAAGGCCGGCGCCAGGCCGGCCTTCGCCGCGGTCTTCGCTGAGATCCTCGTTTGTCGCGTTACGACTCGATGAACGCGAGCAGGTCCGCGTTGACCTTGTCCGCCTCGACGGTGCACATGCCGTGCTGGCCGCCCGGATACACCTTCAGCGTCGAGCCCTTCACGATCTTCGACGCCAGTTCCGCCGCCGCGCCGATCGGCACGATCTGGTCGTCGTCGCCGTGCAGGAAGAGCGTGGGCACGTCGAACTTCTTCAGGTCCTCGGTGTAGTCCACTTCCGAGAACTGCCTGATGCATTCGTACTGGCCCTTCATCGCGCCTCGCATGCCCTGCAGCCAGAACGCGTCGATCACGCCCTGCGACACCTTGGCGCCCGGCCGGTTGAAGCCGTAGAACGGCACCGCGAGGTCCTTGTAGAACTGCGAGCGGCCCGCTGCGACGCCCGCGCGGATGCCGTCGAACACGTCGAGCGGCAGGCCGCCCGGATTCGCCTCGGTCTTGAGCATGAGCGGCGGCACCGCGCCGATCAGCACGGCCTTCGCGACCCGCTTTGTGCCGTGCCGGCCGATGTAGTGCGCCACTTCGCCGCCGCCCGTGGAATGGCCGACGAGCGTCGCGCCGCTCACGTCGAGCGTGTCGAGCAGCTCGGCGAGATCGTCGGCGTAGGTGTCCATCTCGTTGCCTTCCGATGGCTGGCCGGAGCGGCCATGGCCGCGCCGGTCGTGCGCGATCACGCGATAACCCGCAAGCGACAGAAAGAGCATCTGCGCGTCCCAGGCGTCGGCATCGAGCGGCCACCCGTGGGAGAACACCACCGGCTTGCCGCTGCCCCAGTCCTTGTAATAGATCTCGGTGCCGTCTTTCGTTTTGATCGTGTTCATCGTACAGGCTCCTTGGAGGTTGCAACGTTGATAGGCGCGCCAGCGTCCGGGCCCGGCACGCGCGCAAAAGACCCGGATCGGCGGCCGCGCCGGCTACTGCACCGGCGCGGTGGCGCCCGCCATGGGAAGTGTGAAATGCTTGTGTGACGAAGCGAGGTTGCTGCCTTCCCGCTCCGCTTGTGAGGAGTCGATTCGCACTGTACCCCAGAAAAAAAGGGGCGAAGCGGCTGGTCTTGCGCGACGAACCGAAAAAAAACGGGCCACAGCGGCCCGCTTTCCTTTTGCGCGTGCGGGACGATCCGCTCAGGCCGGTGCCGCGCGCGCCATGCGATGCGTCACCTCGTGCGCGACCGCCAGATAGCGTGCGGCCGTATCCGCGAGCGTCAGCCCGCCGAGCGGCCGCTGCGAGCGCGGCTCGTGCAGCGCGGTGACGAGCGCGTCCGCGTAGGCGGCGGTGTCGTCGGGATCGCAGAGGCGCACGCCGGGAAAATCGGCGGCGAAGCCAAACGGGCGAATCGTGCTCGCGACAACCGGCACGCCCGAGGCGAGCGCCTCCAGAAACGCGATGCTGTGGCCCTCGGAACGCGACGGCATCGCGAACACGTTCGACGCGTGAAGGAGATCGGCGACATCCGAACGCGGCCCCTGCAGGCTCACCCGCTCCGACAGGCCGAGCTTCTCGACCAGATCGCCCACGGCCGCGTGGTACGCCGGGTCCTCGATCACGCCGCACAGGAGAAGCCGCGCCAGCGGCTCACGCTCGACGACGCGCTCGAACGCATGCACCGTCGAAAGCTGGTTCTTCACCGACGTATAGCGGCCGATCTGCACGATCTGCGCACGTCCTTCGATCGCCTCGTACGCACGGCTCGCGAAGCGCGCCATGTCGACGCCGTTCGGGATGAGGGTCATCGAAGGGTGGCGGCCGACCGCACCGACGTAATCGTCGATATTGGCCGGCGACACCGCGATCACCGCCCGCGCGCGCCTCGACAGCACGCGCTCGACGCGCCGAAAGAGATCGCGCTCGAAATCGTTGGTCGCGGAATGCATCACGTAGACGACGGGCACCGCGAGCGGCAACGCCCGTGCGTAGAACGCGGGAATGGTCGCGTGCGCGAAGACCACGTCGGCACGATAGCGCCTGAGCGTGCGGTAAAGATTCCACAGCTTGCCGAAGCGGCCGTACATGCGCTGCGGAAAAAGACACTCCACGCCGCTCGCGACCAGCTCGCCGTGAAGCGCGGCGAAGTCGTCGTGCTGCGGCGTGAGCGCCGCGATGCCCACTGTCTCCCCGCTCTTTTGCTGATGTATCGCAAGATCCTTCGCCAGCACTTCGGCGCCTGAAAGGCGCGGTGCGAGAACGAGGTGAAGTATGCGCATCACGCCTCCCTGACGATACGAAAGAGCATCCAGCCCGCAGCCGATCCGAGTCCGAGGGTCATCGCCCAGGCGATGCCGGTCACGCCCCACAGATGCATCGCGACGGGCACGGTCACGCACAGCACGGCCGCCTGGATGATCGAGGCGTGCGTCGCGACTTTCGGCAGTCCGATCGCGCGCAGCCACGACACCAGGACCGCGATCACCGCGCCGATCGCCATGTTGATCACGAAGATCCTGAAGAGCGGCACGGCGGGCAACCAGGCCGGTCCGAGCACGAGTTCGAAAAGCGGCTGCGCGGCGAGGCGCAGCACGATCACGAACAGCGCAAGGCCGATCGCCGCAAGCACGAGATAGCGGTAAAAAAGGCGCCGCGCCGCGTGCACGTCCTTGCGGTGATGCTCGGAGAACGTGGGAAAGAGGTACTGCGACATCGCGATGGCGGCGTCGGCGAGCAGCATCTGCGCGAGCTTCGACGACATCTGGTACGCGCCCAGTTGCAGCGGCCCGAGCAGCTTCGCAACGATCACCTTGTCGAACTGATTCAGCAGAAGATTGACGACACTGCCCGCCCAGATCCAGCGGCTGAAATTCACGTAGTGCCCGATGCCTGCGAACGAAGGCCTGAGCGGCGGGCGCGGCGACATGGTGGTCCAGGTGAGCGTGGTTTTGAGCATGTCGCCCGCGATGAGGCCGATCAGCACGGAGTAGGCGCCCGCGCCGGCGAGCGCGCACACGAGACCGATCGCACAGTCCGCGAACGCCGCTGATGTCTCGATGCCCGCGATCTTCTGGAAGCCGCGCTGACGCGTCACGATGAAATATGCGGGCGACGCGACCCCGCGCACGAGCGGCAGCGCAGCAGCGGCAAGGAGCAGCCCGATCGAGCCGCTCAGGTGAAACTGGCTGCCCATGAACGGGGCGAGCGCGGCGAGCAGCAATCCGATCAGCGCACCGCGCGCGGCGAGCGTCGTCCATACGGCGCCCAGTTCGCTATGGCTCGGCACTTCGTTGCCCTGCACGACGGCTTGCGCGAGTCCGGTGTCGGAAAGTGATTCTGCGATCGCCACCGCGAGCAGGGCCACGCTCACGGCGCCGATCGCCTCGGGCCCGAGAATGCGGCCGATCGCTAGAAACTTGACCGCGACGAGGCCGCGCACCACCACCTGTTGCAGCAGCACCCAGAACGCCGCATCGTGATCGAAGCGGGCACGCGCCGGAAAAAACGGTAGCCGGACTGATCTCACTGAACTTCCCCGCGCTGCTGGACGTTGCGAAAAACGCGGCGCTCCGCGCCTCGCGCGCACGGCCCATGCTCGCCGTACGCGCTGAAAGAACGCTTGCGCACCGCGGGCTGCCACGCCCGGCGCCATGCGTCTGTTGATAGCACAAGTCAGCAAAAGGTACCGTGGCCGTGCGCGATGCGGACGCCAACGCGTAGTCGAAATCGGCCCGATGCGCGCGACGCGCAGGCAACGCCCGAAAAACGCTGGACATTGGCGGCCGTGTGCGAGGGGGCGATGCTAGTGTTGATTTGTATGCACATTGTCATCGACATGACGGATGCCATGGACACCACGGACGCCACCGACGCGATGCCAGAGGACACCGTTCTCATCATCGAGCCCGATTTCAGCGGCCATCGCTGGCGTTACGCCGAATGGGCGGCGCATGCCTACGTGGAGGCCGGCTATCGCTGCGTGATCGTGACGTCGCCGGCCAACGCCGGCCATCCGCTCGTCGAGGCAATCCGTGGCGGGGCGCGGCCGCAGCTGGAGATCGCGCTCGTCGCTCCGCCGGCTCGCACGAGCCGGCGGGGTTTGTCGTCCATCAGCTATGTGCGGTTTCATCAGGATTTCCGGCACGCGTTTCGCGTCGTCAGCCGTGATCGGTCCGTCGCGCTCGTGGTCGTGCCGTACGTCGACTATTTCTTTCTCGCGCTGCCGTTTCTGGGGTCGCCGTTCGGCTCGACGCCATGGGTCGGCATCACGATGCGCTCGAACTTTCATCATTGCGAGGTGGGCGTGAAGGCGCCGCGGCGGCCGCTCGTCAATGCGCTCAAGGCGCGGCTCTTCGTGCGCGCAATCCGCACGGCCGGACTCAGGACGCTCCTCACCATCGACCCGACGCTCACCGAGTGGTGGTCGGCCATCGCGCGCGGCCATGCCGGTCGCGCGCCACGGGATGCGGCGATCGACTATCTCGCCGATCCGTTTCCCGATGCATGCGCCGCCGAACCAGCGCTCGCGAAGGCGCGGCTCGGCCTGGGCGAAGGCAGGCACGTGCTCGTATACGGCGCGATCACCGCTCGCAAGGGCGTCTTCGAACTGGCGTGCGCGCTCGCGGCCCGCCCGGGCGATGCGCATGCGCCGACGCTCGTGATCGCGGGCGCGCAGGACGAGGACGTGCGCGGGCCGCTGCGCGAGGCGGTGGCGAAGCTCGTCCCCGCGCCTGTCGTGATGGACCGCTTCATATCGGGCGAAACGGAACTCGATCTTTTCTCCGCCTGCGACGCGGTGTGGCTCGGCTACAAGGGGCACTACGGCATGAGCGGCGTGCTCGTGCAGGCGTATCGCTTCGGCAAGCCCGTGATCGCGACAGCCGACGGACTCATCGGCTGGTTCTGCCGCACGGGGGAACTGGGCCCGGTGATCGACGACCTCTCGGCTGCGGCGATCAACGGCGCGCTCGACCGCGTGCTCGCTGGCCCGCGCGAGCCGCTGCCCGAAGGGCGGCATCTGCTCGAGCGCAACACGCTCGGCCAGTTCAAGCAGACGCTCAGGCAGACGCTCAAGCAGGTCATCGCCTGAGCGCCGCGGCGCCGCCGCGGAACTCCTTCCCGAACGCGTTCGTTACCCGGAAGTCAGACAGCCGCGTCCCTCACGACGCCTGGCCCCCCACGGCGGGCACGTCGATCGTGCCCTTGCGCTTCGCCGGAAAGAACGCGTCGCGCATGCGCAGGAACGGAAACTCCACTGCGCGCGTGGTGACATACCCCACGATGATCGCAATGGCGAACTGCGCCGCCATGATGACGCCCCATGACGGGATGGCCGGCAGCCCCATCGCCGCCGCCTTGCGGATCAGCATGTCGCCCGGCGCGAGCGCGAGCGAATGCCACAGGTAGATGCCGTACGAATAGAGGCCGATCCAGCCGATCGCCCGATAGATCATCGACGTGCGGATCGCGCCCGAATACTCCAGCGTGAGCACGATGAGCGCGCAGAAGCCGATTGCCTGAATCGTGTAGCCGATGCTCTGGTCGAGCGCCAGGTTCTGCGTGCCGAACGAGATCCATGCGACGAGCGCAACCACGATCGCGACGAGCGTCTTCTTCTTCGCCGCGATCCAGCGATAGGCCGCGGGCTTGAGCCAGTACACGCCCGCGAGGATCACGCCGAACAGCAGGCTGTCGATGCGGTATTGCGTGTAGAAGAACGTTCCCTGCAGGTCTCCGCCCGAGACGGCGGCCGTGCGCACGACGAGGACGAGCGCGCAGATCGCGAAGAGGATGCCGAGAATCGCGTTGGCGCGCAGCCGCAACCGCGCGAACAGGATCAGCAGCACCGGCAGGAACAGATAGAAATGCTCCTCCACGGCGAGGCTCCACGTCTGCGCGATCGACGAGCCGAAATAGTTCTGCATGTGCGTCAGGTTCTGCACGAGAAAACTGCTCGCCGGATGGCGGCCCGCGAACACATGGAAGAGGATCAGCACGTAGTAGGCGGGCCAGATCTTGAACATCCGCCGCACGATGAAGCGTCCCGCGTCGATGCGCCCGTCCTGCGCGTACTGCTTGAGCAGCAGCCCGCCGACGAGAAAGCCCGACAGCGTGAAGAACAGGTTGACGCCTTCGTGTCCGAAGCTCTTGAGCGGAAATTCGATCGCCGCGATGAACGCGCTGCCGGTCGGATACGAATGGAAGTGAAAGCCCATCACTGCGATGATTGCGAGTCCCCGGATGAAATCGAGTTCGATCGATCGATTGGGTCCCTGCACGCGTGTCGCGCCGAACAAGCTCATGGCCTTCCCCCTTCTGCGAAGGTCTTGTCTGATCGCGGTCCTCACGCAAGTGCAGCATTCGCGCTCGAATGAAGGACCTGTTTATTGCGGGCCCGCTGGCCACGGGCCGGATGCCACAAGCCTTGCTGTCCCGAATCCTGGCGCGCACGCTCATCGCGAGAATGCGTCGGTCTCGCCGTTTCCGGCACTTGAATCTTCGGCCCGGAAATCCCCTTCGATCCGCCAACATGCCGTCGTTGGCGGCCATTGGTCACACCAGAACGCAGCGGGTATCGCGCATGGGCGTCGAGCGTGGCGCGCCGCACACAGGCGCCTGTCGTTTCGCGCCGAAGACTAGTCGTAAAGCGCCCGCCCAAACGCAGCGGCGCCGGGCCGCTGATATATTCAACCCACAAATGGGGCGCCGGAAACGGCCGTGAAATCGGAACCGTGCCCGGGGCGCAGCGACGGCTTCACGCGCGGACGGCGGCTTCGGAGGCAATGGAGAGCCTGAAAGGCTTCGGGACCTGAGAGAGAACGCAATGCGCAACAAGTACGCCCTGTTCTGGATCTGGATGTTCCTGCTTCCCCTCGCGTTCGACTACAAGGGCGGGGAAACGGGGAGCAAGGTCATCCAGATCCTGCTCGTGCTGCCCTCGGTGGCCGCGGGGCTCGTACTCGTGCTGCTTGCGCCGCGCATTACGCGCCGCTCGCGGCTGCGCCGCTTCGTCACGGCGGCGCTCATGCTCACCATCGCCGGCAGCGCGGTCACGCAACTCCTGCAGGGCAACGACATCGGCAATTACCTGCGCGTGCTCCTGCCCTTCCTGCTGCTTCTGCTCGGCTACTTCGTCGGCTGCCATCCGTGGAATCAGGAGCGCGTCGAGCAGATCGAGAAGGTGATGTTCTGGTCGATGGTGGTGTCGCTCGTATTCAGCTTCGCGTACGGCATGGCGACGGGCGGGGGACTCGAAAACGTGCGCTTCAGGATCGTCTCCGTCACGTTCCTGTGCCTGCAGGGATTGCTGCTGCACGAGTTCGTGGTCGCCAAGCGCATGACGAAGTTCACCGTCGCGCTCTTTCTCGCGACCATCGTCATCGAACTGCTGAGCGTCACGCGAAGCCTGCTCGTCGGCACCGTGCTGCTGTTCGTGTTCGCGACCTGGATCGCTTCGCCGTCCCTCAGGCACATGCTCAAGGCGGGCGCGCGCGCGGCGATGATCGGCGTGCTGCTCGGCGCGATGGCCTTCGCGTCGGCCGCGTTCTTCCCGAGCGTCGCGGAGCACTGGGCGCAGCGCATTTTCGCGTCGACGGAAACCACGTCGGGACGCGATCCGACCACGATCACCCGCCTCGCCGAAATGAAAGACCAGTACGACCAGACCACGTCGTCGGCGGTCTCGCTTCTCGCGGGCAAGGGCTACGGCCACAACTACCACTATTCGCCCGCGTATCTGCCGTATCTTGCGGGGCAGATGACGGCGAAGGATTTCTACGCGATCAAGGAATGGGCAGCAGGTCACAACTTCTGGGTCTATCAGTTCTTCGCGGGCGGCGTGCTGTTCGGGATCGGCCTGCCGGCCGCCGTGCTCTGGGCGCTGTATCGCGGCGCGATGGCCTATCGCGCGTGGCGGCGCCGCGCACCCGACGTGCTGTTCCTCCCCGTGCTCGGCCGCGCGCTGATGGTGCTCGCGGCGTTGCCCGCGACGTCGGTCGGCGGCAATCCGCTCGGCAACCGCTTTTCGGGCCTCGTGTTCGGCATCGCGCTCGGGTTGCTGGTCGCGAGCTTCTCGCGCATCGCCCACGCGATGCGCATGCGCACGGCGGCGAACGCCGCCATGCATGGACCCGTCTACGGCGCGGCGCCACAGGGAAGCTGGCCGTACGAGGAGCCGCGGGAGATGCTGCCGCCGTCGTATGCGGGCGCTGCGGCGCCGCGCCTCAGGCAACATGAACACGAGGATGAGCGCGGCGAGCCGCCCGGCGGCGCGAGCACGATCGCGCCGCCCGCGTGACGACTGGCGGCTGTTGTCAGGCGCCCGCGCTCCCGCGCCAGGGTGCCCTGAACGTTTTCGATGTTCCGCGCCTCCTGTGAAAGGCAAGGTGCGGGCAAGGACCAACCGGCGAAGCCCATGAAGATCCTCCATTTGCTGTCGACCATCGACCCGCGCGCCGGCGGCCCGACCGAAGGCGTCCGGCAAAGCGGCATCAGCCTCGCATCGACGGGCCACGAAGTCGAAGTCGCCACGCTCGACGACCCGTTGGCGCCCTGGCTCGACGCGTTCCCCCTGAAGCTGCACGCGCTCGGGCCCTCGAGCGGCAACTACGGCCTCTGCCCGCGCCTCGTTCCCTGGCTTCGCGATCACGCGAGCCAGTTCGATGCCGTGATCGTCAACGGCCTGTGGCAATACCACAGCTTCGGCGCATGGAAGGCGCTGCGCGGCACCGGCGTGCCCTACTACGTGTTTCCGCACGGCATGCTCGATCCGTGGTTCAAGCGAACCTATCCGCTCAAGCACCTGAAGAAATGCCTCTACTGGCCGTGGGCCGAATACCGCGTGCTGCGCGACGCCGAGCGGGTCCTCTTCACCGCGGAGGAGGAGCGCGTGCTCGCGCGCCAGTCGTTCAGGCTCTATCGCGCGAACGAGGAAGTCGTGGCGTTCGGCACCCAGCCGCCGCCCACGGATCGCGCGCGCCTGCGCGCGCTGTTTTTCGCCGCCCATCCGCAACTCGCCGACAAGCGCCTGATCCTCTTTCTCGGCCGCATCCACGAGAAGAAAGGATGCGACCTGCTGCTCGAGGCGTTCGCCGCCGTGCGCGACATCGACGCAAGGGCGCATCTCGTGATGGCGGGACCGGACGGCGGCGAATGGGGCGCGCAGCTGCGCGCGCTCGCGGCCGCGCTCGGCATTGCGGATCGCGTCACGTGGACCGGCATGCTCACGGGCGACCTGAAGTGGGGCGCGTTCCATGCAAGCGATGCGTTCGCGCTGCCGTCGCATCAGGAGAACTTCGGCATCGCGGTGGCGGAGGCGCTAGGCTGCGCGCTGCCGGTGCTCATTTCCGACAAGGTGAACATCTGGCGCGAAGTCAGGGCGGACGGCGCGGGCATCGTGGAAACGGATACCGTCGACGGCACCGCCTGCATGCTGCATCGCTGGCTGTGCATGGAGCCCGCTGCCGCCGCCGCGATGCGTGCGCAGGCGCTCGCCACGTTCACGCAGCGCTTCACGGTCGATGCGATGTCGAGGGATCTCGTGCGCGTGCTGCGCGCGGGCGCGCGCCATCGCGACGACGCATTCGGCGCGCCCGTGCAAGCGGCTTCGCTCGAGCGCTGAAGAACGACCCGCCGCGCGATTCAGCCTGCGGCGGGTGTCCCGTACTGCCTAGTCCTTCTGCATCCGCAACGCGAGGTCGCCGGGCATCTGCAACGCCGATGCGGCGAACGGCAGCGCCTCTTCCTGCGGCACGGTCGCGTCTTCAGCTTCGCTCACTGCATCCGGCACGTTCGCGCCCTTGAGCGAGCGTACGAGATGTTCGGCAAGCCTCAGCGTGAGCGCGGTGATCGTGATGGTCGGGAAGTTCGCGCCGACCGTCGGAAACACCGAACTCCCGGCGATATAGAAATTGCCGATGCCGTGCACCTTGCAGTTCCTGTCGACGACGCCTTCCTTCGGTGAATCGTGCATGCGCGTCGTGCCCATGTGATGCCACGTGCCTTCGAGCTGCGCGGGCCACGGCCTGCCTTCGAGCGGCTCGTCGAGCGTCACGTCGGCCACGCCGCCGCGTCTGAGTTCGTCGGCGATCAATTCGACCGTGCGATCGAACGTGCGCTTGACGAGATCGGTGACCTGCCAGTCCACCTTCACGCGATTGAGCCCGAGCCGGTCCTTCTGTTCCGACAGCGTGACGCGGCTGTCGCGGTTGGGCTCCGCCTCCACGATGGTCTGGATCTTCACCTCCGTGATGAGCGGACGCGGCTGCAGCATGCGCGCGAGGCCGAAGCATGCCGTGTCGACGGGATGCGTCATCATGGTCAGCACGTCGGATGCGAAGTTCCAGCCAGGCTGGTCCTTCTTCAGGAGCGCCTGCTTGCAGCGGATCAGCGCCTCGGAACCCGCGGTGTTCTCGCCGCGAAAGACCGAATAGAACCACGCCCTCGCGTTCAGCAGCTTCTCGCGCTCGAGCACGTCCTTCGTCAGCGCGAACTGCGACGAGATGTAGGTGCCGTGCGCCGCGACCGCCGTGTTCTGATAGTGATACTTGATGTCGTAGAGCTTGTTGTGCGTCCATGCCTTCCTGAACTCGACCCTGCCCGACATGATGCGCGGATGGTCCATGAAATAGCGGCCCACCAGATCGTTGCCGTTGCCAAGCCCCGCCGCCTGCACCCGGTTCGACGCGAGCAGGAGGCGCGCGTTCTCGATGCCGCCCGTCGCGAGCACGAAGAGGCTTGCCTTGACCGTGAAGCGGCGCCCGCTGAGCGTGCCCACGTCGATTTCGGTGACGGTCTTCGCTTCGCTGTCGGTGCCGATGTCGAGCGCATTCGCGTGCAGAAAGACGCGCACGTGCCGCGCTTTCACCAGTTGCTCGCGATACACCTTGCCAAAGCGCACCGGCGTGCTGAACTGCGAAATCGTGTCGCGCACCTTGCCGCTCGGAAACGGATGCCGCTTCACGTCCTCGCGATGAATCGCCGATTCCCAGTACGCGGGGTCGAAGTTGTTCTCGCCGAGCCTCAGCCACTTGTGCGTGCGCGCATAGTACGGGCGCAGTTCGTCGAGGCCGAAGGGCCAGCCGCTGTCCTTCACCCAGTCGCGCTTCTCGAAGTCCCACGGATCGAGCGGACGGCACCAGCCGCCCCAGCAGTTGCTGCTGCCGCCGAGAAACCGGCTGCGGCAGCCGTCGGCGAACTCGTACGGCACGCCGACGTTTTCCCCGCGATACAGGTCGCGCGTCTCGTCGTCGGCCTTGTATCCGCCGCTTTCCAGCACGCATGCCGCGATGCCCTGCCGCTCCAGTTCGAGTGCGAGCGTGATTCCCGCAACGCCCGCGCCAATGATGCAAACCGTGGTCTCTATGACTGCCCGCTCTTCTACATTCCGGCTGTCGATGAACATGCCCCGTTCCCTCTCTCGTGCTCGTCGGCGCCCGAGGTTCATCGATCGAACCATTCGCCGTCGTGAATCGCCATTCAATCGCCGCTCCTGCCTGGCGGACCTCGCTCGCCATGCCGGCGCATGCTGCCGCAACGCCCGTGCAGGATTCGGCCGACCTCACCCGCTAGTCTCGACGCGCAATGCCAGCCCGTGGCTGCGCGCGCGGCAGCGGGAACGTTCTTCAATGCCTCCCGTGATGTCTGAACCGGAACCTGCGGCCGGCACGCGGGCCGGACCGATCGCCGCGGGCATCGGACGACGCCCGCGCCGCACGACTCATGTGGGAAAGCGCTTCTTGATGAAGCGCGCCGGATTCCCGCCGTACACGCCTTCCGGCGCGAGCGAGCGATGCACGACCGACAGCGGCGTGACGAGGGCCGAGCGCCCGATCGTCACGCCCATCTGCACCACGCATTTCGAGGTGATCCACACGCCGTCCTCGATCACGATCGGTGCGACGCGCAGGTCCATGTTGCCTGCGGCATCGTGCGATCCCGTGGTGAGAAACGCGCCTTGCGAGACGCAAACGTTGGAGCCGATGCGAATCGTCGTCTGGTTGTAGATCCATGCATCGACGCCGAACCAGCAGTTGTCGCCGACTTCGAGATTCCACGGCGCCTTCACGCGAACGGGATGCGGCATGCGGCAGTGTTGGCCGATGCGCGCGCCGAAGGCGCGCAGGAGCGCGACGCGGATCGACGACACGGGCATCAGCTTGTTGTTGATGACGCACGCCTCGACGAAGAACCATGCAAGCTCGATGGCGAAGCCGCGCTTCGCCACGTAGTTTCCCGGACCCGCCTTCGCGAGATCGATCACCCTGCCCGCCATTGACTCCGTACGGTGCGGCAGGCTTGCGCCCGCACCGTCATGGCCGACGCAATCCTCGCAACTCCCTTCAACCGCCCTGTCCATTTGACCGATCCCCGCGTTGATGCCGCTGCCCGCGACACATGCCGAAACGGGCATTGCCGCGCGCTGCCGATGCGATGAGTCCCGTGATCGAAGGGGCGCTCGATGCCGCGAACGGGGCGCCTCTCATTGGTCATTTGAAATTACCTTTGGTGAATCGATTATGGTTCAAGCGTGCGCAAGCCCGCGTGCGCTACAGCACGAATGGCCGCTCGGGAAAGCCTTTTGGCGTTAGCGGGCGGGCACGCGGAATATGCTGTTTTCATGTATGCGCGGCAGCATCGAACGCGTGCGCCGACGCACTGAAGCGGGCACGCCCATCCACCGTCACGTTCCCTCGGGACGCACTGGAGACACCATGAAACGCGCGATCCGTTCAACGCCGCTCCCGCTCGACAGAACCGCTGCCATCACCGCTGTCTGCGCGCTCTGCGCCTGCGCAGCGCTCGCGGTTTCACCGCGCGCACATGCGGCCACGCTCGCGGACGCGGTCGCAAGCGGCCAGGCGGGCGGCAACGCGACCGAGCTCGATCTGCTCGGCAGCCCGAAGACCTACACCGATCCGTACGGTTCGCCGGTGGACGGCAAGGGCGGACAGCGCGGACCCGTCACGAATGCGCAGACAGCGCGCGGCACGACGCCCACTGACAAGCTGCTCGCACAGCAGGACGGCGTCGACCGGATTCCCGGCGGCGCGGTCCAGCTTCGTCCGCTCGCGCGCAATCGCAATGCACAGGCGATGTCGCCCGAGGGCGCCGCCGCGGCGTTGTACCGGCCGCCCGCCGGCGCCAAGCCGCCCGCGCCCGCGCGCGCGAGGGAAATCTACAAGTCGCCGTGGTAGCGCAACGCGTTGCACCATGAAACAAGGCCGTTCCGGTCTTCACCGGAACGGCCTTTTCGTCGTGTGCATTTCAGAAGCAGCGAGGCGGGTTGCCGGTCGGCGTCACTCGATCTTGTCCGCGCCTTGCACGACGACCGCGCTTTCGTTCACCCGCGCGAACGGCATCTCCGCGACTTCCTGCAAGAGCGCTTCGACCGTAGGCGCCTGAGGCTGAACCTGTGGCCCGCGCGCGCCGGTCAGCGTCATCAGCTTGTCTTCGAGACGACTGAACACCGCCACCGGCGACAACCGCTCTTCCGCAAAGAAACGTCCCTCGGCACCGAAGCGGGCGCGCATCCCGGGGTCGTCCGCGAGCATCGCGATCGCCGACGCCAGCGCCTCTGCGTTCTCCGGCGGCACGGTCACGCCGCGCGTGGACACGGCGTCGAAGAGCTCGGTGCCCGGCTGCGCCATCGCGACCACCGCACGGCCGCTCGCGAACATGCCGGTGAGCTTGGACGGCATCACGAGATCGGCGACATCGCCGCGTTGCGGCAGCACGTGGATGTCCGCGAGATTGAGCAGTTCGTTGAGCCGCTCGACCGGCTGCAGGCACATGAAGCGGCAATTCGGCAGCGCGGCGCAGCGCTGTTGCAGTTCGGCCTTCGTCGCGCCGTTGCCGCAGAAGACGAACACGATGTCCTCGCGTGCGGCCATCGATGCAGCCGCATCGGCGAGCACGTCTAGCCCCTGCTTCGCGCCCATGTTGCCCGAATAGAGCACGACCTTCGCATCCCCGGCGATGCCGAGTTCACTGCGAAACGCGCTTGGCCGGTCGAGCGGAAAGATCGACTGGATATCGACCCAGTTCGGCAGATGGAACACGTTCGTGGCCGCGACACCTTTCTTCAGCGCGCGGTCCATCATCTTCTCGGAGATCGTTGAAACGATATCGAAGTGCTGCATCAGCCAGCGTTCGACGGCAAGCGCCATGCGCCCTGCACGCTCGCTCCTGAGCAGGCCCAGATCGAACGCGGCATCGACTTCGAAATCCTGGATATGCAGCCAGGAACGCGCGCGCGTGAGACAGCTGAGCGCGAGCGCCGCCGGCGCGTTGAGCAGGCTTGGCGCGATGGTCATCACGACATCGGGGCGCCACAGTGCATGTGCGATCAGCCAGGGCAGCGATGCGGCCGCAAACGACGCGAGGTGCACGAGGCGCTTCATGCCGCTCGGGCGCTCGGGCACCCAGAGCGGCGCGCGCCAGAGCCGCACGCCGCGCAGCGTTTCGCGGCTGCTCGACCACGACGAGAATCCCTCGGCAACTTTCCATTCCGGGTAATACGGCGGCGCGCATACCACTCGCACCTCATGTCCGCGCCCGGCAAGCGCCTCTGCCATTTCCGCCGTGTACTTGCCTGTACCGGTCAATTCGGGCGCGTAATTAAGCCCGTAGATAAGAATTTTCATGTGGTCCCTCGCCCGACAATCGCGCCTTCGCCAAGCGTCATCGTTTAAGGCGATCCGGCGCAAGCCCGCGCGCGATGTCGCGCCTCTCGGGCCTCCTGCACAACGCACCTCCTGTTCCTCCCTTTAGTGATCCATCAGTCCATCAAGTCGATCAGTCCATCAGTCCATCAGTCCATCAGTCCATCAGTCCATCAGCATGAGTGCGCAGCCGCGCGCGATGTTCGCCGCGGCCGACGGCGGATCGAAGCGCTGGATCACGTCCATGCAGCGCTTCGCGGCGCCCGCGGTATCGGCGAACGCCTCGATCGATTTCAGCATCGTGCGCTGCAGGCTCGCGACATCGCCCGCGGGAAACGCATAGCCCGTGACACCGTCGATGACGAGTTCCGGCACGCAGCCGCAGCTCTCGCTCACGATCACCGGACACCCGTGGGAGAGGGCCTCGTTGGTGACGAGACCCCACGGCTCGCGCACGCTCGGCAGCACCATGCACGTCGCCCCGAAGTATTCGCGCGACAGCGGCTCGTCCTGCAGGCTGCCGAGAAAATGCACTGAAGCCCCGAGGCGCGCATCCGCCACCTTCTGCCTGAGCGCGTCGCCCATCGGCCCGGTGCCGACGATGCGCAGCGTCGCATCGGGGACGCGCTCCGTGATGCCCGAGAACGCTTCGAGCAGCGTGCCGATGCCCTTTTCCTCCGACAGCCGCCCGACGAAGAGAAACACGGGCGCGTTGCCCTGCCGGTAATGCAGGCGATCGGGCAACGCCGCTTGCGGCGAGAACGAGCGCGGCAAAGCCGCGGCCTGGCACGGCACGAAGATCCTCTCCTGCTTCGCGCCGAGCGACATCAGATATTCGCGGCTGCGCGTGCCGAACGCGAAATAGCCGTCGCAAAACGAGAAGAAGAGGCGCTTCGGAATCGACGTCACCATGCGGCGCGGACGGTCGCGCGCCGTCGAGTCGCAGAACACCGCGCGGCGCTTTCCCGTCACGATGCAGGCCGCGAGCATCGCCCAGTACTCGGGGCGGTGATAGCCCGGCAGCACGACCAGATCGCACTTCGTCCTGAGCACTTCCCACGTGAGGCGCGCCGCCATCCGCCAGGTCGGGACGTCCTCGTAGCAGCCGTCGTAGAGCTTCTTCATCGGGTAGCGATGGAACGAATAGTCGACCTCCGAGAAGCCGAGGCGATCGTGCTCGGTATCGGCGATCTGAACCATCGAATAGCGGATCGAGCCCGAGCCCGAAATGCTGTGCAGCGCGGAGAGCACCGCGCCCTTGTGACGGGACCAGACGACGTTATGAAAAATCGTGACCGAAGGTGCCATTTTTCTGTCTTCCCTGGAGGTGGTGCCGCCCTCTACGCCCTCTACTCGCACTACGGCATTGCTCAATACCCGCTCACGCGGCAACCGCCCGCGGCGCGGGCGTCGCTTCGCGAGCGAGGAAGTCCTCATAGGTCGCACGGATGCCCTCTTCGAGCGGTATCGATGCGCGCCAGCCCATCGCTGCAAGCTTCGATACATCCAGCAGCTTGCGCGGCGTGCCATCGGGCTTGGTCGCATCGAACACCAGCTCGCCCTCGAAGCCGACCACACGGCACACCGTCTGCGCAAGCTCGCGGATCGTCAGGTCCTCGCCCACGCCGACGTTGAAGAGCCCCTCGCCGACATCGCTCTCCATCAGGAACGCGGCGGCCGCGGCCAGATCGTCGACATGCAGGAACTCGCGCCGTGGCGTGCCCGAGCCCCAGACGCAAAGCGCGCTCTCGCGTCGCAGCTTCGCCTCGTGCGCCTTCCTGATGAGCGCGGGCAGAACGTGGCTGCTCTGCAGGTCGTAGTTGTCGTTCGGGCCGTAGAGGTTGGTCGGCATCAGCGAGACGAACTTCGTGCCGTACTGGCGGTTGTACGACTCGCAGAGCTTGAGCCCCGCGATCTTCGCGATCGCGTACGCCTCATTGGTCGGTTCGAGCGCGGAGGTGAGCAGGTACTCTTCCCTGATCGGCTGCGGGCACGCCTTCGGATAGATGCACGACGAGCCGAAGAAGATCAGCTTCGAGACGCTCAGGCGGCATGCGGCGTGAATCACGTTCGTTTCGATCGCGAGGTTCTCATAGATGAACGACGCGGGCATCGTCGAGTTCGCGAGGATGCCGCCGACGCGCGCCGCCGCGAGAAACACCACGTCGATGTGCTCCTCCTCGAAGAAGAGATTCACGCCGCCCTGATCGATGAGATCGAGATGCGCCTTGGTGCGCGTCACGATGTTGCGATAGCCCGCGTCCGCGAGATGGCGCACGAGCGCCGACCCGACCATGCCCCTGTGTCCCGCGACGAAGATGCGTGCGTTCTTGTCCATGGCCGTTCACTCGTGATGTTCGAGAGCCTTGAAACCCGCCAGCGTGACGAGCGCGTCGCGCCGCGCGATCTGGAAATCGGCGCGCACCATCTCCTTCACGAGGGACGAAAACGTTGTCGTCGGACGCCAGCCGAGTTTCGCGTGAGCTTTCGAAGGATCCCCCAGCAGGGTTTCGACCTCGGTCGGCCGGAAGTAGCGCGGATCGACGCGCACGATCACGTTACCCGGCGAGAGCTTCGTTTCGCGGCCTTCCACGCGATCGACAACACCCACTTCATCCACGCCCTCGCCTTCGAAGCGCACATGCACGCCGAGCTCGGCAGCCGCCTGCTGCACGAAGTCGCGCACGCTGTACTGCACGCCCGTCGCGATCACGAAGTCGTCCGCGTATTCCTGCTGCAGCATCATCCACTGCATCTCGACGTAGTCGCGCGCATGACCCCAGTCGCGCAGCGCGGACAGGTTGCCGAGATACAGGTCGTCCTGAAGTCCCACCGCGATGCGCGCGATGGCGCGCGTGATCTTGCGCGTGACGAACGTCTCGCCGCGCACGGGCGACTCGTGATTGAACAGGATGCCGTTGCACGCGTACATGCCGTAGGCTTCGCGATAGTTCACCGTGATCCAGTACGCGTAGAGCTTCGCGACCGCATACGGGCTTCTCGGGTAGAACGGCGTGGTTTCCTTTTGCGGCGTTTCCTGCACGAGGCCGTAGAGTTCGGAGGTCGACGCCTGATAGAAGCGTGTCTTCTTTTCGAGCCCGAGAATGCGGATCGCTTCGAGAATGCGCAGCGCGCCGAGGCCGTCGGCGTTCGCCGTGTATTCCGGCTCCTCGAACGACACCGCCACGTGGCTCTGCGCCGCGAGGTTGTAGATCTCGTCGGGGACCACGCGCTGCACGATGCGCAGGATGCTCGACGAATCGGTCAGGTCGCCGTGATGCAGGAAAAGCTGCTGGCCCGCTTCATGCGGATCACGATACAGATGATCGATGCGGTCCGTGTTGAAGAGCGAACTGCGGCGCTTGATGCCATGCACCTCGTAGCCCTTCGCCATCAGCAGCTCGGCCAGGTAAGACCCGTCCTGCCCGGTGATGCCGGTGATCAATGCGACTTTGCGATTCATTGTCTACCTCGCGGTTGCGATTGCAATGCGGCGCGCGCGGGGACGCGCGCCGCGTCCTTCACCGGCATGTCATTCGGAAATGCTTTCGTATCCGTAGTAGCCGGCATAGGTGCTGCCCATCAACATCTTCGACTGGGGTACGTCGGTGAGCAGCACGCCCTTCATGTTCACGCCCCCGTG
Organism: Caballeronia glathei; assembly: GCF_000698595.1. GTDB lineage: Bacteria > Pseudomonadota > Gammaproteobacteria > Burkholderiales > Burkholderiaceae > Caballeronia > Caballeronia glathei. The sequence goes on along the minus strand of NZ_JFHC01000025.1, from coordinate 67,536 downwards.
GTGCAGGCGCTTCATGGTTTCGCCTATCTCCTGCACCTGGTTTTTGCCGTGGCGCACGACGAGCAGGCTCGTGCCGGCATGCTTGCCGATCACCGTCGCATCGGTGACGGCGAGGACAGGCGGCGTGTCGACGATCACGAGGTCGTAGCGCAGCTTCAGGTCGTCGAGAATCTCGCCCAGCCGATCGCTCATCAGAAGCTCGGACGGATGCGAGGGCAGCGAACCCTTCGTGATGAGGTCCACGCCGGGCAGCACGTCGTGCAGGATCGCGGCCGATACGTCGGCGCCCATCAGCACGTCGGAGAGACCCGGCTGATGGCGCACGCCGAAATGCGAGTGGATGTCGCCGCGGCGCATGTCGCCGTCGATCAGCAGCACGCGCTTGCGCGTCGAGGCGACGAGTGTCGCGAGGTTCACCGACAGGAACGACTTGCCCGCTTCCGGGCGCGATCCCGTCAGCATCACGACGTTATTCCTCGCATCGGCAAGCTGCAGTTGCAGCGACGTGCGCAGGCCGCGAATGCCTTCGACAGCCGCGTCTTCCGGCGCCTGTGCGGCAAGCACGTGCAGCCCTTCGCGGCGCATGCCGACCTTGCGCTGGAGACGCAACTGATGGGTGCTGCGCGGCACGATGGCGAACACGCGCACGCCGAGCTGCTTCTCGATTTCTTCCGGACGCTCCACGCCGCCGTAGAGGGCCTTGCGGATGAACGCGACGAGGATGCCGAGCACGAGGCCCACGCCCGCGCTGATCAGGATCACGATCAGGCGCTTCGGACGCACGGGATCGTCGGCGGCCTGGGCGAAGTCCACCACGCGCACGTTGCCGATCTGCCCCGCCTTGGCGATGCGCAGTTGCTGAGCGCTGTTCAGCAGGTTCGTGTACAGCTCCGTGTTCACGCGCACGTCGCGCAACAGGCGCAGGGCGGTCTGCTCGGTGTCGGGCAGCACGGAGACGCTGCGGCCGAGGCGCGTCTGCGCACCGGCAAGCGCGCCGATCTGCGCGTCGAGCGCCGCCACCGACGGATGGTTCGCCGTGAACCGCTGCGAAAGCTCGGCGCGCTGCTGCTGCAGATCGGAGAGCTTGGTCTTGTTGTCGACGATCTGCTGCAGCAACAGGCGGCTCTCCTCGCTCAGATCGACCGTGCCCTGCCGATTGCGAAACGTGTTGTAGCGCTGCTCGGACTCGTCGAGCTGCTTCCTCAGCTCGGGCAGTTGCTGGTCGAGGAAGGCGAGCGTGTGCTCGGCTTCGGCGGAGCGCTTGTCCACGTCCTGCTGCACGAAGCGGCGCGCGATGTTGTTCACGATGGCCGCGGTCTGCCGGCTGTCGCCGCCTTCCAGGCTCACACTGATGATGCCCGACTGCAGCGCGGTCTCGGCCACGGTCAGGCGCTTTTGCAGGGCGTCGATGGTGCCGAGCGTCGAGGCGCGCTGCAATTCGAACTGCGCGCCGGGGGCGCCGACGAGCTTGTCCACCTTCAGCCGCACGGGCCCGAGCGAGCTCGCCCCGGTGACTTCCGCTCCCACCTTGCCGTTCAGGATCGCGATGCCGTCCGGATCGTTCAGCACGTAAGTGCCGTGCTCGCCGGCGACGAGCGTGAACGTCTTGCCGTACTGCTCCTTGGGCGTGTCGAAGAGCGGCACGTCGATCGCCTCGTTGCCCCACGCGAAGCGGGACATGTAGCCCGCGGGCATCGGGAGACTGAAGGTCGAGAGCACGCTGGTCACCATGCCGCCGACGAACGGGAAGTAGCGCGGTCCGGCCGCGATGTCGAGATGCAGGCGCCGCACGGTGTCGTCGACGACGAGCCGCGAGCGCAGCAGCTCGATCTGCGCGGCCGTCGTCGACTTCGCGTCGAACATCTGCGACACGGTCTGCACCGCGTTGGCGTTCGCGTTGTTGTTATTGTTGTTGCTCTCCTCCACCTGGATCAGCGCGTCCGCCTTGTACGTCGGCGGCGCGATGAATGCGTATGCGGTACCCAGTGCAACCGCGACGAGCATAACGAGCGTCACGAGCTTCCAGTTGCCGAGAACGGCCGCCAGATAGTCCGATAATCGCAACTCGTCTCCCGTCGAGACGTCCGAATATCGCGTGTCAAAGTTCATGGCCATGGTGTCGCTCGCTCAATCTGACAATTGCATCGGGTCGGCGCGCGCGGGGCGCGCCATTGGTATGGATTACTTCGTCACGATCGCTGCCGTCAGACCTGCGTTGATGGCCGGCAACAACAGGTTGAGCACGCGGCTGAAGCGCACGAGCCCGCTGTTGTCGATATAGACGACGTCCTTCGGCTGCAGGTCGAAGTTGTTCGCCAGCAGCATCGAAACCGGCGAGCGCGCGTCGAGCTTGTAGATCTCGGGCTTGTCGGTCTGGCCGTTGCGAATGACGTACGTCTCCTTCGGATTCGACGTTTCCGGGTTCACGCTGCCCGCCTGCGAGATCGCATCCGAAAGCGTGAGCTTGCCGTTTCTCATCGGAATGACGGTGGCCGGCCTCGTCACTTCGCCCATCACGTAGACGCCGTTCTCGTCGCGCGAATCCACGCGCAGCATGTCGCCCGGCCTGAGCACGATGTTCGACGGGCTCTTGCCCTTCGCCACGAGCGCCGGGACGTTGATCGGGTACGTCACGCCGTCGCGGATCAGGGTGAGGCGGCTCTGGTCCGCGGTCGGCGCGAAGCCGCCTGCACGCCCGATCGCTTCGGTGAGCGTCATCGGAATGTCGTTGATGGTCTGCGCGCCCGGCGTGCGCACGTCGCCGTCGATGTATATCTGCGACGAGCGGAACGATGAGACACGCACGGTCACCTGCGGCTTCACGAACACCTTGGACAGCTCGGTGTAGAGCTCGCGCTGCACCTGCTCGGCCGACTTGCCCGCGACGTGCATGGTCTTGCTCACGTACGGGAACTGGAGGTTGCCGTCGGCATCGACGACGAAGCCGGGCCCCGCGTCCGAGGGGCGCGTGGTCGGGTTCGGCTGGCCGAGGGCCGCCACGAGTTCCGGGTGGTCCCAGACCGTGATCTGCAGCACGTCGCCCACGCCGAGCTTGTACGGTCCCGCCGTGCCAAACAGGTTCGCGAGCGGATCCGCCGTTGCCGTGGCGGCCTGGGCGCTATGCATCTTGCGCACGAGCGAGAGATCGATCGGCGTGATCGGAATCTGCACTTCGCTCGCCGGATCGCCGTTGTCCTGGCTCGTTTCGACGAGCGCCGGCGGGCTCACCATGCGCATGCCCGGCGAAAGGCTGCATCCGGTAACGAGCGTGCAAAGCGTGACGGCCGCAGCCAGAGCGCTGAGCCGGAAGCCAGGCACGCCGCGAGCGATTGTCGTCGACATGGTGCTTGATTGTTTTTGGTTGAGCATGTTGGTCGTCCCCTGCATCAGTAAGCGTTGGTGTGGCGTAGTCCTTTGAAGATCGTTGCGACGATGATTCGCATGTCAAGGCCGAACGACCAATTCCCCAGGTAGTACAAATCGTGTGCGACGCGTCCCTCCATTTTTTCTATACGGTCCGTTTCCCCGCGGAAGCCATTGACCTGCGCCCAGCCTGTGATGCCGGGCTTGATCCGGTAACGATGGATGTATCCCGAGACGACCTTCCGGTACAGGTCGTCGTGCTCCAGTGCGTGCGGACGCGGCCCGACGACAGACATGTCCCCGCGCAGCACGTTGAAGAACTGCGGCAACTCGTCCATGCTCGTGCGGCGCAGGAACGCGCCGACGCGGGTCACGCGCGGGTCGTCGCGCGTCGCCTGATGGACGACTCCGGCTTGCTCGGCATGCAGGCGCATCGAGCGGAATTTGTAGATCGTGAAGACGCGGCCATCCGCGCCCTTGCGCCGCTGCTTGAAGAAGACCGGTCCGCGCGAACTCACCTTGACCGCAAGCGCGATCACGATGAGAAGCGGCGCCACCGCGACGAGCGCACAAGCCGCGAACACGCGATCGAAGATGTCCTTCTGCAACAGCGCGCTCGGCGAGAGCGGCGACGCAACCAGATTGATGGCCGTCTCGCCGAGCAGGTCCGTCACGCCGGACTCGAACAGCGCGAGACTGCGCACGTCCGGGATGAAGCGCACGTTCACCAGGTCGTCGCGGAACTCGTTCACGAACCTGAGGATCGTGCGTTCCTGCGAGAGCGGCAACGCAAGCCACACCTCGTGCACCTGCTGCGCGCGCACGTAGTTCACGAACGCCTCGTGTTGCTCGAACACCGGCACGCGCGTATTGATCTGTCCTGCTGCCGGCGTCGCGTTATACGCGGCCGCGGCGCGAAACCCCGATGCAGGCGAGTCGTCGATCTTGCGCAGGATCGATTCGCAATGCCTGCCGCAGCCGACCACGACCACCTGATGCAGGTTCATGCCGGCGTTGCGCATGCGCGCGAGGATCGCGTGGGTGACGAGGCGTCCGGCGATCAGCAGGCTGCCCGACATCGCGGTCCAGTAGGCGAACCAGAGTCGCGACACGTAGTCGATCCGGTGCAGCGAGAACATGAGCACGAGCGCGCAGGCCTGCACGATGAGCCACGCGAGCGACACCTGCCCCGCGAGCGCGAGCTTCGAGCGGCCGCGCCACGACTGATAGACGCCGAAGCCGGGAAAGAGCGCGAGCGAGAAGGCCGCCGCGAACGCCACGAACGCGACGTAGAAGCGGTGCTCCAGCACGTAGTTGAAACGAATCTGCGACGCGACGGCCGCGCCGATGAAGATCATCGCAACGTCGAATATTCGCGCCAGTAATCCCTGTAAATCGCGCATCCTTATTCTCCCCGAACCGCCATCCAGCCCCGCCCTTCGCCGCGCTCGCCAAGCCTCCCTTGTTCCCTGCTCGTCAACGACCTGGCGGCCGGCCGGAGCCGGTCGCCGCGCACAGCGCGTGTTCCTTCAACTGCAACGCCCGTAGGTGTCGTCGAAGCGCACGATGTCGTCTTCGCCGAGATACGCGCCCGACTGCACCTCGATGATTTCGAGCGGCACCTTGCCCGGGTTTTCGAGCCGGTGCTTCACGCCGAGCGGAATGAACGTCGATTCGTTCTCGCTCAGCAGGAACTGTTCGTCGCCGCGCGTGACGAGCGCCGTGCCGCGCACGACGACCCAGTGCTCGGCGCGGTGATGATGCAGTTGCAGCGACAGCCGCGCGCCCGGCGTGACCACGATGCGCTTCACCTGGAAGCGCTCGCCGTGATCGATCGAATCGTAGAAACCCCAGGGGCGCCGTACCTTGCGGTGAGCGTCCGCTTCCGGCGCGTGCTGCTCGCGAATGCGCGAGACGAGCCCCTTGATGTCCTGCACGCGCGAGCGGTCGGCCACGAGCACGGCGTCATCCGTCTCGACCACGATCACGTTGGTCGTCCCGACGCACGCGACGAGGCGCCCGCCTTCGGAGCGCGCGTAGCTCGACGTGGCGCCTTCGAAGACCACGCGTCCGCTCGCGACGTTGCCCGACTCGTCCTTCTGCATCGCATCCCACACGGCGTCCCACGAACCGAGATCCGACCAGCCCGCGACGAGCGGCACGACGATGCCGCCGCACGGCGAAGCGGGCGTGCCGATGTGCTCCATCACCGCGTAGTCGATCGAGTCCGAGGGCGCACGAGCGAACTCGGTGGCGTCCGGCCGAAGATACTTGCCGTCGTGGCGGCCGCCCTTGAGCGCCGCGACGCACGCGCTGTGCATGTCGGGCTGAAGCCGTTCGAGCGCCGCAAGCCACACGCTCGCGCGCACGACGAAGATGCCGCTGTTCCACCAGTACGTGCCCGCCGCGACATACTGAGCCGCGAGCTCGGCTGCCGGCTTCTCGACGAAGCGGTCGATCCGGTGCGCGCCTTCGTCGAGCGCGCCGCCGAGGCGGATGTAGCCGAAGCCGGTGTCGGGGCGAGTCGGCGGAATGCCGAGCGTCGCGATCAGGCCTGCCTGAGCGTGCTTCGCCGCGATCGCGATCGCGCGATGCAGCGCGGGGATGTCCGCGATCGAATGATCGGCCGGCATCGCCACCATGATGCCGTCCTCGCCGTCCGCGCATGCGAGGGCCGCCGCGAGCGTGAGCGCGGGCGCGGTGTCGCGCCGTGCCGGCTCGACGATGATGCGCGCGTTCATGCCGCTCTCGCGGATCTGCTCCTCGGTGGTGAAGCGATGTTCCTCGCCGCACACGATGATGGGCTCGGCCGCGACAGTCCAGTCGCCGGGAAAGCCCTTCATGCGCGACACCGTGGCCTGCAGCAGCGAATCGGGACCGACCACGCCGATCAGCTGCTTCGGAAAGTGCTCCCGCGACATGGGCCAGAGGCGCGTGCCCGAGCCGCCCGCGAGAATGACGGGCACGAGCCGTCGGCACGGCCCGGCCGTACCGGCCGGGCCTGCCTCCACCTGCGCCACCACACCCTGCCGCCCTACGCCACCCAACGCCCGATTTTCGTCAGTCGCCATCGCAGAACCCCTGTCAGAACGCGCGGCCAGCCTGGGGCCGCACGAGACAATTCGCCGCCGGACCACTTTGGCCCGGACCCGGTATTCGATGCTCCAAACCACCGTCATCCAGAAATGCACGCGTAGCGGGCTAGCTCCCCGAATCGCGCCTGCTTTGCATCCGGTATTCGGTCGGAGAAATCAGCAGGCGCTTGCGGAAGATCTTCGCCAAGCGATCGCCGTTGCCCATGCCGCTGCGCCGCGCGATCTTGTCGACGGGCAGCTCCGAGTCCGTGAGGAGCGCGCACGTGACGGCAAGCCGCGCCTGCAGCAGATAGTCGGATGGCGTAATGCCCATTTCGATCTTGAAGCGCCGCAGGAAATTGCGTTCGCTCATCGCCGCGACCTGCGCGGCATCGACCACCGAGATCGGACGCTCGCAGTTGTCCTGCAGCCAGCGCGCCGCCGCCCGGATCTTGTCGCCGGCGGAGGCCGCGCCGCTGTCGCCGAGCAGCGACACGAGCTTCGCCGCCGACCCCGGCATCAGGCGCTCGGCAACGCCTCGCGATACATCCAGTCCCAGGTCGCGCTTGACGATCAGGAGCGCGCCCTTCATCGATTCATAGCGGTCGCCCGCTTCGCTCGCTTCTTCCTCGCGCACCGCGTGGATCATCGGTGCGCCGCAGCGCGCGTGCACTTCGTGCGCGTGGGCGATGCCCGCCGCCTCCAGCACCTTGCGGCCCTCGGCGATCGACTTGACCACCGTCGTCTTCGAATGAACGCGCCGCACCCATTCGATGATCCGTTCGTCGCTCGCCGCCTCGTCAGCGCCCTTGCCGCCCGCGACGAAGAGCGCATCGAAGCCGCCGTAGTGCCGCGCGTCGAGCCCGTCGGTCCACACCCTCACCGACGACGAACACGCCACGTTGCCGCCGTCGACGGACAGAAAGCGCACGTCGTAGGTGCACTCGGCACGCGCCTTCGCCGACGACAACTCGTTCGCCATGTGAAAGACCTCGGCGACGATGCCCGCCCCAAGGAGCGAAAACCCGTCGAACAACAGGATGGCGATGTGCCTCACCTCGGACTGCGAGCTTCTGACCGAGGCGGGAACCCACCCCATGACCGCGGGTTCGAGATTGGCGTAAGGCATGGTCATCCTCTGCAAATGCGTAATTCCACGGCATTGTGGAGAGTTCGCCGCCATTGCAGTGCATCATAGTCATGCCCAAATTGCGACGGGCTGCCGTGACCGATGGAAGCGACATGTTGGCGGAATAGATCCGCTGGCTTGAATCATAAGCAGACAATCTTTTTTATGCTCTAGATTTCCGCTCTAAAACCCTGGAATCTGCTTCGGTATGAGGCAAAGCGCACATTGAAATCCCTCCCCAAATTCAGCTATCAGGCTTTTCGGAACGATCCGAAAACAATTTCATCATTCGTCATACAAAAATTTCACAGGACATCTAGAACGTTTCATACCGGACGCTGCCACTTCGGACACGAAGCCTTGTCTGACAAGGCCGAGCGAGACAGCGTAAGGCACGAGAAAGCATCGATTTTCCGGTCAGACGATAGAAACTGATTCACTTATGAAACATCGGAACTGCCAATCCGGTTAATTTTATTGTTTAAAACGAGTGACAATTTCAAACAAGTTTCTGATTCCAATTTTCCGTAATAGCTTCACTGAATCTATTTTCCCGCTTCGGCAATTACCGGAACACCGACCCCGGGTTAATCGCCGCCCGCCAGTCAATTAATATCGGAAATCCCCCGTTGAATCCGCCCTTCTATTAATTAGCCATATGACAAACTGCATTGATATGCCAATTGATATTGCACTGCAATGCGAGCGGATTTCCGCGCCGAGCTTGGGAATCACGAGCCCGGTGGCGCCGCGTTTGCGCAAGCGTTAGACGAATGCCGCACTGCATGCATGCTCGCGGCAATTACGACCGCGCTCAGTCGGGTGGCGCACGATTCGGCATATCTAATCTACCGACGAGTTCACCGCAGCCTCGCCTTTCATTCATACGGATTTCAATTCGATTCAGCTTACGAAAACCCGCCGCGTGCCGTGTTTCACTTCTGATATCCGGGGGCGCAAGCCCGGGAACCCCGCCTGTCATGCCCTGGCGGTCCTTCACGAACGCGATGCCGGAACGTTCCGCCAACCTTCAGCACATAGGCTAGCGGGCACGCCATGGCTGCCGTATGCTGGGTCCGCCTATCGTGCCCTTCATGCCGGCTGAGTATGCGCTGACGAATCGGCGAGCCCTGCGAGCAGGCACCTGCGCGCCGTGGCACCAACCGGAGCGACCACCGGTGTCTTGCGCTCAGTTCGTGGACGCATCGAAAAATGTTTCATTTTCGTAGCATCGCCGGCGCGCGAAGCGCGGGCAGCACCGACGCGACGCACAACGACCCCATGTCATCGACGCCATGAACCCCGCTTCCGATCAGCTTCGTCACGGCAACGCGATGCACGGCGAGACGCGATGCGCGAGTGTCACCGCAATGCAGCGGACGAGCGCGATCTGTCTTGTCGTCGGGGCGACGCTGCTGCTCGGCTGCGAGCCGGTGTCGTCAGACCAGACGCGCTCCAGCCAGCCCGCATCCGCTTCGGCGCCGGTCGTGATCGACGGGACCACCTGGATTCCGTGCGCGCGCGAATACGAAAGCTGCTCGTTCAGCGGCACGGCGCGCGTGATGTACGGAACGGCGACCCAGCATGCGATCAAGGAATTCACCGACACGACCGCTTGCGACAACAGCGCCTTCGACGATCCCGCGCCCGGCGTCAACAAGCGCTGCTGGTATGCCGGCGCGGGTGCAATCAAGGGACGACCGGGCGCGAAGCCCGCCGCGGTGGCAACGGTCGCCGACACCGATACGCCCGAGGCGCATCAGATCAGCTGCGGCCCGCCTTCGGCGCCGGCCGCCGCACCCGCGGCCGGTGATGCGGTCGAAGCCGACACGCCCGGCAGCAACGGCACGCGCATGTTCGCACCGGGTGCGCGCTTTGCGATCGCGTTCACTGTGCGCACGAATGCCGCCGACGCGCTCGCCTGGCAGATCAGGGACGCCTGGAACGTCGTCAAGGGAAGCGGCCGCTTTCCGGTTGCCGTGGGCGCTTCCACGTATACGCTCTCCTGCACGTCGGAGGCGGCCGGCTACTTCGCCATCTCGGCGACGCTCGCCGCGAACCGAAGCACGCTGATGCAGCGCGGCACGCGGCCCGGCGGCATCGCGTCCTTCGGCGTGCTGCCCGATGTCCACGCGGCGCTGCCACCCGTGAGCTATACGCATCCCGACCAGCATCGCTTCGGCGGCCAGGGTGCCGCGTATCTCAAGCCCGGCGAGTCATGCTGCTCCGGCGACGGCTACCGGCCGCTCTACACCGACCTCGGCCTCACGTGGGTCAACGACAACCGCAACTGGTACATCACCGAGCCGAAAGCGGCGAACACGTTCAACGTGTCGGCGGACAATCTCGTGCCGTTCTTCAAGCAGGGCGACCTGCTGAGGCTGATCCAGCTGGACGGCATCCCCGCCTGGGCGAGCCCGACGCGCACGAAGACGCACAGCTATGCGCCCTCGTCGCTGGACGACTACCGCGCATACATGAAGCGTGTCGGCGCGGAATCGGATACGGTGCGCAGGACGTGGTTTCCACGCCAGTCCCGCAACTACTACCAGGTGACGTGGGAGCCGGACTACGAAGGCGGCCTGCCCTGGCGCGATACCGACGCCAACCTCGTCGCGATGTACGCGGCCACGCACGAGGCCATTCATGCGAGCGACCCGAACGCGGTCGTCATGGGCCTCACGATGGCGGTTCTCTCGACCAACACCGCATGGCTCGAGCGTCTCGCGCCGCTTGGCATCGGCAAGTATCTCGATGGCATCAGCGCGCATGGCTACTACGACATCGGCACCTCGCCTTCGCATCCGCCCGAGCGCCTCGCCGCGAGCAGTAATCCCGCAACGGCCGCGAAGGCGCTGCCCGCGTCGATGCGCGCGCTGCGGCGCACGATGGCCGGCATGCTCAGGCCGGGCGCGAAGCTCTTCATCACCGAGACCGGCATCAGCTACGACCTGGGCAGCAAGTACGGCCCCGCCTACCCTGCGCCGAACGTGCTGTATGCGCAGGGCGCGGTCGTCGCGCGCACGCATCTGATTCTGCTCGGCGAAGGCGCCGACGTGAGCTTCGTGTTCTACGCCGCCGATCCGCCCGAAGTCGGCTACGGCATCTTCTTCGATCTTGCCAACGCGCAGGGTGGCTACGGGCAGACGCAGATCAGCCCCAAGCCGGCGGCGATGGGCGTCGCCGCCATGACGCGGCTGATCGACGGCACGACGACGCTCGGCCCCGTCAACGGCACGCCAAAGGGCGTCTACGCGTATGCGTTCCAGCGGCTCGACGGCGGCAGGATCGTCACCGCGCTGTGGACGCACAGCAATGCCGTGTGGCCCTCCTCCGAGGGCTTCAGCTCGACCCACTCGGTGAGCTACAGCCTGCTCGTCGATGCTCCGGGCAGAGCAGGCATGGTCACCGTGTTCGACATGATGGGCAACGCTTCGAAGATGTCATACACGAACGGACGCGTGCCGCTCACGCTCACCGAAGCGCCCGTGTACGTCGTGTCGGACAACGCGGCGATCATGCGCGCCAACGTGACGGTGCCCGCCGGATACATCGGGCAGTAGCGCGCATGGCGCGCGGGCCCTGGAGATGTCCCGGCAAGACAGTCTTTAGGCGGTTATCGACAGTGCCGCGCGTGCCTCGCTGCATGCGCCTCACGCTACACTGCATGCTCGCGGTCGCGCACGCCTTGCGCGGACCATCGCGTGCGGCTTCGATGCCGCGCAGCGGAACACGACGGAGCAACGATGCTCAGCAAGGACGATTTTCTGCACGTCGTCCGGCTTGCGCCGCTCGTCTCGATCGATCTGATCGTGACCGACGGCAACCGCCGCGTGCTGGTGGGAGAGCGACGCAACCGCCCGGCGCGGGGCACGTGGTTCGTTCCCGGCGGGCGTGTGATGAAAGACGAGTCGCTCGACGCGGCGTTCACGCGCATCGTCAACGACGAACTCGGCGTCGCGAGCGTCGAGCGCTCGTCGTCACGCCTCTACGGCGTGTACGAGCACCGCTACGCCGACAACTTCGCGGGCGTGCCGGGCATCACGACGCATTACATCGTGCTCGCCCACGCAATGACGCTCTCCGGCACGGTGCCGATCGGGCGCTTCGACCAGCACAGCGAATACGCGTGGCTGCTTCCCGACGAGCTGCTCGCGCGCGAAGACGTGCACGAGAACACGAAGGCGTATTTCAGGTGATGCGCGCGAAGACCGCGCCGCTCAGATGATCGATGCGGACAGCTCGGCGGACACGTCGGCGCCCGCACCCCGCTCGTCTGTTCCGGCGGAGTCCCGATGCGCGTCGAGCCGCTCACGCAGATAGGTTTCGAACTGTGCGCGCACTTCGGGATGGCGCAGCGCGAATTCCACCGTCGCCTTCAGATAGCCGAGCTTGCTGCCGCAGTCGAAGCGCTTGCCGTGATAGCGATATGCGAGCACCTGCTCGTGCGCGAGCAGCGACTGGATCGCGTCGGTCAGCTGGATCTCGCCGCACGCGCCGGGCACTTGCCTGCGCAGATGCTCGAAGATGCTCGGCATCAGCACATAGCGGCCGACCACGCCGAGATTGGACGGTGCGAGCGCGGGCTCCGGCTTCTCGACCACGCGCGCGAGCTTGAAGAGCCCGTCGTCCCAGGGCTTGCCCTCGATCACGCCATACGACTGCGAGTCACGCGGCTCGATCTCCTCCACGCCGATCACCGACGAATGATAGTGGTCGAAGACCGATATCATCTGCGCGAGCGCGGGCTTCGGCGCATCGATCAGGTCATCCGCCAGCATCACGGCGAACGGCTCGTTGCCGACGAGGTTCGCCGCGCACAGGACCGCGTGCCCGAGACCGAGCGGCTCCGCCTGGCGCACGTAGAAGCAGTCGACGTGCGCGGGCTTGATGCTGCGCACGAGATCGAGCAGGGCCCGCTTGCCGCGCGCCTGCAATTCGGCCTCGATTTCGTATGACTTGTCGAAGTGATCCTCGATGGCGCGCTTGCCGCGCCCCGTCACGAAGACCATCTGCGTGATGCCGGCGGCCACCGCCTCTTCCACGGCGTACTGGATCAGCGGCTTGTCGACGACCGGCAGCATCTCCTTCGGACTTGCCTTCGTGGCGGGAAGAAACCGCGTTCCCAGACCTGCGACGGGAAAGATCGCCTTGCGTACCTTTAGCATCTGCTCACCCTTGTCTGACGTGCATCGGTCCTGGCGGACTCATGCGAAGGCAGCGAGGCGCTCGCGAGCGCCGCGCCGCATGTCTCATTCGTATGACCACGAGAAAGCTCAGCTTATTACTCGAATATCGAAACCATCTGCCAACACCTCGTCATTTTCCGACTACAGTGCGGGAGCGGGGTGCATGCCGCGTATAGTGCGACGCATACGGATCACTTCCCGCCACACGCTATTCGTTTTGGAGACTGGCGATGGGATACGCGAACGGTATGGGGCGGCTGCAGGTCGTCCGCTCGGCCGAGCCCGATGCACTGGCAGACGTCGCGAGGCGAATCGGCATTCTGATCTTCGAGGATTTCTCGCTGGTGGAAGTCAGTTCGATCTCGGAAGTGTTCTCGCTCGCCAATCAGGTCCATTGCCCCGCTTCGGCCGGAGGGCCCGCACGCACGCCCAACTATTCGCTCATGTTCCTTTCGAGCGACGGTGGCAGTGTCGCGAGCAGTTGCTCGATGCGCATCTGGACCGAAAGCCTCGAAACGCGCTGGATCAACGATTGCGACGCGCTCTTCATCGCAGGCGGTGAAGGCGCGCAACGCGCGCGGCACGACAGCGTGCTGCGCAAGCGCCTCGGGCGCATCGCGCCGAAGATTCCGTTCGTGAAGGCGATCGGCCAGGGGGCCCAGATTCTCGCGGCCGCCAATCTCACGGTGCAGAACCGCTCGCTCGACTTCGCCGAGGAGCCGGCCGCGGCTTCGTTTTCCAACTCGATGTTCATCGCGGAGCAGACCTTGACGCTCGACGACCCGAAGGGCCCGATCGCAGCCGCGCTGTCCATCGTCAAGCGCGACTACGGCGCGGCGATCGCGCGCGAGGTGTCGGAGCGCTCGATTCCGGGTGCATGGGCCAAGCTCGCCACCGTGCTCGACGACACCGACGGCGGCGGCGTGCGTCACAAGATCGATGCGGCCGCGCGCTGGATGCGCGAAAACTACGTGCGGCCCATCTCGATTGCCGACGCGGCGCGCGTCGCCGCGATGAGCGAGCGCAATTTCCTGCGCCGCTTCAAGGCGCAGATCGGGCTCACGCCGTCGGAATACCTGCTGCGCGCGCGGCTCGATGCGAGCTGCATGCTGCTGACCGCAACCGATCTGCCGGTCGACAAGATCGCGCGCCGCTGCGGTGCCGGAAGCGGCGACGGACTTGCGAAGATCTTTCGCAAGCGGCTGTCGATCTCGCCGACCGAATACCGGATCGCAGGCCGCCGAAAGCAGGACGACGAATGACGAAGCGCAGCGGAACGGCCGCACGCGTGCCATGACCGATACGCGCTGGCTCTCCAATCTCGGCGACGCGGGGCTGCTCGTGCCCCTCGCGCTCGCCTGCGCGCTGTGGCTGCGCGCCATCGACCGGCAGCTTGCGTTGCGCTGGCTGCTGTCGCTATCGATCGGAATGGCGCTCGTCGGCGCGAGCAAGATTCTTTACGCGGGCTGCGGCGTCGAAATATCTTCGGTGCAATTTCGCGTGATCAGCGGCCATACGATGCTCGCCGCTGCGGTGTGGACCGTCGCGTTCGCGCTCCTCGCGGGATGCGCGAATGCGCGCTGGCATCGCGCCGGGGCGACGCTCGGCCTGCTGCTCGGGGCCGCGATCGGCCTATCCAGAATCGCGGAAGACGCGCACACGCCGATCGAAGTGCTCGCCGGCTGGCTGCTCGGCGGCGGCGTCGCCATGCTGTTCCTCAATCGCTTCACACGCGAGCCGCGCAGGATGCCGCAGGCGATCCTCGCGGGGCTCGGACTGCTCGCCGTGTCGTCGATCGCCTACGGGCACCACGCGCCCTTTCAGCGGATGATCGTCCACTACTCGCCGTGGCTGTGTCGCGGCTTCGGACTCTGACGTCCTGCCCGATTAAACCGTCTCCGGCATTTCGGTCGCTTCGCGCAGCAGTTCGGGCATCAGCGCAGGCATGCATTCACGCAGATATTGCTCGAATCCTTCCCGCACTTCGGGATGCTGCAACGCCAGTTGCACGGTCGCCTTCAGATAGCCGAGCTTGCTGCCGCAATCGAAGCGCGTTCCGTAATAGCGGTAGGCGAGCACCTGCTCGACCGACAGAAGCGACGCCACCGCATCGGTCAGCTGCAATTCGCCGCCCGCGCTCGGCTTGATGTTGCGCAGATGACTGAAGATGCTCGGCATCAGCACATAGCGGCCGACCACGCCGAGATTCGACGGCGCCAGCGCCGGCTGCGGCTTCTCGACGATGTTCGACAGCTTGATGACATCCTCTTCCCACTCGCGCCCCTCGATCACGCCATACGAGCTGCTTTCCTCGCGAGCGATGCGCTCCACGCCGATCACCGAGCTGTGATAGTGGTTGAACACCTCGACGAGCTGCTTCATCACGGGTTCCTTGCTGTGCAGCAGGTCGTCGGCGAGGATCACGGCGAACGGGTTGTCGCCGACGAGCTTCTCCGCGCACAGCACCGCGTGGCCGAGCCCGAGAGCGACCGGCTGGCGCACGTAGAAGCAATCGACATTCGCCGGCTTGATGCCTCTTACGACTTCGAGCAGCGCTTCTTTGCCGCGCGCTTCGAGTTCGGCTTCGATTTCATAGGATTTGTCGAAATGATCTTCGATCGCGCGCTTGCTGCGCCCAGTCACAAAAATCATTTCTGTTATTCCCGCCGCAATTGCTTCTTCCACCGCGTATTGAATCAGCGGCTTATCGACGATCGGCAGCATTTCCTTTGGACTTGCCTTGGTCGCGGGAAGAAAACGGGTGCCGAGTCCGGCGACGGGAAATACTGCCTTGGTGACTTTCAGCATGTTTAGTTCATCCGGGAATCAGGTTCCGAAAATGGAACGATTGTGCGAACCCGTTGGCGGTCGCATTAGGATCTGGCCCAACATCATTCGCCGAATCGCCGAGCGGCTGAATTGAATGCAACGCGGCGGCACCCGCCATGCCGGTAAAAAATGGATACGTCCACCACTGGCCGGCAATACGTGCAGCGCCACAGCGCGCGATGAGCGGCCAGCTTATTCCTGCTCTTCGACCTGCGGAAAGAGGACGGGATGAGTGCTGCGCCTTGCGAGCGGATCGTTGCGTAGCGCATCGCGGTAAGCAGAAACGGCGGCAAGGATCAACAAGACGACAGCCCCGGCAATTGCATGCATGTCCATGATTTGCACCTGTTTTGAGGTAATGGAAATACCCTATCAGAAAAAAATAGACAAATAATTCACCGGGTTTTCGCGCGAGGACCATTACAAAATAGTGTCGAATAACCTCTCCCTGATTTCGTCCGCTTCTGCTGCGGCAGGCAATTTTTTTCTTTAAATCAGTCTTTGTTGCCGGACTAAGATTTCCTCGCGCGCCCGCGATCCCGATATCAGCCCGATCGCGGCATGCCCCGGCTTTCAGCCGGTCTCTTCGTCGATTCAACCAGCCCCGAGGTACTGATGAGCGACACCTCATTGCTCGAGCCGGCGCGTGCGCCGCTCCCCCTCGCCGCGGACGTTCATTCGCGCGCGAGCGTAGATGACAAGGATGTGGCAATCAATGCGTGGCGGGGTATCGCGGCCTTGCTGGTCGCGTATTTCCACTGCCGCCAGGTCACGTGGATCGGCATGCAGCAGTTCCACCGCAGCGGCGCCCCGTTCGACCTCAACGCCCTTTTCAGCTACCTGACGTTCCCGATCGCGTGGGGCTCGGCCGGCGTGCCGATCTTCTTCGTCATCAGCGGGTACTGCATTCACCGCGGCACGGCGCGGCGTCTGCTCGCGGACCCGGCCGCACCGTTCGGCGCGGGCAATTTCCTCTTGCGGCGTTTCGCCCGGATCTATCCGGTGCTGCTCGCGGCCCTGCTCCTCACCTTCGCGCTCGATACCCTCAGCCAGAACTTCATCCCCGTCAGCCGGAAGATCAATCCATTCGACCTGCATGCGTTCCTCGTGAACCTGCTTTCGCTGCAGGGAATCGCGGGCAAGACCTACGGATCGAACGGCGCGCTGTGGACGTTGTCCGTCGAGGTGCAGTTCTACCTCGTCTATCCGCTGCTGCTCGCATTGCGCCGTCGCATCGGCATGTTGAACGTGCTGATCGCCGTTGGCATCGTCAATGTGGCATCGGCGTGGCTCTTCGAGCGGCACGAGATCGTCGTGTTCACGTCGTACTGGCTCTCGTGGACGCTCGGCGCATGGATCGCCGAAGCGAAGGCGCAGGGCATGCAGGTCGACGCGCGGCGGGCGATGGTGCTGCGGCTCGCGGCCATCGTGATCGCGGCGATCGGGTGTGTGGCCTTCAAGTTCGCGCAGTATGCGGCGTTCCAGTTCTGGGCCATCGCGTTTGCCGTGTACCTGTATCAGGTGCTCGACCGGCCGATGCGCAACACGCTTGCGGTGAAGACCTTTTCACGCGTCGGCGAATTCAGCTTCTCGCTCTATATCGTGCATCTGCCGATATTCGTGCTGCTCGGATCGTTCATGTTCCGGTCCGCGCTGCAGACTTCGATCTGGGCTTCGTTCTGGTTCACCGCCGTTGCGGTGGTGGTTGCCGCCGGGTTCTACGTGCTCGTCGAGCGGCCCGCGATGCTGTGGTCCGCGAGGCTCAAGGGCCGGCGCGGCGTTCAGAAGCTCGCCTGAGGCGTTCCCCGCGCTTCGCCTGATCTGTCAGCGTCGCCCTTGCGCAGGACGACGCTGACAGACGGCTCCGGGATTTCTGCCCGGAGCCTCGTCCGCCTTCAGACCGCCTTCAGACGGCCACACGCCGCCGCTTCTTCGACGCCACCCGGTTCAGGATCTTCTCCACGCTCTCGACATAGCGCCGCGTGCCGAAGCGGTTTACCGCATTCGCATACCCCGCGTGAACGAGACGCTCCCGCAGCGACGCGTCGCCCGCCAGTTCGTCGAGCGCCTGCGCGAGCGCGCGTGCGTCGCCGGGTTCGCAAAGGATCGCGTTCTCCCGGTCCTTGACGATGTCGATCACGCCGCCCGCGCGGGCGGCGACGACCGGCCGCTTCGAAAGCATCCCTTCGATGATCACGCGGCCGAACGGCTCCGGCATGATCGACGTGTGCGTCACGATATCGACGGCCTTCATGCACGCCGCGATGTCATGCTGAAAGCCGAGGAAGTGCACCCGGTCCGCGAGCCCGTGCTCGGCCACGAACGCGCGCAGTTCGGCCTCGTACGCGTCCTCGCCGAAGAGCGCCGCGCCGACGAACACCGCGTGCATCTCCGGACATTCGCGCAGCGCCTCGAGCAGGACGTGCTGCCCCTTCCATCGCGCGAGCCGGCTGAACGAGCCGACGAGAAACGCGTCGCGCGGCAACCCGAAACGGTCACGCAGCTCGTGCTGCGCAACCGCTTCGAGATCCGTGAACGGGTCGGCGGAAATGCCGTTGAACACGACGTCGAGCCGCTCTTCGCGCAGCCGCGTGAGCGCGGTCACGGCGGTGGCCGAAGCCGTCGAGTTGGCGATCACGTGCTCGAGCATCAGCTTCGTGCACCACTTGATGATCGTCAGCTGCGTGCGCCCGAAGTGGTCCTCGCTCACGATATCGCGCAGATGCCACACTACCGGCCGCCTCGATATCAGCCCGGCGATCGCTCCGATCACCATCGCGCGCTGCGTGTTCACATAGATGACATCGGCGTCGCGCGACTTCGCGAGCGTGCCGCGCAAAAGCTTCAGCACGCCGCCGAGCATCCCGGCGCCCGGGCGCTTGATGCCATCCTTGCGCACGTTGCCGAGCGCGGCGCCGTCGAGCACGTCGACCTTCACGCCGACCGCTTCCAGCGCGATGCGAAAGGGGCCATCGTCGAAGAGAAGCGTCTGCACGTCGCCGCGCATGTTCTTCACGACTTCGAGCATCGACAGTTCCGCGCCGCCCAGCGCACCGCTCTGATCCACGGCAAGCACGCGCAAATCGCTGGCCTGCGCGGCTTCCTTGACCTCGCCCTTGCGATCGTCGATGTCGTCCTCGCGCATCGGCGGCAGCACGAAATGCGGCGCGACGTGCCCGACATGCGCGCGCAGCGACTCGCGGAAATGCCCGATCGAAAACCGCTGCGCGTTCGCGCGACAGTCGGCGGGGCGAAACGCCACCGCACCCAGTTCGAACTCCTGCACCGCATCGACGATCGACTCGATGCTCTGCTCGTCGAAAAAGATTCCCGTAGGCTCCGCATGCGACGCATCACGCACGGTCTCGAGCGCCCCGCCCTTTCCATAGGCGATCACGGGCGTGCCGCAGGCCTGCGCCTCCACGACCGAAATGCCGAAGTCTTCCTCCGCCGCGAATACGAACGCCTTGGCCCGCCGCATTCTGTCGTGCAGCACCGAGAACGGCTGATAGCCCATGATCTCCACGTTCGGCGACGCCTTCGCGCGGATCTTGCGCATGTCGGGGCCGTCGCCGATCACGACGAGCCTTCGCTCGGGCATCTTCGCGAACGCCTCGACGATCAGGTCGATCTTCTTGTACGGCACCATTCTCGATGCCGTCAGATAGAAGTCGTCCTTGATCTCGTTGAGCTGGAACGCATCCACGTCGACGGGCGGGAAGATCACGTGCGCGTCGCGGTGATACACCTTGTGAATGCGCCGCGCGATGAACGCCGAGTTCGCGATGAAGTGGTCCACCGAATTCGACGTGCGAATGTCCCAGGTGCGCATGTAATGCAGCACGATGCGCGCCATCATCGACTTCATGCCCGCAGTCAGGTTCGACTGCCGGAGGTACTGGTGCTGCAGGTCCCATGCATAGCGGATCGGCGAATGCACGTAGCTGATGTGAATCTGGTCGGGGCCCGTCAGCACGCCCTTCGCCACCGCGTGGCTGCTCGATATCACGAGGTCGTAGCCCGACACGTCGAGCTGCTCGATCGCAAGCGGCATGAGCGGCAGGTAGCCGCGATACTTCTTCTTTGCGAACGGCAGCTTCTGGATGAACGATGTCGTCACGCGCTTGCCCTGCAGGCATGCGCGCTCGTCCATGAAGTCGACCACGCTGAAGATGTCGGCATCCGGAAAGCACGCGATGATCTGCTCCAGCACGCGCTCGGCACCCGCGTAGGCGACGAGCCAGTCATGCACGATCGCCACGCGCGGCACTTTCGGCGCCGCGCGCTCGGCGCGCACGGGCCGGGCACCGGGCATCCCGACGGGCGGCGGTTCGCGCAGGTCGAGTCGGGTTTGCGCGGGCTCGATGAGCACTTCGTCGACAGTCTGAGTCATGCGTCTCTCCTCGCCTTCACAGGCACATTCGCGCGGCCCCTCACGCGTTCACTCAGCTTGCGCAGGAGCCCCCGCGCAATCGAACGCAACTCGGGGCGCGTAAGAACCGACCATCCCGCGTTGATGCTTGCGAGCGCCGCCGCAGCGGCAATCGCGCGCAGCGGATTCGCGATGGCATCGATCGCGCTCGCAACGCCGAGGCTTGCCAGCAGGAAGGCGAGATGGGTAAGCATGTCGAGCGCGATGGGGCGCGCGTGAATGCGCGACATCCACAGCAGCACGCTGTAGTCGAGCAGCGAGCGCAACGCGACCACGCTCGCGGCGCCGATGAGCCCGTAGTGCGCGATGCCGAGCCACAGCGCCCCGACGAAGAGCGGCAACTGGAACAGGCCGACGCGGGCGGCCGTCGCCGGATTGATCTGCGACTGGATCATGATTCGCGTGACGCTCGCCTGACCGACGAGCCACACGCCGATGATCAGGATGCGGCCCACCGGTGCGCTCGCAATGGCGATTTCGCGGCCCACCCATACATGCAGGAACGGCGCGAGCACGAGCATCGCGAAGATCGCAATCGGCGTGAACACGCCGTTCAGGAATTCGAGCGACTTGCGCACCATGCCGTCCGCGTCCTCGCGCCTGATGGCCGACAGACGCGGAAAGAGCGTGCGCACGAGCGCGTTCGGCAGCATGTTCAGGCGCGTGACGAGGTTCTGCGGCACCGTGTAGTAGGTGACGAAGCGCGCGCCGAGATGCGCGCCGAGCAGCACGCGATCGAGCGAGTCGGTGATCATGCTGGTCATCGATGAAACCAGCATCCACCCGCCGAACTTGAACAGTCCGCCTGCGACGCCGCGCTGCGGCCACTCCACGCGTTCGATCTGAAGCACCTTGAAGCTCGCCCGTGCGAGCAGCACGGCCGCGATCAGGCGCGCGAGCACCGCGGCGGCAAGCACCGTCTGCAGGTTGGGCGCGATGAGCCACGCGGCGCCGAGCGGCAGCAGCTGAAAGAGAAACGTGCCGATCGTCTGGTTGGTGTTGTAGACCCCGAAGCGCTCCATGCCGTTGATCGCGCCCGCGAAGACCCACGACACGTTCGCAAGCGGAATCGCGATGGCGAGCCAGGGCAGCGCGAGATAGACTTCATGCTGCATGCTTGCTTCGGAATGCGCGAAATAGGCGGTGTACGCGAACGCGCCGAAGTAGATGAGGAGGCCGCCCGCGATACCGGTGCCGAAGTTCAGCCACACCGCGCTCCAGAACACGCGCGAGCGTTGCGCCGGGTCGCCCGCTGCATGCGCCTTCGAGATCTGATGCTGCGCGGCCATGCTCATGCCGAGATCGAGAAAGCCGAAATAGCCGATCAGCGTCCACACGAGGCTGATCACCCCGTATCGCTCCACGCCCACGAGATGTATGTACGCGGGCACGGTCACCAGCGAGACGAAGGTCGGCAGGACCAGTCCCGAGAAGTTGATCGCCACGTTCTTCACCATGCTCTTGTCCATCGCTTCCTCTCGAGCTTCGCTGCAATCAGGGCTTCCAGCGATACATCATCACTTTCCCGCGGGCGTCTTCTTCAACGAACACGAGGTACTCGCCATCAGGCCGCCTGCTCGCGCTGATGCCGTTGGGCACATCCACCCAGCCCGACGCGCCGCCCACTTCGGGGCCCGGCTTGATCACGCCGAGCTCCTGGCCCGAGTCCTTGTCGTACACATGCACGGTGCCGACAGGCTCCACGGCGAACACGTACCGCCCTTCCACCGTGAAGCCGATGAGCGTGGATACGGGCTTGGCTTTCGTGTCCCAGGGCAGGTCGATCGCATAGCGTTGCGTGGGGTTCGTCGACCAGTGGTCGTAGCGCACGAACCGCCTGCCGACCTCCTTCCAGAAGCCGCGATCGGGCGGCTCGTCCGCGGTGTAGCCGCTCACGTAGAGCGAGTCGGTGTCGGCGTCGTAGATCGCGCGGCGCAGTTCGGTGAAGGGCGCCGGCATTGCATAGGACGTGATCTTCGCAACGTCGTAGACCGGGTTGCCCGCCTGGTCGACTCCGCCATAGCGCAGGCGCCGGATGCCCTTCACGTCGCTCGTGCGCCAGATGTCGCCCTTCGTATCGACCCACCAGCCCCAGCCGCCCGCGATGCGCGCCGTGCCCGTGTTCAGCTGGAACTCGCCGGCGTCGAAGCGGCCATTGCCGTTCGTATCGCGCCAGATCCAGTCGCCTGCGGGCGGCCGGTTCGGCACATGCTCGACGGGGCGCGCGCGCCCGGCGATGAAGCCCGATGGAATCGCGAGTTCGCCGTCGCGCTTCGCATCGAAGCGATAGATCTTCAGGTGATCGGCGTACATGTCGGTGAGATAGAGGAACGTGCGGCCGTCGAGCTTTCGCGCGATCGGCATGCCGGGCCACTGGTCGGTGTGAAAGACCGGGTCGTCCGGATACCTGAAGCGGCCCGTCAGGAAGCCCGCGTACTTCCACTCCTCGCCCGGCGGCTTCGACAAGTCGAGCTCGAAGCGCTTGTTGCCCGTGTAGACGCTGTTCGGGCGCGACGGATCGATCCAGGCGCCGTCGACGAACAGGAGGCCCTGCACCTGCCAGAGGCGGCGGCCGTCGGGCGCATAGCTCTCGAGCGTCGCGCCGAGCCCCGCGCCGATCGTGTCGTGGCGCACACCGATGCCGTTCGTCGACACATAGACATTGCCCGCCGCATCGACGCCCACGCCCGTGAGCCCGTTGAAGCGCTGCGGCCCGGGCTTGCCGGCGGTCCCCGAGAAGATTCCGCCGCGTTCGCCGAGCGTGCCCGACTCGCGGTAGCCGCGGCCGTCGCGCGTGAAGATGAGGACCTGCTGGCGCACGCCGTTGTCGGCGACGAGGAGGCGCCCTTGACCGTCTGTCGCGATATCGGCGGCGAGCGTGTCCTTCGGCAAGGCCGGGGCGTCGTCCAGCGGCGCGCCGGAAGCCGAGTAATGCACGAGGCGCGGGTTCTCGCCCAGGCTGTCGAGCAACGCCCACAGCGAGCCGTCCGATGCGAGCGCGAGACGCCCCGGCTCATGCGCATCCCATTGGCGCTTCTTCTGCATCGAATCGGCGTCGTACACCTCGATGCGGTCCTGCGTCGTGTTCGAGACATACAGCAAGGCGTCGCTTGCGGCGAGCCCGCCAATGTCCTCGCGCTTGTCCGTCGGCGCTTCGTTGATGGTCAGGAAGCTCGACGCGAGCACCGCATGCGGGTCCTTCGCATCGGCCGCATCCGTGCTGCGAAAAGGCGCCGCGCGCTTCGTTTCACCCAGCTCGCGCCGCGATACGCCGAACCACTGGCGCCCCGATCCGGGCCACACGCCCGGCTTGACGAGGCGCCCCTTCTCGTTGCCCACGGCGATCGCGATGAACGCATAGCGCTTGTTCACGGCGATCGCGTTGCCGCCATAGTTGCCCCAGCCGTGCGTGCCGCCCGCAAAGCCGAGCATCTGTCCGTTCTTGTAGACGCTCGCTTCGGCGCCGCTTTCGTCCCACGGCGCATTGGTGAA
Organism: Caballeronia glathei; assembly: GCF_000698595.1. Taxonomy (GTDB): domain Bacteria; phylum Pseudomonadota; class Gammaproteobacteria; order Burkholderiales; family Burkholderiaceae; genus Caballeronia; species Caballeronia glathei. The sequence continues at coordinate 44,028 of NZ_JFHC01000025.1, read as the reverse complement.
GACGCGTCCGTCGGGCGTCACCGCGATCGCCGTGATGTTGATCTGTGCCCACGTGCCCTGCCCGTAGCCAAACGTGTTGCCGATCCACGATGTGCGGGCGTCGAGCACGCGCGGCGCCGCCTCCGATGCATGGATGCATGCGAGCGCGCCCAGCGCGCAGAACAGTTTCAGCATCGATGTCAGGATCGAAAGACGCCGCAAATTGTTTCTCCATCAGAGAAGCGCGTTCATGTGCGCAACGGGGAAAAGGGGGCGGCCGCCGAGACGGCGCAGGCCGGCCGCCCGGGTCGAATCGCGCCGGACCGGGCAATGGCCGGGTATCGACACGGCATTGATCGACGCGAGTGAGATTACCGATCAATTAATCCAAAAAAATCGGAAATAAAGAGAAGCCACGCAGGTGCGCGCATTCGTAAAAGATGTAAATCGCCATTATTTTTCCGGCGCATGCGATTGCACCCGATTTTCTGCACCAAAGCGGCGCGAGGCTGACACGACAAGGCTCCGATCCTTTATGCACCGGTTTTTTTCGAATAAATAATTAGCCTCATATGCGATTTTTATTGCGCGACTCGGGAATCGGGAATTTTTAAATCCGGACGAATTATCCACCCAATATTTTTCGGTTTTCTTTTCCCTAGAATCGCCATTGCACCAAGCGTCCCGCACATGCCAGATCTCTGTAGGGGAACCGTCGATGAAGGCATTGGCAACGTCATCCGCAACGTCACCCGTTTCGCATTTACCCCTGTCGCATTCCATGCCGACAGCACCCGGCTCACACCGTATCGTCGCGCTCGATGGCCTGCGTGCCATCGCAGTGCTCGCCGTCTTTTCACAGCACGCGCTAAAGCTGCCGCTGTGGCTCGGCGTCGACCTCTTCTTCGTGATGAGCGGCTTTCTGATCACCGGCATCCTGCTCGAGCGCAAGGCGCGCGGACAGTCCTATTTCACGCATTTCTACGCGCGCCGTGCGCGGCGCATCCTGCCGCCGTACGTGCTGCTGCTGGTTCTTTCGTCGATTCTCTTCGGCCTCGGCTGGCTCGCGCACTGGCCGTGGTTCGTGTTCTTCGCGGTCAACATCGGCCAGTCGCTCGGCGACATCGGGCATCCGAGCCTCAACGTGCTGTGGTCGCTCGCCGTCGAGGAGCAGTTCTATCTCGTGTGGCCGTTCGTCGTGCTGTTCACTTCGGAGCGCGCGCTCGGAATCATCGCGGCTGCCGCGATCGTCGTCACGCCGCTCCTGCGCGCCGCCGCCACGCCCCACCTGGATTCGTTCTGGCCGATCTACTACCTGACGCCGTTTCGCATGGACCTGCTGTGCGCGGGCGCGCTGCTTTCGGTGCTCGTGCGCCGCGACAGCCAGGCGCTCGCGCGGCTCGTCAAGCCCGCCGTGCTGGGCGTGATCGTCGGTCTCGCCATTCTTGCGTGGCTGCACGTGAGCTTTCCGCGCTTTCGCGCTGCAAACACGCCGCTTTCGAACGCCGCGCTCTACAGCATCTCGCTGCTGCTGTGCACGTCGATGGTCGTGCTCGCAATCGAAAGCAAGGGCTTGCTGAAGCGCGTGCTGTGCAACCCCGTGCTCGTCTATATCGGCACGATCAGCTACACGATCTACCTCGTGCATCTGAGCTTCCTCTACGTGCTGTGGGAGCACACGCATCTCGGCCGCGCCAGCACGGCCGCGCTGGGGCTTGCGATCACGCTCGCCTATGCGAGCGTCAGCTGGTTCCTGCTCGAGCGGCCGCTGATTCACGGCGCGCGCAAGTCGAAGGCGCAGGCGCATGGCCACGCGGCAGCTTCGGCGCCCGCATCGACGGGACGCGCATCGTGAAGGCGCGCGCCCTGCTCGCCGCCTTCGCTCTCGCCGCGAGCGCCCACGCGCATGCGGCGGGCGAGCCGCTTCTGATCGAAGCCTACGGCGACTCCACCACGCTCGGCATTTCCTGCATTGACAAGCACTGCGCGCCGCGCGCCGATAACGCGGTCACGTTCCTGCAAAGCGAACTGAGCGCGCGATTCGGACAGCACGTCGTCGTGAGCAATCTCGGCGTGGGCGGCACGATGGCGCAGCAGCTCCTCGACGGCACGGACAGGCGCGGCAGCGTCGCGTGGACGGAGCGCATCAGGCGCTCGAGCGCGCGCATCGTGATGTTCAACTACGGCATCAACGAAGTGATGCACTCGCAGACGCCCGAGCAGTTCTACGCCGCCGAGACCGCGCTCGTTCGGGCTGCGCTTGCGAGCGGCAAGCTGCCGGTGCTCGCGACCTCGAACCCGATGCTGGACAAACGCCTGAACGCGCAGCTCGCGCAGATGGCCGCAATGACACGGCGCGTCGCCGCCGAAGCGCATGTGCCGCTGATCGATCAATACGCGTACGTGTCCTCGCTGCCGGACTGGCAGCACGGCATGTCCGACGGCGCGCATCCCACGGCCGCGCTCTACCGGCTGAAGGCCGAACGCGATTTCACCGTGCTCGAACCGATCGTGGACCGGCTGATCGACAAACCCGCCCGAACCTGAAACCACCCCTTACCGCAACCGCCACGAGGAAAAACTCCATGGAAACCCAGCGCACAGCGATCATCACCGGCGTATCGGGACAGGACGGCGCGTACCTCGCCAAGCTCCTGCTCGACAAGGGCTACGAGGTCGTCGGCACCTATCGCCGCACCAGTTCCGTGAACTTCTGGCGCATGGCCGAACTCGGCATCGACCGCAATCCGAAGCTCAAGCTGGTCGAGCACGATCTCACCGATCTCGGCTCCAGCCTGCGCCTGCTCGAAACCGCGCAGGCGAGCGAGCTGTACAACCTCGCGGCGCAGAGCTTCGTCGGCGTATCGTTCGACCAGCCCGCCACGACGGCGGGCGTAACGGGCCTGGGCGCGCTGAACCTGCTCGAAGCGATTCGCGTGATCAATCCGAAGATGCGCTACTACCAGGCGTCCACGTCCGAAATGTTCGGCAAGGTCCAGGCCATTCCGCAAAGCGAGGACACGCCGTTCTATCCGCGCAGCCCCTATGGCGTCGCGAAGCTGTTCGCACACTGGACGACGATCAACTACCGCGAGTCGTACGGCATCTTCGGGTGCAGCGGCATTCTGTTCAATCACGAATCGCCGCTGCGCGGGCGCGAATTCGTCACGCGCAAGATCACGGACACTGTCGCGAAGATCAAGCTCGGCAAGGAGCAGATGCTCGAGCTGGGCAACATGGATGCGAAGCGCGACTGGGGCTATGCGCTCGAATACGTGGAAGGCATGTGGCGCATGCTGCAGGCGCGGGATCCCGACACCTACGTGCTCGCGACCAATCGCACCGAGACCGTGCGCGACTTCGTGCGCATGGCCTTCGCCGCGGCCGGTTTCCAGATCGAATGGAGCGGCAAGGGCGAGCGCGAAACGGGCATCGACGTCGCGACGGGCCGCACGCTCGTGCGCGTGAACCCGAAGTTCTATCGGCCAGCGGAAGTGGACCTCCTGATCGGAAGCGCCGACAAGGCGCGCGAGAAGCTCGGCTGGGTGCCGAAGACCACTCTGGAAAGCCTGTGTCAGATGATGGTCGAAGCAGACCTCAAGCGCAATGAACAGCACGATACGTTCTGAGAACCCCATGTCGCGGCGCGCACTCGTCACCGGTCTGTCGGGCTTCACGGGCCGCCACATGGCGGCGCATCTCGCCGAACAAGGCTATGACGTGTGGGGCATGGTCTCGCCCGCACGCGACGAGGGCGACGTGCCCGGTGCGGTCGGCGTGCCTGTCGATCTGCTCGACGCCGACGCCGTGCGCTCGTTCGTGAACGACGCGCGCCCCGACGTGGTCGTCCATCTCGCCGGCGCCGCGCATGTCACGGGCAATCCGCCGAGCCGCACGTACATGGTGAACATCGTCGGCACGCGCAATCTGCTCGATGCGCTCGCGGGCCTTAATGCGAAGCCGCGCGCGGTGCTGCTCGCGAGCACGTCGAACGTGTACGGCAATGCGGGCGTTGAAGTGATCGACGAGGACGTGCCTATCCAGCCCGCCAACGACTACGCCGTGAGCAAGCTCGCGATGGAGCACGCGGCGCGCCTGTGGCTCGACCGGCTGCCGGTCTTCTTCGTGCGCCCGTTCAACTACACGGGCGTCGGGCAGACCGAGGACTACGTGCTGCCGAAGATCGTCGCGCATTATGCGCGGCGCGAGCCGCGCATCTCGCTTGGCAACCTCAACGTGCACCGCGATTTCTCCGACGTGCGCGATGTCGTCGCGACCTATGCAAGGCTGCTCGACGCGGCGCCCGTCGGCGAAACGTTCAACATCTGCTCGGGCAAGGGCCAGTCGCTCTCGGAGGTGCTTGCCATGCTTGCGCGCATCGCGGGCTACGAGATCGAGGTGTTCGTCGATCCGCGTTTCATGCGGCGCAATGAAATCGAGCGGCTCGTCGGCTCCAATCACAAGCTGCGCAGGACGATCGGCCGTGTGCCGCTCACGCCCTTCGCCGAGACGCTCGAATGGATGTACTCGCACGCGAGCATGCCCTTCAGCGCGGCGTGAGCGCCTGACAAGACCCGCGCCGCGCACTCTCGAAGGCATCGGCAGAGCCGGTTATGCCGCCTGAAGCGACGGCGTCCGGGCATAGAGCGCCGCCACCCAGTCGATGAACACGCGCACGCGCCGCGGCTGGTGGCGGTTCGCCGAATACAGGATCGACACGACGCGCGAATCCGACGGATACGCCTTGAGCACCTCGCGCAACGCGCCACGCTCGATATGCGGCTTGAGCGTATAGCTCGATCCCTGGATCAGCCCGAGCCCTTCGAGACCGCACGCGAAGTAGGAATCCGCGTCGTTCACCGCGACGAGGTTCTTCATCACGATGGTCTTCGTCTCGCCATCGACGGTGAACTCCCAGCTTCGCACGCGCATGTTGTTGAGCACGTAGCCGACGGCGATGTGGTCCTCCAGATCGTCGAGCGTCATCGGCTCGCCGAACTTCTCGATGTAGGCAGGCGATGCGCACGTGATCTGCGAGTAGCAGCCGATGCGCTTCGCGACCAGCGTCTCGTCGCGCACGGCGCCCACGCGGATCACGCAGTCGAGTCCCTCTTCCACGATATCGACCTGCCGGTCCGTGAGGTTCAGCTCGACCGTGATGTCCGGGTACGCGGCAAGAAACTCGGACAGCGCGGGGATGATGGTGCTGCGAGCCATCGAGGCCGGCAGGCTGACCCTGACCTTGCCCTTCGGACTCGTCTTCGAGTGCGACAGCGCCGACTCCATGTCGTCCACTTCGCCGAGTACGCGCACGCAGCGCTCGTAGTAGGTCTCGCCGTCTTCGGTGATGCTGATGCTGCGCGTGGTTCGATTGAGCAGCCGCGCGCCCAGGTGCGCCTCGAGCGCCTGCACGGTACGCGAGACGCTCGCGGGCGGAAGGCGCATCGCGTCGGCGGCCTTCGAAAAGCTGCCCGTCTCCACCACGCGCGCAAAGACTTTCATTGCAAGAAACCGGTCCATGCTCGTTGTTTCCGTTTGGTGGCATGCGCGGCGCCTTCGCGCCCGCGCATGCGGTTCAGGTCGGGAATCAACGAGGATAGTACGACGGTTCGCGCCCGCCGCGCATCGGTCAGTGCACGGGGCCGGCCGAAATCGCCTCGCCGTACACGGCGGCCACGCGTCTTGCGATCACGGAGGTGTCGAAGTTGTCGCGCGCGTACTTGCGGCACGCGGCTTCGTCGGGCAGCTTGAGCGTGCCGCCGAGCGCGCCGATCAGGCCGTCGGCGATGGCGTCGGCGCCGGTCGCGGGCAGCACCAGATCGGTCGAGAGGCCCGCCACCGCTTCCGGCAGGCCGCCGACCGGCGTCACGAGCACGGGCGTGCCCGAGGCGAGCGACTCCACCGTGATGAGCCCGAAGCCTTCGAGCGCGACCGTCGGCACGATGCTGATGTCGGCCGCGCGATAGAGGGACGCGAGATGCCGGTCCGCGACGAAGCCGAGCAGCCGCACGTTGTCATCCAGCCCGGCTTCGGTGATGCGCCCCTGAAGCTCATCGGCAAGACGTCCCTTCCCCGCGATCAGCAGGAGCACGTCGGGCTGCTTCGCCTTCACGCGCTTGATCGCCTCGATCAGATCCTCCAGACCCATGCGGCGCACGAGACGGCGCACCGCGAGCACGATCGGCCGGTCCTGCGGCAGCTGCAGCCGGCGGCGCGCATCGGTGCGGCTCAGCGGAAGGCTGAACTGGTCGACATCGACACAGCCCGGCACCACGCGCACGCGCTCGGCGGGAATGTTGTAGCGCGTCGTGAGGATCTGCCCGAACGCCTCGGACAGCACGATCAGCCGCGACGAGCGCGCGTACACGCGCTGCTCCAGCATGCGCTTCGTGCGCTGGCCGATCGAATCGGCGCCCTCGACGTGGCTCTCGTCCGCCCACGGCCCCTGGAAATGCGAGACCTGCGGGATGCCGCGCGTGACGTCGAGCCCGGGGAACGTGTAGAGCGCGAAGTGCGACGAAACGACGTCGGGCCGCTCGTTGCGCAAGGTGTCGCGCAACGCGGCGCGCGCATTGAGCAGGCGGCGCGGCAGCGACTGCGCCGCCGGCCCGAAGCCGCGGATCGCGCCGCCCGTGTCCTGCGCAACGCGCGCGGACCCCGCTACCACGCCGCGCACCGCCACGCCCGCGCCCGGCAGCGCGCCGACGAGCGTGTAGTACATGCGGTCGAGGCCGCCTGCGCGCTCCGGAAACCAGTGCATGCCGATTTGCAGCGACTTGATGTCTTGCGTGCTCATGTGTGTGTCCTGATCGATGATTTCAAAGGGCGCCGGAGGTGCGCGACTCGCTCGCGGTCGCGTTGAGCATCGTGGTCGCCTTGTTCCTTGCGTCGTGCCTGTCGAGCGGTGTCGCCGCGAAGCCGCGATACAGGTCGAGATAGCGCCGTGCCATGCGGGCCCAGCCGAACTGCCCCGCGAGACTGCGTGCGGCTTCGCCCATCTCGCGGCGCAGCGCGGGCGCATCGGCGAGCTTCTTGATCGCGCCGGCGAGCGCCGGCGCGTCGTCCGGATCGTCGAGCACGATGCCGCAATCCTCGCCGATGATCTCGGCTCCGCCCGCGGTGCGCGCCGTCACCACCGGCAGGCCGGCCGCGAGCGCTTCGAGCAGGGACAGGCTCATCGCTTCGTAGCGCGACGGAAAGACGAATGCGTCGACGGAATGCATGAGGGTCGGCATGTCCTTCACGAGCCCGAGAAAATGCACGCGGTCCGCGATGCCGAGCACGCGCGCCTCGTCCGGATACGGGCTCCCCGGCAGAAAGCCCGCGACCGCGAGCTGCACGTTGGCGGGAAGATGCAAGAGCGCCTGCAGGACGGTGTCGAGGTTCTTGCGCGGCGTGCGCAGGTCGCCGACGAAGAGCAGCAGGCACGCGTCGGCCGGCAGGCCGAACGCCTCGCGATCACGCCGGCCCTCCTTGAACGCGCTGGTATCGACGCCGTTGTAGACCACCTCGATCCGCTCGCCCGGTATTCCGCTCACGCGGATCTCCTGCGCGACCTTCTCGGACACCGCCGCCACGATGCGCGAACGGCGGTATGCCCAGCGCTCGAGCCATGAGTTCAGGCGGCTGTAGATCACCTGGTAGGCGGGCCATATGCCGCCCATCAGCCGGAACGGGTAGTACGGGCTGCGCAGCCATCCGCCGTGCACGAAGTGGGCGGTGTTCACGTCGGCGCGTGTCCACGCAATGAAGCCGTTCACGTGCAGCACGTCGTATTCCTTGCGGTGCATGCGCAGCCACAGCGCGCACTTCAACGCGAAGACCTGCTGCTTGACGAGCTTGGTCGGCCAGAAGCGGCCGACCCGGACCGGCACCCAGAGAAGGCGCGGATCGTCGAGCAGCTCGGGCGCGACGTGCGACGCGAGCAGCGTGACGTGCATGCCTTCGGCGAGTGCGGCGCGCGCGATCTCATAGTTGACGCGGCCCTGGCCGTCGTTGTGGCGCACGACATGAGTGACGATGGCGATGTTCATCGGCTGGTCTCTTGAAGGGTAAATAAGCGGTTGAAACGGTGCCGTTCGAGCTTCATGTGATGGCGCGCGGCGAGGATCGAGCAGAGGCCCATGAAGAGAAGCAGCCCCCCCGTGCCGACGAACGAATTGGCGAACACGATCATGCCGACGGTGGCGAACGCGAGACTGAGGCACGCCTGCGCGTACTTGTCGTCGCGCAGCGAGAACGACGCCCGCAGCGCGCGTGCGAGCAGGATCCCGACGCCCGAGAGATACATCAGCGAGCCCGGCCAGCCCAGCACGAACGGCACGTTCATGACGCCGCTGTCGAAGTTGCCGTACTTGCCGAGATCGCCGTTCGAGTTCGAGAGCTTCGTCGACGTGCCGGTCGCGCCGAAGCCTTCGCCCGTGACGTCGGAAAACGCCGTGGCCGCGAAGGTCGCGTAGAACTCGTTGCGCGCCGCGTAGCTGTTGTCTTCGCTCAGGTTGGTCATCGACTGGAGCCGCGCGCCCAGCCGGTCCGCGATCGGACCGAACGTGAGCAGCGGCACCGTGAGCACCACCAGCGCGGCCGCACCGAGAATGATCCGCAGGCGCACCTTGTTGCTCGCCTTGAGGAGCTGCAGCACCATCGCGATCGCCCAGCCGCCCCACGTCGAGCGCACGAGGCTCAGGCCGAACGAGATGAAGCCGAGGCCGCCCGCGATCCAGCGCACGCGCTGCGTGCCCGCCATGACGAACGTGAGCGCGGCCATCATCGCGATCGCGAACGGTCCCGACGAATTCATCGTGCTGAACACGCGCACGCCGAGCGGCACCGGGTCGCCCTGCGAGTTCATCTGCGAGCCGAGCATCCACATCACGTCCCACGGGGGCATGATGAAGAACTGCACCACGCCGTAGCCGCCCATCACCAGCATGCCCCAGATGAACGTGTCGAGCACCACCTTGCGATACGTGGGGTAGTCGCGCGCATTGACCATGATGTGAAAGCCGATCAGCACCGGATAGAGCCAGTTCGCGAGGTCATAGGTCGCGGCCATCGGGCCGTTGGACGCCACGCCGATCAGATACGCATAGGCGAGGCCCATCAGGATGAGCAGCACCGGCAGGCCGCGTCGCTCGGCGAGCACGCGGTAATGCCGCACGATCGTGAGCGCGCTGATCATCGTGACGACGAGCGGTGCGACCTGGATCAGGCTTGTCGGCGTGAACGCGCCCTTCGCGAAGTCGGCGAAGCGCCGCACCTCGGGGCTCAGGAACCACAGCCACCACATGAAGCCGACATAGCGCGCCGGGCTCTTGAAGTAGAGCCACACGCCGACCACCGTTGCGAGCAGCGGAAACGCGAGCGTGAGCACCGTGCCCTGATGCGCGAGCACGAGCAGCGTCGTGATGACCCACAGCGCCGCCTGCGGGGCCCAGTGCTTCGGGTCCTCGCTCAGCAGACCGCGCAAGCCCCTGCGGGAGCGTTGCGTGGCCTCGCGCGGCGCGCGCGCGAGCGGCGGCAGCGTCGGCGTGCTCATGGCTTCGATCGGGCGACGCGGTTGAGCGACGTGGCCGCGCCCTCCGAGGCCCGGGCCTGCCCGGCCGCGTGAGCGCCCGCATGCGAGGCCGCGTGGTCCGCGGCATGAGGCGCACCCTGCACCGTGCGCCGGCGAAGGAAGTCGCGCGTGATGCGGGCGTGCTGCATCGCGAACTCGTGCGTGGTGAAATCGCGTTCGACGAAATGGCGGCTCGCGGCCTGCGCGTGTGACAGTGCAAGCGCGGGATCGGCCACGAGGGTTTCGAGCGCGCTTCTCAGCGCGGCCACGTCATGCGGCGGCACGTACGACACATGCTCGGGACCGAAGTAGTCCCTGAGCGCGCCGACATCGGTCACGATGAGCGGCTTGCCGAGCGCGACCGCTTCGAGCACGACCGTGATGCCCGACGCGTGCGAATTCGCGCGCAGCGGCACGACGATCACGTCGGCCCAGTCGTAGAGTTCGCGGGCCGCTTTGAGCCCGGTGGCGGGCGCGATCCGCACGTTCTCCGCATGCAGCGCGCGCGGCACGCGGCGGCGCGTGGCGATGCGCACCTCGTAGCGCGAATCGAGACGGAACGCCTCGACGAGCGAGTTCCAGTCGCGATCGCGGTCGTTGCCGATCGCGGCGATGCGCACCGGCGCACCCGGCCTCCACGCGCGCGGCTCCTGCAGCGGGAAGTCCTTCATGTTCAGGCCATAGTAGACCTGCGTCACCTCGCGCCTGAAGTACTGGCGCATGAGCTGCGCGTTCTCGCTCGCGAGCGTGGTCAGCATGTCGGCGCGGGCGAGCAGCTTGCGATACGCCCAGCGCCGCAGCGCGCCGAATTCGGGCCATTTGTCGATGAGCCACACGCTTTGCGCGAGAAGCACCGGCCCGCCCTGCCTGCGCCCCTTCAGCAGCAGCAGCAGCGCGACGGACAGGTGCTCGTGCTCGGTATGCGTCCAGACGACATCCGAGCGCAGGATCTCCTCGCGGTTGCGCCACGTATGGATGAAGTCGAAGCCGAGCACCGTCTTCAGGCCGCGCCGCAGCGTGCGCATCACCTTGCCGTCGCGTGCGTCGCGTGAATAGGTCAGGGCGAACTCGGGCGACTCCGCATGGTGATAGCCGTAGAGGCACCCGATGTTCTCGCCGGGGCGGTAGTACCGCGGATCGGCGCCGTAGAAAAGATGGACATGCACGTTGATCGCTTTCATCGTGAGCGTTTCCTCGTTGCCGGGGTTCGTCGCGTGGCACGCGTGGCGCAGGATGCGCGGCTCATGCGGGCCTGGCGCCGCTGGTCTCTTCGCCAAACGGCTCGTCGGGCAGCCGCAGCGCGTCGCGCCGCGCGGCATGGGCGCCCTTGCGCACCGCGCGCCAGCGCGCCCATGCGGAGTGCCTGCCGCGCCCGAGCACCGCGAGCGCCGTGTGCAGCAGCCCGGGGTAGACGCGCGTGCCGACGAGCCCGTACCACCACCACGCAAGCGCGCGATCGAGCGGCGCGAGATGCTCGCGCAGGATGAGGTGAAAGTTGTAGGCCGCGTCGGTCAGCGCGCCGAGCGTCTGCGCGTCGCGGCCGTTGTCGTCGAATCGTTCCGCCGGAAAATGATCGACCGCGACGAGCGGGTCGTACACGACCCGCCATCCCGCGCGCTTCACGCTCATGCTGAACGCCATGTCGTTGTGAACCTGCGCGCCCGCGCCGCGCAGGCGCGTGTCGAAGCGCAGCGCGCCGACGGCCGCGCGCCGGTACGTCATGTTCGCGCCCTTGAGCATCTCGACTTCGCGCGCGGGCCCGACCCCCAGATGATGGTTGCCGATGATCTTTCCCGAACGCGCGATGCGCCCGACGACCTCGCGCGATGCGTCGAGCACGCGCCCCTTCTCATGCACCCAGTCGCGGCCGCCGAGCGCGCCGAGCTTCGCGTCGCCCTCGAACGCCGCGGCGATGCGCGCGACCCAGTCCACGCGCGGCGCGGCGTCGTCGTCGGTGATCGCGACAATGTCGCCGCTCGCCGCTTCGAGTCCGCGGTTCAGTGCGGCCACCTGGCCGCCCGCGCCCGTCTCCACCACACGCAGCGCGAAACGGTTGTGGCCGTTCGCCTCGACGGCAAGCCGGCGCTGCGTGGCTTCGTCCTCGGGACGGGCGACCACGAGCACCTCGTCGGGCGGCAGCGTCTGTGCGCGCAACGCGGCGAGACACCGCTTCAGGTCGGCGGGACGGCGGTAGGTCGGAACCAGCACGGAGATTTTCATCACTCGCTCCACTTGCACTCAGGCGTTCAGATATTCTTCGACGGCCGCATAGTTCACGCGGCTGTAGCCGCGCGCGCGCTGCGGCATGCCGTTCATGATCGCGCCCTGCACCGTGATGCCGGCCGTGCGCAGCGTGCGGACCGAATCGGCGATCTCGGTCTCGTTGTGCGCGCCCGAACGCAGCACGAGGAAGTTCGTGCCGGAGAGCTTGCCGATGATCGATGCATCGGTGACGGCGAGCACCGGCGGTGTATCGACGAACACGACGTCATACACGCGCCCGAGCCCTTCGAGGTATTGCTGAAGACGCGGCGACATCAGCAGCTCGGACGGGTTCTCCGGGCGCTTGCCCGCGGGCATGAAACTCAGGCCCGGCACGCGCGTCGTGCGGATCGCCTGCTCGAGTCCGATGGTGCCGGCGAGCAGTTCTGCGATGCCGTTGGCGCGGTCGATGCCGAACGAACGCTCGAGCTTGCCGCGGCGCATGTCGCCGTCGATCAGCAGCACTTTCTTGCCCGAGGCCGCGAGCAGCACGCACAGGTTCATCGCGAGGAAGCTCTTGCCCACACCCGATGCGGGCCCGGTGAGCATCACCACGCGGTTGCGCGCTTCCATCAGCGTGAACTGCATCGACGTGCGCAGGCTTCGCATGATTTCCACGCACACGTCGTTCGGGCGCAGCGTCGCGAGGATCGGCACCTGGCGTTCGCGGTCGCGCTCGTGCGTGCGCTTCGTTTCGACATCGAACTTCACCTGCTCCACCGACATCGGAACGAGGCCATAGAGCGGCAGGCCCGCGATGCGCTCGACGCGCTCCGGATCGTCGATGCCCTTGAAGATCGCGCGGCGCACGAACACGAAGCCCGCACCGACGATCACACCGAGGATCACCGCCGCCGACATGATGAGGATCTTCTTCGGCTTGACCGGCTCGCCTGCGCGCAACGCCGCATCGACGATATGCACGTTGCCGCCCGTGCCCGCCCGCTGCACGGAAAGTTCCTGCACGCGGTTGAGCAGCAGCACGTAGATGTCCTCGGCCACCTTCGCGTCACGCTGCAGCGCGACCGCCTTCACCTCGGACGCGGGCAGATCGCGAAAGCGCGCGCTGTAGCGCTGGCGCTCCCCTTCGAGCTGCGCGAGCTGCTGCTGCGCCGTGATGAGCGCCGGGTGGTTCACTTCGAAGCGCTGCTGAAGCTGCGCGATCTGCAGGCGCAGCGTCGAGATCTGCTGCTCGTAGTTGATGCTGCCTTCGAGGTAGACCTTCGCTTCGTCGCTTGCGTTGATCACGCCCGCCTGATGCTGATACTCCGTGAGCGCCGCCTCCGCACGCGTGAGGTCGTTCTTCAGGCGCGGCTCTTCGCTCTTCAGGAACGCGAGCATCTTGCTCGCCTCTTCCTGCTTGTTCTCGATGTGCTGGCGCAGATACGACTGCGCGAGCGCGTTGGCGATCTCGGCGGCGCGCTCGGGATTCTGGTTCTCGAGCGAGATCTGGATCACGCCGGTCTGCTTGCCCTGCTCCTGCACCGTGATCCCCGCCTGAAACGCGGAGATCGCGTCGAGATCGTTCGCGCGCATGACGGTGAAGCGCGTGCCCGGGCGCGCCACGAGCTTGTTGACGGTGATCGTCACGCCGTTGCCCTTCGCCGTCTCGCCCGCCCGGCCTTCGAGCAGCGCGCGACCGTCCGGGCCGCTCAGCAGGTAGCGCCCGTCGCCGAGCGCCTTGAGCGTCATGTCCTTGCCTTCGAGCGGCTGGGGAACGTCGACGGAATCCACGTCGATGGTCTCGCCGCCCCACGCATAAGAGGACAACCCGAGCCACGGCCTGGACGGCGTGCCCGGCGTGGCGAGCCGCGCGGCGAGGCTGCCGATCACGGGCAGCGTGACCGGCGCGACACTGAAGTTCAGCTTGCACTGCGCGACGACCGGTGCGACCACGCCGCGGCTCTTGATGATCTCGATCTCCGCGTCGGTCGGCAGCGTGCTGGAGCCCGAGCCGATCGTGGCGCCCGTCTGCGTTTGCGTGAGCGCCTGCGACGTGTTGTCGGACGGCTCGACGCGCACGTGCGCGTCGGCGGAATAGATCGGCTTGGCGAGGTAGCAATACGCGGACGCGGCGAGAATCACCATGAGCGCGATGCCGATAAGCCACCAGATGTCGTCGAGGATCACCTGGATCAGGTGACCGAGGACGACGTCCTCTTCCTCGGACTTCGGCAGATAGGAATGTGCTGGCGTGCTCAAGATTCAACCCCGTTAGACGTTGCGTTATCGCGGCGCGGCCCGGGCGCTCGTGCGCGCCGGGCCGCGAGTTTCATCGCGTCAGTTCCTTCAGGAAGAAGAGCGATTGCAGGCTTGGCAGCACTTGCTGGATCAGGCGGTTGACCTGGACCGCGCCTGACGTGCCGACATAGACCACATCGAGCGGACGAAGCTGGAACTGCGTCGAGAGCAGCAGTGAATCGGGCTGCGTCATGTCGAGGCGATAGATGTCAGGCGTCGACGGATTCGTGCTCATGCCGCGCACCACGTAGATCTGGCGAGCATTCGCATCGGTATCGAGAATGCCGCCCGCTGCAGTGAGCGCATCCGCGATGGTGAGCTTGCCTTTCAGCATCGGCACCGGCACCGGCGTCTTCACTTCGCCGAGCACGAAGATGCGGCTGTCCGTGCGGTCAGGAACGTTCAGGATGTCGCCGGACTGGAGCATCACGTTTTGCGCGACGTCGCCGCGGTCGAGCACGCCGTAGGCGTCGAGCACGTACAGCTTGCCGTTGCGGGTGAGCCGCACGCGCTGCAGATCCGCCTCGGCGGTGGTGCCGCCCGAGCGCGTGATCGCGTCGACGAGCGTAAGCGGCACGTCGCTCACGGCGAGCGGCCCCGGCGTCTTCACTTCGCCGGTGACCGAGATTTTCTGGCTGCGGTACGCAAGCACGCGCACGTCGACCTGCGGCTTCTTGATATAGGGCGCGAGACCGGCGGTGAGTTCGTCGCGGATCTGGCCGGTGGTCTTGCCCGCAACGTGGAGCTTGCCGACGAACGGGAAGAAGATGTTGCCTTCGGGTCCGACGGTCTGGCCGAACGGATCGGCCTGGCCCGGCAGCGCCTGCGCATAGGGCTGCGCGAGCGCGGCGCCGATCGACTGCGTGGTGTTGCCGCCAGTCGAGATGCCGCTCGACTGCGGCGTCGTGAGTTCGGGGTGGTCCCAGATCGTCACGCCGAGGATGTCCTGCGGCTCGACGCGGTACACGTACTGGAGCGGATCGGGAAAGCGCGACGGCGGCAGCGGCGCGGCCGGCGTCATCGCCGCGACCTGCTGCGCGATCACCTGCGTCGAGATCAGGCGCACCGGATACGTTTCAGTGGGCGTCGGGTCGTTGTCCTGCAGCCGCGACGTGTCGAGGTGATTGCCCGGCGCGGTGCTGCATGCCGACAGAAAAGTCGTCAGCGAGAGTAAGACTGCGAGAGACCGATTCAGCATATTTTGTTGAGCCATCCAAGGACCAGACGTTCGATGAGCCCAAAGCTCTCGCGATAGGCAGTTTCGTGGCCCCCATACGGGTCGGCCACTTCCGAGTCCTCCCACTTGCCGAGCAGATGCACCTTGCCGCGCGTCGTGGGTTCGAGCCGCGCGATCGCGGTGATTTGCTTCCTTTCCGGCACGAGGATCAGGTCCGCCGCGCGTGCCATGCGGCGGTCGAGCCGCCGCGCCCGGTGTCCCGACGGATCGACACCCTGCTCCGCGAGCAGCCGGTACATCGTCGGATCGATATCGTCTCCCTCCATCGCATAGAGGCCCGCCGACTGAAATTCGATCGGGGTCGCCCCACGCTCGTGCAGATGCGCGCGAAACAGCATCTCCGCGGCTGGGCTGCGGCAGACGTTCGCGTGACAGACGATCAATACGCTTCCAAACATGGGCCGCATCCATTGAAGAGATGCGCCGCGGCTCATCGGGTCCTTCGACCGTGATTCGCATGCAGCACCTCGTTACCGTTGATGACTGGAAAAGACGCGCGCTCAGGCGAGCGCGAGCGCCGGCTGCCTGATGCCGCGGCCGATCGCGTGATATTCGATGCCGATCTCGCGCATCGTGTCCGGCTCGTAGAGGTTGCGGCCGTCGAAAATGAGCGGCGCCTTCAGGCGCTCTTTCATGCCGTCGAAGTCCGGGCTCTTGAAAGCCTTCCATTCGGTGACGATCACCAGCGCGTCGGCTGCATCGAGCGCCTCTTCGGGGTTCGCCGCATAGGTGATGCGCGCGAGCTGGCCCGGTGCGTCGTGCAGGTCGAGCGCGAGCACGCGGCGCGCCTCGTCGGTCGCGACGGGGTCGTACGCGCAGACCTGCGCGCCGCGCGCGAGGAGCGCCGCGATCAGCACGCGGCTCGGCGCATCGCGCATGTCGTCGGTGTTCGGCTTGAACGCGAGGCCCCACAGCGCGAAGCGGCGGCCGCTCAGGTCGTCGCCCAGGCGCTCGACGATCTTCTGCGTGAGCGTCTCCTTCTGCGCCTCGTTCACCGACGACACCGCCTTCAGGATCTGCAGTTCCTGATCGTGCTCGGACGCGGTCTGGATCAGCGAGCGCACGTCCTTCGGAAAGCACGAGCCGCCATAGCCGCAGCCCGCATACAGGAAGTCATAGCCGATGCGCGGGTCCGAGCCGATGCCGCGGCGCACGGCTTCGATGTCGGCGCCCACGCGATCCGCGAAATTCGCGAGTTCGTTCATGAACGAAATGCGCGTAGCGAGCATCGCGTTGGCGGCGTACTTGGTGAATTCCGCCGAGCGAACGTCCATGTAGAGCGTGCGCTCGTGGTTGCGGTTGAACGGCGCATAGAGCCGCTTCATCTGCTCGCGGGCGCGCTCGCCCGGCACGTCCTCGTCGCAGCCGATCACGATGCGGTCCGGCCGCGTGAAGTCCTCCACGGCCGCGCCTTCCTTCAGGAACTCGGGGTTCGACACGACCGAGAACATGTGCCGCTCGCCGCGCCCCGCGAGTTCGCGGTCGATTACGCCCTTCACGCGGCCGGCGGTGCCGACCGGCACTGTCGACTTGTCGACGATCACCTTGAAGCCGTTCATGTAGCGGCCGATGTCGCGAGCCGCGGCGAGCACGTACTGCAAATCGGCGGAGCCGTCTTCGTCGGAGGGCGTGCCAACCGCGATGAACAGCACGTCGCCGTGCTCGACCGCCGCCTTGACGTCGGTGGAAAACTTCAGGCGCCCCGCCTTGCGGTTGCGCGCGATCACTTCCTGCAGACCCGGCTCGTGGATCGGCACGCCGCCACCGTTCAGGATCGCGATCTTGCGTTCGTCGAGGTCGAGGCAGAACACGTCGTTGCCGATGTCGGCAAGACACGCGCCCGTCACTAGTCCCACATAGCCGCTACCGATGATCGTGAGTTTCATTGCTGCGTTCCCTGATCCATGAGGTTAATAAGCGTTCGCACCGGCAAAGCCCTTCCAGAGCGTGAGCGCGACGATCTTCATGTCGAGCCCGAAGGTCCAGTGCTGCATGTAATAGAGGTCGAGCTTCACGCGCCCCATCATCTTCTCGATACGGTCGGTCTCGCCGCGATAGCCGTTCACCTGCGCCCAGCCCGTGATGCCCGGCTTGATGCGATAGCGGTACATGTAGCCCTTCACGAGGTCCTTGTAGATGTCGTCGTGTTCGAGCGCGTGCGGGCGCGGACCGACCACCGACATCTCGCCCTTCAGCACGTTGATGAACTGCGGCAGTTCGTCGAGGCTCGTGCGGCGAAGGAACGCGCCCACTCTCGTCACGCGCTTGTCGCCCTTGCGTGCCTGCGTGACCCGCCCCGGCGTCTCGGCGTGAACCTTCATCGAGCGGAACTTGTAGATCTCGAACTCGCGGCCGTCGATGCCCTTGCGCTTCTGCTTGAAGAACACCGGCCCCGGCGACGACAGCTTCACGAGCACGGCGATCACGATCAGGAGCGGCGAGGTGCCGAGCAGCACGCACGCGGCGAACACGCGGTCGAAGACGAGCTTCGGCAGCACCTTGATGTCGGTGATCGGCGACGCGGCGAGGTTGATCGCGGGCACGCCGAGCAGGTCGACCACGGCCTGGTTGAAGAACGAGATGCTGCGCACGTCCGGGATGAAGCGGATGTTCACGAAGTCATCGCGGAACTGCGTGACGATCCGGTGGATCGTGCGTTCCTGCGAGATCGGCAGCGCGAGCCACAGTTCGCGGATCTCGCGCGCGCGCACGAGCGGCGTGAGCTCGCCCAGATCGCGCATCACGGGCACGCCCGCGAGCGTGTCGCCAGAGGCGCCCGCTTCGTCACCGGTTGCCGTGCCCGTCTCGTCGAAGACGTACACGGGGCGAAAGCCGGCCTCCGGGCGGCTGCGCATCTGCTCGATCAGGAACCGCCCGTAAGGCGCCGCGCCGACGATCGCCACGGCCTTGTGATTGAAACCCTCGCGGCGCAGGAACTTGAGCGCCGAGTAGATCAGCGTCTTCGTGATGAGGAGCAGGCCGATCGTGCACACGGCCCAGTAGCCGAGCCACAGGCGCGAGAGCGTGTCCGCGCGGTGCACGCTGAACGTGAGAAGCACGCCCGCGCCTTCCACCAGCAGCCACGCAATGGTCACGCGCCAAAGCAGGTCGTAGACGGGCTTGCCGCGCCACGACTGATAGATCCCGAACGACGGGAACGTCATGATCATGAGCACGCAATTGAACGCGAGCAGCGTGCTCTCCTTGTCGTCGAGCCAGACCGGGCCGCCCGCATGCAGCCCGGCCGCGAGCAGCGCGCCCAGTGCGGCCATGCCTATGTCGATGATTCTCGATAGCACGCTCAACATCGCTAAACACCCCAGGTGGAAAGACACGGATCCCGCTTTATCGCGGACGAAACGAAAGGGATTGCGCCTTCTCGGTACATACCCGTATGAAGCGGGAATAAAAAACCATCCGCAACAGCAAAATTAATGCGGGATTTAATCGTCAATTTTGATTAAATTATTTTTTTATCCGGTCCGCGTGGATGCCGTATTTTTTTATTTCCGGAGGCACCGCACGCGGCGGCTCCGGGCCTTGTCGCAAGGGCTGAGAGCCTTGCCGGACAAGCGACTCCACAGGAACGGCGAGAGCACGCCGGGCGATTTATTTTCTGCCGCCTGCCGCAAGAGATGTAAAGAAAAAAATTCCAGCCGGATATGACAGATTGATTAACTGATGGTGTTTTCCGGCGCATCTCCTTTTACATTTATTTTCGGGTTTTTTGATTTATCGACGATTTACTACGTGCAAAAATCGTTATACCCGATCAAGCGAAAGGAAGGCACATCATGACCGCTCTCGACACGGCGCTTTCGAGCGCTCCCCGTTCGTCCACCAGCACCGACGTGCGCTTGAGGATCCAGCCGGTCATCCTCGCGGGAGGCTCCGGCACGCGCCTATGGCCGATGTCGCGCGAGCACTATCCGAAGCAGCTCATCGGCCTGATCGGGGAACAGTCGCTGCTGCAGTCGACAGCGCAGCGGCTCGACGGGCTCGCCTACGGCACCGCACGCACCGAAGACGCGATCATCGTCTGCGGCGAAGAACACCGCTTCACGACCGCCGACCAGTTGCGCACCCGCGGCCGCCGCGCGCAACTCGTGCTGGAGCCCGTGCCGCGCAACACCGCGCCCGCGCTGACGGTCGCGGCCATGCGCGCGTTTGCATCGGGCGACGACGCAATCCTCGTCGTGATGCCGGCCGATCACGTGGTCGCGGACATCGAAGCGTTCCACAAGGCGATCGCGTCCGGCGCGCAATGCGCGGAAGACGGTGCGATCGTCTCGATGTGCATCGTCCCCGGACACGCGGAAACGGGCTACGGCTATATCAAGGTCGGTGCGGAACTGGCCGGCCGCGGCGCGCGCCGGCTCGATCGCTTCGTGGAGAAGCCGCATCTCGAACTCGCGCGCCAGTACGTCGCCTCGGGCGAGTACCTGTGGAACGCGGGCATCTTCATCGTGCGCGCATCGACGTGGCTTGCCGCGATCGAGCACTTCCAGCCCGCGATCTACGACGCATGCCGCGCGGCATGCGATGCGGGCATCGACGACGGCGAGTTCTTCCGCCTCGATCACGATGCTTTCGCGTCCTCGCCTTCAGACTCCATCGACTATGCCGTCATGGAGCAGCTCGCGAACGATTCGAGCATCTGCCCGGGCGCGGTCGTGCCGCTCGACGCGGGCTGGTCCGACGTCGGCTCGTGGGATGCGATCTGGAAGATCCTGCCGAAGGACGGCTCGGAAAACGTGGCGCGCGGGCGCGTGATGTTCCAGGGCGCCACGTCGACTTACGCGCATTCCGAAGGCCGCCTGATCGCATGCGTGGGAACGCAGAATCTCGTCGTCGTCGAGACGGCGGACGCGATTCTCGTCGCGGACAAGTCGTGCGTGCAGGACGTGAAGGCGATCGTCGGGCGCATCAAGTCCGAACAGGGAACGGAAGCCGCCGACCATCGCAAGGTGCACCGGCCGTGGGGGCACTACGATTCCGTCGATCACGGCGAGCGCTTCCAGGTGAAGCGCATCGTGGTGAAGCCGGGCGCGCGGCTCTCGCTGCAGATGCATCACCACCGTGCCGAGCACTGGGTCGTCGTGCGCGGCACGGCGCTCGTCACGCGCGGCACCGAGACGTTCATCCTCGCCGAAAACGAATCGACCTACATTCCGATCGGCGTGCAGCACCGGCTCGAAAACCCGGGCAAGATGCCGCTCGAGATCATCGAGGTCCAGTCGGGCACGTATCTCGGCGAAGACGACATCGTGCGTTTCGACGACAAGTACGGCCGCCAATGAAAAAATGTCCATGCGGTGCGCCCTGCACCGCATGGACATCGGGTATTGCTTGAAACGGCTGCCAGGCGTCGTGAACGCGGATCAGCCCTGAATGTCGGCGTAGCGCGATTCCGTGCGTTCGTTGTACGCACGCTCCGACGCGTCCTCTTTCACGAAGCGCCGCTCATCGTACGGCTCGTGCGCGATCCGGCCGGTGCCGGCGGGCGCCGCCGTTGCAACTGCCGGTTCCTGCGGCGCGGGCATCGGCAGGCGCGTCGCCTGTGCCGCGATCCAGCGGCGCGACCATTCGAGCGCATACGCCTGCGCTTCGTCGGGGTTGGCATGGCGCGGTCCGATCAGACCGGAACGCTCGACACGCCGCCCTTCCCTGATGATCTCCGCCCAGCCGCGAAACATGCCGTCCGCCACCGGACGCGCGATCGCGTAGATGCTGTAGCCGCGGCCGTCGTGGACGGGCGCGCAGCACGGATCGAACGGCATCGGCGTGTCGTCCTCGCGAGCGGCAACGAGCGGCGCCTCGCGATACGATGCCGCGCGCATCGGCGCACCCGCGAACGCGCGGCTCATGTGGCTCGGTCCGGGCGCATTGGCCTGCGCGACGTCGCGCGCTTCGGCAAGGCGGCGCGGCGCGTTCGCCAGCCCGTCGAACGGCTGCGCGCCTTGCGCGTGCCAGGATTCCGGGTTTTGCCAGAACACGCCGCGCAGACGATCGCATTCATACGCGGCGGTGGCGGGACGCGGCGCGGGTTCCGGAACTGGCGGGCTCGGCACGTAGGCGAACGAGCGGCCACCTTCGGACAGCACCTTGACCATCTCGATCAGGGTGCCGTTCGCCTGCCAGTCCGAAAAACGGCGTCGGCAAGTGGGGACGGTCGGGTAATGACTGGGCAGTTTCGACCACGTTTCGCCCGTGGTAAGAATCCACAGCACGGCATTGACTACCGTGCGCGGATGAGCGCGCGGGCGCCCACGACGATGCTCCCGCACCTCACTTTCGCCCACGAGCGCGGCAACCCGCGCCCACTCATCATTGCTGAGTTCGTCGAAAAACATTGCGTTGCTCCATGCAGTCAGAATTGCGCTGCGGCTATCGACCGGACGCCGCCCCGAAGGCTGCTGTCGCCGCCCTCATGGCGTCCGTTCAAGGGACCTGTGGTATTCGCAAACGTTTGCTCAAAACAACAAATCTGGTGCATCAGAACCGCGTTCGACCCCCCGCATGGTGCAGGAACTACCCAAAGCGGCGCAAAATGCAAGGTCTCTCTCGTGTATGAAGATATGGTGCAGGAAGCATACCATTACTATGGTTTGTCCGAATATGACAGGCCGTCACTTTTCGAGAGACACTAAAGGGTTTTCGCGCCCGTGTAAGGCATGCATTTTGCTGCATTGCCACATGCTTCACATTTCGGGAAGATTCGCGAAGTTTTAGCGCGAAACGCTAAACAAAACCCGGTCCAGATCGAGCTTGTGATAAGCCTCGTCGACTGCTTCCAGATCGCGCGCCTGACTGCTCGCCTGAATGCCGGCCAGCCCCGTCAACGGCACGCTCACCGCGTTGCAGTACAGGTAGTCGCGTGCGCGCAACTGCGGGGCGATCGTGGTGAAGAACGCAGTGGTCGGCACGTCGAAGCCGGCGGCGATGTGCAGCGCCGCCGTGTCGGACGTGACCACGTAGCGCGCGTGGCGCACCCAGTTCAGGAAATCGGCGGTGTCGGGCGAATGCGCGGTAACGTCGGTGTAGCGCGGATGATCGACCGCGCCGAACCCGGCAACCGGCAGCCCGAACTCATCCCACAGCCGCTCGACGATCGGCCCGTGCAGCGCCGCCGGAATGCTGCGCACCGGCGTGCTCGCGCTCGGACAGAACAGCACGTAGCCGGCGCCGTCGCGCAGATGCGGCCGCGGCGGCAGCGTCTTCAGCCAGTGATTGCGCTTTTCCTCGGGCGGCACGTCCGCGGCGCACATGCCCATCGCCCAGAGAAAAAAATCGATCATCGGCAGCGTAGAAAAATTCGGCCAGAAGAGGTGATTGCCGACATCGATCTTCAGGTCGCCGGGCGGGAGGCGGTCAAGCGCCACCGGAAGATCGACCACCGGGCCGAGCGCCGGTGCCGCGAGTTCGTACAGCCGCTGCACGTAGCGCGGCGCGCGGGACGGCCGGTAGACGGTGAATTCGATCTGCGGATGGCGCTTTCTGATCGCGAAAAGCGCGGTGAGCCCGATGATCGAATCGCCGAGCGTCACGCCCACGCCGTTGATCACGTGGACTTTTTTTTGCGAAGCGTAATTCGGGACGAATGCGGCGACGTTGGCATTGAGGATGCCGTCGCGGGAAGAAAGGGGACGGAAGCCGGCGACGGGGGCATCGGTCACTTCCAGATCGTAGGACGCCACGATCTCGCCCGCGGGCGAGCGCAGCGAGCCGGGGTGCGTCAGAGCGGCTAGCTCGTCGAGCGGCTCGAGCAGAGTGGGCGGCGCAGGCGGACGGTTTCCGATCTTTTCCATCGCGCGATTTTATAGCGATGGAAATTTTGCGTCAGTGACGGCGTTGTGATCACGCATCGATGGGCCGATGCCCCCCGTTTCGGCTTGCCGTCAGCCCGCCTCGCGCCGCGAGACGTCGCGCATGACTTGAATGCTCTGCAGCACCGGCGGGACCGCCGTCTGATATTCGGGCACCCAGCGGCGCAAGTCGCGCCGCACTTCCTCGTCAGGCAGCACACGATGCTGCATCAGCCACGGCAGCAGTTCGTCGAGGAAATGATCCGGCACCTCGCGCGCCCGCGCGATCCGAAGCTTGGGATGCGGCGTGCGCGTGGTGGTTTCGTCGTCGGCGAGGAGTTCTTCGTAGAGCTTTTCGCCCGGACGCAGCCCCGTGAACACGATCCGGATCTGCTCCTCCGAGAAGCCGTAAAGGCGAATCAGGTCGCGCGCCAGATCGACGATCTTCACCGGCTGCCCCATGTCGAGAATGAATATCTCGCCGCCGTGCCCCATGCTCGACGCCTGAAGCACGAGCTGCGCGGCCTCGGGGATCGTCATGAAGAACCGCGTGATTTCAGGATGCGTGACCGTGACCGGGCCGCCCTTGGCGATCTGCTGCTGGAACTTCGGAATCACGCTGCCCGCGCTGCCGAGCACGTTGCCAAAGCGCACCGTCTCGAACTGCGTGCGCGGCGCCGACTGCTGCAGCGCCTGACACGCCATTTCCGCGAGCCGCTTGCTCGCACCCATCACGTTCGTCGGGTTGACGGCCTTGTCCGTGGAAATCAGCACGAAGTGGCGCACGTCGTGACGGATCGCGGCGCGCGCGACGCGCAGCGTGCCGAGCACGTTGTTGCGCACCGCCTGCCACGCGTTCTGCTCTTCCATCAGCGGCACGTGCTTGTACGCGGCCGCGTGGAACACGATGTGGGGCGTAAAGCGCGACATCGACTGGTCAAGCAGCAGCGAATCCTTCGAGTCACCGATCACGGGAATCACCGACAGCTCCGGAAATTTCTCGTGCAGCTCCTCGGTGAGGCGGTACATCGCGTATTCGCTGAGATCGTAGGCGATCAGCTGTGCCGGCGAAAAGCGCAGGATCTGGCGGCACAGTTCCGAGCCGATCGAGCCGCCCGCGCCCGTCACCATCACGACGCGGCCGTGCAGCAGCTTCTCGACATGCGGCATGTCGATCTTCACCGGCTCGCGGCCGAGCAGGTCTTCGAGATCGATCTGACGCACGCGCGACAGGAACCCCTGCCCCTGCGTGAGCGGCGTGAGCGCCGGCAGCACCATCGCCTTCACGCCCGCGCGCACGCACAGCGTGGCGACGCGTCGCTGCGCCTCGACCGAGGCCGACGGAATCGCGATGATCGCGTAGTCCGTCTTCAGCTCGTCCGCAAAGCGCGCCAGCTCGCCGATCGAGCCAAGCACCTTGTGGCCGAGGACTTCGCGGCCGTGCTTGGCGGGATCGTCGTCGAGCAGGCCAACGAGGCGCCATTCGCTCGACCGCGCCAACTCCCGCACCAGGCTCGCGGCCGCGTTGCCCGCGCCGAGCAGGATCACAGGCTTCCCCTGCCCGACGAGCCCGCCATACAGATAGAACTCCTTGGTCGCGCGATAGAGCGCGCGTGCGCCGCCCATCGCGAGAAACAGCAGCAACGGAGCCACGATCAGTACGGAGCGGGGAATGACGGGAGTGGGCTGCGACATCACCGCGCCGACCATCACAATCAGCGCGCCGACGCCCACCGACTTCGAAATGCGCATCAGGTCGGGCAGGCTCGCGAACACCCACATGCCGCGATAGAGCCCGAAGACGCGGAACATGATGCCGTAGACCGGAAGCACCCAGGCGAGCGCCGTGAACGCGCCGGAGCGGAAATCCACCGGAACGGCGCCGTTGAAGCGGATCAGATAGGCGGCGAGCCAGGTACCGGCGACCGCGAAAAGATCGAACGCGAAAGCGCCGGCCGAAAGCCATGAAGCTTTGTATCGAGTCATCCGCGTGGACCTCAAGGTTGTTCGGAAAGACGGGTTTGGTGACGCCGCCAGCACACATCGACGACCACACCCGCTGCCGCGACCACAATTGCCCACCCTGCTACCGCGAACCACTGTCCGACAGGCGAAAGTCCCAGCGCCCAATTAGCAAGCATTATGCCCGCCAGCATCAATAAATACCACGTGCATGCGGTTCTGGCGTGGCCCATGCCGAGGCGCACCATGCGCTGATAGTAATGCTCGCGGTGCGCCTGCCAGAATTTTTCTCCGCGCGCGAGGCGCCGAAGCAACGTCACCGACGCATCGGCGATAAACGGCGCGAACACGAACGCCGGAAACCAGATCGGCCAGGTGCCCTTGAGCCAGCCCCAGTAGCCGAGCGCCCCCGCCAGGAAGCCTATGGGAATTGACCCCGAATCGCCCAAAAAAATCCGTGCCGGATGGAAATTGAATAGCAAGAAGCCGCCTGCCGCGCCTGCGATCGCCGCGCTTGCCACGCCGAGGTCGATTTGCGGCGTCGCACCTGTGAGTGCCCCGATCGCGTATCCGCCGAAGCCGAAGAGCGCCATGCCGCCCGCAAGGCCGTCGGCGCCGTCCATGAAGTTGTAGAGATTCACGAGCCACACCATCAGGAAGCCCACGGCCGCGAGCGCCCACCACGGCACCGGCGCCGGATTCAGCGCGACCAGCAACGCCACTGCCAGAAGGTGCGCCCCGAAGCGCACGCGCGCCGGCAGACCGCGCCGGTCGTCGATTTGGGAAACGGCGGCGAGAAACGCTGCGCAGACGGCGGCGAGCCACATCGACGGCGCGACGACCAGCAGCGCGATCACGCTCACCGGCACGATCCCCCAACCGCCAACGCGCGGCGTCGGGCGCGTGTGCAGCGAACGGTCGTTCGGGATATCGGTGGCGAGGCGCCAGGCGAAACCGGTTTTCAGCAGCAGGCCGAGAATCAGCGCGCAAGCGACGAGCGCGAACGCAGCCGCGCAGGCGGCGGCCGTCCAGGGGGTATCGACGAGAAAAGGGGACAGCGGGCGGGTCATTTCCCAAAAATTGATCTGATGGTCGTTCGTGTCGGCTGTGCCGATCTTGCTGGTTTGTGGCGCCTTCGCGTGTAACTGGCGCTTATCGGTTGTTACCGGACGTTAGCGCGGGCCGGATGGGCTGCGAGAAACCACTCGGCGGTGGCGGCGAGGCCATTGTCGAGCGAAACCGCAGGGCGCCAGCCTAGCATATCTCGAATATGAGTCGAATCGACTCGCAAGCTTTCCGTAAGTCGATCGATTTGCGCCGTCCTGCCGGTCACGCGGCCCGCCATCTTCAGCAGACCGACGGGCAGGCTCACCAGCCGCGCAGGCCGGCCCAGGTGCACGCCGAGACGGCGCGCGAGGTCGGCTACCGCCGGATCCTCGCCATCCGTGACGTGAAAAATCTGGCCCGCGGCGCGCGGATGCGTCGAACATTCGGCGAGCGCGCTCGCGAGGTTGTCGACGTAGCAGAGACTTCTCTGCGCTTTCACCGCGCCGATCGGCAAGGGCATGCCCCGGGCGATCGCGTTCATCAGGCTCAGGAAGTTCGCGCCCACCTCCGGGCCGTAGACGAGCGGCGGGCGCACGATCACGATTTCCAGGCCCGTGCGTGCGCCGAATTCCCGGAGTTCCACCTCGGCTTCCGCTTTCGAGACACCGTACGGGTCGGGCGGGCGGCGCTCGTCGGTTTCCTTGAGCGGCCGGCCGTCGTCGAGTTCGGCTAGCGCCTTGATGCTGCTCACGAAGACAAAACGCGTCGCGCCGGCGCGCACGGCGGCGTCGGCGGCTTTTAGCGTGCCTTCGACATTCGTCGCGCGGAACGCGGCGAGCGGGTCAGCGGCGGCATCGCGCATGACGTGGACGCGGGCGGCCAAATGGACCACGGCCTGGGCGCCGGCGAAGATTTCGGGCGTGACGGCGTCGAGCGACGTAATGCGCTTGGTTTCGACGCCGGGTTCGCATGTTGTCTGCGGGCGAGCGATCGCGATGACCGGCGTGCCCTGCTCCATCAGCATGCGTGTCAGCGCCCTTCCGACGAAACCGTTCGCGCCTGTAATCGCGATGCGGCAATCGCTCATATCCATTTCCAGCCGAATCGGTTGAAAAACTTGTACGCGGAGGTCATGAAGAGCTTGATGTGCGTCCAGCCCTTGCGCGCGGCGTCGCCGCCGTGATGCAGCACGCGCACCGACGGCACGTACGCGACGCGCGCGATTTTGTGCGTGCGCAGGCTCAGATCGTAGTCCTCGAAGTAAAGGAAGTAGCGCGGGTCGAAGCCACCGAGTTTTTTCAGGACGTCGGTGCGGAAGAGCATGAAGCAGCCGCTTACGATCGGCGGGTCCCAGACGATGTTTTTGTCGTCGATCACGTCGCGCATTTCGTAGCGGGCAAGGCGGTTCTTGAATCGGGCGCGCAGACGCGAAGGGAGGAAGCCGCGGGCGAAGAGGTCGAAGACGGTGGGATAACGGCGGCAGAGGAATTGTTGGTCGCCATCTTCTTCCAGGATCAGTGGCGAAAGGAGACCGACCTCCGGATGAGCTTCCATGAATGTGAGCGCGTGGCTGAGTGCGTCGCCGCCAAGTTCGATGTCGGGGTTTAAGATGAGGTGGTAGCGGCTCGATGTGCGCTCGATGGCGAGATTGTGGCCACGGCCGTAGCCAACGTTGCCCTGGCCTTCGATGACAGTCGTCATCAACCGGGCTTCGCCAACGAGCTCGGACCAGTCCATGCGTTCCATCCTGCCGTTGTCGACAAGATATAGCGGCGCGGACGCGACGTGATCCGTGATGCGCAAGCGATCCAGGGCGGCATCGAGTGTACTGAGCGTACGTTCGAGAAGTTGACGGTCCGGCCGATAAACGACGACGGACACGCTTATCAATTCAGCCGAGCTTGCGCTATCGGAATGGAAGTTCAACTGCATCCTTGTATCGGGAAATCGAGACTTGCGGCGGCCGCTGACGGACGACGGGACCGACATTTTCGCCGAAATGAACTGAAAGTAGGAAGTCATTTGGGAACCTCTGCTGGCACCATCGACGCCTCACCTGCAAAACGGCGAACGAGCATCCGTACAAGTCACGATGAGGCGCTGCCTCGATAAGGCATTTTTCGATGGCCAGCTGCGATCATGCCGATCTCCACCGGCGCCGCGCCGTCTGTTTAATCGCGGCAGGGAGAACATGGTGGAAATTGAGTGCCATCGGACCAGTTAGCGCCATAGCTTCGAGCGTCCTACGAAAGGGACAACTGACTGAGGACTAGTCCGTGCGGACGCCGCCGGACGGCGCCCATCAGCCATCCGATATTGTCATCGTCGAGCATTCGCCTTGGGCCGCCAAAGAAAATTTCTAGTTATCACGCATTGGAAATGCGCCACTGATGAAACCCGCACCCTTTATGCGACAAACTCTGGCCAACCAACTTAAGAGATAAGCAACACCCGGTCAACGAGCGACCGAGACATTGAGCATTTCGATTGACGTTTTCTCGGATAGGGTTGCACCGAACAGTTTGATAACCGACGTCGCAAGAATATTGCAGTAGTCGATCCGGAAGTGAAGGCATCGTTTGCAATCCCGCATGGCGTGCCCGATGCAGTTCCGAGTTTCTTGCTTAATTTGAAAGTCGTGGTCAATTGTGCAACGAATGTGCGGGCGACTTCGGGATTTCGAATCGCCGCTCGTGCTTTGTATTCTTGGGCGGTCGAGCGCTATCAAAAAAAAACTCTATGCAAAGCCGTCGGTGCCGCGGCCCCGTGTCTACGAGCTTGATAGTCTTCCAGTACGCCGTCCGTTACCTCGATGTATTCTCGAAACCTGCGACTTCACGTGGAGCCAAATTGACATCCGACGTTCCAGATACTTCCGAAAGGATGCGTCGCCGCGCTTGGCAAGACGAGTATGAGTGTGCGATGTTGCGTGCCGCCAATGGCCGAAGACGAGCACTTCGTCGTTTTCCTTGAGCCATTTCACCCATTCGAGCTGACTAGTCCATACTGCAGCCTGTATGACCTCCCCTACAGTCTCGTCACGGGCATGCGCCCTGGCTGCTGACGTCTTAAACTTCAAAACGTACAACAACCGCCCTCGACATTGAATGGTTTCGATGGTGGAAACGCGGCCCACAAGCGCAATCGGGAAAGGAAGCGTTGCCTGACCAAGCCAACGATAAGCTGCAATGAATCGCTCTTCCTCGTAGTAGAAGTCGTGCCAGCTCACGGACATCCCATTGAAGACGAACTGAAGCCGGTCTTTCAAAATGAAATCGTTCCCACATAAGGCGCGCAGCAGAATTACTCGTTTAGCCGTGTTGAGGTATGCTGACAGCAAACGACGTGGGTCACATGAGACGAGCGGCCCGCTGGCAATTGATGAGTTGGTCGGCCGGCCGAGATATGCTCGGATCTGGTGTACGGGGGAGTTGAGGCGGGAGATTGAAGGCGGTGGAGGTTTTAGCTGAGAATCTGATTGTCGAAGTCGGAAACCAGCAAACAACAAACCATCCACCATGAATAAGTTTACGGAAAAAGTGGTTGTCGGTCTATCGGAAACCGGTCTGGGGCTGGACGAATTGGTCCGTCACGGAGCCCAGCAGGTGATTCAACAGGCGATCGAAGCAGAGCTGACGACGCTGCTGGAGCGGTTCGAAAACGTCAAGACGTTGCACGGGCAACGCGCGGTGGTGCGCAATGGCTATTTGCCGGAGCGCGAGGTATTGACGGCGGCCGGCCCGATTGCGGTGAAGGTCCCCAAGGTTCGCGATCGTTCAGGATCAGGTGTGAAGTTCAATTCATCGATCGTGCCACCGTATGTGCGGAAGTCGCCGCGCGTGAGTGCCGCGCTGCCGTGGCTGTATCTGAAAGGCATCTCGACGGGCGACATGAGCGAGGCGCTGAGCGTGCTGCTGGGTGACGACGCCAAAGGGCTGTCGGCTAATGTGGTGAGCCGACTCAAGGCGCAATGGGCCGATGAGCACGCCAGCTGGAGCCGGCGGGATCTGTCGACATCGCGCTACGTGTACTGGTGGGTCGACGGCATTCACACCGGCCTGCGTAGCGAGAACTCGGACGGCCAGTGCCTGTTGGTAATCATCGGCGTGAGGCCGGATGGGCGCAAGGAGCGTGTGGCAGTCGGCGACGGGTATCGGGAGTCGAAGGCGTCCTGGCAGGAGCTGCTACTTGACCTGAAGGCGCGTGGCTTGCAGGCCGGCCCGCTGCTGGCAGTCGGCGACGGCGCGATGGGCTTCTGGGCCGCACTTGAGGAAGTGTTTCCGGCAACGCGCGGCCAGCGCTGCTGGTTCCACAAGATGGGCAACGTGCTCAATGCGCTGCCGAAGTCGCAACAGGGTCGGGCCAAGGCGGATCTGCAGGCGATCTGGATGGCAGCGACACGCGCCGAGGCGTACGCCGCCTTCGATCGTTTCGTGACGATCTATGCGGCCAAGTATCCCAAGGCCACAGAGACGCTGAAGAAGGACCGGGAAAGCCTGCTGTTCTTCTACGACTTCCCGGCCGACCACTGGCAGCACCTGAGGACAACCAACGCGATCGAGTCGACGTTCGCGACGGTGCGGCACCGTACTACGCGCACGCGCAACTGCGTGTCGCGACCGACCTTCCTGGGTCTGGCATTCAAGCTGATCGAGGAAGCCGAGAAAACCTGGCGCCGCATCAACGGCCCCGAACAGATCAAGCTGTTGCTGGAAGGCATTGCCTTCAAGGACGGCGAACCGGTGCAAGACGATCAACCCGGTCAGCAGAAACTCGCCGCCTGACGTCGCCGGCCATCAACCGCTCATACACCAGACTTGACCGTATCTCCGGCCGGCCGATCGTTGACTGCACTCGGTAAATCGTCAAATCGCGCATATCACCGATTGCAAGGAGACGAAAGCGATATTGTCCCCGTTCTAGCGCCTGCACCAGACCGAGCGATCGGCGGGCAATCACTTCGAGCTGCTCTCGGACGTTGAACACGCAGTTCTCCTCGTGGGCAGACTTTGGAAGCAGGCGGAAATAGCCCCTGACCCAATATGTGTTGCCTCTATTCTCGCGCGCGTGCGGCGGAACGTAACAAACGCCCGCGCCGCAATACCTACATATCAACGACGAGACCTCAGCGACCTCCTCAGCGAATACTTCTCGTCCGTCCCTTGTTACAGCCGAAGACATTTTTGCGGCCATCGTCTTTCCTCCTCGTGCCGCCGATGCGGCGCTCTTATCGAGATTGATTACTCGGACATTTCCATGCTTTTCGTTGATGAGTTTGATCTGAGAAAGAGACACAGCCGTCGAGACGTTACGTACTTGACCTGCTCTTCAAGAAATCAACACGCTATCCGCCGTGACACCGACGAACCCGTCACAGGTTCGCGCGCCCTGTGCATGCACGTTCGATAAGTGAACAGAGCACGGCTACCGCGTCCCCCTTGGCCACCCTTTCTGAAAAGAAAACTCACGACAACCGGTGATCACCGTGTGTGGGTACTCGCACGGGGGTCGCTGGGAACCGCCAAGCTCGGCTCTGATTTCAGCAATCAAGGTTTGGCCATTGATGCCGAAATTTAGTGCCGCGCCTTATCCGGCGTGCGCGGGTACCAGTTGCGGCAGCGCGGTGTTGCGGTCCCTCCTGTTGCTTGAGGCCGAACGGTTGCCGTTCATATTCCTCGCGACGCGGTTCGAACCTCGAACCTGCGGCGCATCAAGCAATGAGGTCGTCGACAAAACGACGCGATAACCTTGCTCTCGACGCAAACGCCTCATCACCGCCACACTCACTCTTCCCCTAAGGCCACGCCTGACCCGAGCAGGCGATAATCCATAAGGCTCGCAAGTGGCGGAAGCGCCATGTCATCACGCACTAAGCCGGCTACCGACGTGCCTTCAGTAGTCCAATAACATTGCGTTCGCACTTTCTGTGTCTTCTGCCGCGGGCGTGACAAAGTCGCTAAAAGCCGCCCCATCTTTAACGAGGAACGAACGACGATGTTTGGGCATCGGTCGTAGCCCACGTACGAAGGCGCGCACAGTCAGTCGTCAACCAGGCCTCAACACGGACCCCGCCATGTCGCTTCGCGATTGCCACGACAAGGCCATGAAGCAATCTAATACTGGTACAGAAAGCTTCCTACTCACCGTTCTGGCGGTTTTGCCCAACGATCAGCACCAAATGAATTGACACCTTAGGCGGACTTGAACTTGACTATGCGCCGCCGGCCAGAAGTTCGCTGGGTCGCAAAGACGGCCTCATGGTCAAGTTTGTAGGCGAACCGCGCCGTCTGGCGCGGTTCGTACGATCAATATCACACTGCAGGGACGCTCACATCGCGTTCGACGCCGAGTGGCCAACTTCCCTGCTACAAAACAACGAAGACGACTGTGGGATGGCGAGGCTCACTGGCTCGATTCGTGTGAATCCGACAAGCATAGATGCCCAATCACGAATAGGGACACCGATGCAACACAAAGCAACGCCGTTTCAATGACCGCACGCGCACCCCAACTCTTGGTCGACTGGACGATATAGCATGCGCCGATAAGTGCCCATGCGCTCAACATGTGGGCGAATCGACCGCTGAGTCGCCGCTGAGCGGAGGTAGGCGACTCCAACAACTGCAGCGTGCATAACCAGCGCTCGCCGATGCTCAGTTTGGATCCCAGTACATATTCACCTGCCGGTTTGCATTCAGCCCGATAGGTGACTCCGTCAAGCTTGACCCGGAGCGCGGCAAGCCTCGTCCTTCCAGGGCGAGGAAGGATAGCGCGGGCGCCGGAGGCGTCCATTACGGCCGTTAGTGTGGCGTCTGCTGTTGTTCAATGTACTGGCGGATGATCTCTATGGGCGCACCGCCACAGCTTCCGGCAAAGTAGGACGGCGACCATAGCGCACCGCCCCACAGCTTGCGCCGAATACTGGGGTAGTTTTTCTTGCGTATCACGCGACTGGAAACGCCTTTCAGGCTGTTCACCAACGCGGACACCGATACCTTGGGCGGATAGTTCACCAGCAGGTGTACGTGATCGTCCTCGCCGTCGAACTCAACGAGCTCCGCCTCAAAATCCGTGCACACGCTCGCGAAGACGCCGCGCATATCGTCCAGGATCTCTTTCGTGAAGACGCCGCGCCTATACTTTGTCACGAAGACCAAATGCACATGCATCGAAAATACGCAGTGGCGCCCACGTCGAATATCGTTGTCGGTAGTCATAGACCAATAGTATACTTTCAGACATGGAACGCCTACAAGCCTACAAATTTGAACTGATGCCCACCGGGGAGCAGGCGCGCAAGATGCGCCGCTTCGCCGGCGCGTGCCGCTTCGTCTATAACAAGGCGTTGGCGTTGCAGCAAGAGCGCTATACGGCCGGCGAGAAGAAGCTCGGCTATCCTGGCCTGTGCAAGCTGCTCACCAGGTGGCGCAACAGCGCGCAAACGCCCTGGCTTGCCGATGCGCCCGTGCATCCATCGCAGCAGGCGCTAAAGGATCTCGAGCGCGCCTATACGAATTTCTTCGAGAAGCGGGCAGACTTTCCGCGTTTCAAGCGCAAGGGCATCGGCGATAGCCACCGGTTCCCGGACCCGAAACAGATCAAGCTCGAGCAGGGCAACAGCCGTCTGTTTCTGCCGAAGCTCGGCTACATACGCTACCGCAACAGTCGGCCCGTGCTCGGCGAGGTGCGCAACGTCACGGTCAGCCAGTCCAGCGGGAAGTGGTTCGCCAGCATCCAGACGCGGCGCGAAGTCGACGTACCTTTGCCGACGGCCACGACCGCGATCGGCATAGACGTCGGAATCGCACGCTTCGCCACGCTGAGCGATGGCTCGCACGTCGCCGCGCTCAACAGCTTCAAGACGCACGAGCAGCGCCTCGCCAGGTACCAGCGGCGCATGGCGCGCAAGAAGAAATTCAGCCGTAACTGGAAGAAGGC
Source organism: Caballeronia glathei (assembly GCF_000698595.1). Lineage (GTDB taxonomy): Bacteria > Pseudomonadota > Gammaproteobacteria > Burkholderiales > Burkholderiaceae > Caballeronia > Caballeronia glathei. The sequence goes on along the minus strand of NZ_JFHC01000025.1, from coordinate 10,001 downwards.
CAAGGCCCGCGTCCAGAAGATTCACACCGACATCGCGAACGCCCGCAAAGACCTCCTGCACAAAACTTCTGCAACGATCAGCAAAAACCACGCGCTCGTATGTATCGAAGACCTGCAGGTGCTCAACATGGGCAAGTCGGCAACGGGCACCCTTGAGGCGCCCGGCAAGAACGTCCGGGCAAAGGCCGGGCTCAATAAGTCTATTCTCGACCAGGGCTGGCGCGAATTCCGACGCCAACTTGAGTACAAGACGGCTTGGTCCGGCGGCATGCTGCTCGCGGTACCGGCGCACAACACGAGCCGCACGTGCCCGTGCTGCGCACACGTCGCGAAGGAGAACCGGAAGACTCAAGCCCGGTTCGCGTGTGTGTCGTGCGGATATGAGAATCACGCAGACGTCGTTGGCGCAATCAATATTTTAGAGCGTGGACAGCGCTCGTTAGCCTGTGCTGATTCTTCGCCTGAGGTAAGGGCGTCGTGGCAGGAACCCGTCGAAGCGACTACGTTGAGCATCACGTAGCGCAGTAGAATCCTCCCTCATCCCGGCCTTCGGCCGGCGAGCGTCAGCGAGAGGGGGAGGAGGATGTCAAGATGCACCGTTGCCCGGCGAGGCCGAATGTCAGACACAACGTCCTTCGAAAGAGAGATCGCAACCCTTTCGACTGGAAGCGGTGCGATGGTTCCAAGCGTCAGCTTGTCTGGCCGGCGCTGCCGGCGGTCGAATCCGCCTACCGACTACACAATGGCGAACAACTGCTTTTCGCGGCAGCGACGTACATCAATCAGCTTGCAGTGCGACACCCGCTCGGCAACATCGCGAGGGGCTTGGAATCAAGAAATACTGACAGGCGCAAACTCGCTGTGCGCTGTGAGGTCGATGCGTCGAGACGCGGTGTGTGCATCTAGTATTGGGGGTTAGCCGCTCTGTTCGCGATCGAAAGCTTCGAAAAAACGCGGGCTTTCCGGCTTCACTATGCAGCAATTGAACCAAAAGGCCTCGTCGCGGGAGCTGGTGCTGATCTCCTGCTGCATGGCTTAAAAAACTGGAGCCGACGCCGCGGCTCGTGACTGCCCGCCCCGCTTCACCCCACCAGATCTCACGCGTAGCAACAATGCGCGAGCCAGGCGTTAGGTTCACTCACGTGTTAGGCCGCGAGAGGTAGACCAGTCGATATCAATGGCAACGCCATGGGGATCCAAATACCGCGCATGCGTCGCACGAAAGCGGTTTAGCCTCGTGCGCAAGAAATAATAGAGCTCGGGCAACGTGAGGACGACGTCGGGCGCAGTCGGATGCACGCTGCAGCCCTCCTCGGCGAATATGGCGGTGCTCTCGACGGACATTGGTGCTGAGATAGCACGGAGCGCAAATAGCGCACAGCCGGCTTCGCCCGACGTAGCGGTGACGTGTGCACAGTGACGCCGCCGACGTCGTCGATTACGTTTAACTCATCGTCGTTGGTCGCGGGACTGACGATGCCCTTCCAGTCGTAGTGATTGACGGAAGTGGACTCTACCGTCGCCGCACGTCGCACACGCTGCTGAAGACAGGCGCGATCTGCTTGCACAACGAACGACAGATGCGTCGACGATTGGCCGATCGGGCCTTTGACTCAGGCTTGCGCAAGCGCACGAAGATATCGTCGCCGGTAAGCACGTGGTCATCCAACAACTGATGCGCCAGGCTTTGCTCGTCGTCATGCTTTTTAATTCTGCATCTCAAAGTTTCGTTGGTAGAATCGGACTTCAGCGAAGACCCTTGCGTGGTTGGCTGATGATGATGTGTCGAGCGGACCCCTACGGTACGTCTTACCGTCCTAGGCGATAGCGGCACAAAGACGACTTGCATCTAGCCACTTAGGAAAACAAACAATGCTCATCGCCTTAACTTTACGACCGGTCGACGCGGTACATGAGACATTGAATCGATGGGGAGCTTGCGAGGCAAACGCCAAGGCGATACTGTCACGCACAATCCTGGTCACGTGACTTACTCGCAAGGAGTAGCTCTCGTAGGGCGGTGATGCGTCGCTGCTGGGCCGGAACGAGGCAAGTCTCGCGCTCAATGCGCTCGAGCCGTCTGAGCCAATACGCCTCGTCAAGATACTGCGGCATGGACGATCCCTGCGCCCTAACAACGTGGCGTATCACGGTCTCAAGATGTCTCAGATCTGAGTCCGCCCACCGCGACGGCAGCTTCGTTGTCGGCGGTAGTGCCGTGGCGACAGACGGACGCTTCACCGCGCGCATGTCCTACCTCCGCGAGCGCATCGCCGCGGTGCACCCATCGGCTCGCACGTACGCTCGCGCACTGATAAGACGCGCTTAGCGCGCCGTTGAGTACGTGTGCGCAGCAATCGTAGGTTGGGAAGCGCGTGGCACAGACACTTTTTTGTTGGCATGTCGGCGAAGATTTGGTTTCGACAAATCCAGCATGCCCGCTACAAATAGAAGTCAAGGCGGCGTTACGACGCGGCGACAAAGAAGTCAAGCGAGGACACTCGGGTGGCCGGAAGCGCTCGCGTATAGATGCGGCGATGATCGTAAGCGTCGCGGCGATTGGCTCAAGCTTCTAACGACACCAGCAACGCGTCCCCGCTTAGGCGAGATCGCGCCTTTACCTAGCTACTTTCTCCCACCGCCAATGCGCTGTCCCTGGCGGCGTGATCGGCGACCTTAGGCTGACAAACGAATTGCAGGCTCACGCCCTGTTCCATCCCCCTCCGAGCCGTTGTGCGTAAGCCGCCACTTTTTCTGCCGACACTCCAAGAAAGTGCTGTTCAGATTTTTAGGCATCTAAATGCTCAATTGCTCGATGAGCCCGAACCAAGCGTCATCGAGTCGTACAAGCAGCGCGGCCCTAGCGTCCAACTCGGACAAAGACGCCGTTTTTCGTCATCCTTTTCAAGCGCCGTTGACGCACGCCGTGTTAGTGGGCGCGTCGCCGGTGACAAGTTCTTTTAGGCACGTGTAACGTTTAACGGGGGGTCCTTATTCGGTACACGGCTAAGATACGGAGTTTCTCTTTCAAATCAGGCGTTTATCTGACCACGTCGGCAGCTCACAACGCTATCCGGATAGCGTTGCCAAGGAGGAGCGCCGCGATCCCAGGGCGTCCGCTAGCGGGACCGACTTAGGGCATGGTTCAAATATTGGTTCCCGAATCCCGGCGAGGCAGACTACACCGCAACGACGCAAGGACCTTCCCTGCATGTTCCGGCGGCGATATCTGTGAATCGGAGTTAGGCGCGGTCAGCCTAAGAGCGGCTTCAGCGGTTCTTAGCGCGTCGCAACAATTTAGCTTCTTACGGTCCGCAGATCGCCGTCCGCCGCCCGGAAGGTCTTGGATGCCCATGCACGCACTCGCGTTTGCAGCTGCTCTTCTTGCGAGCCGTGGGGACAAACCAAGCAAAAATCCGGTAAGTCGATCGGTTAAGAGCGGTATCCGCATAATCCGATGAGTGCAGGAAGACGAACTCAAACCACACTACTTACGTGTGTCGTTTGGATGATGCCCACACTTTCCACATGTGCGATCGAGACAGTCCTGTGCAAACAATGACGAAATCGAGTTGTCGGCCACGCAGGATTCACACTCGAACCAGCTGCCGTGAACGACGGTGCGACACGCTTGGCAGGTCACTTGGTGAACCTCTCCTCCCGGCAAAACTTCCCATCCATCTTCGGCGACTACCGTGCCACAAGCCGGGCACACAGCGCTAAGACACTCACTCATCGTTCCGATCCAACAGTGTCTGCGCACAAGGCAGCAATGCCTAGGCGCCTTCGCTTTCTGCCCCTTCGGTCCTATTCTTTCCTGATGGATGCCCTTCCCTCCGGCTTTCCAAGCCGGTCGAGACAAGTTGACAAAGCCATCGCGTCCGTGACACATGTCCTGAAGTGGGGTTAATCTTATTCTGTGTCATGCACCTAGCATAGGTCGTTTAGACGGTTGTTTTGAGACAAGGTAACGCTTCCCGGCGGGCCGTCCAGTAGCGCACGACGTCGCGAACGCCGAGTTAAAGTCGTTGCCCTCCCGAGCAACAGCACACGGATCTTGCGGTAGCCGCAGCGGGCCCGCACCGCCGCGTTTCACACATGCGCTGACGCGGTGCAGTCTGCGGGTCACGGCCACGCTGGAGAAGCGCTCGATCCGGCACGAGCGTGGGCAATTCCTTATTTGCTGAACCGTTGGGAAGCTCACGCGGTATTGCGACGACGGCCGGTTCGAGATTGACGACCTGCCGGTCGAGCGTGCGTACCGCGGCGGCGAGCGCTGGATCCTGGTGTAGCTCTCAAACGACGGGCTAGCGCCGCAACATGCAGTTGGTGTGCGATGCCGGCGGACTATTTAAAGGCCGGTGCGAAAGCCGCAGTAATTCAAAACACCATGAAGCATAGGCACAGGGCATGGCTTCGCGCTTCTTCCGCTCGTTGGCTTGTTGCTTTCGGTTTCGTGCGCGGCACGTTCCTGCGGGCGCTCGATCGGCTCTGCCACCGCGGGTTCTGCCTCCCGTGCCTCCCCTTCGCGCGGCATCTCGCCTTGGGCACTCATTATTCGCGTCGTCTTGGAGCCCCGCGAAAACTGCGACCCCATGGATGGAGAAGCGAGGTGCGCCTTGCGAAGAAACGATGTTTGCATCCGCGAGCAAGCCTCTGTCCGGTATCATGCCTTCACTCGCGCACAAGGAATGCTGAATCCTCGACGAAGTGTTAAGTCGTTTCGACATCGACTAACCAGTCGTAGCCATCTCGTTCCAGTAACCAATTGAGCAAGTACTTCTCAATTGTCTCAGGGTTCAATCCTTTGACGCCGGTTTTAGCAATTATCTGCTTGATCGCTTCCATTCTCGCATCCTTGATTCTCTTTTCCAGCACCTTCCGGATTGCGCTCTCAATCTCGCGTCTATATTTCAATAAAAATTTTGCGTCTTCGCATGCAATGATGAGATGCTTGTTTCCTCGCCCGCGCCGTACCTTTACGTCGGTGTAGCGCATAGCTTTGATATGCTTTCTTTCTAGCTCGTCAAGCACGTTAGCCGCTGTGCGGATCGCGGACGTGGGCTCTACCTTCTTCGCTCGTGCATGCAACTCTTGATGCCCGATCTCCTCCGCAAGCCTGAGAATCTTTCGCCCAAGCTTGAAGGTTAAAGGGGCAGTCGAAATTAGAAACCTCACGTCCATCGGCAGATCTCTAATTGCAATTGCCTCCCTAAGGGTGCGCGCGGAGACGTTGAGCGCCTGTGCGCCTCCGCTCTTACTAGTCCATTTTCCGCTCAATATTCCTTCGTGGTACGTCGTCGCCAAGTCGACGGGGAGGGATTCGTTTGTAATTGTGCTTCTGCGCGGTGCGGTCTTGAGCGCCAACTGTGACGCACTCATGCGACCCGTGACGATTGACACGACGACACGATTCGACAGTTTTGGAGTGTCCGCCGGATACTGTCTCACGCGGGAAAGTACCGTTGCCAGCCCATCTTTTGCAATGGCATTTTGATACATACGGATCGTATGACTCGTTATTGCCGTGGGCGATTCGTGTAAATTCAGGATCTCTTCCGGAAGCGTCTCTATCTTTAATGCTCGTGAAAGATCTGAGCAGGAGACGCCGAGGTGCTTTGCTGCTTCCGACTGCGTCTTCCAGCGTCCCTCAGACGCCCCTTGATTGAATTGAAAGCAGAGTATCCACGAGCTACGCTTAGTAATCGATCTATATGGCTTGCTGACACTCATCTCGGCGACCTGGCTGAATATTCGAACGTCTCTTGGCAACGGCTACATCAGCTTCCAACATACCAAAATTCGGCCGAGCTTAGGGTCCGAATGAGGTGTCAAAAAGTGCGTCTTTAAAAAAAACGATGTCATCGTTGGTGAGAGCTCCATGTCAAGCACTTAGCGAAGATCGCGTGATGGAGCGGACCAACTGCGACCAAGCAACGAGGCTCGATGCATCCGAATTCAGACTGGCTCAATGCAACGACAGTGTCGAACATCACCCAAAGCTGAGGCCTTGAGCCATTTGTCGCGAAGCCCTTCGTATTATTTTGACCCAGCCTTCCTTTTCCGCCTTCTACTCCAGGTTCGTTAAAAGGTGACGGCGGTTTGCGGCCTCGTACACTTCCTTCGACTCGCCGCGGGATCTTCTAGCGCGCTTCATGTCTAGTCGACCACCGCCCTTGTTTTGGAAAGGGCCGCATACGCACCCGTTCCGCACGCGTTCTTTGGCGAATTACTCGAAATAGCGACACTATCGACGCCGAAGTGCGGCGCAGCGAGCGAATCAAGCCGCTCTCAAGCACGCCGCCGCGCGTCCACTGATCGAATTCCGATCTGTTACACTTGGTCCGTGCCGTACGATTTGTGGCGCGCCTATGGTGTTCAGCACTTCGCAAAGGGTTGTTCGACATCTTTAACGCTTCCTCCTGCCTGCAACGGGCAAGTTGAATCCAACGCTCCAGGCAGCCGCGGCTCGCTGCAATCGTTACCTCCCCTCCTCGTCCACTCCAGAGAAGCCAGTGAGCGCTATCCGGATCGCGCTCGTCTACGCCCAACGAGGTATGGGACAGATATTTGTTTTCAAACGGAAATCCCGAGATTTTGTTGAATTCAAAGAAATTGCAAGAGTGCTCAGACTTCGCCAATTTCTTGCAAGAATAAACGGGCGAATCGTCCATGCCGTGCCCTGCTTATGATTGACGTCGCTTTAGCGCGGACCAGAATGCGTTTCCAGGGTCGAACGTAACGGCCCCTGCTCGCTCGCGGCACATGGCACACAAGGAGGCCGGCGCTTGCTCCCATTATCTGGCTCGAACACCGAACGGCAAGGTTTCTTCATGCATGACGTCAGAGCGCAAATCGTGGACCTCTTGCACGAGCGCGTATTCCTGCTAGCAGAGGGCCGCAGTTCTGTCAGTTCACACCGTCGGCGATCGTTGCCGTCTCTTACGCGAATTCGCGTCTTTGCCCCTCGTCTCTGCTCGGAATAACGTGTTACATCCATTTCCGGTTCACCGCGTAGGTATCCAATTCATTGTTTTTAAATAGAAATACGCTTGTTTTGGCGAAAACGAGCATATTGCACAATTGCTCAGTTTTCGCTGAATTTGTGTCCGCAAAGCGCCCGCCTGCGCACATTCATCATCAGACGGTAGGTCGTGCGGGCGAGGCACTGGCTGGTGCCACAACACCCGAAGGGGCAGAAGCGGCGGCGGCCCGCACATTTAAAGGCGTTCGCAGCCCCCGCGGTCGGCATCTTTCTCGTCACGCCTTGGCGTGACGAGCACGCCCTCGCACTTCGCCAGAAGTCGATAAAGTGCCTGTCGCGAAATGCCCAAACCTTTCGCCGCATCCGACTTGTTGCCGCCCGTCTCAAGGACAGCAGCGAATGCCTGCTCCGAAGAAACAACGGGACGGGCGAGTCGGTCCATGGTGGCGAACGTCGATATGTAGGCGGTCGCTTTCGCGGCGAGGCTATGTCCGGCCGCCTCCACAAGTCGTTGCATGGCCAGCTGATGGAGTTGCGGATCCGGCCTGTGGTCGGGGCGTTTGATGGGCGCAGGTACGCCCGTAATCTTCTCGTACATGTTCTGGAGATAGGCGTGGCGAAGACCGTGAACGGTGACGCCGGCGGCGCTGCGCGTGATTCCGTGCTTCTGGAGAACATGATAAAAGTGGCGATACCATTGCTTAAGCGACCATGGATCGGGGATCATCGAGCCGGTGCGAGGATTGGACAGCCGTGCTGCTCGGATCAGCACCTCATACTGCCACTCGGCGTCAATCGGAACCACACGGGGCCGGCCGCCTTTCGTCCCGTCAATGACGTGAAGATGACCCGTCACCCGCAGGCACTGCAGCGGGCGCAAGAGCATACTTTCCTGTGCGCGTAGACCGAACGTCGCTTGAAGCTCGACCTGGATTGCGACCCAACGGTCGCGCTCGCAAAGTTTCGCAATGACCTCGTCGACGTTAACCTTCGCCGCGTCCCAAGACTTATCTTCTCGAGCGACGTAGTAGCGGCGATAGCCTTCGGGCCGCTTAATATAGTCGTCCACTGTTCCGACCAGCTGATGCTTCTTCATCCAGGACGCGAGCGTGCGCCAATATGTGAGCTTGTTCTCGACGGTGCCCGGTGATTGCTGCTTTTCGTTGACCCAGAGATTGACCAGGTATCCGATGTGCTTTTCACCAAGGTTCCACGGCGACTGGATGGCAAAACCGCCCTTGCGCAACTCCCGAAAACCGGCGATCAGTTTCTGAACCCGGTACTTTTGCGTTTTGATCGATATTGCGTTGGACGTCACGCGCGTTTTGCTGTGCGCTTTTGATAGGTGACGGTTGAATAGCTCTGACAGTTCGTTGGCAAGACGCTGCGGCAAACCTGAGCTTTCCAAGAGGCTCGAGAAGTTGAGTTGAATTTTCACGGCTTTGGCTTTAAGAAGCGGCACCCTCACCTATCAGAAGGGCACCCCGGTTGATGGAATACTGCGCGCTTTGCTTTCCGGGATTTTAGCGATCAGCTATTTGATTCACCTGGCACAGGGAAGCGCTGTCGCCTGATGATCCTTAGTCCGGTATCCCGGATAAGGCTACTTGACCGCAGGCGTATGCCAGCGAATCAAGCAATTCTTTTTGCGCGTTTGTTTTTTCGGGCTGCGCGGGCCGACAAAATGGGATGAAGAAACCCGCACCCTGGAGTGCAAGTGGTTTCCCGTCTTGAGAGCCGGATCATCACGGTCGCCTTGTGATGGGACCGCGTGAGCCGTGCTTGGCTGGATTGCCGAAGACGAATTGAAGGATTGAAGGATCGGTGCGTCCGCGCTGTACGTACGGACATGATCTCAGTCAGAGCTGCTCTTCTCCATGCGGCGAGAACCCAGCTCCGATAAGGTGTGCGGGAAACTCAGTTTCCAGCAATAGAAGCAGTAAGTCAGTGAGCGGCGCGGCCGCTGCTTTGGAAGATTGCGTCCATCGGGCGCTGAACAGATACAAATGGAGTGCGCTGCACTCAGGTCGATGCGTCTGGGACGCGGATAGGTAGATAGGATACTAGGGCCTTCGGAGCGCGAAGATCGACCGAAAGCTCGCGATTTCAATATGCCTTTCGGTTGGCGCCTTTCAGCACCCGTACAGATCGGGCCTCAGTGCGCGCAACGGGAAATGAACCTCGAACTCTACGACACGACGGGATCACCGAAAAAACTCGGGGACGAGATGAATGTTGCGCGGCTAATGTTCGAGACCAGCACGCGACTGAAGCTCGAGAGTAACCGCTGGGCGATCACGCGATACACGGCTCGCTCGATGTCGAGGAGCGGAACCAGCGCACCGTTCCGTTCACGCCGCCCGTCTCGCTGATCAACGGGCTCACGCAGCGCGCGTTGAACGAGCTGTATTACCGCCGCCAGAGGAGGCGATCGAAGAAGTGGGCGATCTCATCTATCCGGCCGAGGACGCGCGCATGTCCGCCGCCGATTTTCGCGGCAAGCAGCTCGAATCGCTTCGCGATCGGCCACGCTGTCGCAATTCTGGAAAGAGATCACCGGCACATGAACAATATCGTCGTCGTGGGCGCGACGTCCACCATCGCCATCGCCGGTGTCCGCGAATGGGGCGCCAAAGGCGCGCGCTTCTTTCTCGTCGCGCGCGACCAGGACCGCATGGAGCAGGCCGCCGTGCACGGGCTCAACGTCGACACGCTCGACGATCATCCCGCGATGCTCGCCGAGTGCGCGGAGCAGATGGATTCCATCGAAATCGCGCTGGTCGCCCGCGGTATGTTGCCGGACGAGTCCGTCTGCCAGGTAGCAAAATACTTGAGGCAACGAGCCTAGCTCGGTAACAAAAAACCTGAGTCAATGCGCCGGCAAAAGTAATTGTCGCCGGACACACCTGATTTGGTATCCAATGAAGCGCACGGAAAAGATAAACTTGACATCGCTTGAGTGCGAACAATTGCTGTCGGCAGCTCGCAGCTGCGTATTTCGGCGAACGTGACCGCC